>NZ_AUFC01000016.1 GCF_000426305.1 Anaerovorax odorimutans DSM 5092 | reverse complement strand
CAACTAAATCCAAAGTGGTCAGACCGATGAGAAGTAAGTATCTAGGATTCACATTCTTAAAGAATGGTGGCCAATGGAAAGTTAAGCCTACAAATGAGAAGAAAGCGAAGCTATATCAAGTAATGCGTGAATATCTCAAAAGAGGAAAAGCAAATGCAAGACCGTTGGCAGTAACTATAAAAAGAGTAAATCAAATAGTTATGGGATGGATAAATTACTTTAGAATCGGAATGATGAAACAATTTATGAATGAGTTTGGTCAATGGCTAAGACATAAAATAAGAGTAATTGTTATAAAACAATGGAAAAAGCCAAGTACCATTTTTCGTAATCTAGCATACTTGAACAGAAAATATAAGAATGGGTTTAATAAAGAAAGTATTTTCAAGGTTGCCAATTCAAGGTTGGGTTGGTACAAAAGATGCAGTATGGATGTAGTGAATTACATTTTAAATCCTACACTACTTGAAACAAAAATAAAGGATAGAGCTGGCTTGCTCAATCCTTTAAATTATTATCTAAGAAATGTTGGAATATAAATTGTAGAGCCGTATACGAGACCCGTACGTACGGTTCAACGAGAGGGAAATAATTCTTTGCAATTATTTCTCTACTCTATTAGACAAACTAAAATTTATAACAACAAATAATTAGTTTTTAGCTATTCATAAGATTTAAATTTATAAAAGTAAGAATGCAATTTTTTAATAATAACATCAGAAAAAAGAAAATAGAGTCCTACAATTATTTGTAAGGGCACGAGTATTAATTTTGGTATAGAGTTGTTAACATATAAAATTAAAAATAAAGCTAAGATAAGAAAAGCACATAGTTCAGATATAAGAGGCAATGCCTTCCACCTTCCTGATAAATAATCAATCTGACGTTCATTAAAACCACGATCTATTATGTTTACTAAAGATAAAGGTATAAAAATAGAGGCAATACCAAACCACCAAGGTAATGTCATCCACTTAAATCCAAAGAAGATATAACCATACCCCAAGTATATTATTATTGCGATTTTAGATAAAAAATAAATTATTTTTGCGATATTTATTCTTGTAAAATTAGACTTTTTAATCATGTTTATCCTCTTTTCTGGATTTTGGACGAGTATTATTTAAAATTACATATTTAATAAATTATATCATACAAAATTATAAATATAAGTAACAAATAACTATTAGATATTTAATAAGTGGACAAAAACGGTTGATATGTGGACAAGTTTTAAATTGTATTATTGATAATATAAAAATAACTGTGGATAAAATAAAGGCTGCTTTGTCATGAAAATAGCGTATACGTTGAAAATGATTGATTATAGATGAGAATAGTTATGCACAGTCATATTTGGATTAAATCGTATACAATTTTAAAAATGATGTGGAAAATTGTCATAGTTCTTAAAATATAGGGACAAAGGGGTTGTTGAAAACTGTTCTAATGTAATAAATGAAAGTTAACATAATATTTAAAGTAGAAGACGAGATGAAGAATTATAAATATAAAAGAATATTTAATACCTAGAAAATATATGGATTGGAGTGAGGCTATTGACTAAGAAAAGTTGATAATACTCAGCTGGCTTTTTTTGTTTTATAGAAAATCATCCTAAACAATCAATTATATTATAGAAAATTATGGAAAAACAGACTGTTATATAATTTACTTAAATGGTAATATATTCTAGAAAATTATATTGTAACAATTATAGTAACAAAAGGGAGGAAGAAATGAAACGATTATTAACAATTTTTTTAACTTTATGTATGGTATTAAGCATATCAGGAGTTAGCGCCTGGGCAGATGGAGAAGAAGGGTGGCAGGAAGAAGCACCTATGTCAAAAGGTAAAATAAATTTTTCTGTAGCAACAGTGGGTGATAAGATTTATACCATAGGGGGGAGATATTCTCCTGAATTAAATGAAATTTATAATACGACAACAGGTACTTGGGAAACAGGAGCATCTGTGCCTATTCCTAAAAAATTTTCAACGTGTGCTGTTGTTGGAGAAAAAATATATATGTTTGGTATAGATGAAAACTATACTATACCTGTTATGCAGATTTATGATACTAAAACAAATACATGGACAAGTAGTGAAGATGTACCCCAAATAAAAACCGTAGAAGGATTTTCAGCTGTAGCGGTAAATAATAAGGTTTATTTTATTATGTATAATAGTGAAAGTAAATTAACTAATGTACAAATTTTTGATACAATAACTGGGGTATGGACAACCGGATCAGATATTGGTAATATAGGTTATAATGGTATTGTATCTATAGAAAATAATATTTATTCAATAGGTGGAGGTTCTGCAGCTACGTCTAAATGTATATATAAATATGATATAGAGGAAGATAATTGGACAAAAGTTTCAGAGATGCCTAATAAGAAAACAGAATTATCAGCATGTGCAAACGGTAATAATATTTATGTTACTGGTGGCAGAATCAACGGTAGTTCTTCGAATTTAGTTTACATTTATGATATTACAAACGATACATGGACTAAAGAAATACCTATGTCTGAAATAAGAATTATGCATGGCTCTGTAATAGTAAATGGAAAACTTTACGTAATGGGTGGAAATAGTATAAGCGATAACTTAAATACAATGGAATCTCTAAAAATAGGAGATAGTACTGATACAGATAATAAACTATCTGTACTACTAAATACAGGTGAAACTGTTCAGCTAAGTGTATCATACAATTTAACAGATAATACCAATTTCACATGGAGTTCTACAAATGAAGCCGTAGCCACAGTGGATGCTAACGGAAAAGTAACAGCAGTTGGTGAGGGACAAGCTGATATTTATGCTGAAAATGCAGATGGAACATTCAAGGAATATATACCGGTAAAAGTAGTGGAGGGTACCGCGGATGAAATGCGTTTGGCAGTTCATTTAAAAGCAGGAGATAACTCTAATCTATATTTATCTGATGATCCCAGTTTAGTAACTTGGACATCTATGGATGAAAGCGTAGCCATAGTATCAGCAAGCGGAAAAGTGACAGCAGTAAAAAAAGGACTTGCTATTATTCAAGGAGAACTAGAAGGACAAACTTATCAGATTTATGTTAGAGTGAATGTATAGTAAGATTATAAGATATCATGATGCCGGCTGGGGAGAAATCCTTGGCTGGCTTTTTTAGGTTTTTGGAAATATTTAAATCAAGCAAAAGGGAAAAATGTATTGAATTTATCAAGCAAGATGACTTATACAAGCTATGGTGATAAAGTTTTTATAATTTATATAATACATAAAATGGAATAATGTGGTATTATAGATATGTGAAAGGGCTAGTTAATAATAAATTTAATGGGTAGGATAAATTATTAGGAGGGCATAAGTAATGATCAAAGCTAAGAACTTTTTAATGATATTTTTCATAATTGGTATTTTACTAACTTCAGGTTGTTCTTCAAATGCAGTTGATAAAGAAAATAAAACGGATTCTAAAAAAGAAAAGAATACAATAATAATAGAAGGCGATAATGTACTCTTTCAAGGAGAATGTAGTGCATATACTATTTTGGATAGCACATCAATTATTGAAGGAAAAGAAGCGTCTATAATATGCGATATTGATAATGACGGAGAAGATGAAACTTTTATTATTGGAAGAAATCATCCAAATGGTATTTCTGTAAGTGGAATGAAAGGTAATTACGGAATTAATTTTGCTTATGATTTTGAAATTGATGAGGCATTTGATCAATATGGGTTAGGAGAAGTAAAAGAAGGGTATTACATTCAAATTACGTGTTGTGATTTGGATGGGGATGAAGTGGATGAAGTTATTGTTTCTTTAGGAGATTTGTGTATAAACCTGGAAACGTTAGTTTATAGAGTATCATTAGAAGAAGAGACGCCATTTATTTTGGTTGGAAGAATAAATGGACAACAAAATATTAAATTTGATAAACAGGAGCACAGTATTAATGTTCCATATGGATCGCAAGGACTTTTTACTGAATATAAATTAATTGATAAAAAACTATATGTAAGAGCAGACACTTTATAAAACATACTTGCTTTCTTAAAAATTTCCCATATTTTTCCCACATGAGTAATTAATGACGATTAATCACGATTTTTCACGAATGTTTATAAACGTTGAAATATACAGGGTTTAATCATATCGTTTAATGGCGATTAATCACGATTTTTTGTATCAGATTGAATGTAAAGGTCGGGGGTTCTTCATAAAGATTAGTTCAAGAATTTTAATTGACCTAATAATAAAGGTATTTCTGATTGCCAATTAGGGAAGGTAAAATAATATGATGATAATTGAACAATTATTATTTAATTTAAAAGATTGGTGGGATGTCTTTTTATGGACAGGAGCATGGTATGTTATCCCCGTATGGATACTAATAGAGTTAGTGATTTCAACTATAATAATTTTTTATAAAAAAAGGAAAGAAATTTGCAATGATAATTGGAAAAATGGATATTTCAAGGGATTGGGATATACTGCTCTGTTTTTGATTGTTGTGAGGGCTTTTTTAAATTTGTTTATAATGTCTATTACCGATACCCAGTTAATTTGGGATAGGACTTCACTATTATCATTTTCTTTGTCAAGCTTATTTATAGTAGCCTTTTTGTCAAGTGCAGCTACAGTAAGAGTTTTAGTGAATTTTCATTCAGTGCGATGCACAAGAGCAAAAGTATATTTAGTACTACTATCTATACCGCTCGCATTTTTTTACAGTACAGCCATGTTTATAATGTTATTTTGATATTGTTACCAAAAAAGCTCTGATAAAAACTTATAAAGTAACATTAAAAAAACAGGTTCACTATAAAATAAGGAACCTGCATTTTTATTTAGTTTATTTTAAATCTTATATTTATTACATAGGGAAATCTACTACTTTTGCGTCTGTTGGTACTTCAACATTTGGAACTTCTGTAGTTTCTGTTATGCTGGAATTTGCTTTAATATTAATATTAAACTTATCTTCTTGATTTATTGTCATTTTTACATCAGAATTTTTGTGGTCACCTGACATATCTAAAGAGAATTGAATATCATCAGTTGTGCAATTTCCTTTTAAACTATAATCATTTAATACACCATTTTTTTCTTTTATAGTTATAGTTGCATTGAAGTTACTATTGCTTAGAGTATCCTTTAGGCTGTCTAAATCCATAGAATCTGTTGAAACACCTTCTTTTATAGCTGTCTTTGCTAATGATGAAAGTATAGATGTTTTGCTTAAATCTAGAGTATACGTAGTAATTGACCCGGATTTAGTTGTTTTAAAAGCAGTATCTCCAATAAGATCTTTTGCAAATGAATATGCAGTTTTAATATCATTATATGTGTTTACATTGACATCCGAATTGCTCATTGATAATAATTTCTCAAATACTTCAGAAATATTAACATTTGAATAAGACATATCAATTATTGATTTAATATCTATGCCCATATTATCATACATATCATAAATATTCATTTTATACCATGTATTCTCATCAATACTAGGGTCTAATTGGCTAAATACAGGGGAATTCATATATGTATTTCCTGTTTCTCCATTCATTCTAATTTTCATGTTTAAGTCATTAGCCATATCTAAAAAAGGTTGTAATTCAGTTTTTTCTTCTTCTGATAATTTTGATATCATTTTATCCATATTTAAAGTTAAATTCATATCTAACTCTGCATTTAGTTTTTGCTGAATACCGCTTACTTTACCTGTAGCTGAAACCTCTATTGGAGAAAATTGTGTTTCTTCATTTTCAAAAATAGAAAAATCATAATCAAATTGTCCTGTTGTTTTGTATGCTTTTTCAAGATCAAGATTTGTTTTGAAAAGTTTACTGATTATAGAAAAATCTTTATCCACATTTTCAAATAAGTTACTACAATCAATAATAACCACTGTTTTTTCTGATTTATCCCAACCAACACAGTAATCCATACTTTCGGCAATAAATCGAACAGGTACGTAAGTTCTATTTGAGGTTTTATCAACAAATGAAGCTACATCCATATTTTTTATAGATTTATTTCCATTTTGAATTACAGTAATATTTTTTTCTCCTACAGCAAATGAAATTTCTTTTTCATTTGTTTTAGCGGATATTGTTTTGGTTTTTGAATCATATGTTATATCTGCTCCCATAGCTTCAAGAGTTTGTCGTAGTGGTACCATTACTCTTCCGTTAACTATTTTTGCATAAGCATCTGTAAAAGCAATATTTTCTCCGTTATATTGTACCTTTATTGCATTGGAATCAGAAGCGAGCGCTGTTATGGTCCCCGATAATGTAAGTGATAAAATTAAAGCTACAACAATAAAAATTTTAAAAGATTTTTTCATAAATATTATTTTCCTTTCCTTCTCATTTTAAATAGGTCTTTAAACTAAGTTTACTACAAAAGAATAAATAAGTTAACTTTTATTTTAATTTTTATATTGTCTAATATTACAATATATTATAAAATAAAAGTTCTCATTGTATTATTGTATTAATAAACTAGTACAATAATACGGTAATATAAATTAATAAATTTGTCAATATATTTTTTAGAATAATTTTCCTATGATAATATACTAAAATATACTAAGCTATAAAGTCATCTATGCCACTCGTATTCATTTGTATAAATTACTCTTAGTTATATTTAACCTTCAAGTTTATAGTTTTGGAGTAAAAATTTTAAAATAAGTTTTTATTAAGAGCTATTTTATATTATCATTAACTGTTACACTTAGTTTTATAGTTTAACATATTTAAAAAATAATTAATTACCTCATAATAAGAAGCATCCTCAATTAACTGAGGATGCTTCTATATTAAAAAATTTAATTTATTATTAATTTTAAATTCAGTTATTATATATTTTAACTATCAGTTTCAACATTCATGATCTTAGCAGCAATAACGTCTGCAGCAACATCTACAACAGCAACATCTGCAACAACACCTACAACAACACCTGCAATAACATCTGCAGTAACATCTACAACAACATCTCATAGAAAATACCTCCCTTCATGTTTAGGGTAAGTACTTTATATATTATGTTAGACTTTTATATTATGTGAATTATTATATTTTTAAAACTTTTAATGTATAAATAATTAAAGTAAGATTCTAATTATATACTTAAAGTAATAAAACTGTGGATAATTATAGTTTTTATTTTAAGAACAATAAATAAATATTGAAAAGTAGAGGTTTATATATCTAAATTTTATCCACAACTATAATTGGATAAAATTGTATACAAATTATCAGGATGTGTGGAAAAGTGTTGAAACAATTAAAATTTGTGGAGATAAAGGATGTTGAAAAATATACTATAGAATATTAATGTTATATAATATACAAACACAAAAAAAGAAGTCAATAACTTCTTTTTCGTTTTAAATTATACAGTATGTTCAATTTCTTGTTTTAAGGATTTAATATCGGCTTTCCAACATTTTATGGCATTTTTATCATTCTTTTCAATAGCTTTTTTCAGAGCTTGCCGATAAGAGCATAATTTAAACTTCATCAAATTTTTATTCATTTTTTGCCTCCTTTAATATTATTATACCATATTTTTAAGATTTTATAATAAGGGGTAGGGTGTAAAATATTAAAAAATACTAAATTTCTATAAGATTAGAGTATATTTATCAGTTTAATGATAATAATACTTATGGAGGTGATAAAAATGGATAATAACAGAATAGATGATTTACAAAAGAGTGAATCAAATAGAAGTAAAGAAAAGCAGTTGAAGAATTTTGACCAAAACAAAGATCAGAACAGCAGCTTAGATGACTGCAAAAATTGCTCTGAAAAGCAGTAATAACAAAAAAATACTGTTCACAATAAAACAGAAGCAGTAAGTAGACTACTTCTGTTTTTTCCATTTATAAAACTTTTTATTAATTTTTAATTTTACAATCTTTAGTTTCTTTATCACGTCCAAGTCCTTTAAATACTGGCTGTCTTAAAGAAGCGGAAGAAGTTTTTTGCATGTATTTAACCGTACATAAAAGGGTTGGAACAATCCAAGCAACATTTTTATTGTTACTTCTCTTAGGGATATTTAAAAATGGCGGAGATATTTTAATTTTGGAAAATCTAATTAATTTTATCAAAAGGTGAACTCTCTAAGCTTATAAGCAATGATTTAAGATTTTGATTCAAAAATATCCATCTAAGCACCTTGTTTTTTCTTAGTACTTTTTTTCTTTTTAACAGGCGTTGCTTCTTCTATACTTTTTTGCAGAGCTTCCATAAGATCAATAACATTTCCTTTATCTTTTGCTTTTGATGCAATAATTTCTTTTCCTGCAATTTTATCTTCTATTAATTGCTTTAAGCGTACTTGATATTCATCCTTATATAATTTGGGCTCAAAAGGCTTTACCATGGAGTCTATTAATGTTTTTGCCATAGTAAGCTCACTTTCATTTACATCCGGTTTTGTATATGCTTTAGGTATTTCCTTGATTTCATCGGAAAAGAACATCTTTTCAATAAAAATTCCATCTTCAGTTGGGATAATACATAATAATGTTTCGCTGTTTCCCATAACTGTTTTTGCTATGGCAACCTTGTTCTCCTGTTTCATAGCTTCCCGCAGAAGTTCAAAAGCTTTTTCTCCTCCTGTTTCGGGAACCGCATGGTAGGTTTTATCATAGTAAATAGGCTGTATACTTTTTAGATCTGAGAAATGTAAGATTTGAATTGTACGATCTTTTTCTGTTTTGATTTTTTCAAAATCTTCATCTGTTACAATAACATATTTATCTTTATCATATTCAAAGCCTTTTATAATATCGTCAGACGATACTTCTTTACCGCATCCGGCACATACTTTTTTGTATCTTACTCGGCTATTATCTTCTTTACACAACTGATTAAAATGTATATCATTGTCTCTTGTAGCAGTGTATAGTCCTACAGGGATATGAACTAAACCAAAACTTATTGCACCTTTATGTGAGACTGCCATGTATAACACCTCTTTCTTTTTTATTTTATTATGTCCCCAATTTTTTATTAAATTACATTTATAATGTTAATTATGATGGAAAAGTTATTGTTTTATTGTTATGGATGAGGTATTATTTCGTAGTTAAGTATATTGATGATTAAATTCCACAAAATGGATGGCGGTGAAAATGAGAAAATTAATTTCAACTATAATGTCTTTTATTTTTATAATCATATGGACAGCTCCTGTATTTGCTATGGATATAGAAATTGATGGACAGCAAGTAAAATTCAATAATGATTATGAATCTCCATTTGTAGATGAAGCTAATCGTATGCAAGTACCTTTCAGAGCTGTTATGGAACAATTTGGAGCAACTGTGCATTGGGATGAAGAAGGGCAAGTGGCAATTGCAGAAAAAAATGGAATAAGAGTGGAAATCCCTATAGGGAAGAATTATATATATAAAAATTCAGAAATAATTCCCAATGATACAGCAGCGATTATTAAGGATAACAGAACATATCTCCCAATTCGGTGTGTGCTTGAGGCTTTTGGAGCTTCTGTCAGGTGGGATGAGAATAAAGATACTGTTGTAGTTTTAAGTAATGCAGATAATATAATGTATATTCATTTTATTGATGTTGGTCAAGGGGATAGTATTTTTATAGATTACAATGACTTTGAAATATTAATAGACGGAGGTATGAAAAACTCGTCTAAAAAGGTTATAGAGTATATTAAGCCTTATTTAGATGGAGATTTAGATTTAGTATTAGCTACACATGAACATCAAGACCATATCGGAGGTTTGATTGATGTTTTAAAGGCTTATGAAGTAGATGAGATTATAGACAACGGAAGAACAGCATCAACTGATATATACAAGGAATATATTTCTGCAGTTAATTCGGAACCTAATTGTAATTACTTAACTGTGACTGATACGGCAATAGACATGGGAAACAGAGCTTTGTTTAAAATTTTGCCTATGGATAATATTTATGATACACCAAATGAAAACAGCATTGTAAGCTATATAGATTATAATAATGTAAAAGTATTATTTATGGGAGATTTAGAGACAACGGTTGAAAGAGATAATTTAGATAAATTTTTTGATGTTGATGTATTGAAGGTGGGGCACCATGGTTCAAGAACAGCAACTTCACAAGAATTCTTAGATATAGTAAAACCGGAAGTGTCTATTATATCAGCAGGAATTGATAATGATTTTTATCTTCCAAACGAGAATGTGATTTCCCGATTATTGCAAGCAGGCTCATCCTTATATGGAACCTTTAGAAGTGGAGATATTATAATGTCTACTGATGGGACAACATACAGTTTTAATGTCAGCAATAATTTAACTGCAAATGATGCAGGAGCTATTGAAGAGCCATCGCGTATATATACATTAAACAGAGGGACTGTATCAGAAAGAGAAGCAGTATATATCGGAAATATCAAAACTAAAAAATTTCATACTTTAGATTGCAGAGCAGGGGCTAAAATAGCCGACAGGAATGTTGTATTTTTTAAATCCAGAGAGGATGCTGTAAAAGAAGGATATAAACCTTGTAAAATTTGTAATCCATAAAGCAATTCTTTTATTAAAGAAATAAATAATATAAAACGAACACATGTATAAAATATTGGTTATCAATAAGTATAAAATTTCTGTGTATAGAAAAGTAAATGTTTTGTTTAATATTACTATAAACGTTGAAAAATAAGAATTTTATAAAATTATATATCATCTAAATTTATATATGTAAAAATAATACGAGCATTAAAATTAAGGGAAAAACGCTGCTCTAAAATGTTTTGAAACTATAAACTTAAGTTTACATAATAGAAATTAAAAAACAAAATATATTTATAAATAAAAACCCAATTTTGGTATCAAAATTGGGTTTTAAAATTCTTAAAATATTTTCTATTTATTTAATAAGTAAATAGCTAAATTTAAATAACCGGCAAATATTACCCATATCAAATAAGGAATTTGTAAATAAGCGGCCAACTTGTTTATTTTTGAAAAACTTACAATCATTAATATGATAAGAGTAAGTAAAAATAATAACCAAATAAAAGCGAATAAATACATTTGCAAATTAAAGAAAATGATAGACCATAAAAAGTTTACAATTAACTGTGCTACATAAATTTTTAGTGCGGTATTCTTATAAGAAGAATTTGATATATAAATTAAGTAAGCTGAAATACCCATAAGTATAAAAAGAATGGTCCATACTATAGGGAAGACAAAGCTTGGAGGAGAAACAGAAGGTTTTACTATTTCTCCATATAGATTTATATTATTTTTTGTTAACAAGGAGGAAATAAATCCTACTCCTAAACTGATTAAAATACTTGTAAGTAAAGCTTTTGGTTTAAAAATATGTGTCATTATACTTATACCACCTTATAAAATATAATGTATTCTATGGTATTATATTTAAATTTATGCAAGTAATTAAAAAGCATATTATTAAAATTTCTTTTCAATAAACTCATTTTTAGATATAGTTATAAGAGTATCCGACATTTGCCTTGTAATAGATGATAATAAAAAGACTTGTTCTTTTGATAAATGTTTTGATACTGCGATTGCTATAACTGTTATTAAAAAAGTTAGTTTATACGCATTCATAAAATCACCTCATACTAGATTATGAGCAAAAATATATAAGGTGATTCATTTATATAATAACATTAATAACTCACAATTTAAAAATAAACTTTGCACCTTTTTCATATGCATTTTCTGCTGCTAATTTAATACCATGTCTGGTTGCAATTTGTTTTGCAATGGCAAGACCTAATCCTGTCCCTGTTTTATTTTGTTCTGATCGAGATTTATAAAATCTATCGAAAATATAAGGCAAATCATTTTCAGGGATTCCTATTCCATAATCTCTGATGGAAAGTATACTATCTTTTAATACAATTTCAATTACTTCATTTTCCTTAGAAAATTTTATGGCATTGTCTAATATAATTAAAAGCATTTGTCTTAATCTTCCATAATCACCGCATATAGTATAATTTTTATTATCCATTTCTAATTTTATTTTTATGTTTTTCTTTGCAGCTATTTGATTGGCACTTCTTACAGCATCTTCGATTACATGGCAAAAATTAATTTCTTGCATTTCTATGGCAAAGTCAGTATTTTGTAGACGAGATAAATCAAGTAAATCACCAACCAGGAGCTGTAAACTTTTACTTTCATTCAACATTTGAAGATGATATTCTTTTACTTTAATAGGATCTGTTACAACTTCGTCATACAGAGCCTCCAAAGATCCACGTATTACTGTGATAGGTGTTCTCAGTTCGTGTGAAATATTAGCAATAAAATCGGTGCGAAGTTTTTCATTTTTTAATGCTTCAGCAGCTTCTTTACTGATAATAGGATCGGTAAAATTTTTAGATAGCCATAAAGACAGTAAAAATGAAATTATAAGTGCAATAAAAATACTTATTCCAAATATTATAAAACCTTTTTTTATTGCGGAATTAATACCTTCTACAGGTGAATGAAGAAGTACTACACCAATAACTTTATCACCACTTTTTATTGGTGTGCCTACAGTTAAAGTTGGTACTTTAAGTACTTGACTGAAATTTTCACTAAAGGATGTTTCTCCGTTAAAAACCTTATTAATAACAATATCAGCATTTTCTGGAAGATCTTTATAAGTAATTTGATTATAATGTCCGTCTGGTTTGGTAATTAATTGGTAATTTTCATCGATAATCCATACATCAGACATTGCGATATCGTTTATATATTGAAGATAAGCACCATAACCTGCATGACTTCCGTGATTTCCTTGTTTTTCTTGAGTACCTGACATGAAATTAGAGAGGGATTGGGAAATTTCAACAGCTCTCTCTTTTAGATCATTTTTATGCATTTCTATAGTATAATTTTTAAAAAGAATAACGAATAATGTTCCGATAATTAAAGAAAAGACAATTAAGCATACAGCAAAATATAATGCTAATTTGCCTGCAATTTTATTTTTAAACATTTGAATTTACCTCGAATTTATATCCTACTCCCCAAATAGTTTTTATTTCCCAATTAGGATGATCATATTCATCTAATTTTGAACGGAGTCTTTTAATGTGAGAGTCAACAGTACGATTATCACCATAATAATCATACCCCCATAATGTATTTAAAAGGCTATCTCTTGAAAATACTCTGTTTTTGTTAGTTGCAAGAGTCCATAATATTTCAATTTCTTTTTTTGTAAGTAAAATATTTTGTGAGTTTATGGAGGCAGTATATTCATCAAGATTGATTGAAAGATTATCAAATGTAAATATTTGCTGAGTTAATTCTTTCTTTTGATTTATTCTGCGTAAGATTGCTCTTATCCTTGCCATAACTTCAGAAGGTGAGAAGGGTTTTACAATATAATCATCTGCTCCAATATCAAGACCCATGATTTTCTCAAAATCTTCACCTCGTGCGGTAATCATAATAATAGGAACGCTTGAAGTTTTTCTAATTTGTCTGCAAATTTCAAATCCGTCTATTTTAGGCATCATAACATCAAGTAATAAAATATCTGGCTTGTTTTGCTGAAATTTTTTTAAAGCATCCTCACCATCCAATGCAATAATTGAAGTATACCCTTCTTTTTTAACGTATTCTTCTAGAATAGATGTAATTTGTTTATTATCGTCTGCTATTAAAACTGATGGCATATTTTCACCTCATAATCTCAAAATGATTTTTTATTTTATTATAGCAATAACTTATGACAAAATCATGTCTTTGCTAAAAAAATACCACGTTTTTATAAATAAAAAAACATAATTTTGTCATATTTAATTTGTATTATAAGAACATATTAAAAATACTTTTTTAAAAAGGGAGGATATGATATGAAAAATTTAAAAAAAGTTGCATCAATAGGTGCAGTAGTAATGATGATGGGGGTTTCCACTGTGAGTGCATTTGCTGCTTCAGATTATAGTACACCTGCAGAGGCTCTTGCAGGAATAACCGGCAAGTCTTTAGAGGAAGTAGTTTCTGAAAAAATTGAAAGTGGAAAAACATATGGTATGATGGCAAATGATGTAGGCAAATTGGAAGAATTTAAAGAAGCTACAAATAAAGAGTCTTGTGACGGAACCGGTAATGGTTGTTCCGGTGAAGGAGCAGAATGTTGTGGTTTAGGTGAAGGAGCTCAACATATGGGTCAAGGACAAGGTAATGGACAAGGACAGGGACAAGGCAACGGTCAAGGTCAAGGTAATGGTCATGGAGGAGGCAATGGTTTTTGCTATAACCAAAATGCTGATGAGTAATCTTGAAATTTATTAAAATAAAACAATAAGGTAAAACAAATAGATACCATTTAAATGTGGTATCTATTTTATGTTTATATGGTGTATTAAAAAATTAATGAAGTTTTATAAAGGCAAACAGTATTAGAAATATACCACTGAGATATGATAAATTAATAGAAAGTTTTTCAGCTATTTTATTACCTATAAAAAATCCTAATTTAACAGCAATAATACCAAGTAGAAGAGAAAAAACAATTACTTCTAAATAATTTATATTAGATAATGCTGCGCCAAATCCCACTGCAAGACCATCTAACGAAAGAGCGATGGCTAATGACACGGCTTCAAATGGCGATAAGGATCTGGAAAAATCACAATCTGCCTCTTCTGGATCTGCATATATAGTTAATATAAAATTCAATTGGAATAAAGAGAAATTTATCTTTGTATTAATTCCTTTTTTTCTTCTTATATATGTTTTAATAGAACTATCAAACAATTTTATGATTCCTAAAATCAATAAAATTAAAAAACAAATTATGTTTGTTAGTTGGGAAGGGAGAAATGGTCTTATCAGATAGCCTATAAAAAGAGAAAGCATTAGAGTAGAAGTACAGATTATATTAATAATCATAAGTGATAAAAAGGGGATTTTAATTTTATTAGTGCCATAAGCGAAACTGGCTGTAAATGCATCAGTTGTCAATGCTGCTGTAAGTAAAAGAGCCTCTATTGTTGATATAATTGTAATTCCCAAGTTTTTTACACCGCCTTTCAAATTTAATATATCTTATTCTTATGGCAGTAAAAAAGTGAATTGCTTAAGGAAAAGACAGAAAAGTGAAAAAATTGACAAACAGAGTTTTATTCTGTAAAATATTCAAGTTAAAATGAATTACTACAGAAAAGAGGTAATCAAATGAAAATCGCAGTTATAGATGGGCAAGGCGGAGGAATCGGCAGGGCAATTGTTGAAAAATTAAAAGAGTCTTTTCCTAAAGTACAAGTTCTGGCATTAGGAACAAATTCTGTAGCTACAGGACAAATGCTTCGAGCAGGAGCTGATGAAGGTGCCACAGGAGAAAATGCCATTGTCTATAATATGAAATATGTGGATATTGTCGTTGGTGTTATCGCTATTTTAAATGCAAATTCCATGATGGGGGAACTTAGTCCTAAAATGGCTGAAGCCATTGGGGAAAGTATAGCATACAAAGTACTGCTTCCTATTAACAGATGCCATATACATGTAGTAAGCGTAGTTGAAGCACCTCTGGGTGTTCATATAAATAATGCAATACAAGTGATAAAAGAGTATATAGATAATAATGAAAAATTAGAAAAATAGAAGTAATATATAATAATTAATGGTAAGAATCTTTTAATAAATAAATATGAGAAACAAAAAGGCTGATAGATAATACTATCAGTCTTTTTATGATAAATTAGCAAATTCCTGAATTATAAATCTTTAAATTTAAAATGTTTTCTTTCTTCTGCATAATCAGAAACTATATTTCCGTTTCCATAAAGTTTATATTTATATGTTACAAGACCTTCCAGACCTACAGGACCTCTTGCATGAAGTTTTCCTGTACTGATTCCTACTTCTGCTCCAAATCCATATCTAAAGCCATCTGCAAATCTTGTAGAGCAATTTTGATATACACCGGCAGAATCAACAAGAAGCATAAACTTTTCTGCTATATCAGCATTTTCTGTTATTATGCTATCTGTATGGTGAGAACCATATTTGTTTATATGATATATAGCTTCGTCCAAAGAATCTACAATTTTAATTGATATAATATAATCTAGGTATTCAGTTTCAAAGTCTTTTTCATCAGCTATCTGGCAGCAAATAATTTTATTAGTACGATTGCAGCCTTTTATTGTTACCTTTCTGTCTTCTAAAGCAGTTTTTAAATCAGGTAATAATTTATCAGCTACAGCACTGTGAACAAGCAAGGTTTCCACAGTATTGCATGCTGCAACATATTGTGTTTTCGCATCTGTAATGATTGGGATTGCCTTTGATAAATCAGCTTCTTTGTCAACATATACATGACATACACCATCAGCATGTCCCATAACTGGTATTTTAGAATTTTCCATAATATATTGCACAAATTCATTAGAGCCTCGTGGAATAAGTAAGTCAATTGTTTCATGACATTTTAAAAGTTCGTTGATATCAGCTCTGTTTTCTATTAATGTTAAAAACCCTTCAGGAATACCTGCAGAGACACCTGCATCATGTATAATTGTATATAAAATTTTATTTGTATTTGCAGCTTCACTTCCCCCTTTTAGAATTGCACAGTTTCCACTTTTCAAACATAATGTAGCAATTTGCACTAATGCGTCAGGACGTGATTCAAAAATAACACCAATAACCCCTATAGGGCAGGTTACTTTAAATAATTTTAAATCTGTATCTAATTCTCTTTCCAATAATTTGTTGAAGAGGGGATCTGGAAGAGAAATTAAATCATTAATTCCTGTTACAACATCTGCCATTTTATGTTCATCAAATTTAAGTCTTTTAATAATTGGTGCGGCTAAATTGTTTGATATAGCTGCATTTAAATCTAATTGATTTGCTTCTAATATTTTATTAGTATTTTTTATTAATGAATTAGATATAGCTTTTAAAGCTTTGTCTCGTATTTTACATTCCAAGGAAGCCATTTTGAAGCTGTCAGTTTTAATTTTTGATGTGATTTCTTTTATATTACTCATTAGTTAGTCTCCTTTGCTGTATCTCTTTTTTGATATTCAGTAATTGGTTTTGGACCTTTTATTATTGTACGTCTTATGAATAATGTACCATCTTCTTTACTATGCATGTTCCAGCGAACTAAGGAAAACTGACCTTCACAAAGCTCTAGGCATGTAATACCTCTGGGATGCATACAACAACCGGTATTAAAATATGCAGGATCATCTTGATTAGGGAATTTAGGTCTATGGGTATGTCCACAGACTATTATTATATTTCTTTTTAGGTTCCATTTGTTAAAATTCTTCTCTATTCTATGACGCTTTGTAATATTTTTTGCCGGACTTGCAGCATATTTTACTCCTGCGATATGCAAGAAACGCCAAACGTATCTTATTAAGAAATATGAAACACCCCAAAGCTGATCGTTAAATAAATCACCTTGATGTCCATGTACTACAAATATTTCTTGTTTAGTTTTTCTATGAGTTAAAATAAGGGCTTCGTGTACACTAATATTCGGAAACAAATCTTCGTAAACCTCATTAAAATCATCATAAACACGATATAAGTTATTTTTAACATAAGTAGGATCTTTTAATTGTATATTATGATTACCAAACAGCATATACATTCGCCCTGAATTATAAAATTTTTTTAACATATCAAATGTAAATATATGAGAATTACGAATATGTTCGTATTTTTGATGCTCGAGAAGTTCATCTCCATCACCGACTTCTATATATGTGAATCCATTCTGGTAATAATGATTGAGAGCATGATAGTAAATATGTCGGTTTCTTCCAAATTCATCTGATAGACTATTGTCTCCTCTATGAACATCACTGACAAAAACGAACTTTGAGGTATCATCAAAAGGTACAGGAAATGCTTGTTTAAAAACTTTATCTAATCTTGAACTTGTTTTCATTTAATATTACCTTCTTTTGTAAAATAATTTTAATTTATGTTTATATATATATTATAACAAATTTTTTTAAAAACTTTTTATTATTTCTTCTAAAATTAATTTAACGAGACAATTAATTTCTGTATAATAAATAATTTCAGTATCTTTAATCAATAAATAATTACTTTGAAAACCACCATAGTTTTTTAAAACATCGTAATTAATATTGATTTCCTCTAAATCCACAAAAATATGATTATATTCAAAAATGGCTGATATATTTAAATTAAATCTTTTATTTTCATTAGAAAAGTAAGAGTAATAATTATTTTTAAAGCATTTATAATCCATATTAATATTTTTATGTGTTCCGCAAACTTTTATAGAATTTTTAAATAATTCTATTTTATCCACATATATTTTTTTATCTTCATATGTAACAATAAAGCCATTATGAAACATTATTTTATGAAAATCTAATTTCTTAGTAATTTGTAATAATCTTGATAACTGCAATAAATCATCTTTATTATGTAAAAGAATTTTGTTTTTTATGTTTTGATCTTTATTGCATAAATACTCATTATATAGATCAACACTTTCTTTACCGGAAATTTCATCTGTTCTGTCAGACCAAAGACCAATAAAATTTTCGACAGTTTTTTGCTTTAGATTTGGAAGGATTTTTCGCAGATTTGAATATTTATTTATAGCCCAATATAAATCCAAACTTTGTGAATGAGAAAGTTCAAAATCGATTTTATGTTTTTCACATCTCCTTTTAATAAATGGTAAATCAAAATTATTTCCATTATAACTTATCAATAAATCTAAATTCGATAAATCCTTTGTATAAGTTTCAAGGATATATTTTTCTTCTTTTTTTTCATCTGCAAAATATTGTTTTGTTTCAATTCCGTCTGGTGAAGAAACTAGTAAACCTCCCAATATTAAGCTGTTTCTATTGGGATAAAGACCAGTTGTTTCTATATCAAAAACACCTATCTTTAGATCTTTAAAATAGGTGTTAAAGATATTGGAAGTATATAAATTTTCTTTAAAATAATTCGTAATGAGTTCCATGATTTTTACCGCCTTTTAATGATATTTTAACATTGAATAGCGTTACTTTTCAATGCATATATTACTTGTACAAAAAACAAAACAAACTGCAGGGGAGCAGTTTGTTTTGTTCAAAAGGGGTATTGGGATTAGAGATTAATGAGGTTATCAGGGGGATAACCACGTACATATTATAACTAATAACAACAAAAAAATCAAGTATTAGACAAAAAAATTATAATTTTTTTAAAATTGGTGTTTTCTGTCGAAGGATTTATGGATAAAATAATTGAAATTTATGTTACAATACAAAATATAATAAAGCAAATCAAAAGGAATATTTAAAGGATTAGGGAGGTTATAACAATGGAAGTCTTAAAAGTATCAGGAAAGTCAAATCCTAACTCAGTTGCAGGAGCTTTGGCAGGAGTATTAAGGGAAAAAGGGGGAGCCGAAATTCAAGCTATAGGGGCAGGAGCATTAAATCAATCTATTAAAGCTGTGGCCATTGCCAGAGGCTTTGTAGCACCAAGTGGTATTGATTTAATATGCGTTCCTGCATTTACAGATATTCAGATTGAAGGGGAAGAAAGAACGGCAATTAAACTTATTGTTGAACCAAGATAGTATCTTGGAAAATAATAAATTTATTACATAATCGTCCATGAAAAAAGACTGTAAAAATACAGTCTTTTTTCAGTATGTAAGATATTGTTTATTAAGCATGATTGCTTGATTTCAAAGAAAAAACATAGTATAATCTATTGTTATTAATTTGTTTAAAATAATTTTGAATATATTTTTCTCTATAAGCAGAAGGAGGGCACGATAATGAGTAAAGATTTATACGAAAATCCGTTAATTACAAGATATACAAGTAAGGAAATGTCACATATTTTTTCTTCTGATGTTAAATTTTCCACATGGAGAAAACTTTGGATTGCACTTGCTGAAGCAGAAAAGGAACTTGGACTTCCCATTAATGACGAACAGATTGAAGAATTAAAGAAGTTTCAAAACAATATAAATTATGAAGATGCGGAAAAACGAGAAAAAGAAACAAGACATGATGTAATGTCTCATGTATATGCTTATGGACTCCAATGTCCAAAGGCAGCACCTATTATTCATTTAGGTGCAACAAGTGCTTATGTTGGCGATAATACTGATATAATTGTAATGAAGCAAGGTTTAGAATTAGTCAGAGAAAAACTGATTAGTTTAATGAATAATTTAAGTAACTTTGCATTAAAAAATAAGTCAGTTCCTACACTTGGTTTTACTCATTTTCAGGCAGCTCAGCTTACTACTGTAGGCAAAAGAGCAGGACTATGGCTTCAGGACTTCTATTTTGACTATATTGAAATAACAAGATTAATTGAAACTCTGCCCCTTTTAGGAGTAAAAGGAACAACAGGAACCCAGGCAAGCTTTGTTGAACTTTTCGACGGCGATATGGAAAAGGTTAATGACCTAGAAAAACGAGTAATAGAAAAGCTAGGATTTGATAATGTAGTAGCTCTTTCAGGACAAACATATACAAGAAAAATAGATTATATGGTTTTGTCAGCACTTTCAGGAATTGGACAAAGTGCACATAAAATGACAAATGATATTAGATTACTTCAACATCTAAAAGAAGTTGAAGAACCTTTTGAAAGCAAACAAATTGGATCATCAGCTATGGCATATAAGAGAAATCCAATGAGAAGTGAAAGAGTTGCATCTTTAGCAAGATATGCAATGAATTTAGCAGCTAATACGGCTGATACTGCAAGTACCCAATGGTTTGAAAGAACATTAGATGATTCTGCAAACAGGAGAATATCAATACCTCAAAGCTTTATGAGTATTGACGGTATTTTAGATATATGCAGAAATGTTACAGCAGGATTAATTGTACATGAAAAAGTAATCTTGCAGCGTATAATGAGCGAAATACCATTTATGGCCACAGAGAATATCTTAATGGAAGCTGTGAAAAAGGGTGGAAACAGACAAGAACTTCATGAAAGAATAAGAGAACATTCTATGAAGGCAGGCTCAGTAGTAAAAGATGAAGGAAAACCTAATGATTTATTAGAACGAATTGCAAATGATCCCGTATTTGGACTTTCCGTGGAAGATGTAAAAAAATTATTAGATCCAAAAGATTATATTGGAAGATCAGCGGATCAGATAGAACAATTTGTAGAAGAACATATTAGGCCAATAATCACAGAAAATAAGAATTGTATTGGCGGAGAGGTTGATTTAAAGGTTTAGGTATGTGTACATCAAGTGACATAATTAATGATAGTAAAAAAATTGTAATTAAAATAGGCAGCAATGTACTTTCTGATGATAACGGAAATGTAAACAAAGTTGCACTAAAAAATATCATTGAACAAGTAAATGAACTTATTAATCAAGGGAAACAAATTATTATAGTTTCTTCAGGTGCAGGAATTTGTGGTGTAGGAGCTATAAATAAATGGAGTAGAAGAGGGGATATTAATTACAAGCAGGCTCTTTGCTCTATTGGTCAGGTAGAGTTGATGATGGCTTATAAGGAGTATTTTGCAGAATTTGATATTCATGTGGGACAGATGCTTCTTACAAGAGAAGACTTCGGAGATCATACTAGAAATTTAAACATTCGAAATGCTTTGTTTACTTTAGTGGATGAAGGTGTAGTTCCCATTATAAATGAAAACGATTGTGTAAGTGTTGAAGAAATTAAAATTGGAGATAATGATACTTTAGGTGCATTGACAGCAAGCCTTTGGAATGCGGATCTGCTGATTATTTTAAGTGATATTGACGGAGTCTTCGATAAAAATCCTAAGGATCATGAAGATGCAAAACTTATAACCATTGTTTCTGACATAGATAAATTATTGAATGAAATAGAATGTTGTGGAAAAAGCAGCTTTGGAACAGGAGGAATTGTAACAAAGATCGGAGCTGCTAAAAAAGTAAATGAATACGGTATTCCAATGCTGCTTCTTAATGGAAAGAAAAGGGACATTATTAAGAATGTGGCTGAGAACCTGGAGTGCGGAACTGTTTTTTTCAAAGTATAATTGGAGGTACAGAATGAAACTAGGATTTATTGGTACCGGTAATATGGGCGGTGCTATAATAAAAGGGTATATTAAAGCAAATCCATTAAATGCAAAAGAAGTATATGCTTTTGATAAAAATGAAGAGAAGCTTTCGAATATGGTAACAGAGCTTGGCCTTAATCCATGTAAAAGTATTAATGAGTTAGTAAAATGCAGTGATGTAATAGTTATTGCAGTAAAACCCAATGTATATGAAGTTGTATTACCAGAATTAAAATCTGCTTTATCTAATAACAAGATTGTAGTTTCTATGGCAGCAGGTATGAGTATTAATTTTATAGAAAGTTTTCTTGGAAGCGATGCAAAAATTATTAGAATTATGCCAAATACACCAGCTATGGTAAATGAAAGCATGACGGCAGTATGTAAGAACCAAAATGTTACAGATAAGGAGTTTTCTCCAGTATTTGAAATCTTTAAAACTATAGGAAAAGCAGAAGTTATTTCAGAAGATATGATTCATACAATAATTGGTATTTCAGGAAGCAGCCCTGCATATGCATATATGTTTATTGAAGCATTGATAGATGGAGCTGTAAAAAATGGAATGACAAAAGAGCAGGCTACAGTTTTTGCTGCGCAGTCGGTTTTAGGTGCGTCAAAGATGGTTTTAGAAACAGATATTGACCCTGTTCAACTTAGAATTAATGTATGTTCTCCGGGAGGAACAACAATAGAGGCTGTAAATGTTTTAAAAGAAAGTGATTTTCATGAAAATATAGTAAATGCAATGGAAGCAGCTATAGAAAAGTCAAAGATAATGACGAGGTGATAGAAATGGTATTTGAAGAAAAGACAATTTCCAGTGAAAGAATTTATGAAGGAACAATTTTTAATGTTCGTAAGGACAAAGTAACTGTAAAAGATAATAAAACTTCATATAGAGAAATTGTTGAACATAACGGCGGTGTAGCTATAGCGGCTATAAATGAAGAGGGAAAGCTTTTATTAGTAAAGCAATTCCGAAAAGCCGCAGAAAAAGTTGTTTTGGAGGTTCCGGCAGGAAAGATTGAAAAGGGAGAAGAATCTGATCAAGGAATAACTGCATTAAGAGAGCTAAAGGAAGAGACTGGTTATACAGCAGGAAATATAGAGTTTATGACATCTTTTTATTCTTCCATTGGATACTCTACAGAGATTATATATATCTATTTTGCTACAGATTTAACACCTGGTGAAACAGATTTTGATGAAAATGAAGCTATAGAAACATATGCATACGATATTGATGAACTTTTAAACATGATTAAAGAAGGAAAAATTCAAGATGGTAAAACTATTACAGCTATCCTATTAGCTTCGTTAAAATTGGGCAAATAAATGATTCTACAAAACAACCTGTTAAAATTACTAAAGCAATTATAATATTTAAAAAAGCATAAGGGCCTGAGCTGCTTGCTAGGCTCTTTTTTATTCCGGTTTTACGATTGGAAAGAATGTAAAAAGCCATGCTTAAAGAAACGACTGTAGCAACTAAGAACGCTGGAATGAGTATTAAGTTCTGAGGAATCATAGAAGTAAATATAAAAGCTATACCTTTAAAAGACAGACTTTCTATTAACAGGGCAGCTGAAAAACCAAGAGTAGCACCTTTATATGTTAAAGCGGCAATTGCTATGGGAAAGCCAATGGCACTGAGCCCGGAACATATTATTACTAAAAAAATACCCAGATTGCTTCCCGCAGATTTCATAAATATATTTGTAAATGCATCATTGTTCATATTTTCTAAAAGAAAATATTGATTAAAATAAGAAATAGCGTTTCCTTTTTCAACTGAACTCATCATAAGTTCTGTGAAAACACCTGCGGATATTCCTATTATAAAAAAGAATATTGAAACAATAAAATATTTTCCATTGTTTACAATAGAATCTGTAGAATTGTTAAAAATAAACCTTTTCATAATTTATTTTGTATAGATGTGCATAACATCAATACTTTCCTTTCTTAAAATTTTTAGTGTAATTAATTGATTTCATTTAAATAATACTTCTTTTTAAAATATGTACAAGAAGACTGATTTATGACGAAAAGTATAAACGATATATAAATAAAAAATATAAAGAACATAAAAATTATTATTGTAAACACAAAATTCATAATATATACTTATTTATAGTTTTTAATTTATTTGAAACAAATGGAGATGAAAATGAATAACTACATTAACGAATTTATACAATATAGTAAAAAAGAAAAACATTTAGCAGAGAATTCCTTGCAGGCATATAAAAGAGATTTAGTTGAATTTTTAAATATTATGGATGAAAAACAAATTTTTGATCTTAGAGATGTTAAAAATACTGCGGTTGTAGCATATTTGCTGAAATTAAAAAACGATGGTAAATCAGCTGCTACAGTAAACAGAAAAATAGCTTCTCTAAGGTCTTTTTATAATTTTATGTTAATGCAAAAGCATATGTCTGAAAATCCAACAAATAATATTAAATCTCCTAAAATAGAAAGAAAAACTATTGAATATTTATCATTTGAAGAAATTGACAGACTTTTGGCTCAACCGGACAAGTCAGTTAAGGGAGTAAGAGACAGGGCGATTTTAGAATTGCTTTATGCCACAGGTATAAGAGTAAGCGAAATTATTTATACTAATGTTGAAGATATTAATTTAAGGATGGGATTTGTAACTTGTACAGGAGAGCATGGCAAAGCTAGAATCATTCCTATGGGGCGTCCTGCACGAGCTGCTCTTGAAGAATATATTTACGAAACTAGAGCAAAGCTACTTAAAAACGAAAACAGCGAAGAAAAGGCATTGCTTTTAAATTATTATGGAGAGAGGATGACAAGGCAGGGGCTTTGGAAGCTTTTAAAGGATTATGCAAAGATTGCAGGTATAGATAAACTAACTCCTCAGACTTTGAGAAATTCATTTGCAGTACATATGATACAAAACGGAGCAGATTTAAAATCATTACAGGAATTATTAGGACATGAAGATTTAGCTGCAACTCAAATTTATTTATCAGTATCAAAAAATCGAATAAAAGATGTTTATGATAAATCACATCCAAGAGCATAAATACATAATAACAGAATAAAAGATATTAATATATGAGAATAAACGGTCATAACATCAAATTGTACTTGCCTTAGAATCTAAGTTATGTTAAAATATTGAATGTTATTACGGGCGGTCCGCTGATGGCAGTATGATATTATACGTTTGAGCATCAAGAACGTCTTGGGAGAGAGGAGGAAATAACGACAATGGATGTAATTAAAATGATTGAACAGGAATATGTAAAATCAGATATTCCAAAGTTTAATGTAGGTGATACACTTAAAGTACACATTAAGATTAAAGAAGGATCAAGAGAAAGAATTCAGATTTTTGAAGGATTTGTACTTAAAAAGCAGAATGGTGGTTTAGGAGAAACTTTTACAGTTAGAAGAATTGCTTCTGGAGTAGGAGTTGAAAAGACATTCCCTATTCACTCACCTAGAATTGATAAAATCGAAGTAGTTAGACAAGGTGATGTTAGAAGAGCTAAGCTTAACTATATGAGAGAAAGAACTGGTAAAGCTGCGAAGATTAAATCTAAGGAATCAATTTAGGAAACAGATGTGAACTTAGCAGGCCTCCAATAAAGATATTTACTAAAGTCATATTTATTTCATATGACAGCTAAACGGTTAGCGGTAAATTATCTTTATTGGGGGATTTTTTATGTTGGTAATTGTCAAGGCTTAAATTGGATGGTCTTACATATGACCCTTGTATTTATTATTTTACCTTAGTATAGAGCTTTCATTTTTCATTGAAGCTAATAATAATTGTAAAGAATTCGTATTTTCATTATCAACAGATGTATTGCTATTATTCTGTGATGTGGTTTGATTCAGCTGATACTTTTCATAACCATATCCTTTTTTATCAAGAACATCATATATCCTTTTAAGTCCATCATTTAGTGTCTGGCTTACTTTTCTTGTTGCTTCTGATACTCTGTCTATCTCGGAGTAAATATCAGATGTGGAAGCATCAATTTGCCAATTTTTATCACTCATTTCAGAAAATTTATTTTGCCCCAATACTTTATTAATTGTATGATCAAAGGAATCCGCTTTGTATGAATCCCATTTATTTAATTTGTTACAGCTGTTTTTTAAATATTCTTCACGAGCCTGCTTTGTTGTTGTCAATAAATTTAAGATATCATTCATAGTAGTATCATCGGGCAGATCTGTGTTGCCGTTTAAGATATCTTGATAATTCTGAATATCTTGATCAAAACTTATAAGTTGTTCTTTAAAAGTATTTAATTCATCTTCATGGAAATTGGCATCCCTAGAATAAAGGTTTAGAATAGCTGCGTAATATTCTAATATTTCTGGTTCTATTTCATCTAAATTTTCAGATTCTTGTATTTTTGTATAAGTGTCAGTTTTAATATTCTGCATTTTAGTCTGAAATTCATACTCTGAACCATTCTGTTGAGTATCCATGACTTTATTGGCAATTTTATTCAGCATATTATTTAAAGGCTTTTGAATACTCAATTGCCTATTATTAAGCATATTAGGTTTATTTTGTTGAAATATGCTCGTAAATTTTGATGTATCTATATTCATATTTATTCACCCCTTCTTTATTATATCGGAAAATATTTTTATTTTTTAATACTATGTTGAAGTATTTTTCATACGTATATATGTCAATACAAGATAATTTAATCTTTTTTACTAATGGCGTTTCTGTTTTTTTATGGTAAATATTATTTGAGTAGTGGCAAGGTCACTTTTTTATTGTTATAATTAATAAGAAACCGATGATACTAAAATTTAATGAAATATAAAAAATCTATTGATATTTATCAGTATTAGATTCTTAAATTTTTATTTTAAGTAACTACGCAAAGGAGAAGCTATGGAAAATATTAACTGGTACCCGGGACATATGAAAAAGACAAGAGAGTTAATACAGGAAAGTCTTAAAATGGTAGATGCGGTAATTGAAGTTATCGATGCACGTATTCCTATTTCCAGTCGTAATCCTATTATTGATGAACTTGTGAAAAATAAAAAGAGAATTATAATTTTAAATAAAAATGATCTAGCTGATATTAAAACAAATAATTTATGGATAGAGCATTTTAAAGAGTTAGGTTATTATGTACTATCTATGAATTGCATGTCCGGAAGCGGAGTACAGCAGTTACTTAAGCTTCTTACATCAATACAAAACAAAAAAAATGAAGGAAATATTCGTAAAAAGCCTCTTAGAATGATGATTGTTGGAGTACCCAATGTTGGAAAATCTTCTTTGATTAACAGACTAACAAAAAAGAAAAGTACAAAGACAGGGAATAAACCGGGAGTTACTAAAGGTAAACAGTGGATAAATTTAGGCAATGATATGCAGCTTTTAGACACACCGGGAATTTTATGGCCTAAATTTGAAGACCCTAAAGCAGGTTTAAACTTGGCTTTTTGTGGATCTATAAAAGATGAGGTTTTAGATATAGCTACTTTGGCGCTGGAGTTAATTACTGTTTTGCAAAAAGAATATCCTAATCTTTTAATGGAAAGATATAAACTGGAAGAATTAGGAGAACTTCCTTTAGATACTATGGAAAAAATAGCAAAAAAACGTGGCTTTATTCAATCAGGCAATAAAATTGATTATGAGAGAACAGGGAGAACAGTAATGGATGAATTCAGAGCCGGTATGATAGGTAGCATTTCCTTGGAAAGACCTAAGGTAAAAGAATGACAAAAGAAGAAAAATTATATAAGAAATTGGTAGATATGAAAGTCTTTGAAGAAGAATTATATTCAAAAGGAATTAATTATATTGCTGGGGTTGATGAAGTGGGAAGAGGACCGTTAGCAGGCCCTGTTGTGGCAGCGGCAGTTATTTTACCTAAAGATTTTCATGTATTGGGTATTGATGATTCAAAAAAGCTTTCAGAAAAAAAGAGAGAGTTGTTATATGACCAAATAATAGATAATTCTATTTGTTATGGCATTGGAATTATTGATAATTTGATAATAGATGAAATTAATATACTTGAAGCAACAAAAATAGCAATGAAAGACGCTATAGAGCAGGTAAACTCAAAAATAAATAAAATATATACTTTAAGTATAGAACATATTTTAATAGATGCGCTTACTTTAAAAGATATGAGTATTGCTCAGACGGGTATTATAAAAGGAGATACAAAGAGTGTTTCAATTGCAGCTGCCTCAATTCTAGCTAAAGTGACAAGGGATAGAATGATGCAGGAATATCATAAAGAATTTCCTTATTATGCCTTTGATAAAAACAAAGGTTATGGAACAAAAGCCCATTATAAAGGATTAGATGAATTTGGCATATGCAAGTTACATAGAATGACATTTTTAAAAAAATACTTAAGAAAATCATTATAGTTTAAGGATAAGAAGTATGGACAAACTAAAAAAATTAGAAGAGATAATAAAAAAATATAAGAAGTTTGCAATAGCTTTTTCAGGTGGTGTAGACAGTACCTTTTTACTTTATTTTGCCCATGAAATACTAAAAGATAATGTAACAGCCATAACAGTAAATTCCCCGGCTTTTTCAAAGGAAGAGATAAAAGAGGCAGATGAATTTTGTAAAAAACAAGGTATTTATCATATAAAGGTTGACATATCATTGGAAGAACTTGATGGATTTAGTGAAAATACAGTAAATCGGTGCTATAATTGTAAAAAGAGTATATTTACAATACTGCAAAAGACTGCTTGTAGGAATGGCATAAGTATTGTAGCCGACGGAACTAATGCAGATGATACATATGATTACAGACCCGGAATAAAGGCTTTGGAAGAAATGGGCATTGTAAGTCCATTAAGAGAAGCTTACTTAACAAAGGAAGAAATCAGAAAAGCATTGAAGGACAGGGGCCTCTCAGTCTGGAATAAACCTGCATACGCTTGTCTTGCAACAAGGATACCTTATGGAGAAGAAATTACTTTAGAAAGATTAGAAAGAATAGGAATTATAGAAGAAGAACTTCATAGATTAGGGTTTTTACAAGTAAGAGTAAGGGATCACGGGAATGTTGCCAGAATTGAGGTTTTACCTGAGGATAGAGAGAAATTTTTTAGTATTGATTTAATGAATAAAGTTAATAAAATTGCTTTGGATAACGGTTTTAAATACGCAGCATTAGATTTAGCTGGATATAAAATGGGAAATTTGAATATAGATATAAAAAATTATAATATTGTTACACATAGATAAAATTAATGGAGATTAAAGATGGACAATGCTTATTTAGAGAAAATTTTGAATCAAGTAGCGACAGGAGAAACATTACCGAAAGAGGCCATGGAAAAATTAAAAGATTTACCCTTTCAGGATTTAGAATTTGTAAAAATTGATCAGCATAGAAATTTAAGAACAGGATATCCGGAGGTTATTTTTTGTCAAGGTAAGACTAAAGAGCAAGTAACCCAAATTATAGAGAAAATGATGAGGAATAATTCAAATATTATAGCAACAAGAGCTTCAAAAGAAATCTTTGATAAAGTAAAAGAGGTAGCAGAAGATGCTTTTTATTATGAAATCCCCAAAGTGATAGTCGTAAAAAAGCAGGAAATAAAGACTAATAACAAGGTTATTGCAGTGGTAACTGCGGGAACTGCGGATATACCTGTAGCAGAAGAGGCAGCTGTTACTGCTGAAATTATAGGAAATAAAGTTGAAAGAATATATGATGTGGGCGTAGCAGGAATTCATAGACTGTTTGCTAGGATTGATAAAATCAGAAGTGCAAATGTAGTAATTGTTGTTGCAGGAATGGAAGGTGCTTTAGCCAGCGTTGTTGGAGGACTTGTGGATAAACCGGTTATTGCAGTTCCTACTAGTATAGGGTATGGAGCTTCTTTTGGTGGAATTTCTGCATTACTTACAATGCTTAACAGCTGTGCTGCAGGAGTTGGAGTTGTAAATATTGATAATGGATTCGGAGCAGGATATCTGGCATCTAATATTAATAGATTGTAATAAAAGAGGGGATAATTATGGAAAAAATTTTGTACTTTGATTGCTTTGCAGGAATAAGCGGCGATATGACTATTGCTGCATTAGTAGATTTAGGATTGGATGAAAAAAAGGTAATAGAAGAAATAAAAAAGCTGGGAGTAAGAGGATATGAGATTGAAATTAAAAAAGTAAATAGATTTTCAATTTCAGGAACAGATGTAAAAGTTGTTTTAAATGGCGACATAAATTGCGAACATTATCATCATGACCATAGTAACGATGAACAAAATAATAATCACCACCACCATCATCATAATAACAGGGAACGAAGTTTAACAGATATAAGTCATATTATAAACAGCAGTGATATTTCTGAGAATTCAAAAAAAATAGCAATTGAAATTTTTACAGAAATTGCCAAGGCAGAAGCAGTGGTTCATGGCAAAAGCTTAGGTGAAGTACATTTTCATGAAGTGGGCGCAGTTGATTCTATTGTTGATATTGTAGGGACTGCCATTTGTATTGACATGCTTGGAGTTGATGAAATAGTCTGCTCGCCTGTACATGATGGTCAGGGTTTTGTTGATTGTCAGCATGGTAGATTACCCATTCCTGTACCTGCAGTAGTTCAAATGATGAAAGACAGTGGAATAACAGTAATTACGGAAGATGTTCAGGCAGAACTTGTTACCCCTACAGGCTTTGGTATATTAAAAACATTAAAAGAGAGTTGCGGAAAAATGCCTCCAATGCAGGTGGAAAAAGTCGGATATGGTTTCGGGAAAACAGAAACAGGTAGATTAAATGCACTTAGGGTAGTTCTTGGATATGGAGATAAAGATATAATAAGTAATTACGGAGATGTTAAAGATGATAAAGTCTTAATAATGGAAACAAATATAGATGACTGTTCGTCTGAGGTTCTCGGCTATGTCTTTGATAAACTTATGGATGCAGGTGCATTAGACGTTTATTTTATACCAATTCACATGAAGAAAAATAGACCGGGAGTGATACTTAGTGTAATATGCAAAAAAGAAGATTCAGAAAAGTTATCAGCTATAATTTTTTCCGAAACGGGAACTCTAGGAATTAGGGTTAATGAAACAAACAGAATGGTATTAGACAGAGATATTAGAATAATATCAACATCCTTTGGCCCTATAAGAGCAAAAGTTTCTAAGATGAATGGCAAAGATAAATTCAAACCGGAGCTTGATGATTGTGTAAAAATTGCAAAAGAATTAGGATTACCTTTAAAAGAAGTTATTTCAATTATTAACAGTCGTTAATTAGCTTTAAGGTAAGATAATATAAATATCTGAATGTTATCTGTAAATATATTATAATTAACAGTATTATAAACCAGGTAAAACTGATATCTTAATTACTATATATTCGTTGCTCTAATTAACAGCAATGTAATATATTTTATCTTATTTCAGTTTAATCATTAATAGTACCATTTATTAGAAAGGTATTTAATATGTTTAGATCTATTCAAACAAGAACCATGTTTTTTCTTGTTGCATTAGCAGTAAGTTTACTGATAGTAATAAGCTATATACTTGTAGCAGGGGTCGAAAATGTTGGAAAAAATATGAAAGAAGCAGCACTTGAAGAGCGAACTATCTTACTTTCACAACTTATTAAATCCAACTTTGATTCTGGTGAAAAAGTATCTCCAGAAGAATGTTATGCTTATATTTCAACTAACAGTGGTTTATCTGAAGACGCATTAGATTTAACATTTTTGATTAATAAATCAGGAGATACCATAGGTTATAATGATGAAGAGAAACCCTATAATTTAAACTACAGAGGACAGAGTCAACAACAATATATATATAAAAACGGGCAAGATTATATCGTTGGATTATGTTCATTAAGCAAGATCTCCGGACTTGAGGATTGGTTTGTATGCTCAGAAGAAAACTTCCCAATGGCTTTTGGCAATATTAATAATATTAAAACTATTGTAATAACTTTAATTACTTTGTTTTTATTCATATTATGGCAGATATCAAAGAAACTTACCTATTCCATTACAAACCCTATTAAAGCTTTATCTATTGCGGCTGCACAAATTGCAGAGGGTGATATAAGTCATGAAATTGTAACTAAAAATAAAGATGAACTTTCTGATATTGCTCAGTCCTTTAATACTATGCTGAATAATTTAAAATCTACTATGCGGCAGGTTCTTGCAAAATCTGGTGAGGCAGCTTCTATGCAGGAAATTATGGAATATGTGGAACAGGCTTATGATAATTTGCCAGGTGGAATTATCAGTATTAACAATATTGGTGAGATTACCACATTTAATGAAGTGGCAGAAGAGCTAATGGGACTTAAGGCGGAGGAAGTCCTTGGTTTAGATATTAAAAACCCTATACCAAAGGAAATCAAGCCTATAATTGAGGCATTAAGAAGATGTTTGGCAAAAGGAAGCTTACAGTTAAAAACCCTTGCAGAAATTTATAATATTGAAGGAGTAAAAATTCCTATTTTATATAGCATTAATATTCAGTTTGGTTTAAAAAATGAAGTTATCGGTGCAGTATGCGTTTTTAGAAGAATTCAAGATATAGAACGTTTTGAGGAAAGTACAAATCGTGCCAAGAATCTTGAATCCTTGGGAGAAATGTCAGCAAGTCTTGCACATGAAATAAAGAATCCTCTTACCAGTATAAGAGGATATGCTCAGCTTGTAGATCTTGAATTATCTGAAAAAGGTATGGATCTTGATGAACTTGATATCATCATGCATGAAACAGATAGACTGACACTTATGTTAGATAGATTTTTAAACTTTGCAAGACCAAAAATGCCTGAACTTAAAGAGGTTGATTTAAGAGAGCTTGTAACATATGTAATTAATTTAACTAAGACAGATTTACCTAAAAATATTAGAATAAATACTACTTTTAAGGATATTCCCCATGTAATGTTAGATGCAGAATTGTTTGAACCGGTTATTTTAAATTTAATTCTTAATGCCACTCAAGCTATGCCAGATGGGGGAACTATTGATATAAGAACAGGTTACAGTTATCAGAGAAAAATGGTTTATCTTGAAATCAGAGATAATGGCATAGGAATTCCTATTGAAATGTCAGAAAAAATATTTCAGCCATTCTTTACCACAAAAGATACGGGAGTTGGAATGGGATTAGCTATTTCGTCCAGAATGGTAGAAGCTCATAAGGGTATTTTAGAGGTGGAAAGTGTTGTGGGTGAAATGACGAAATTCACCATATTGCTGCAAGCTGTTGAATCAACCCATCCAAAGGAAGCGCAGGAGGAATAATTAATGGAACAAACAAATATACTGGTTGTTGATGATGAGTTAAATGTACGACAGCTGTTAAGTAAAATCCTTTCTAAGGAAGGGTATCGCGTATATACTGCCTGTGATGGTATGGAAGGTTTAGAATTATTTCAGACAACTAACATTGACATTATTATAAGTGATATAAAAATGCCGAAAATGAATGGTATTGAATTTTTACATAAGGTTAAAGAAATTGAACCTGATGTTGGTTTTATACTCATAACAGCCTTTGCTACCACTGAAACAGCAATTGATGCCTTAAAAAGTGGTGCTCAGGATTATGTCACAAAACCCTTTGACTTTTCAGAAATCCTTACAGCTGTTAAAAAGCTTACTATTTCAGGTCATCATGGATATAATTACTTATCAAACCAAAACAATTCTCGTGAAGGATTCAAAGAAAAAAGTAAAAGTCCTAAAATGCAGAAAATTTTAAAAATGGCTAAGCAGGTTGCAGGTACCAGTGCAACAGTTCTTCTTACAGGTGAAACAGGAACGGGTAAAGAGGTTATTTCCTCTGCTATTCATCGTTGGAGTTCTCGATGTGATAATCCCCTTATAAAGGTAAATTGCGGTGCAATACCGGATAATTTATTGGAAAGTGAGCTTTTTGGATATGAAAAGGGTGCTTTTACCGGAGCAGTATCCTCAAAGCCTGGCCGATTTGAATTTGCCGATACAGGCACTATTTTTCTTGACGAAATTGGAGATATATCTCCTTCACTGCAAGTTAAATTATTAAGAGTACTTCAGGAAAAATCCTTTGAAAGGCTTGGAGGTTTAAAAAGTATTGTAACGGATGTACGCATTATAGCTGCAACAAATAAAAATCTGTTAAAAGAAGTAAAAAAGGGGAATTTTAGAGAAGATTTATATTATAGACTTAATGTTGTTCCTATTCATCTTCCTCCTTTAAGGGAACGTCATGAAGATATTGAAGATTTAATCAATTATTTTCTTGAAAGTTCAGCAAATATTTCAGGTATTAATAAACCTAAGATAATGGATAATGATGCATTGGAATGTTTAAAGAGATATAATTGGCCGGGCAATATTAGGGAATTAGAAAATATAATAGAACGCTGTGTAGTTATATCTTCAGGATCAAGGATTAATATTGATTGCTTACCTGTTGAAATACGCGAAAGTGACAAAAACTATGTTGATTTTGATGATGGGGAACCATTATTAAATACAGCAATTGATACAAAGGAGAAAGAAGTAATACAAAAAGCGCTGCAAGAATGTAACGGAAATAAAACAAAGGCAGCCTTGGCATTAGGCATAAGCAGAAGATCTCTTCACAGAAAGCTTCAAAAATATGAAATGATTGATTAATTATAAAATCTAAGGTATAACACGAAATGTATAACATTTTTAAGAGAAATAAAAAACAGTGCTAATTGAAATCAGCACTGTTTTTTGTTAGTTTGTTGAGGAGGTAATTATTTAAATTCTATACAGATTCAGCTAATTCTTTTTCGTAAGAATCATTATTGTCTTCATCCATAAGACTTGTATCTTCCATGGTCATTGCTTCAACTTCTCCAGACCAAAGGTGTCCAAAAGTTGTATCTCCCTTAAAGAAATCTTTACCATAGCAAAGAAGACAAGCAAAGATACCTACTGCAAGACCCCATGCTGAGCCTTTTGATAAAAGTACACCTGCTATAACGCCTGCTATACCTAAATCTTTAAAGCTTGTAGCTTGTTGAACTCCTATTCTTACGCTTACAAATCCTTGAACAATCATTGTTAATGCAAGAGCGACAGACAAAATCGGTGTTACTAAAGTTACAATTGGAAGCATCCAATATCCGGCAAATGTTCCGAATCTGAAAGAAGCTGCACCACCAAATAAAGATTGCATACTTTTTCTACCTTTTTTGTAACGTTCACATACAACAACCTGCATCGCAGCCCATAATGGACCGCACATTGTAACATCGGGACCTATAATACCCATGATAGTGTTTCTGATACCGAAAATAATGTGAGCACGGTTTGGATTATAGTCAATCTTTTCATCATCTCTTGTTACATCAGCATCGTGAACAAGAGCTTTACTTTGTACAACATCACCAAACAATACAATATAAATAGCAAGAACTGTTGGTATAGCTTGTAGGAACATAAGAGGTGAAGGCCAGCCTACCGCACCCCATGGTACCCAGTCAGTCCAAAGACCAACAAAATCAGGATGAGAAAAGCCAAATTCAATATTTGGAAGTCCGCTTTCTCCTACTATTGGAGCAACTATTACAGCAATAAGTACAGCAGGGAGTATACCAAGATTAGCAATTATTTCAAAAAATTTGTTTTTAGTACTTAATCTTTTAAAGCCATTAGAGAAGAGCAGATAAAATGCAACTATTAAACAAATTGCAGTAGTGTAAGGCATTACTTCAAATTTTCCGCCTTTTGTAAATATCATATAAATAGCTGATACACCGGCTCCAAGAATAATTCCTGATTTTATTGCAGGAGGAACTAAGCTGATAATCTTTCCTGCAATTCCTGTCAATCCTAAAATAATAGCGAATATTCCCAGAGTAATTTCAAATGCCACCAATCCCTGCATTCTTGCATGACCCTCTGGAAATGTTAAACAATATGCAACAAGAAGCGGTATAGCAGGAGTAATCCATCCCGGAATTACCGGATCTCCAAGGAAGGTATGCCAAGTATAAAGGAATCCATTTAGAATAACGATTGAAAGTGCAATTTCAAAAGGCATATTCAATGTATCTTGTAACAGCGGTATTGCACCAAGACAGACTGCACACATTAAAAGCCCTTGAATAAAGTCTGCTATTTCAAAACGGTAGTGAATAAATGGCAGACGAATCTTAAATGGTCCCGCTTTAAAAAAAGGGGTTTCTTCGCCATAAGGCATATACTCTTTCATAATTAATCCTTCTTTCTTTTTTCTTAATAATAAATTAAATGATTCAATTTTCACCTATATATAAAGCAATTGCCGTGCCAAATTTGTTAAAAAATAAACAAAAATGAAATATTAATAAGACGATAACGTCTTATCTTGTTGATTTTACAATGTTTAATTTTTTATATTATTCAGAAAAAATATTTAAACACTATTACAGTGACATGATAATTTCTTTAATTTAATTGATAAAAACGGGCGTTTACGTCACAACTGGGCGCTCATGGCACACAAAAGTGTGCGCATTTTACTCATAGATATAAAGTAAAATAAAATTTTCTGCATAAAAATAATAGATTAAAAATGAAATATACGGAGGAATATTACATTTATAAAAGAGAAATAATAATGGTATAAATAATTTATAAGGAGGATTAAAATATGGCAAAAGACAGTCAGCCTGATAATAAACAAGCACGTATTGAAAAAGCAAATGGTCAAACACCACTTACTCGTGAAAATCAAAACCAAAATAAAAATGCGAAGAAACATTCAATAAAGAATAATGATGTATAGGAGATAATATTATGGCAAAAGCAGGTATGAGAAGGCCGGATCCGAAAGATCCACATGGAACGGAGAGTAATCATAAAACACATATACCTAAAAACGATGAAAATCCCGTTCCTGAAATACAAGGAAAAGCTAAAAATGGACATGAAAAGGCAAAACCTATGGATAGATAATAAAATCCTTGACAAAATTACAGAATGTTGTAAAATTAATGAAGTAGGCGAAAGAATCCACTTAGAAGGATCAATTTATTTTATAGCCTAAATTTTTTTAATTAAATAGAGACAAGCGTTGACGAAGAGGAGTATCAGGACGGTCCTTAAAAGAGAATGGAATTCTTGGCTGTAAAATTCCAAAGGGTAGCATCTTGAGAATGTTGCTTATGAGCTTTTATAAAATAAGTGCTCATAATTTTAATAAAAGTTTTAAAATACTTTATAAAATTATGGGAAAAAAGGTGGTACCACGGATCAATTCCGTCCTTTTAGGATAAAACTTAATAGGGCGGTTTTTTATTACCAGGAATACCAAAAAATTAATAGAATTCAGGGCTGAATTCTTAATTTTTTCAATTTAAGTTCTTACATTATAATATAACAAAAAAATAAGAAATATATAAAATATAGATATGAAAGACAAAAGTAATATAAATAATTACATATATAATTAAAGCAGCTAAAGGGATATAGTCCATAATAATTTAGATAGGAGAAATGTAATGGAGAAGAATTTAGCAAAAACATATAATCCAAAAGAATTTGAAGATAGAATATATAAAGATTGGGAAGAAAGCGGCGCATTTAAGGCTGTTCGTGATGAAAATAAAAAACCATTTACTATTGTAATGCCGCCTCCTAATATAACTGGTCAGCTTCATATGGGACATGCACTTGATCAAACACTTCAGGATGTACTAACAAGATGGAAGAGGATGCAGGGTTACTGTGCATTATGGTTACCTGGAAGTGATCATGCTAGTATTGCAACAGAAGTAAAGGTTGCTGACAAAATAAGAGAAGAAGAAGGAAAGACAAAAGAAGAATTAGGCAGAGATGAATTCTTAAAGAGAGCCTGGGAGTGGAAAAATGTTTATGGCAGTAAAATAACTAAGCAAGTAAGAAAACTTGGAAATTCCTGTGACTGGGACAGAGAACGTTTCACTATGGACGAAGGCTGTAACAAAGCAGTTAAAGAGCTGTTTGTCAAATTATATGAAAAAGGATTAATATATAGAGGAAACAGATTAATTAATTGGTGTCCAAGCTGCGGAACTTCATTATCTGATGCAGAAGTTGAACATGAAGATAAGAATGGGCAATATTGGTATTTCAGATATCCCGGTGCTGACGGAAGTGAAGGAATAGTAGTTGCAACATCAAGACCGGAAACAATGTTTGCTGATACGGCGATTGCTGTTCATCCGGAAGATGAAAGATATAAAGATTTAGTAGGAAAGACTGTAATTTTACCGCTTGTAGGAAGAGAAATACCTGTAATAGCAGATTTATATCCTGATCCTGAAAAGGGTACTGGTGCTGTAAAAATTACTCCTGCCCATGATCCTAATGACTTTGAAGTGGGAGAAAGGCACAATTTAGAAAAGCCATCTTGTATTAATGACGATGCAACTATGAATTCTATGGCAGGAAAATATGAAGGAATGGATCGTTATCAGTGCAGAAAAGAATGGGTTAAGGATCTTGATGAAGCAGGATATCTTATTAAAACTGAAGAAAAAGTAATTCCTGTGGGAGGGTGTTATCGCTGCAATACTGTAATTGAACCGATGCTTTCAGATCAGTGGTTTGTTAAAATGGATGAGTTAGCTGCTCCTGCTATTGAAGCAGTAAAATCAGGGGATTTATCTCATGTACCAAAGAGATTTGAAAAAATCTATCTTCATTGGCTTGAAAATATTAGAGATTGGTGTATCTCCAGACAGCTTTGGTGGGGACATAGAATACCTGCATATTATTGTCAAGACTGTGGTGAAATTATTGTATCTGCTAAGGAACCTGCTAAATGTACAAAATGCGGCAGTACAAACCTTAAACAAGATGAAGATGTACTGGATACTTGGTTTAGCTCTGCGTTATGGCCTTTTTCCACACTGGGATGGCCGGAAGAAACAGAAGATTTAAAGTATTTTTATCCTACAGATGTACTTGTTACAGGATATGATATTATTTTCTTCTGGGTTGTAAGAATGGTATTTTCGGGACTTGAAGTAATGGGAGAAGTTCCGTTTAAATATGTATACGTTCATGGCCTTGTAAGAGATGCAGAAGGCCGAAAAATGAGTAAATCTTTGGGAAATGGCATAGATCCTCTTGAAGTAATAGATCAATTTGGAGCTGATGCATTAAGATTTATGTTAATGACTGGTATTACACCGGGAAATGATATGAGATTCAAAACTGATAAGTTAGAATCCAGCAGAAATTTTGCCAATAAGCTTTGGAATGCTTCAAGATTTGTTATTATGAATCTTCAAGATGAAGAAGGCAATTTCAAAAGTATGGCAAATGATGATAAAGAAATAGAAAATATCGCTTTAAAAGATGAAGATAAATGGATTATTTCCAAAGTAAATGAAGCAGTAAAATATGTAACTTCAAATATGGAAAAATTTGAACTCTCTTTAGCAGCCCAAAAGGTTTATGAACTGATCTGGAATGAGTATTGTGATTGGTATATTGAACTTGTTAAGGGACGCCTTTACGGTGATGATGAAGAAGATAAGAAAGTTGCAAGATATGTTCTTGTAAGATGTCTAAAAGACATGCTAAAATTATTGCATCCGTTTATGCCTTTTATTACAGAAGAAATATGGAGCTTTTTACCAAAGGCTAATAAAAATACTTCAGAAAATCCAAAAGGCTTTTTAATAAAAGAAAGCTGGCCTTTATATGATGAGAAGCTGGAATTTCCACTGGAAGTAAAGAAGCTGGAAATGGCAATGGAAGCAATAAGAAATATACGTAATATAAGGTCAGAAGCTGAAGCTGCTCCTTCTAAAAAATTAAGTGCAGTAATCCTTTCACAGGGAAGTGATTTAGAAAATATAAAAGCCGGCGAAAGGTACATTAAGGGACTGGCTAATATTACCGAGATTAAATTTACTTCGAATAAAAGTGAAATACCTGAAGAGGTTATGTCCGCAGTTATGGGTGGTATAGAAATATTTATTCCATTAGATGAGTTACTGGATTACAAGGCGGAATACGAAAGACTAAAGAAAGAAAAGAAAAGATTAGATGGAGAAGTAGCAAGAGTTAAAGGAAAACTTTCAAATGAAGGATTTGTTAAAAAAGCGCCTGAAAAAGTAATTGCGGAAGAAAGAGAAAAACAAGCGAAATATGAAGATATGCTTAATAAAGTTATCGACAGATTAGCTTTAGTTGAGAAAAAAATATGACATATGAACAGTTATTGGAAAAAATTCATAATATAAGCCGCTTTGGAAGCAAGCTTGGGCTTGAGAGAATGAGTAAACTTATGGAATTGCTTTCAAATCCGCAAAATGAAATGAAAGTTATTCATATAGCAGGAACAAACGGTAAAGGTTCAGTAAGCAGATTTCTATATACAGTATTATGTGAAAATGGCTATAATGTAGGATTATATACGTCTCCGTTTTTAGAAAAGTTTACAGAAAGAATTGAGTTTAATGGAAAAGAAATATCACAAGAAGATTTAGTTTCAGCAGGAGAAGAGGTTTTTAGTAAAGTAGAAGAAATGCTTTTCATGGGTTACGAATCTCCTACAGAATTTGAAATAGTTACAGCTATCGCCTTTTGCTATTTCTATAAAAAGAAGGTTGATTTCTTGGTTTTAGAAGTAGGATTAGGAGGAAGAGGGGATTCCACTAACATAATAGAAAATCCAGTTGCTACTGCTATTACATCAATATCCTTTGACCACATGGAATATTTAGGTGATACATTGGAAAAAATAGCAGCAGAAAAAGCAGGAATTCTTAAACCAGGTGTTCCTATAATAACTAATATCGAGGATAAGAGTGCCGCCTTTGTTGTAGAAAAAATGGCAAAAGAAAAAGAATGTCCATATTATAAAACATCTCGAGTAAGAATAAAAAATTTGTCTAAAAATATAGATGGATACAAATTTGATGCAGTTGTAAATATAGATGGAAATAATAAACAATATGATGGCTTGACTATTTCAATGATTGGGATGCATCAAATTGAAAATGCTTCTTGTGCATTAATGATTATAGAGGTCTTACGAAAAAGCAATATAATAGATATAGATGAGAAAATTGTTTATGATGGGATGAAAAAAGCTAGACAAGCAGGCAGATTAGAGGTAATTAACAAAAATCCCTATATAATTATTGACGGAGCTCATAATGAAGCCGGAGCCCAAGCTTTACAATCAGCAATACAAGACCATTTCAGTGGGTTGAGGATTCTAATGATTGCAGGAATTCTTAAGGATAAGGATATCAATAAAATATTAGAGCATTTTTGTAAAATTACAAATGAATTTATAGCTACAGAGCCGAATAATCCAAGAAAACTTGAAGCTGAAAAATTGTGCTCTGAAATAATAAAAAGAGGAAAAAATTGTATAGCTATTGCTAATGTCAAGGATGTATGCGATTATATAGGTAAAATTAAAAATGAATATGATTTAATAATAATTGCAGGGTCATTATATTTAATTGGAGCTGTTAGGGGGATCTTAAAATATGAAAAATAATAAGGTTTTATTGTTTTACAATCCAAATGCAGGAAATGGGTTATTTAAAAATAATTTAGACTTAATAGTTGAAAACTTTCAAAAAAAAGGTATGTTAGTTATTCCAGTTCGGGCAGACCGCATGGGAATATTAGATGAGATTTTAAAAGAAATAAATGTAGATGAATATAGAAAGATTATTGCGGCTGGTGGAGACGGAACTATAAATGTTGTAGTAAACTCAATGATAAACAATAATATAGATCTACCTCTTGCTATTTTCCCTGCGGGGACTGCAAATGATTTTGCTTATTATTTTGAAATACCGCATACTATTGAAGAAATGGTTAAAATTGCATTAGAAGAAAACTATACTTATGCTGATATTGGTAAAGTGAATGATAAACACTTTATCAATGTTGCGGCAATGGGATTTTTAGTGGATGTGAGCCAAAAGACAGATCCAAATATAAAAAACACTTTAGGTGTTATTTCATATTATCTAAAAGGAGTAACAGAAATTCCAAATTTAAGACCAATACCTATTAAAATTACGAGTGATGAATATACATCAGAGGATAGAATATTTTTTATGCTTGTCATGAATGGACGCTCGGCAGGAGGATTTAAAAAAATCGCTCCAAATGCAAAAATAAATGATGGACTATTGGATGTTATGCTATTTAAAGAAATGCCGATTTATGAATTTGCTCCTTTACTTTTCAATGTTATGCAGGGAAATCATCAAGCTAATAAAAATGTAGTGTTTTTCCAAACTTCAAAACTTTATATTGAATCTGATAATAATGTGGGAACTGATATTGATGGCGAAAAAGGTGCTGAATTTCCTTTAGATATAAAAGTCCTACCAGATAAAATAAGAATTAACACTAAAAAAGATTTTAAATAAAACATTAAGAAGATGGTGAATATATGAGTTTTGAAGAAATACAAATTACTGTAACAAATGATTATGAAAAATTAGTGGAACTTTTTATAAAAAATGATCTTGAATTTTCAGTAAATGATGAAGTTCCCACTGATTTAATAAAACTATGGAAAGCACAAAAAATTATTGAAAATAAAGACCAATGCAACAGCTATATTGCTTTTCTTATAGGTGGATGCGTTTTGGCTAAGAGACAAGGGGAATATATTATTGATGGTATTGCAGTAGAGCCAGAATACAGGAAATCTAAGCTTGGCAAATCATTATTGGAAAAAGCAATCGACGAAGTTAAAAAATTAGGTGGAAAACAATTATTCCTTGTTGCAAGAGCGCCTGAATTTTTTAGAAAACAAGGATTTGTAACAGTTGAGCGTAATGATGCCCCTAACTTTTTTGAGTGCCTTACATGCCCTCAATACGGCAAAGATTGTTTTCCTGAAGTTATGAAGTTAGAAATTAAATAAATATAAACATTTTAAATAAGAAAAAACGAGTATAAGTAATAAACTTAGCTCGTTTTTTTTATAATAAATATTCTTATTGTTTAGAGTCATAAAAAATTTTCGAATAAAAATGCACCAATAGGTACATAAATCTTGACAAAGGACATATAATAAAGTATCATTGTACTGCAAAGAGGTGATGCAATGAATCCGCATTATAACCAGAACTACACAATAGAACAAATAGATGCTATTCTTGACAAAATAAAAGATTGTGTGGCAAATAACAAATATACGATTGCGCTAAACGAAAACAGACAGGAAAACGTAGGTTTTATAAATGAATATAATATTAGAAGTGACAAACAAAAATCAATATTATTACAGCTCAGAACAGCAGATTTTTGTCATACATTGCAGAATACAAAAATTGGTTTTGAATATGAAGTTCTTTATGTTTTTGTGCCTCAGGTTCAATTATTTAATGCCGACGGAGAAGAAGAAATAGTAGATATTTACACTAAGTTTAACGTAATAGATAGGTCTAACGGAAGTCGTACAGTTATAATATCTTTTCATAAAAAAAACAAGCCGATTGATTACCTATTTAGGTAAATCGGGAATCGAAAGGAGGCATTGTTATGAGTGAAAGAAAAGTATTCTGCGAAGAATGTAGAAATGATGTTACTTTTACTATTAATGAGAAGAAAATGGAAGGTACTATTAAAGGTGAAAAGTATTCTTATATTGGAAGAGAAGGGTATTGTGCAGACTGTGGTTCTGAAATTTATGTTGCAGAAGTGAATGACTTTAATTTGAAAGCATTATATGATGCATACCGAGAGAAGAATAATATCGTATCCCTTGAGATAATTTTAAAAATACCAGAAAAATATAAAATTGGAAAACGGCCACTTTCCCTTTTGCTTGGCTGGGGAGAACAAACCTTTTCACGCTATTGCGATGGAGATATGCCAACAAAGCAGTATTCTGAAATTTTGCAAAAGCTTTATGATAATCCAACCTATTATGCAGAAATATTGGAAAACAATAAAGGGAATCTTAAAACTACGGCCTCTTATGAGAAGAGCAAAAGAGCAGTAAATGAACTTCTAGGAAGAACTCAAAACACAAAGGAAAAGATAGATTTGGCTATCGAATATTTGCTGAGTCAATGCGAAGATATCACACCATTGGCATTACAGAAAGCATTGTATTATATTCAGGGATTTTACTATGCTTTTTACAAAACATTTCTCTTTTCTGAGGAGTGTGAAGCCTGGATGCATGGCCCTGTCTATCGAGATATATACTTTAGGTATCGTGATTATCGATTTGATCCAATTGAAGGAAATGATGAATTTGATGATTCAGTATTCTCTTCATCAGAAAAAGCAATTTTGGATAGCGTGATAAAGAATATTTGTTGCTTTAGCGGAAAAGTTCTTGAGGGATTCACCCATTCAGAGACTCCGTGGCTATCAACGAGAAAAGACATTTCACCCACTACAGCATCAGGGCGAACTATTGAGAAACAATTGATCGGAACTTATTTTAGTGCTGTTAAAGAAAAATACAATATGATTAATCCAAATGATATTAAGAGTTATGCTCAGAAAATGTTCGAGCAGATGTAGAACGCTTAATTTAAATTTATACAGACTTTCTTGTAAATTTAAATTAAATAAATATGAAATTTTCAAATAAGAAAAAACGAGTATAAGTAATAAACTTAGCTCGTTTTTTTATAATAAATATTCTTATTGTTTAGGTAATATTAAAAATATTGTTGAGTTATATACCTTATGTTTTAAGTAATAACTTAAAAGTATCAGAATATAATTACGGTAAATAAGTATATAAATTATTCTTGAAAGGAGACAAGTATATATGGGGGTACATATTTGTAAAAAAGGCATGAAAAAGATTGCAACTGCTTTAGCAGGAATATTGTTATGTATATTGGTATTGAATGTTACTGTTTTTAATGATGAGTTCAGTATCGCTACTCTTACAGGAAGTGATCGTAAATTACCGATTTACTCTGTATCATGTGATGAAAAGAAAATAGCAATAAGTTTTGATGCTGCATGGGGAGATGAACATACGAAACCTATTTTGGACATTTTAGATAAATATAATGTAAAGTGTACTTTTTTCTTAGTGGAATTTTGGGTGAATAAGTTTCCTGATGATGTAAAGGAGATTTATAAAAGAGGGCATGAAATAGGAAATCATTCCTCAACACATCCTAATATGTCTAAACTTTCAACTGATGAAATTGAGAAAGAATTATGTGAAACGGAAGAAAAAATTAAAGAACTTACAGGTAAAAAACCTACAGTATTTAGGCCACCTTTTGGTGCATATAGCAATACTTTAATAGAAACTTGTGAAGAAAATGGATATAAAGTAATTCAATGGGATGTTGAAGCACTGGTTTTAAAATACAACTCCATCAAATATTGTTAAAGCACAGGTTATCGGCCCCTGTGCTTTTCCTTTTTCTTTTGCTGTCTTAACTGATACTTATGCTGTTTTTCTTCTTCAGTTCTTTTACGATTAAAAGATTTCCTTTCAACTTTATTTTGTTCATGCTGTAACTTTAAAGCTTGTTGTGCTTTAGTACCCGTACCTGTTTGCGATAATTCATTGTGAATCTCTCTTTGCAATCGCTTCGGATTGATTTTTTTAGGTTTTGTCGTAGCATTTTTTACAGTTGGGCTGAATCGAAGTCTTTTCCAATTACTTAAGAAGTAGCTGTAAATTTCATAGTCTTTTGGTTCAGGACCAAATATTACTTTTGCAGCTTCTAATTTCCCATTGGAAGTACTTTCGTAAACACCAACCCAAAAAGGATCTTCAAAAAATACAGTTAAGTTACATGTTATGTTCAGCATAATAATTCCCTCCTAATATAGTAACATTACAAAGAAGGGACAACCTTAGGAGGCAGGTTACTGACAACTTTGTGTTGCGTCTGGACTACCAACCAGAACTGTGTTTTTATCTTTGTATTTATATTTTAATTCTTTTATAAATTTTTTCAAGTTATAAGTACTATATAATTTTGGGAAATTTTGATAATTTATAAGTTTTTATCATCCAAAATGTTGGATAGTAAATAATAAAATGTTACAATATATAAAATAATTTATTTATTACATAGATTTTATACTATTTATAGTGGGTTTAAAAATAACCCTATTGTTGAGATGGAGGTATTATGGATAAAAAAAATCACTTCGTTTATAAAAATATTAGGGATATAAAAACAGGAGATATTATTCTTCATCCAATTTACAGAAGAGATGGACTTCTTTTGATTAACAGATATAAAACATTGTCCATGGACTTAATTTTAAAAATAAAGCAGCATATATCTACTGACTTTTTTTTATTGACTGTTGATTCAAAAGAAGAGTTAGATTGCTTTGTTAATAAAAAACAATTTGCAAATATTGATTATTTAAAACTTCTATTAAAGGTTGTAGCACAATATAAAGATGTCAGTACAGTGCCTATAACCATTGAATCTTTCATAGAACAAGGTATAGATATAGAGGTTAAAGATGGAGAAATAATAATAAAGGATAGTGATAATGATAAGTTTAATTATTTCGAAAAACTCATACAGCAAGTCCCTTTATTTAATAGCTTTGAGAAAAAACTTGAATCTGAAAACTCTAGAAAAAGAGCAGTAAACATTAGGAAACAACTTATTGAGATTATTTGCGAAAATAAGGAGCTATATACTTTATTTATAAAAATGAAGCTATATAAAGATATCTTTTTTATACATAGTATAAATTCTACAAGTATGGCACTTATGATAGGGCTATGCTTAGAATTAAGCGATGATGAATTGATAGATTTAGCTATAGCTACGTTATTTGCTGATGTTGGGTTTATTAATATTCCTAAGGAACAGTTTAATAAATATTTAGTAGATAAAAAAATAAATAACAATATTTTACTTGAACATATAGAACATTACATGAAAATTGCTAGAGATATACCTATATTAAGAAAAGAAAATATTATAAATGCTATATTGGATCGTCATGAAAATTATGACGGAACAGGTTTCCCTAAAGGTAAGAAAGGTAATGATATTAACCTTGCTGGACGTATTATATATATTTGTCAATCATACGATGAATATGTGGGAGGTTATGGAAAAAATGCTTTAATTCCCAGCGAAGCTATAAATAAATTATGGAATAATAAAGAAAGTGAATATGATCCAGATATATTAAAATTATTTATCTATAGGACAACTTTTTATAAAATAGGGGAATCTATAATAACAAAATGGGGCTTAAAAGGAAAAATAATTGCTTTTGAAGATTTTATCAATAAACCAAATAAACCTTCAATTGTATTAGAGAAAAAATAATTTGTGAATTAAAAATAGTATTAACTTCCACTTAAAAAATTTGAAAAATATATTTAAAGATTGTATATTTTAAATTGTATCTCAAAAAATATAGATAAATATATGAAAGGAGATTAAGATAGTGGAAGAAATAGTAAAATTTTTAGAAAACAATAAATATGGGAGCTTAGCCACTTCTGTTGACGATCAACCCTATGTAAGACCATTTGAATATGGATTTAAATCCGAAGATGGTATATTCTTTTATACTTCAAAAGATAAAGGTGTTTATTCTCAGCTTAAATCAAATCCAAAAGCAAGCTTTTGCGTAACAGGCAAAGATGATTCAACCTATGTAGAATTAACAGGCAATATTAAATTTACAAACGATGAAAAATATAAAAATATGATGCTTGAAAAAAGCAATAATGCACGTAAAATATATGGATCATCAGATAATGAAAATTTCGAAGTATTTTATATGTCTCACGGAAGAGCTTCTATGCATGAATCCAGCAGCGGATATGTAAGTGATGATCAATTTTAATTAAAATAAAACTATTAAGAAAATGGAGCTGTCATATTGATATGCTCCATTTTAATTACTATTTCATTTATAAATTTGAGATTTTTTTATTATATCAAAAGGGCTACGTTTTATTCCCTCAGATTCATTCCATACTAAATAATAATTATCATCATCTAATAGGTAAATCTTATTTATTTCTGATATGTTATCATCTGTAATTGTTATGTCTATATCACCAGGTCCAACTTTATTTCTTAACAGTGAAAATATATTTACATCTTTTATGGTAAGAATAAGAGTTTTATCTTTTATTGAATATCTATATCCTCTGAATCCTGATGCTGTTGCATCTACGACTCCATGAATATTTAATGTATGGCCTGTAATTTCAACAGTATTAAAAAATGCTGAATATGGAGACATTGTTTGTTCTTGAAACATGGTATATACCAAACATACTGCGATAATGCTTACTATAAAAATAATCAATATTTTAAAAAAATTTTTCATACTGCCTTAAAATTTATTTTTCTTATATATCTAATATCTTAAAGTTCCTCATAGTATTAATATAAGCGCAATAGAAATTATTGAAATAATAGATAACTATTCTAATATTTATTTATATTATTATTAAGACATAAACAAGCCTTTATATTCATATTGTTATAAAAAAGAATAAGGGGGAGATTTTTATATGGTAAATGAATTAAAAATATCCGGGTATATTATAAAAAATATAAGTCCGATTTATTCTGACAATAAAGATAAAGAAAAGGCAGAACAGGAGTTAATAAAAAATATTTTAAAAGAATATAACAATTTAGGTGAGGACAAAACTTTAATTTAAAAGAGGACAATAAAATGATAGCTATTTATTCTCGTCAATCTGTAGACAAAAAAGATAGTATCTCCATAGATACACAAATAAATTTTTGCATAAAAACCATAGAAGATGGTGAGGCATATAAAATTTATACAGATAAAGGATACAGTGGAGGCAATACCCACAGACCAGCATTTGAAAAGATGATAAAGGATTTTGAAAGTGGTATATATACAAAATTGGTTGTATATAAAGTAGACAGGATAAGTCGCTCAATATTGGATTTTGCAGATATTATAGGAACATTAGAAAAGTTTAAAGTTAAATTTGCATCAGCTACTGAAACATTTGATACATCAACACCTATAGGAAGAGCAATGCTACATATTATTATGGTATTTGCCCAATTGGAAAGAGAAACTATTCAAACAAGAATTACTCATAACTATTATGCAAGAGCAAAAAAGGGTTATTATATGGGGGGACCACCTCCTTACGGGTTTAAAAAAATATACGTGAGTGTTGAAGGACATAAGACAAGCATGTATTCTCCAGATGAAGTCCAACTGCCTAATTTACTTAAAATGTATGACTTATATTTATCTAATATGAGTTTAGGGGATATAGCAAAGTCATTTAATGATCAAGGTATAAAGACTGGAAAAGGCGGTAACTGGGAGTCCTCAAAAATAAGCAGGATACTTAATAATCCTTCTTATGTAAAAGCAGATGCAGAGGTATATACATATTACAACAATAAAGGTGTAAAAATAGAAAATGGTATTTCGGAATTTGTTGGGCAAAAAGGATGTTTTTTATATGGAAAACGAAAACGAAGTGAAAGGAAATACACAAGATTAGATGATCATGTACTTTCAATTGCATTGCATGATGGTGTTATTGATTCTAATTCATGGTTAAGATGTCAGGAAAAGTTAAATAGTAATGTGCAAATAGGTAATGCGGGAAAGGGAAAACACAGTTGGTTGTCTGGAATAATAAAATGTGGATATTGCGGATATAGTTTAGTAGTTGTTGTAACAAAGAAAAAATATAAAAAATTTTATTGCAGTGGTCATCGTTCTTATAATGCCTGCAATGATTTTCTTGAAGGTAAAAATGTTGAAGAGATAGAAGAAGCAGTAAGAAGTCAAATATTTGATAGAATCAATGAAATGAATAATACAAAATATAGTTTAGAAAATACGGATACTGCTTTAATAAATAATATAAAATTAAAAATTATTGCAGTGGAAAAACAGATAGAGCATATTGTAACTCAAATATGTAATGGGGGAGAGACATTAACACGTTTGCTAAATGATAAGGCTGAGAATTTGATGGAAGAAAAAGAGCTTTTAGAGAAGGAACTGCAAAAAGAGATGGTTGATGCAAGAACTGGTTATTATGATGATATAAGAAAATGTATAGATAATTGGGATAAAAGTTCAATGGAGCAAAAAAAGGCAGTAGCAAGAGATATGATTAAGCAAATTACAGTAAAAAATGAAACTATAAGCATTGAATGGAAAGTATAAAATAATCAATAACTTTATATAAAATGTAAATAGATAATTATTTATCTTATGTAAAATGATATACAAAACCTTTTAGTAGAAAGGTTAAAAAATTAATAATTAATGGAAGAAAGGCCCTTTATAAAATAAAAACAAAGTATAAAAGACTAAATTAAAAATTAAAAAATAAAGATGAATAATATAAAGAATACTTTAACATTATAAATAAAATATGTTATAGTATTCTTATTATTTTTATTAGAAATAAAAATATCAACATATGATTTTAAAGATAGAGAAAATAAAAATATTAAAGAAGGAAAGTACATTTAAATATTTAAAGGTATAAAGATTAATAATATTATTAAACTACAATATCATTAAATATAAATAAAATGATAAGACTTGATAAAGTTGTATTTCAAATCTAATATTGATAGTTTGGATTGGAAAGATATAAGTACAGAGCAAATTGTAGAAAGAGTTACTAGAAATGTTAAACCCGGTTCAATTGTATTATTTCATAATAATGCAAATCATGTAGAAGAATATTTACCTTTGATTTTAGAAAAGCTACAAAGTGAAGGGTATAAGATTGTACCTGTTGGCAAACTTATTATGAAAAAAAATTATCATATGGACAGTACAGGAAAACAAGTTGAAGATTAAGCTATAAATCTATTTTAAAACAGCAAAAAATACTTTGTTATATAGATAGGAATTGTAAAAAAGATTAAGATTATTAATTCTAAAACCCTAAACTTGTAAGATTTTTCAATTCTCAATTGCACTTTTAAAGATTACAAAAGGAGAAATAAAGTAATGAATATAGTTATAACAGCAGGAGGAACAACCGAAAAGATAGATGACGTCAGAGTAATTTCAAATAACTCCACAGGAAGACTTGCTAAGGAAATTGCCAATGGCTTTTTAGAAGCAGATGAAAATGATATTGAAAATATTTATTACCTTTGTGGAAAGAGTGCTGAAAGAATTAATTCAGATAAAGTGGAAAATATATCAATAGAAGGCGTTGATAATTTACTTTCTCAGCTTAATTTCTTGCTTTCAACTAAAAAAATAGATGCAGTAATACATGCTATGGCAGTAAGTGATTACACAGTAAACTATATTTTAGCATGTGATGAGACAGGTGAACATAAGGTGGATGCAGATAAAAAAATCAGTTCTGAAATAGAAGAAATAAAAATTGTATTGAAAAAGACACCTAAAGTAATTGGTCAAATTAAGAAGATAAAAGAAGATGTGGTTCTCGTAGGGTTTAAGCTATTAAGTAAAGTGCCTCACGAAGAGTTAATAGACGTTGGATTTGGACTGCTGAATAAAAATAGATGTGATTTTGTAATGGCCAATGATTTATCGGAAATTACTGAAAGCGGTCATGTAGGATATTTGATATCACCAGATAAGAGTTATGTAAAGATGAATACTAAAAAGGAAATTGCTGAAATCATAGTAAAGAATGTAGTGGAATCAGTAAAAAATAAGGAGAAGTGCAAATGAAGAATGTTTTATTAGGTGTAACAGGCAGTATTGCAGCTTATAAAGCCGCAGAAATTGCTAGCCTTTTAGTAAAAAAAGACATAAATGTGGACGTTATTATGACTAAAAGTGCACAGGAATTTATCAAACCACTGACTTTTCAATCTCTTACAAAAAACAGAGTTTATACAGATACATTTGAAGAATTTACACCATCGGAAATTAAACATATTTCCCTAGCAAAGAAAATAGATCTATGTATTATAGCACCGGCTTCTGCAAATATTATAGGTAAGATTGCAAATGGTATAGCAGATGATATGCTTTCTACTGTAGTTATGGCAATAAGGGATAAGCCAATATATATTGCGCCGGCTATGAATACAGGAATGTATGAAAACCCAATAGTTCAAGATAATATTAAAAAACTTGCAGGCTATGGTTATAAGTTTATTGAGCCAAAAGAAAGTCTCCTTGCCTGTGGTGATTTAGGTAAAGGTGCATTGCAGGATGTAAATATTATTGCGAATATATTGCTTGAGAATCTGAATTAACCTATATAATATTTTAACTTTCCTTTTGTTTATGTAATAAAAAATGAGATAAAGAATAAAATGAACTGTAGATACAGTTCATTTTTTAATGCAAAAATAACCTGTAAATATTTAATATAACGGGTCTAAATTAAAAACAAGGGGGAGGAATTAGAGAATGGAAACAAATAAAGCGGAACTTACAGGGGAAGTCTTATCATCGCCGGTTTTTAGTCATAAATCCTATGGAGAAGTATTTTATTCATTTTTAATGGGAATAAATCGGAAAAGTGGATATAGAGACTGCATTCAAATCGTTGTTTCTGAAAGACTTATATGGAATATTACCTTTGATGTGGGAAGTAATATAAAAATAGAAGGTCAAATCAGGACATATAATGAGGTCGAGGAGGGAAAGAATAAACTTAATATAATAGTTTTTGTAAGAGAGTTCTCGCTTATAGAAGAAAGTGAATTTACTCATGTGAATAAAATTTGTTTAGAAGGCTTTATTTGTAAAAAGCCAATAAACAGGATGTCCCCATTAGGAAGAGAAATATGTGATATTATGCTTGCTGTAAACAGAATGTACAATAAATCAGACTACATACCATGTATTGCATGGGGAAGAAATGCCGGTTATGCTGCAGGGCTTGAAGTTGGAACAAAAATCACTGTAGAGGGAAGAATTCAAAGCAGAGAATACAGGAAAAAAGATGAAGATGAAAATGTAATAATAAAAACTGCTTACGAAGTATCAATATTAAAAATTGAGGAGTAAAAGTTTTCTTTTATTTGTGAAAAATTGCAATTTAAATCTTTATATGATATAGTTTAATTTGTATAAGTGTCAAATTTTACTATGTAGAATTAATTAGAAAGTTTTAAAATTATATAAAAGTTGGCATTAAATTTGACTTGGATTTGAACACTATTTTAAATAGTTAGTAGGATTACGTAAAACAAAATCAATTTTGAGTTGATGAAGTTACTTAAGAATAGATAGAACAGGAGAGACATATGAAAATTGTGCTAGATGGAATGGGAGGAGACAATGCACCAGCAGAGATTGTTAAAGGTGCTGTCGAAGCATCAAAACAAATAACTGATGAAATTATTTTAGTTGGAAATGAAAAAAAATTACAAGCGGAATTAAAGAAATATAATTATAATAAAGCAAATATAAGTATAGTTCATGCAAGTGATGTAATCACTAACGATGATGCACCGGTTAAAGCTGTAAGAACAAAGCAGGAATCTTCCCTGGTAAAAGGTATCAACATGATAAAAAAAGGTGAAGGAGATCTATTTATTTCTGCGGGAAATACAGGTGCAATAATGGCAGGAGGATTATTTATATTAGGAAGAATTCAAGGAATTGACAGACCTGCTATAGCCAGCACTTATCCCATTTTGGGAAAGGGAGTTTCTCTTTTGGTAGACTCAGGTGCAAACTCAGAATGTAAACCAAATAATTTGTTGGAATTTGCAACCATGGGCAGCATTTATATGGAAAAAGTATTAAATTACAAAGATCCTACAGTAGGTCTTGTAAATATGGGAACGGAAGAAACCAAGGGAACTACTGTATTAAAAGCTGCTCATGAAATGCTTTTGAAAAGTGAATCTATAAAATTTATAGGAAATATAGAAGCAAGAGATGTACCAAAAGGTATTTGTGATGTAATAGTCTGCGATGGATTCATCGGCAACGTAATTTTGAAACTAACAGAAGGACTGGCTTGGAATATTTTAAAACTTTTGAAAAATAAATTTACAGAGGGAACCATTTCAAAACTCGGAGCTTTATTACTTTCCGGGAAATTGAAAGAATTAAAACGTGAATTTGATTATTCCGAATATGGCGGTGCACCGATTTTAGGTGTAAAAGGGCCTCTTGTAAAAATGCATGGATCATCAAATGCAAATGCAGTAAAAAATACTATTATTAAAGGAATTCCATACGCAAAAAATAATGTAGTACAAACGATACAAAATTCAGTACTGGAAATGGAGGAAATTGTAATAAGTGAATGAAGTTAAATTTCAAAAGGCAATAAAATATAAGTTTAATGATATACAGCTTTTAAAAACGGCTTTAACTCATAGTTCCTATGTAAATGAATTTAAAAACGATCGTGCCCACCATAATAAAGATGAGCAAAATAATGAGAGACTAGAGTTTTTAGGGGATGCTATTTTTGATGCAGTTATAAGTGATGAATTATATAAAAAATTATGGGATGTGGAAGAAGGTGTTCTGACGAAGCTTAGAGCGTCTATCGTATGTGAACGATCATTAGCTCGTTGTGCAAAGTCTTTGTCTTTGGGAAAACTGATTTCTTTAGGAAAAGGTGAAGAAAACAGTGGGGGCAGAAGCAGAAATTCTATATTAGCTGATGCTATGGAAGCAGTTATAGGAGCTGTTTATTTAGATGGGGGATTTGAAGCAGCTAAAAGTTTTGTACTTTCTATATTCGGTTCAATTATAGAAGATGCATTAAATGGAAAACTGTATAAAGACTATAAGACGGATATTCAGGAAATTCTTCAAGCAAGAGGTGAAGCAGACATTAGATATATTATAGAAAAAGAAGAAGGACCTGATCATAATAAAACTTTTTATGTGAATTTACTGTTTAATGGTAAGGTTATAGGAAACGGATGCGGCAGAACAAAAAAAGAAGCAGAGCAGAATGCAGCAAAAGAGGGCATAGAGAGGGGAGAGGTTCTTGTATTTTAAACGAATAGATATGCATGGATTTAAATCCTTTGCAGAACCTGTAAGTATAGAATTTCAAGGCGGAATTACCTGTATTGTAGGTCCTAACGGGAGCGGAAAGAGCAATATTTCTGATGCCATTAGGTGGGTTTTGGGAGAACAGAGTCCTAAGATGCTGCGAGGCGGAAAGATGGAAGAAGTTATTTTTGCAGGTACAGCCAGCAGAAAATCTAGAGGTATGGCAGAAGTAACCCTTGTTATAGATAATACAAAAGGTATGCTTTCCATAGATTTTTCCGAGATAGCAATCACAAGAAGAATGTACAGATCCGGAGAAAGTGAGTATTTTATTAATAACAATCAATGCAGGCTGAAAGATATAAGAGAATTGATAATGGATACCGGCATTGGTGTAGATGGATATTCTATAATCGGTCAGGGGAAGATTGCAGATATTGTAAGCAGTAAGCCTGAAACTCGCAGACAAATATTTGAAGAAGCTGCAGGTATTGTAAAATACAGAACAAAAAAAGCTGAGTCAGCAAAAAAATTAGAGACAGCAAGTGGTAACTTAGATAGAGTTAATGACATTATAAATGAAATAGAGTCAAGAATTGACGGCTTAAAAAATGACAGTATAAAAGCCACAGAATATCTGAATTTAAGAGATAGATATAGGGATTTAGATATTAATATTACTTTGAAAACAATTGAAAATATAGAGGAGAAAAATAAAGATATAAAAGCTGAACTCGTAGAGTCTGAAAATCAAATAACAAGATATAAAAAAGAAAAAAATTCTATAGATGATAATCTTGAATTATATCAAACCCGCAATGAAGAGCTAGAAAAAGCTTTAAATGAAATTAGGGACAAGCTTTTCTCAAACGTTGAAGAAATCAATAACATCGTTAATGACGGTCAGTTGACAAAGCAAAAATTATTTACCATAGAAAAAGATAATATAAGACTGCATGAAGAAATCAGCTTGATAAATGAAAAAATTTCCAAGGAACAAAATAGTGCACAAGATTTAATTGTTAACAAACAAAAAATTGATGAAAACTTAAAAGAACTAAAAGAGCAATTAGAATTAAAAAATGATGATTATACTAAGAGAAATTATATTTTAAATACAGAGTCTAAAGGAATAAATGACAAGAAAAATAAAATATATGATTTACATAAGATTATAAATGTTAAAAACAGTGAAATAAACAGTCTCCTAAGCCTTAAAGGTACATTAGATAAAAGAAAAGAACAAATATTATCGGAAAAAACTACATCTGACAGTATAAATCTGGAGATTTCCGGTAAATATGAAGAAGCAAAGGCTGCAAAGGATATTATTTCTCAAAATATCTTAACTGTTGAAAATGAGATTAAAGTTGAAAGAGACATTTATAATAAATTAGTTTTAAAAGAAAAAGAATTAAGCAAAGAATATGAAGAGCAGCGCATCTCACTAGGAGAAATTATTACAAGAAAAAAAACCATTGAAGAAATGGAAAGTAACTATGAGGGGTATAATAATGCTGTAAAATATGTTATGAAATCCAGAATACCTGGTATAAACGGAGTAGTTGCCGAATTGATTAAAGTACCAAGTGGATTTGAAATTGCAATAGAAACTGCACTTGGCGGTGCAATGCAGAATATTGTTTGCGAAGATGATAAAAGCGCTCAGACAGCAATAGCTAAATTAAAAGCTAATAAGGCAGGCAGGTTGACTTTTTTACCAATTAAAAATATTAAAGCTTCCAGTGCCAATTATGATAATTTATTAAAAAATGCAGAAGGATTTAAGGGTATAGCTGTACAATGTGTAAGTTTTGATTCAAAGTACAGCAGTGTAATGAGTTACCTTCTTGGTAGAGTAATTATCGTGGACAAGCTTGAAAATGCAGTAAAACTTTCAAAGAAAGTTACTTCAGGATTGCGTTTTGTAACATTGGAAGGTGAAGTAATAAATTCAGGAGGAGCAATTACCGGAGGAGTATTACGCAATAATTCGGCAAATCTTTTAGTTCGTAAGGCTGAAATAAAAAAGATGGCTTATAAGATAGAAATTATGCAAAAATCACAAGCTGATATTACAAAGGAAATTGAAAAACTTCGGATTGATATAAGTTCTAAATTAGAAAAACTTCAAAAAAGAGATATTCTTCATAGAGAAAAAGAAAAGGAATTACTTGTTAAAGAAAACGAAATCAATTTAATTTCTGCTCAAATTACTGAACTGCGATTTAGTGAAGAAAAATGGGGAAAAGAGCTGGATAGCATTACTGAAGAAGAAAATTCCTCTAAATTAATGATTGATGAGATTAATTTAGCTATTGAAAAAACGCAGTCAGAACTTAATGACATAACCAAACAAATAGAAACAGATACTACAGATTATGAAACAGAAAAAGTTAATTTAGAAAAAATCAATAATGAGATTACAAAGCTGACAATTGATGTTGCGGCTGAAGAAAGCAAAAAGCGTAATATAGAGGATATTATTAAGAGAATAGAAAATTATAAAGGTGAGCTTAAAAGTGAAATCGAGACAAAAGAATTATTTTTAAAGGAGCTTCAAATACAAAAAAATAATCTTAATGATAACAGTACAAATTTAGATAATGTTTTAAAAACCAAAGAAGATGAGAAAATACAATTAGAAAAAACTCTAAATGATTTTCAAGAAGAGAAAACCGAAATTATAAAAAAGATAAATGAAACTGAATATAATAAGAAAACTATTGACGAAAAGTTAAATAAATTTCAAAATCAAAAGTATGATTTTGAAATTAAACAGGTTAAAAATGAAACTCAAATAGACAATTATAAAAATAAACTGTGGGATGAGTTCGAAATTTCATATTTGCAGGCTATAGAATTTAAGAAAAAAGATTTTAATATGAGCGAAGCTTTAAAAGACAGCAAGGATATTAAAAACAAAATAAAACAATTAGGTGAAGTTAATATCGGAGCTATTAAAGAATATGAATCAGTGAAAGAAAGATATGATTTTTTAACAGCACAAAGAAATGATTTATTAAAAGCAATGGATACTCTTAAAGATATCATCAATGATATGGACAGAACAATAAGGAGTAATTTTAAAGATAGCTTTAATAAAATTGCCATAAATTTTAAAGAATCTTTTTATAATTTATTTGGTGGAGGAACTGCAGAATTAAAACTGGATGACGAAACAAAGCCATTGGATTCAAACATTGAAATTATTGCACAGCCGCCGGGCAAGAAGTTACAAAATATTAATCTTATGTCAGGTGGAGAAAAAACCATGACTGCCATTTCATTAATGTTTGCTGTTTTAAAAACAAAACCAACTCCATTTTGCATTTTGGATGAAGTTGAAGCAGCACTTGATGACGCAAATATTGATAGATTTGCAAAATATTTAACTAATTTTAAAGAAATACAATTTACGTTAGTAACACATCAAAAAGCTACAATGGAATATGCAGATGTACTTTATGGTGTTACCATGCCGGAACAGGGAATATCAAAGATTATTTCTTTAAAACTGGGTGATAATTTTGAGTTATAATAAAATGGAGGTTAATTAATGCAGGATATAAAAACTTTAAACCGTAAATGGTTGCAAATAGCGGCGATTTTATTTATAATTGCTATTGTTTTTTTAATACTTGGATTTTATAATACTGTATTTACATTTTTAGGTATTAGTACAATTATTATTTTTTTTATAATTGCAAGTAAATATATTAGATGTCCAAACTGTGGCAGAAGTAGAGGTGTAAGGATATACTTGTTTAATCTGCTTTTCAGCGATAAAGAAATTAACTGCCCTTATTGCGGTGAAAAATTAGAATGTAATGATTTAAATATAAAGAAAGGATTATGATTTATGGCTTTTGGTATTAAAAAGTCCCTTTTCGGACGATTACAAGAAAAAATAGATAAGGTAATTTTCGCAAAGGGTGAAGTGGATGAAGAAATGCTTGATGAATTGGAGGAAGCTCTTATTACATCAGATATAGGCATGGATACAACTATGAAAATTACTCAAAAACTCAGAGATGATATTGAAAATATGGGACTTAAAGATCCTAATGTGGTAAAGAATCAAATTAAAACAATTATAAAGAATACAATAGATAAAGGAGATGCACATAAGCTTTGCAGAGAAACTCCCCTTATTATTTTAATGATAGGTGTAAACGGGGGAGGCAAAACTACTTCAATTGCAAAGATTGCAAAGAAATGCAAAGATGAGGGAAAAACAGTATTGCTTGCAGCGGCAGATACGTTCAGAGCAGCAGCAAGTGAGCAGCTTGAAATCTGGGGAGAAAGAGTTGGCGTTAACGTTATCAGACATCAAGAAGGAGCAGACCCCTCAGCAGTTATTTTTGATGCTGTGCAGTCTGCAAAATCAAAGGATATAGATGTACTTATATGTGATACAGCAGGAAGACTGCAAACAAAGAAAAACCTTATGACTGAGCTTGAGAAAATGAATAAAGTCATATCAAGAGAGTGGCCTGAAGGTCATAGAGAGACTCTTTTGGTTTTAGATGCGGCAACAGGTAAAAACGCTATTTCACAGGCAAAGGAATTTGGAGAAATAACGGAGATCACAGGTATTGTGTTAACAAAACTGGATGGCACCGCAAAAGGCGGAATTGTTATTACCATATCAGATGAATTTGAAATGCCTGTTAAATTTATAGGTGTTGGCGAAGGAATGGATGATTTAAAGGAATTTGATCCTAAAGAATTCGCAGAAGCAATCTTTGAATAATAAGTTTTATTATGTAAGAAATATTAAAAAAAGCACATTAATAATCGGCAGAATTCAGATTATTAAACTGCCAATATGTGCAAATAGAAATCTTTAATTTCGTATTTACACTTTTTTATAAGATCTATTTTAATAATCTAAAGGAGAAAAATGAATGTCGAAACCAATTGTAGCTGTAGTTGGAAGACCCAACGTAGGCAAATCAACATTTTTTAATAAAGTAGTAGGAAGGAGAGTTTCCATTGTTGAAGATACTCCTGGTGTAACAAGAGACAGAATTTATGCAGAAGCAGAATGGAACAATATTTCTTTTGCCCTGATAGATACAGGAGGAATTGAGCCTGACAGTGAAGATATAATTTTGTCACAGATGAGAATGCAGGCAGAAATTGCTATGGATATGGCAGATGTAATTCTGTTTATGGTAGATGGAAGAGCAGGAGTAACTGCATCTGACAGAGAAGTTGCAAACATGCTTATGAGAACCGGTAAAGATGTAATACTGGTTGCAAATAAAATTGATACTCCAAAGCTTCCCGAAGATTTTTATGATTTTTATGAACTGGGGCTTGGAGAACCTATTGCCATTTCTGCATCAAATATGTTAAATCTTGGAGATGTGCTTGATCTAATAGTTGAGAAATTTCCAAAGGATCAGGATGATGAAGATGATGATACAATAAAGATAGCAGTTATCGGTAAACCTAATGTGGGAAAATCTTCTTTAATAAATACATTGCTGGGAGAAGAGAGGGTTATAGTCTCCAATATTGCAGGAACGACTAGAGACTCAATAGATACACCTTTTACAAGAGGTGATGATAAATTTATTTTAATTGATACAGCAGGAATAAGAAGAAAGAGTAAAGTAACAGGAGATATAGAAAGGTACAGTGTAATCAGAGCTATTGCAGCAATAGAACGCTGTGATGTATGTCTTTTAATGATAGATGCTGTAGAAGGAGTCACTGATCAAGATAAGAAAATTGCAGGAGTGGCACATGAGGCAGGTAAGGGAATTATAGTTGTTGTAAATAAGTGGGATTTAATTGAAAAAGATACTAAGACAATGAATAAATTTCAAAAAGATATAGATATGCAGCTTACTTTTATGTCTTATGCTCCGTCAGTATTTATTTCTGTATTAAATAGGCAGAGACTTAATAATGTAATAGATATGGCAAAATATGTGGCTGAAAAGCGGGCACTTAGAGTTCCTACAGGGCAGTTAAACAGTCTTATTGCTGATGCAACTATGATGAATCAGCCTCCTTCCGATAAAGGGAAGAGATTGAAAATTTATTATTGTACACAAGTGGGAGTAAAACCGCCGCTTTTCTCTTTTAAAGTAAATAGCAGAGAGCTTATGCATTTTTCATATGCCAGATACCTTGAAAATAAAATAAGAGAAGGATTTGGATTTGAAGGAACTTCTATAAAGTTTGTTTTCAGAGAAAAGGGGGAAGAGACTTATGTCTAATGTAATCATACCGATTATATCAGTTATCGTCTCTTACTTTCTAGGTAATATTTCTCCTGCAATACTAATAGGCAAATTATACGGTATTGATATAAGAAAGCAAGGCAGTGGAAATGCAGGGACTACAAATGTGCTTAGAACTCTTGGTAAAAAAGCTGCGGCAGCGACCCTTTTCATCGATATTTTCAAAGGTGTTTTAGCAGTAATAATTGGTAGATTATTAGGTGGAGAACAACTTGCAGTAATATGTGGATTAGCTGCATTTATTGGGCATATTTGGCCTATGGCATTTAGTTTTCGAGGAGGTAAAGGTGTTGCTACGGGAATAGGCATCATACTTACTGTAAATTATATTTTAGGAATTATTGTAGCAATTATTGCATTAGCTGTTATGGCAATAACAAAGAGAGTATCGGCAGGATCAGTAATAGGAGCAGTTTCATTACCTATAGTATCATATTTTATTTGTCCTCAATATCTTCTTTGGCTTTGTATAATGGCTGTTATTGTAATTATAAAGCATCGTGAAAATATAAAAAGATTATTAAAAGGTGAGGAACCTAAGTTTAGTTTCAAAAAATAAATGGGTTAAAAGGAGATTGAAATGTTTAAAAAAATTGCTGTAATCGGAGCAGGGAGTTGGGGAACAGCACTTGCAATCAGTTTAAGTAATAAAGGTCATAATGTAAAAATTTGGGATATAAATGAAGAACATATTAAAGAATTAGAAGAAAACAGGGAAAATAAAAGATATCTTCCCGGAATAAAATTTTGTGATAATTTGAGGACAGCAGAAAATATACAAGAAGCAATAAAAGACGTTGATATTGTATTGTTTTCAGCACCTGCGCAGCATTTCAGAAATGCTTTTGAAAATGCTTTGCCATATTTAAAGCCAGAAATGGTCTTAATTAATGTGGCTAAAGGAATTGAGCAAAAAACTCTCATGAGGCTTTCTGAAATTGCATTTGAGAAACTACCTGATGCAAAATATGTTGTATTGTCTGGACCATCGCATGCTGAAGAGGTGGGACTTGCAATGCCTACAACTGTTGTTTCTGCGTCTAATGATTTAAAATTGGCAGAATATATACAGGATGTTTTTATGACAGAGAGACTGAGAGTTTATACTAATTTAGATGTTATTGGAGTTGAATTAGGAGGTGCCTTAAAAAATATAATAGCCCTCGGTGCAGGTATTTCAGATGGAATGGGTTTTGGAGACAATGCAAAAGCCGCTATGATGACAAGAGGCATCACAGAAATATCCAGACTGGGAGTAAAGCTAGGTGCTAAGATAGAAACTTTTTCAGGTCTTTCAGGTTTGGGAGATTTAATAGTTACATGTACAAGTATGCATAGCAGAAATAGACGATGTGGCATTATGATTGGAGAAGGAAAAAAACCAAAAGATGCAATAAAAGAAGTAGGAATGGTAGTAGAAGGCATGTTTACAACAGAAGCTGCTTATGAATTAGCTAAAAAAGCAGGTGTAGAAATGCCTATTACAGAATGTATCTATAATGTGATAAATGAGAAAATAGATGCAAAAGAAGCAGTAAATAACCTTATGACAAGACAAAAGAAGCATGAGACAGAAATCTTTTTTTAAATAAGAGTTTTATTAATTTTATAATTTAATGTAAAATATTTATATGAAAAAATTATGTGAATGTAAAACTGTATTAAAAAGTGCCAGCAAGTTGCTAGCACTTTTACCATTGATTAACAAAAGACTTATTTTATAGTAATGTATCATAAAAGGAAATCTAAGCAATACGCTTGTACTTTTATAGTTAATAGATTCTACAGGTTATTATTTGTTTTGAAATATTTTAAATTTTTAATCCCTATTTTATCAATTAATATACGCGGTGTATTGTGAAACCGTTATCTTCAAGGGATTCAAATATTTGTTTAATATGATCGTGACCATTTGTTTCAACTGTTACTTCTAAAACAACCTTATTGGAATATCTGTCAATAGCTTTAAATTGATTATGTTCAAGCTCTATTACATTAGCGCCGTTTTCAGCAAGCAGTTTAGCTACTTTAACTAACTGCCCTGGTTTATCAGGAAGTTCTACTCCAAAGCACATAATTCTGCCTCGGCTTGTCAAACCTTCATTTATTATTGAGGATATAGTTACAACATCAATATTACCGCCGCTGACAAGACAAACTATATTTTTATCAGGCTTTGCTCTTTTTTTAAGTGCTGCAAGAGGAACAACTCCTGCTGTTTCTGCTATCATTTTATGCTTTTCCAAAAGAAGAAGAACATTTTCCATAATATCTTTTTCTGTAACTGTGATTATTTCGTCTACATATTCTTTTACAAATTCAAAGGTTAAATTTCCCGGTTGTTTTACAGCTACACCTTCCGCACTGGTTTTTACATCATCTAGTCTTGTTATTTTACCTTCGTCTATGGATATTTTCATAGACATGGCACCAACAGGAACTACGCCTATAACTTTAACTTTAGGTCTTATAGCTTTTACCGCTGCTGCAATACCGCTGATTAAACCGCCACCGCCGATTGGTACAAGAATTTCATCTACATTATCAAGTTCTTCAAGAATCTCAAGGCCTATTGTTCCTTGACCGCATAGAACATCATAGTCGTCAAAAGGGTGAACAAAGGTATAATTATTTTCTTCTGCAAGCTGCATTGCTTTGCCATAAGCCTCATCATAAACATCACCGTAGATTAATACATCTGCTCCATAAGCTTTTGTAGCGTTAACTTTTAATAATGGGGTTACATTTGGCATAACAATTGTGGCTTTTATATCTCTTTGCTGAGCTGAAAAAGCTACCCCCTGAGCATGATTTCCCGCAGAAGAAGCAATAATACCATTTTTTGATTCTTCTTCTGTCAGATTTGAAATTTTATTATATGCACCTCTGATTTTAAAAGAACCTGTTACTTGAAAATTTTCAGGTTTAATGTAAACATTACAGTTATATTCCTTACTGAAAAAATCACTTAAAATAAGAGGTGTAGGTTTGATAACACCTTTTAAATTTTCTTTTGCTTTTAAAATACTTTCTTTATGATTTAATGCGAGGTAGTGAGTTATTTGTTCTGTATTCATGAAAAACCTCCGTATATTTTAAATTTATAATTATATTACAGTTTAAATCTTTATTTAATTTTGGTCAATAAATAAATTATATATTATTTTAAAAATTATATATAATTTTTAAAATAATGTCACAAAACCTCTTCTGTTTCGGTTATTAATATATAGAAACAAAAGAGGTTTTATTTTATAAAAAAATAGAAAGGAGTAATTATTATGAATAAAAAGATTTTTAGAAATATGCAAATTTTGCATAAGAAGAACTTGAGAGTAAATTGGTTAGCATCAAGTTTAATAAAGTGAATTTTGTTATAAATCATTTATAATGTAAGTTTAAAGAAAGAGAGAATTTTCTATGAAAAAAAATATATTTAATTTTATATTATACGTAGTAGTAGCTTTTTTATTAGGAGAAGTATTATTATTTATTCAAATAAAATTTAAAGATGAACAAATGGGAATATTTAATTTTAAAGAAAGTATTTTAATGTTTATATTATCAAGTATTTTAGCAGGTATTTTTTTTGTAGTTATAATTATGTTGAATAATAAAATAAAAAATTCGTTTAAACATGGGAAAATTTTAGGCTTAATTGGTGTATCTGTAATTCCTTTAATTTGGATAATATTAATAATCTTATCTTTAACTGGTATAAGTAAAGAAGGTTACTCTAATTTTATATTATCTAATTTAATTTTTCTTTTTTCTGATGAAAAGATATTATCTTATTATTTAATATTATTAACTATTATAACTTTTAATAATTTTATAAACCATGCGCATGGAATATTTTGTGAAAGGGGGTCTATAGAAGATAATCTTCAAAACGCTATTGATAAATAACTAAAAAGAAAGAAAGGGTTAAAAATTATGAGAAAAACAATTAGTTTAATATTAATGCTTTTAATGGTTCTGGGTTCTATAAATATAGTGTTTGCAAGTGAAACTACTATAAATGAAAATTTATCAAATGAACAACTTTCAAAAGATAAGCAACTCATTAAATCAGCAAGTGATGTTCAATTTACAAATAATTATTTAAGCAAAATGGCTTTCTATGATACATTGGATTTATCGTAGAAAGTCATTTTCTTTATCTTAAATTTAAAGAGTTTTTATAATAAAATTTGAGATTTTATGCATTAATCTTTAATTATATGAGGTTGAAATGCCACGACTCTGCATTTTATATGAAGAGTTTAAATAATTAATAAATTTACTGTTTTTAAAATTATTTATATATGGTAAAATTGTATACATAATACATAATTTCTTAACAGTATGCAACAAATTCCTTTAGAAGCCTTGAAAGTAATGAAAATTTCATATATATTAAAACAGTAGAACAAATAGAAATGAGGATTTATATATATATGGAAGACAATCGTGAAAAATTCTATTCTATAGTTACATTAGGGTGCCAAATGAACGAACACGATTCAGAGATCTTAGCAGGAATGTTGGAAAAGATGGGCTATGCAGAGAATAAAGGCAAAAATGATAAAGATATAGATATTGCAATTATTAATACTTGCAGCGTAAGAGAAAATGCGGACAAGCGTTTTTTTGGAATGCTTGGACAGTTAAAAAAATCTAAAGAAAATAATACAAATATGGTTGTTGCAGTCTGCGGATGTATGATGCAGCAGCAACATATAGTTGATACTGTGAAATCAAAATATCCTTGGGTTGATTTGGTATTTGGTACACATAATATACATGAGTTTCCTAAGTTGCTTACGAATATTTTAAGTGAAAGAAAAAAAATAATAGATGTATGGGAAGACGGATGTGAAATTATAGAGGGGTTGCCGTCTAAGCGGCTTTATCCTTTTAAAGCATTGGTTGATGTTATGACAGGATGTAATAATTTTTGTACTTATTGCATTGTTCCTTATACAAGAGGAAGAGAAAAAAGCAGAAATATGGAAGAAATTCTGAAGGAAGTAAGAAATCTGGCAGCAGATGGAGTAAAAGAAGTTATGCTGCTTGGACAAAATGTTAACTCCTATCAGGGAACAACGATTGATGATTCTGGAAACCATATTAAAACGGATTTCGCAGATTTAATATATAAGATAAATGATATAGAAGGTATAGAACGTATACGTTTTATGACTTCTCATCCAAAGGACTTATCTGACAAACTAATTCAGGCATACGGAGACTGTGATAAACTTTGTAATCATATTCATCTGCCTGTACAGTCAGGAAGCGGTAATATTTTAAAGAGAATGAATCGAAAATATACAAAAGATGATTATTTGCTTTTAGTTAAAAAACTAAAAAAGACAGTACCTGAAATAGCCATCACAACAGATATCATAGTAGGTTTTCCAGGTGAAACCGAAGAAGACTTTAATGAAACTTTGGACTTAGTAGGAAAAGTGCGATATGATTCGGCTTTTACATTCCTCTATTCCATAAGAAAAGGTACACCGGCAGAATCTTTTAAAGATCAGGTTCCTGAACATGTCAAACATGATAGGTTTAATCGTTTGGTTGATTTATTAAACGGTATAACTTTAGAAAAGAATAAAGCCTATGAGGGTAAATTGGAAAAAGTTCTTGTTGAGGGATCAAGTAAGACTAACAATAAAACATTTACAGGAAGGACAGAATCTTCTAAGATTGTTAATTTTCAAGGAAATAAAGATATGGTAGGTAAAATAATAAATGTAAGAGTTAAAGAAGGAAAGACATTCAGTTTGTTTGGGGAAATTGAGTAATATTAAAAAACTTGAGCAGTAATTATGTCTTATATTTGAAATAAAGATATGGGGAAGCATATGGACGTACAGTATGATGAGAGTTTTTTTATTGAAAATATAGCTAAATATCATGAATCAATTTATCGATTTATTTATTCCATTGTATATGATAATCATTTAGCTGAGGATTTGACACAAGATACAATGGAAAAAGCTTGGGAAAAAATGCAGCAGCTTAAAGATCCTAAAAAAGCCAAGGGATGGCTCTTTACCATAGCAAGAAGAGAAGTTGCCATGTATTACAGAAAGCATAGATTAAAGAGAGAATATAAAGAGAATCGTGAATTACTTATAGACGATGTAGAGGATATTGAAGTTAATATAATAAACGTACTAGAAGAATTAGAACAAAATAAGATGGTTTTAAGAATATTGGAGTTATTAGATGAAAAATATAGAAGAATCATAAAAATGCATTACTTAGATGAATTGAGTTTAAAAGAGATAGGTGAAATTTTAAATATAAATTATAACACGGTAAGGACTAACTGTAGCAGAGGCTTAATAAAAATCAGAGAATTATATGATCGACAACAGAAGAAAAGATTATACTAAGTATAAAAATAAATAAAAAGATTGATTTTGGAAAATGCTTTTTTAAAATATTAAGCATTTTTTTTATATTTTTGAAACATTTTGTCATAATCTGCATCCTATTTTATAGGGTTAATTATAATTATGTGTGCGTTATAGAAATAGAGGGAAAAAATTGTTAAATATTTTAATTATTGAAGATAATTCGGAGGAGATAAATTACTGCTGTCATATAATTAAGAACATATTGGAAAATTGTGTTATACTTAAAGCATATAATGCAGAAGGTGCACTTTATTTAATGAATCAACATAAAATAGATATATTTTTTATTGATGTGGAGCTTCCGGGCATTAATGGTTTTCAACTGGCGGAAAAAATCAGAAAAAATCCACAATACATATTATCATATATTGTGTTTGTAACAGGATGCAGTGTTAATCAAATAGATATTCATAGAAAATATCATCATTACGATTATATAGACAAACCGTATACTTTAGAGACCTTTAAAAACAGGATCGAACCTTTACTTATGGAATTAAGTTTTCAAAAAAGCAAAAATTTTGGCAGAAATATAAGAAAAAGTACTAATGCTCCTATAAAAGATAAGATGGTCTTAGTTGAAACAAAAGAGGAAACTTGTTTTATAATTTTTAATGATATATTATATGCAGAAACCAAAGGAAGAAGATTAACATTACATACAAAGCATACTATTTTCACAGATTTAAAAGCCAATATGGAAACTTTTATAAAAGATGTAAATAGTGATGCTTTTTTGCGTTGTCATAAATCATATGCTGTGAATGTAAATAATATTTCCATAATAAAAAATATGGGCAGAAGATTATGGCATGCATATTTTAGCCGAAATCTAAATTGTTATTGTCCTATTAGTGAAACTTATTATGATGAATTTCGCAGTCAATATTTAAAAATAATGGAATTTTAGTTTATACTTATTATTAGGATTAATATGCAACTTGTTCAATGATTGCAAGTCGTATCATATGTAGGGGGTAAAAAATATGCCAATTTATATTTGTTTTTGTGCCAGTGCAATTGAAAGTTTTACATTATATTTTATTCGCAGACTGTTAGATAAAGAAAATTCTATGCCATATTATAAGATCGCGATTTATGTTATTGTTGCTGCTTTAGCGACAACAATAGCAGACAGAATCCATATGCCATTTCAATTTATGTTTTCTGTGATCATGGATATAGTATTATTATCTTTTTTGACAAAAAGGAAAATTAATATTTTGTTATTAGATATTATAAATTCATGTAGTATAAATATATTTGTGGAGTTTATAGCTACTATTATAATCGGACACTTTTATGGTAATATTTTAGGTAATTATTATTTATTGTTTTTTATGCTATTCTTATATTCTGCTATATTTTATTTTGCTGGGAAAAATGAAATAATATCGAAAAAGGTACAAAAATTTTATTTAAAATACAGAGAAATTATCGTATGGATCTCTTTGAATGTATTCTTTTCTATATTTATTTTACTTCACCTATGGGATGATTTGGATGAAGTGTTCTGGGGTCAGCAATGGAATCTTTTTTTTCTTGTAATAATAATTTATGTATCCAATGTAATATTACTAATTAGTATCTGTGTCAGAAAAAAGCAAGAAGAAAAAATAAGTGCATATCAGGAATATGGCGAATATTTAGAAGAGATGATGCAGAGACTTTCCAGTAGGCAGCATGAATTTGCAAATCAGATAAATGTAATGATGGGTTTTGCTCAGATAAAAAAGGGAGAAAATTTATCCAAGTCTATTTTAGAATACGGTGAAAGAATACTAGATGAGAAAAAACAGAAAGAGAATAATGCTATTATTTGTGATGACAGTATGATAGCGGCAATGCTATATCGCAAAAAGACACAAGCAGAAAAAGAACAGATTGATTTTGAAACTATGATTGAAAAACCTTTTCCCGATTACCCGGTATCCCCTTATGATTTAGTGGAACTTATTGTGAATTTAATAAATAATGCTTTTGAAGCAGTGGCTGGTCTTGATACTAATGAAAGAAAAGTTTTTTTGAAAATGAATAAAGGCATTATAGAAGTGATAAACACTATACCTGAAAATTTTGAAGATTCCTCTATTGTAAAACTCAGCAAGTTGGGGTATTCCACAAAGGGAAATCAAAGAGGGTATGGGCTTTCTAATATAAAAACTATAATTGGTAAGTATAATGGTAATTTGGATATATGCAGGCAGGATAATATGATTATCTTCACCGTGCTATTTCCATAATTCCTCTGGGCATTCCGGCTCATACCACATGTGGAAAGTAGCAGTAGTAGTTATCATATCAGCAGCTGCTGTAAGCATCAGTGCCAGAGAACAAAATATAAAATGAGTAAATTTAAATTTTTTCATATGAAAGACCCCTTTCTTTTTTTTGTTTTATATAGGCAACCATAAGCTGGAGTGCCTGTAAAGCGAAAACCCATACTCCGCATTGAAAGTAAGTTGAATGTTTTATCAGTAATAATAAGAAGATGGCTATTACTGTGCTGCCTAATATAGCAAGCATTTTACACCTTTTGTATTTTTCTTTTGATACAATAGGACGTTTTCTCGTTGCTATTGGAGAAAAAATCCAAATTATTACTACAGATAAAACGAGCAGTACTATATATGTCATTAAGGAAATTTTCAGTTTAGGCAATAATACTATGGCTAATAAAAAAAACATAAAGCTGAAAATGAAACAAGTTATGTTTGTCTTCATATGTAAGCCACCGGAATTAACACGTACAGGAAGAAGAATAAGGAGACAAAATATATATAACTTGGCTTGTCCTAAAAAATAATAAAATATGAATAAGATTATCATTTTTATTAATTCATTAAATATAGCTTCTAAAGCATAGTTTACCTTTAAAGTATCTATATGACTTAGATTAGTTTCTTTTTTAATTTTTTCTGTAATTGTATCCGATATTTTTCCCATATTCTCACCTTGTAAAATTTTCTATTTATTTTACATATATAATAACAGAATTAATTGAATTTTTAAACACTTTTTGCACAAGTTGCCATATACGTGCACAAGTTGCCATAATTTTTATACATAAATTACATATATAGCTATATTTTATATAAAATTACATAAGAATACAATAAAAATTAACTAATTTGCTGTTAAATTTTTTTCATTGTTTGAATTTGCCTTTATGAATTATAAATGATTTCAGTATTACTACTAAATAGTAATATGAGAAATATTAGGAGCTTTATTTGTTTGAATGTGACTGAATCATTCATTAACAATAGTTCTTAATAACTGGCATATTTAACTTAAATATAACCGGATATAATTCAATATGAGTTAAAAACCCATTATAAGACTGTTTCTGTATAGGTAAAATATATAGAGACAGTTTTTTAGTATTTAAGTATGTATGCATGATATTGACGAAATATTAAAAAATACACTGATAAGATAGTAAATTATTAAACTTTAATAGTAGTAAACATAAATTTATGGAGATTATAATAATAGATTCGTAGATATATAAGTAGACATAGCTTAATTGAGGTAACAATCTGTATAGTTTTATTATTAATTAGGTTAAAAAATAGAAATTAGAACCCTATTAGGAAAAATATATAGTTCATTTTTATAAAAATAAGAAAATTAAATTTTTATTTTAATAGATATATTGACATTCATCTATATGAGTGTTATTATATAGAAAATCATCTATATAACATATATAAAGGAGTTAATAAAATGCAGATGATAGAAAATATTTTTGGGTGGTTCAATTCTCAAATATTAGTGATGGAATGGTTAAAAGATTTAGTAAAAATTTTGGTAGAAGATGTATTTGGATTGTCTACTTCTGAGAGGCTTGGAGGAAGTATTCATTTCTTCATTTATGATTCTATTAAAATTTTTATTTTGCTTATGGTTTTAATATATGGAATATCCTATATTCAAAGTTATTTCCCACCGGAGCGTGCAAGAAAAATATTAGGAAGTATGAAAGGAATCAAGGGAAATATAGTAGGGGCTCTTTTAGGAACGGTTACACCATTTTGTTCGTGTTCCAGTATTCCACTTTTTATTGGATTCACAGGTGCAGGACTTCCAATTGGGGTTACATTTTCGTTTTTGATTTCATCTCCATTGGTGGATTTGGCATCGGTGCTGCTTTTGGCTAGTATTTTCAATTGGAAGATTGCCATTGCATATGTTGTCGTTGGAATTATATTAGCAGTTATAGGAGGAACGATTATAACAAAACTTTCCTTAGAAAAATATGTGGAATCTTTTGTTTACGGGGCAGGACAAATTGAAAGTGAAGAAGAAACTCTAACGAAGAAAGAGAGAAGAGATTTCAGCAAAAACCAAGTAAAAGATATTGTAAAAAGAGTATGGCTTTATATTTTCATTGGAGTAGGAATTGGAGCAATTATTCATAATTGGATACCTCAAGATATAATAGAGATGATTTTGGGGCAAGATAAATGGTATGCTGTACCGTTAGCAGTCTTTGTGGGGATACCAATGTATGCAGATATTTTTGGAACCCTTCCTATAGCAGAAGCATTGGTGATGAAGGGTGTTGGTCTTGGAACCGTATTATCCTTTATGATGGCAGTAACAGCATTATCCCTTCCTTCTTTAATTCTTTTAAAGCAAGTTGTAAAAATGAAACTGCTTGTTATATTTGTATGCATTGTTTCCATAGGAATACTAATTATAGGTTTTTCATTTAATTATTTGGGTATTTTATTAGTATAGAATTTTAAGATAGGAGAGAATACATTTGAATAAATATAAAGTTGCATTTATTTGTGTGCATAATTCATGCAGATCACAAATAGCAGAAGCTTTGGCAAGGGAGTATGCAAAAGATGTTATTTTAGCATTTTCAGCAGGAACAGAAATTAAATCTGAGATAAATCAAGATGCAGTAAGGATGATGAAAAAATTATTTAACATTGATATGAATAAATTCCAATATTCTAAAAAGATAGAAGATATTCCTAATCCTGATATTGTAATAACAATGGGATGTAATGTCAGTTGTCCTGCAATTCCTTGCAGTTACTCAGAAGACTGGGGACTAGATGATCCAACAGGACAAAGTGATGAAGTTTTTACTGAAGTGATAATGGAAATTATGGAAAAAGTTGAATCTTTGAGAGAGAGACTGTTAAGGAAAAGCTTGTAAAGAGGGAAATTATATCAAAAATATTTATTGCATAATAAAACTTACTTTCGACCATGTAAATATTTTATTTTATAAAGTTATATTTTAATTAAACTTAAAGCTTAGGAGGAGTAGAAAGATGGATATTAAGGTTTTAGGAAGTGGATGTAAAAAATGCCAACAGACAGAAGAATTGGTGAAAAAGGTAATAAGCGATCTGTCTATAGATGGCAATGTTGAAAAAGTAACAGACATAAAAGAAATTGCAAAATATGGAGTTATGTTAACACCTGCAGTTGTTGTGGATGGTAAACCTGCCATTGTAGGAAAAGTACCATCAGAGAAAGAGTTAATACAATTATTGAATAAATAATAAGGAGTCAGTTATGAGGATGTTAGAAGAATTTTTTCCGGAATTTACTCAAAAACTAGATGAAATAGATAAATTGTATGAAGAAAAAAGAAAGATTGATGAAAAAACTTATCAATTTATATGTTTTGCACTTTCAATAAAAGGAAGATCAAAACCATGCGTGTTAAAGCATTTTAAAGGAGCATTAGAAGCAGGAGCCACAGTAGAGGAACTTTCATATATATTTGCACTTACAATGAGAGAAGCAGCAGGAGCAGATGATTGCTGGACACATGATGTGTTAGGCGACTGGCAAGACATTATTGCCGGCAATATAGATTGCAGCTGTTCAAAGTGATTAAAAAGTAAATCATGTAAGATTCTTTATAAGTAAGCGTAAGATATATTTTTAAATTATAAATATATTTTACAGTATAAATAAAAGATGATATATTAATGTATATCATCTTTTATTTATGGGGGAGTAAATGAATTATTTTAAAGGTATGATTAAATGTTCTTGCTGTGGTAAGAATTATAATTTTAAAAATAATAATAACCAATACGAATATATCTGTCAGACTCGCAAAAATTACGGAAAGTCAAAATGCAATTCACAAATAGTGAAAGAAGAATTTCTTGTAAACATAATATCACAACATTGTAATATTTTAGATAAAGACTTTACAATGGGTAAATTAAAATTATTTGTAAGGTTCATTGAAGTAGATGATAATGATATTTTAATCTATTATAAAGATGGGACTGTATCAAAAGTAACTCCAAATAAAATTGTCTTTTAAGAAAATTAAAATAGAGCATCAGATTATATATGTAAAAAGTTATAGTTTGTTTAAATAAAGATAAAAGTTTATAAATAATATAAAATAATAAATTTTTAATTTTAGGTCTAAAATTTTAGCAAATAAGTACTTAAAATGATGGGGAAGGGGGTAATAATTATTAAATTATATTGAAATTTCAACGTTTTTTAGCATTTTGAATATAAAAAAGCAAAAAATATAGTTTTTTATTGAAATTTCAACGATTTCATTAGTTTCTAGGTCTAAAATATTTAATAAAAAGAGGTAGTTTACACATTGAGTTTTTATTGCTTTGCTGCTTTTTTTAACATCTCTTTGCAAATAGTATCAATATAACTATTACCACCAATATTACTATATATATTGTGTTGTTTTATTAAATTCTCACGTTCATAGATTGGAATACTATCTGATTCTAAATATTTATAATATACTTTTGTTATATTATTCCTTAATATGCCTAGTAAAGCTTGATTTTGTAATTCATTTATAATCTTTAATTCTTTACGAGTCTTTTCATCTTGTTTGATATGTTCTACTAATGAATTATGTATTTCTAAAATCATTTTTTCTTGTTCAGTTTCCTTTATTTTATGCCTTATAAATTCTAAAAACCATTTTCTAAAAGGTTTTATAAATATTAATATACATCCAAAAATGCCTGATATATATCCTGCGAAAGTAGCAATATTTTCTAATATTCCCATTATATTTTATCCTTTGATTATATTATTTTATTAGATCATATAATCTTTTAAATAATATTGCCGCTTGTTCTCTTGTCACGAAACTTCTGTAATGTTTCCAACCGTTTTCATCACCAGTAATTAATCCATTATTTTCAGCCCAGATTCTCTGCTCTTTACTCCAACTAGAAGGCTGTTGTGAAGCTAATTCATCTAAATAGTTATTCATCATTTCATTAAATTTATCTTGAGTCATTTCATCCTCCTTTAGACGTTCTTTAAAATTTATCCATTGACTTTCATCTGCAACAAAAGGCTCAGGGCATATTTTGCCTGTTATATCGTAATGCCTGAACACATTACTGATAGGTATACCATACTTATTCATTAATATTTTACCTAATTCTATGGCATTAGCTTGTGTAGACTCTGTAATTACATATTGCCCATTTACTTTATCTGAACACATTTCAATACCAATACTATTGTAATTAGTCACAATATTTTTCATTGAAGCACCGCCATTTGTATACTTCTGGTTATCGCCACAATGCCAGGCTGTATCTGAATCATTTACCACCTGTACAACATTATTTTTATCTACAAAATAATGTGCTGAAGCACTGCGATATGTTGACTTAAAATAATTCGCATTTCCTGCTGCTGTATCTCCATTATTGGCCGTGTAATGAAATACTAAATACTTAATATTGTTTCTGCTACGTCCGGAAGAATAATTAATTGTAGTTAAATTTGTTGTTAAATTCACCACTACGCCTCCTTAATTTGTTCTGTAGATTCAACAATTGCTTTAGCTTTTGTATTGCTTTCTAAATATACTTTCATTTCTAAAACTGCTGTTTCAATTAAATTATTAATAACAGAAGCACTCAAAAGTAATTTTGCTGTATTAGGCAGTTTTTCATATAACCATGATGATACTGCTGAATATTTTAAATCTCCTGTTCCGCTGCCAAATTTTTGCTCTGCTAAGGTAACTAAATATAATAATATTTTACTTGCTTGAGATTTATATTTATTTTCTAAAAGTAAAATACAACATACTATAGCTATTAAAATAGTTAATATAATTATAAAGTTATCATATTGTATAAAATTCATGTATTTACCTCCTAACAGTCTCTTTCAGTAATGGGCTTTGTCCCTAGTGATGGTTTATCCGGCCAATTGTTATTTTTACTTAAATTTTCAAATAAAGCTTTTGTTCCAGCTACTATAAAAACAGCTATAATATCTGTTACAACTATCTTTGATAATGACTCAGCAATTTCAGTTTTTCCAGCCCATGCAAGAGCATAAGATTGATCAATCCAGCCAGTTGATTTATATAATAAGCCAACTACAATTATATTTGTAAAGGTAAATTGCTTAGAGAACCAACAATATACTCTTTTTATATAATCTTTCACTTGTATTCCCATATAATCACCTCTTTTTTATAAATAAAAGTAGTGGCATAATGTGTATACGCCACTACTAAAAATTGAAAATCAAAGATTTAGGTTTGTTAAACACTAATTTATATTTATCATATTACTAAAAAACAGCCCTTATTGGCTGCTTTGGACTAAATTAATATTTAATTCTAATATAATATTATTAATGTGAATTTTAAGAATTTTATCTACTGCACTAGATAAAAATTGATAACTCAATAAATATGTAGTCCCCTATGAACTATTACAGGCTGCTGGAAAAATCTATGTAACAAAAAATAGTAAGAATCCACTTTGTACTATTACAACATACTTATATAATCTTGAGTAATTTTAAACTTTCCTTTATATAGACAGTTACTATGCTTTTTACTTCTAATTAATTTTTGCAGATATATTATTTATTATTTCATTTCGTGTGTTTCCATCATCATCAATTTCATGTTGACTACTATAATTATTAAATATATTAAATGCAATTACAATTTTATTACAAACGGATAAATATATTCCTGTTTTACTTGCCGAAAAATTATTATTTATAATATGAGTGTTGTCACATTCAATTAAGTTTAAGTCGTTCCTACCATTTATAAATGTACAGTTACTTACAAGTATTGATTCGACCTGATAAAAAATTATACCGGTATGACATTTATAAAAACTACAATGAGTTATTTCACATTTGTAAGCTCTTACAAATATTTCTGCTTTATCGCCTATATTATCACCATCATTAGCATTACCATATATATATACATTTTTTAATTGGAAAGAATCGCAACTACTTGAAACATCTATTAAAGGAGCTGTGCTACTTCCTGTTCTATTTAAGATAGTTGAATCACCATTGCCTTCAATATTTATATTTGGTTTGTTTATAGCAATTTTTGAAGAAATATTATATGTTCCGTCAAGAATCACAATTTTACCACCATTTGCAGGTAAAGCTTGAATTGCATTATTTATTTCTACTTGGTCGTCTACTCCATAACATAAATAATCGCAATCATTAGAAGTCCATCCTGCCGTTGATGTTCCTATTACAAATCTTGAAGTTTTAACAGGTTTTAAAGGATTACCACCTATTGTTATACCTTTAGCAACATCTAATACACCTTCCCAAGTACAAGTAAGTGCATTACTTCTTGCTGTATCACTACTACCATTACCAATTACAAAAGCATTATCTGTATCTACTTTTGAAGTTGCTGCACCTTGTGCTATATTATACTCGCCAATTACGGTTTGAGATTTACCTTGTGCAATGGTCCAAGTATTTTGAGCATGAGAATCTTGTCCACTTGCAACGGTTTCAAAACCTTCAGCATGTGAAGCATATCCATTTGCTTCTGTAAAAGCTCCTTCCGCATGAGAAGCTATTCCATTTGCTTTTGTTTGATTTGCTTCAGCATGAGAATTATCACCTATTGCTTTTGCAAAAAGACCTTCAGCATGTGAACATTCTCCACTTGCCATAGCACCATCTCCCATAGCATAAGAGAAATGACCACTTGCTGTAGAACCATTTCCTCCTGCATGAGATTTCATTCCACTTGCTATAGTATAATTTCCTTCAGCGTGTGAAGATTCTCCACTTGCTTTAGTAAAGGTACCTTCTGCATGTGAATCACTTCCACTTGCTATAGCACCATCTCCTTCAGCATGAGAATTCGTTCCACTTGCTATAGTATAATTTCCTTCAGCATGTGAAGATTCTCCACTTGCTATAGTATTTATACCTTCTGAGTGAACTGGATATTGTGTTGTTGATGGTTTAATTGCATATCTCCAACTTGAACTTATAGAGTCAGTTGTTTCCAAAGTTACAATTAAACCATTTATTGCTGTAATTTTAATGTTTTCTATTGCATATGCATTTGATCTTTTTATATTTAATAAATCATTAACATATAATCCATTTACTTTATTAAGTGTTATAGTTTTTGTTGAATCGTCACGAGAGATAATTTCATAAGTTCTTCCGTGACATCCTAAGTTATACTCACCTTCAACATGTGAATTATTTGTAGATGCAACATTTTTTTCTCCTTCAGCATGAGAACCATCACCACTTGCTATAGTATCTATACCTTCAGCATGAGAAGCTATTCCATTTGCTACTGAATAAGAACCTTCAGCGTGTGAAGTCTGTCCATTAGCTTTAGTATTTTCTCCTTCTGCGTGAGAATTATTACCACTTGCAATAGCACTTTCTCCTTCTGCATGAGAAGATTCTCCACTTGCTGTAGTTGTTACTCCTTCTGCGTTGGCATAGTTTCCTGTTTGTATACAAGATATTGATTGTTTATGTAGAAATACATTTTCAACATGATTATCAATTTTAACTTTATCTTCACTACTCATTAATCCACTTGCACTTGCACTTGCATTAGCAGTAGTTGTAAACAAATTACTTTGTTTTGTTCCTGTTGTAGAAGCATTCGTACCATAAAGATTAATAGCTTCATAACTTAATGCTTCACTTCCACTGCCAGATGAACCTACAGTAAGTGCAACAGAAGTTACTGATAAATTTTTTACATTTATAACACCATGTGAAAGATTTTGATAATTAATATTTAAAGTTCTGTTTGTCGTATAAATATCACTTGCAATTAATAAATCTTCATAAAATGTTAAAATTTCATTACTATCTACTGGTGAAGTTATAGTTATTGTGTAATTACCAAATACTTTAAGATTAACTGGTGTTAAAAATCTATTATGCTTACAAGCATTAATTGAAATATTGCTGTTAATAGTAATAGTAGCAGTGCAATAAATATTTTTTATACCAACAGTTCCATCTTCTAAAACATTTACAAGTTCATCAAGTGTTGAAACTTCAAATATGGTTTCATTAATACCAAGTGCTTTTATATCATCTTTTGTAGCTAAATTTATAGTTTCTCCATCACCTTTTAATATTCCAGTTAATGTTGTTTGTGTTGAATCATTTATTTTATTACCACCATTGTCTTGACCATATAATTTACTCCAAACAGAATTATTATAAATAAGCCAATCCTTAATATTGTAAGTAACATCATTAATAATTCCCGCATTGGAAATGATCCAATAATTACCTTCTTTAGGGTTAGCAGGGGTTGTGCCTCCACTAGCATCCCATGTGCTTATATATTTTAATGAGCCTAAAATACTTGAAGGTATTTGAGTATTTGAGAGTTTCCCATCTGAATCTAAACTTGCAACTCCATTTGCAATACCTTTTTGATTAATATTTATTCTATTATCTGCCACACTTTTTAAAGCCTTTGGTGTAATTGCTTTAGTTTCATCTGTACTGTCTGTATCATTACTCAATTGAACTATACCAGCTTGTGTTGTACTGGCACTTTGAACTAAGGCGCTAGCCAATACAAATACATTAGAAGTTAAATCATAATATACTAATGTAGGCTGCTTTGCTTTTAATTCTCCAACAGCAATATCTGAATATGTATTATTAGTTACTTCTTTAATTGGCACAGATAGAAAATTATTAATTTGTAAAGTAGCTATATCAGTGTTATCTTTATTAGGTATTAAGAGCAAAACCATTTTATCAAACATTTCTGTTATAGCACTGTTTTCAACTCTGTAGTTATTCGCAGCAGGCATAGTTGTATTAGCTACAAACAATCCATGCTTAAGTAATTTATATAACTCAGTATCAAGCTTCTGTATGTTTGAATCATTTCTTGTCCCTAGATCCAAATCACGCCAATCTACGAATAATACATCACTTTGATCACGAGCGATTGTATTAAATTTGAAACGTAGTGTTTCTGTTATATTATTATTTGCCATAAATTCTCCTTCCTTATATGACTACTACCCCATCTAAATCAGATAATTTTTTTGTATCCATCTTACTTATAGTTAAATTATCGTAATCGTTTAATTTACTTAGTTGATATAAATAAATATTTAGAGGGCTAATATCAGTTTTTTTTCCTGTGAACTTTATAATATTTACTATGCCACTCCACATTTGCCCACTTTCTATTAACTTATTTTTCTTAAATATGATTGTACCTGGAGTATAACTAATTAATTCTAAATCAGTACCATTTATATAACCATGTGTAATTTCGTTTTGATTTGTAAATGCACTAAAATCTTTTAATATTAAATTTTCAGAGTTATATTCTACTATAAAGGTAGAATTATCAAAATCCATCATATTATTAACTTTTAAAGAAACATTTACATCTAACCCTTGTTCTGTCGAAAGTAAAAGGATATTATTTTGTCCATCATCTGATCCTATCTCTTCAAGATATTTTACCTTTAATTCATTATTTATATTTCTATAAACAATTTGTTTTCCTCCACCTGTAACTAGGTATTTATCTAAGGCAGCATCAGATGGTGTAATATTATCTATTTTTTCTGTTTTTATATAATATAAATTTTTACCATCTTGGCTAACATTTACTTTAAAATCACTTATTTTATTTTTGATTTCTTCAATAGTTACAGTACTTAATGAAGATGAATTTGCAGTATTTTCAGTTTGAACAGCCTCTAAAGTGATATTTTCTTTACTTTCAAAAGATAAAATATCACTATCTGTATAAATAGACTTTGATAATGCGAATAAATTTTTAAACATAATACATTTCTCCTTCCTTTAAATAAAAGATAATTATCTATCATTTTTGACCTTTGCTATTTGAAATCTTTAAAGTACATGAAGCACCATAATAATTACTGCTTGTTATATCTAAATCATTAATATTAGTTATTACACATTTACCTATTCCCATATCTTTTTTATTGTCAAAAATAGTTTTAATTGTATCAATTATAAAATCATATCTAATGCCATAATCTGTTTTCAATAAATCTTTAGGGCATATGGCATTAAAAAGAATATAACCTGTATAGAAATTATTACTATTATCTGAATAGAAATTAGAAAATATAGATAAAACTGAATTTGTTTCTACAAAGAAATTTTCTGCTATTTTATAAGGATAAATATATGTATATAATGTATCTTCTGTATCTTCTGGTCCTATATTAATATTATTAACATGAAAGTCAGATTCGTTATTGATTAATGCTTTAAGTAATAACTCATCCCCTATAAGCTTTGATGTAATAATACTTTTATAATCAGTAATTGTTTTACCAGCCATTAAATACACCTCCTATATCTCATAGTTCTAAATAAAAAATATTTTCTCAAGTATATTCTTGTTGAATACGTAGTTTATATAATATAATAATTTGCAGTAAAATTTTATAGATAAATATTCTAACTAGTCTAATTATAATAATCACCTCCTTTATATAATGAATTTTTTAATTTGATTATATAATTAAAATGCAATATTCCCCTAATTAATATCTTATAATTAAAATTCTATATAAGATATTCTGTTAATGATTTATTGGGAGTAACATATGACATTAGAACTATGATCCTTTCATATTAGAAAAATTATTAATATGACTATAAAACTTTAATTCTTAAGGTTTTCATAAGTTTTTGAAACTTGGACAGCATCAAATATAAGAAAATAAATGTAAATTGTAATCTTGATTATTTAAATACTTTCCTAAAATAAATTTTCATTTTAAATTAAAAACCAGCAACTTTAATGTGCTGGTAATACATATTTATATCTTTCATATTAGATAGTTTGCTAATATATTAGTAAATATTTAAAATTCAATAACTGGATTGTCGACAGTAAACTAGACAACTTTATTTAATCTATTATAGTATGTACTTTTCTTTATCCCATTTAGCCTACACCAAGCACTTATACTCATACCACTTTCTTGTTGCTCTTTAATTTACATTGCCCAATTTTGTAATTGAACCTGCTTTTTAACACTTTTTAAGTTACCTGAATTCATAATTAATAACCTTTCAATAAAAATTTTCATTGAACTTAATTAGATTTAGTTGAAGTTGATTGAATTTTTCTAATCAACTCTAATTAACTTCAATCTACTCAAAAAGTAACAGCAATTGCTATAGTTTTTGCTACTTTTATTATCTATATATTTTTATTTATTGGTAGGTACCCTTAGATTTGACGCTTACTTAAAAAACAGCCCTTGTAGGCTGCCTTGAACTAATTTAATATTTAATCTGTTTTGAATAAGTCACTATTGGTTTTGGGATTAATTCTATCCCTGACCGTTGGTTCTGGAGTGATATAGGTATGTATTGTTTTAAAATTATTCACACTTTTCTCCTATATGTAAAGACCTTCAATTGTGAAGGAAGTAATTCTAGTGTTAATATTTGAATGTACGGTACCTACTAACCATAAATAAACATAATATTCATCATGTGTGAGGAAAGCAGCATTATAATAATCATTAGATACATATAAATAGTTATTATATATAGTCATATTATTTACAGATAGTTCTACAATATTAAAATGAATATAATGTTCTAAAATACTACCATAATCACATGCAGGCTCTTCGCCTGTTCCGTACCATAGATCAAACTCATCATATGATCTAAAACTTTGACAGATACAACCTAAATCAGGATTTAGATGAATTTCGCCGAACATTGACACATCTACAGTTTTGATTGCTGATTTGACTACAGTTTGAGGGTTAATTTGTAAAGTACCGTTAATTTTTATACCATTAGAATAAGCTGTTTTCCCATCTAATATATCTGTAGCTGTTGCTGTTGCGTCTTTCGTAGCGTCTTCTAAAGAAAGTGAAGGTGTAAATGTACCAATATTACCTATTCCGTTAAGATTAGTAAATGTTTTTCCGCTTACCACGTCTTGAGGTAATGCGTCCCCTAATGAGGAACATGGTATTGATATTTGTAATTCATTCTCTAATGATGTGCATGGTACTGTTATTTTTAATTTTGATGTTGTCATTTTATTTTCTCCTTTTTAATCTATTAAAATTTTAGTTTCTCTACCCGTAACATTGGGTATTGATATAGAATCTAATTTATGAATTTGTTCTGTTCCATCTATATTGGGAAATCCAATTATATTTTTATCAATGAAAGCATAGAAATTAAAACCATTTTGAGTTGCAGATGGAAATACTTACATAGGAAGAGTTTAGTGTATTTTTTCTTAACCCCATAATAACTACTCCTTTAATTATGACCTGAAAATATTGCTCTATATTTTCCGTCTCCAGTTACAAAAATGTCTTCTCCACTTCCATCTGTAAAAATAGGAATATTATTAATTATCTCTTATGGTTTTAATGTTATCTCTTCTGTACAGAATGTAAATATCATATCGGAATTGCTATCATTAGAGAAAAAATTTAATAATGAAAATTTATAATTTAAAGAGTCTAAAGCAATTCTTACACTGGTTGCTGTGCCAGTATAAACCTTAGAAAAATTAATGTCTTTTTCTAATAGAAAATTAACACTGAATTTAAAAAGGGTTTCTTGTTTTTAAGCTATAATAAAGATTTCCATCAGGATATAAGATTTCAATTTTTATTTTTGAAAATAAAATTGATATATTTGCCTTTTCTAAGAATAAAAAATTGGACTGAAAAAATACTTTATATTCATAGTTATACTTTAGCTTCGTTTGTTTTATTGTTATCTCTATAATAATCTTCTTCTAGATTATTGAGAAAAGCATGTAGATTGTTCTTTTATTAAATATATTCCAAAAACTGTACTTAATAAATAGAAATATATTAAAAAATAAACTGTATCTAATAGCCAATATCCTGTTATTATCTCTAATATTAAAGGAATAAAAATGTTTACAACTGTAACGAAAACAAAAGTTTTCATAATACATAATACAAAACTTTTTAAATTATTATTTAAAATATAATTTAAAGATACAAAAAAAGCAACAAAAAAAATTGTGAAAGGTAATAATAAGTAAAAGTATTTTGGATTGATATATTTTTTCATGAGTGTATGAAAAAAAGTCTGTAAATTAACTTTCTATGATAAGATTTTAAATGTGGTCGGCTCATTTGAGCTGACCTTAACTGTTTTCAATATATTAAATTTTTCTAAGCATGTCAAGAACATCTTTAATAAAGATGTAATTTATTACCATATTTTGCTGCTTTTAAAATTGGAATCTTTCCTCGTACATAATTGAAAATTCACCATATACCTTACCCCAGTTTTTAAGTGGCTGGCTCCATTTTTTTGTGGCTTGAAGTGTAGCAAGATAAAGGGACTTTAAAAGTGCCTTATCATTTGGAAATACACTTCTTT
>NZ_AUFC01000015.1 GCF_000426305.1 Anaerovorax odorimutans DSM 5092 | reverse complement strand
GAGGGAACTTTTGGAATAATAAAATGGAACAGGTCTTACAAAAGACTATTTAGGAGAGGACTTAAAGGAGTAATTCTTGAACTTACTTTAATTTCTTGTGGTTACAACTTATATAAATATCACAATAAGCGAAATCGAGTTGCATTGGTGGCATAATAGAAATCGAAAAATAGCCTTCAAAAAGATAACTCCTTATTTTGTGCACTCATTTTTCAATGATATATATTGAAAGCACTATAAAAATTAAAAATCCATCATCATCGAAATTATCTCCGATGATGATGGATTTTTTTAGAGACTTATTTTACAGCCCCTTTTTCATTTTGCTTGAGACAAAAGGATAAGAACCCACGGAGTGGGTGAGAAGTACCATGCCTTTTTTCCGCAGCTTTAGCTGCATTGGAAAAACGGACAGCGCAGCGAACGAAGTAAGCGTAGGAGACCTATGGTCGTTGCCTTTTTTCCGCAGCTTTAGCTGCATTGGAAAAACGGACAGCGCAGCGAACGAAGTAAGCGTAGGAGACCTATGGTCGTTGCCTTTTTTCCGCAGCTTTAGCTGCATTGGAAAAACGGACAGCGCAGCGAACGAAGTAAGCGTAGGAGACCTATGGTCGTTGCCTTTTTTCCGCAGCTTTAGCTGCATTGGAAAAACGGACAGCGCAGCGAACGAAGTAAGCGTAGGAGACCTATGGTCGTTGCCTTTTTTCCGCAGCTTTAGCTGCATTGGAAAAACGGACAGCGCAGCGAACGAAACGAGCGGAGGAGACCTATGGTCGTTGCCTTTTTTCCGCAGCTTTAGCTGCAATGGAAAAACGGACAGCGCAGCGAACAAAGGTCGATGCTCTCCGCCAAAAAACAAACCGCTAAAAATAGCGGTTTTTGTTTATATTTCAACGTTTTAAGGTTGTTATATTAGAAATTTTTTTACATTAAAATAACCGTTTTTTGTCTTCATGTTGCATATTTTTTATATAAATGCAACATGAAATGCAACACGAAAAAGCATCTCTAATACACAAACAGCCGGTCACTATGCCGGCTGTTTTTAAGAAAGCAGGATGCTTCCTTTTTGTCTCTTTTAGATATTAGATTATATATGTGCGGAATGTAACAGTTATTTTTCGTCTTGTAAGGATAAGTGTATGAAATGTAATTATGTAGATTAATTTTGGTTTGTTAAGGAAATAAACAATAATATTAAAGAAATAATCTATAATATAGTTGCTTTTATCCTATTAATCAATTTTAATTTTAAGTCTTCGTAATTTTCCCATAAAATGAAATTATAATGATTAATATCAAAATGTAAATGATTTTTTATACCGTCATCATCTTCTCCTTCAAACCATTCTTTTTTGCAAGTTCTGATGACTTCAAGTCCTCTACCTTGCGCATATCCTGCTTCAAAATATGCTCCTTCATTATTATATGTAAAATCAGTTATTACAAATTTACTAGTTTTAATCTCTGCTATTATTTTGTCCGTTATATCTCCATTATGTTCAATTTCTGAAATTAAAAGAGCATCAAATTTCAACTGGCTACATGCTGGTTTTATTGCTTTTTCACAAGCTTCCAATAGGTCTTCGTTAAAGCCCATTGCAACAAACACTTGTTTCGAGGCTATATTTCTTGTTTGAAGCTCCTCTGCTTTCATCATCCCTGAAAGAGATATTGAAAATTCTCTAAAGCCTCCTCCTTTAGAAATACAATTAAAAAGTCTTAAACCTATTAACGTATCAACCATATCAATAAATTCTTTTTTTGATTTAGTATATCCAATTGCATATGGAGTATCTTTGTTTACGTTTATAATTAACTTTTGACCAAATATTTCCGAATTTCTATAATAAAAAAGTAATATCTTGTCTAGTTTTTGCATAATTGTTTTAGGTACTAACGCATCATTTGCTAAGCTCATAATATTTTTATGCGAAATTATTTCCATTTGTAAATTTAAATCATTTTTTTCTCTTATTAACCCAGATATTAAATGCTTATATGGTGAATATTTTTCTACTAGATCTTCGTCTTGATCAATTATTATCTGCGTAACTTCATATATTCCACAATTTGGACATTTAACTCTATATATTCTTTTTTCCGAGTTAAATTCAGCTGTTTCATCGCAAAATATACATCTCTTAAATTCGCTCATCTTTCTTGTTCTCCTAAATTACTGTTATCTAAATTTTCTTTGATTATGATCCATCTAATAAACTATATTATATCACTATTATTTGTAAAATAATACAATTTGCAGAAGTTGACAAAATGATTATAAATAATTCAAAAACCTAAAAAAGCCAGCCAAGGATTTTCCACCGGCCGGCTAACATGATATCTTATAATCTTACTATCCATTTACTCTAACATAAATTTGATAAGTTTGTCCTTCTAATTCACCTTGAATTATAGCAAGCCCTTTTTTTACTGCTGTCACTTCTCCGCTTGCTGATACTGTGGCAATACTTTCATCCATAGAATTCCAAGTTACTAAACTGGGATCATCAGATAAATATAGATTAGAGTTATCTCCTGCGGTCAAATATACTGCCAAACGCATTTCGTCTGCGGTACCCGGCACAACTTTTACAGGAATATATTCTTTAAAGGTTCCATCTGCATTTTGAGCATATATATCCGCCTGTCCTTCTCCAACAGCTGTTACTTTACCATTCACATCTACTGTGGCTACAGCTTCATTTGTTGAACTCCATGTAAAATTGGTGTTATCTGTTAAATTGTATGATACACTTAGTTGAACAGTTTCACCTGTATTTAGTAGTACAGATAGTTTTTTATCTGTATTAACGCTATCTCCTATTTGTAATGATTCCATTGTATTTAAATTAATATTGGAGGAAGTTCTACCTCCCATTACATAAAGCCTTCCATTTACTACTGCCGATCCACAAGAAAACCTGACTTCATTTAAAGAGTTTTCTGTTTTCCATGTATCCGTTGTAATATCGTAAATTTCAACCTTATTTAAATAATTACCATTATAACCACCGATAGCATAAATATTATTACCATTTGCAGATACTGTCAGCCCATTTCTTGGATATGACATATCAGAGCCTCTCGACCATGTATCAGTTTCAGTATTATAAATATATACAGTTTTTGAATATCCAACTGAATCACAAAGGCTACCACCTATTACATAAATATTACTTCCAACTGCAATAGTACCTGTATAGTCTAAAGCATCTGGCAGATTAGATCCTTCCGCCCATTCTTCTGTTAATGTGTCGAAAATATATAACTTAGTCTTGCCAGAAATATAAGTAATTAAATAAATCTTATTACCCACTGATGTACATGATAGTCCCTGTGCAATTTTTATTTCCGATATATCTTCACTGCTTATCCATGTATTAGTTTTAGTATCATAAATTTGAAGTTTATATTCATCACTTTGATTTTTACGCCCTATCAAATATATCTTGTCTCCCACAACAGCATACGATGAATATATTGGTATTGTAGGAATAGGAACAGATTCACCCATTTCCCAGCTCCTTGTTTTAGTATCATAAATTTGATTCAATTCATAAGAAGCTTCCCCACCTAATAAATAAATTTTATTACCTACTTTAGCTGTAAAAAAATAACAATTTGCTTTAAGCATAGGTGTTTCTTCCTGCCACCCTTCTTCATCATCTGCCCAGACGCTTATCCCTGATGCACTTAATACCATACATAAAGTTAAAATAATTGTTAATATTCGTTTCATTTCTTTCCTCCCTTTTGTTACTATAATTGTTACATATATTTTACTAGAATATATTACCATTTAAGTAAATTATATAACAGTCTGTTTTCCATAATTTTCTATAATATAATTGATTGTTTAAGGTGCTTTTCCTACAAAAGAAAAGGACTATGGCACTAAATAAATAGCAGCCATAGCCCTACATGTACTTATATAATTAAAATTTCCACCATTTTCTTTTAGTATCTTTATCTTTAGTCTTATCCTTGTCCTTAGAATCATTTTCTTCTTCTTGTTGTTTCATACCAAGTTCATAGAAATAATCCCATTCAAAGTTACAATCCTTACAACGATATATATCACTACTTCCTTTACCAGCACAACAGCAATTAACAACAGCACGTCCTTCTTTAATATCTTCTTTTATCCCCGGTATACAAGCAGAACCAGCAGGAACAACTTTTACCACATTGGTAGACCCACATTTATAACATTTCTTTTCCATATCTCTACTCCTTCCAAATATTTTTTGTGAATTGCTTTATTTACTATTTTTATACCCCTAAAAGTTCTTGTAAAAACATTCCTTTAATTTACACTCATAGTGTTACAATTTATTCATAATTTCATTTCTTTTACTAAACACGTTGATTTTAAATAACTAAATCATTTTATTCTACTTACTAAATCTAAAACATTCTGTATCTTATAAATATTTTTCTAGCTATATATGATGGTTTATTATTCTTTTCCATCCTTCTTACTTTTAGTATTATGTTAACATTTATTTATTACATTAATACAGTTTTCAGCAACCCTTTCTGCCTTATATTTTAAGACTCCTAACAATTTTCCACATTATTTTTCAAATTGTATACAATTTAATTCAAATTTGACTGTGTATAACTTTTTTCATTTAGAATCAAGTAATTTCAATGCAAATGCTAAATTTAAAATAAATTGCCAATTAATTTATCCACAGTTATTTTTATATTATAAATAACCCAATTTAAAGATTGTCCACATATCAACAGTTTTTGTCCACTTATTTAATTAATAAATACCTTGCTTAATAATATTTTTAGTTACAAGATGAAAAATCTAAGCTGTTGGACAGCACAGAAAAATAGTTTTGCTTCATCAAATAATTATTTTTTAATGAATATATCATAAAAATTCTGGTTATATTTATATCAGTGTATAATATTTATATTTCAGTTTATAAAATATTGTTGATATTTTTAAACTAAAGTTATATAATTACTCTACGTCTTAATTAGTAGGAGGTTTTTATGAAATATAATCTTTTAAACAAATTTTATTATAAAGGAACTGATATTTATCTAAAAGAATATGATAAAAGAATTAATAGCATAGGCTGTATTACATTCAATTTTAAAATTGATTCTAATCCAATATTTATGATTCCCACTATTGAAATACTTAATTTAACAGCAAAAATTTATAAAAAGAACTCTGAATTAAACAAAAAAATGTTATCACTCCCTGGAATTGCATTAAATAGCTATCAGACAAGTTGTCTTATTGACGAAATAATGCTAACTAATGATATTGAAGGTATTTACAGTACAAGAAGAGAAATTAAAGAGGTAATATCTACTTTACCAAAAAATAACAATAAACGTTTTACAGGTCTAGTAAAAAAATATTTACTTTTACTAAAAAGTCACCCTGATATACCATTAAATACCTGCGAAGAGGTTCGTTCTTTATATGATGAAATTGTATTAGATGAAATCAAATCAGAGCAAAAAGAAAATATTCCTGATGGTGAAATATTCCGCAAAGAAATAGCTCAAGTAATTTCTGGTACACAGAAAGTAAAACATATCGGTATTTTCCCAGAATCAAAAATTATAAACTCAATGAATCAAGCTCTTTCAATATTAAATAATGAAGGAATTACACCACTTATTCGTATCTCTATATTTCATTATCTTTTCGGGTATATACATCCATTCTATGATGGAAATGGTCGTACGAGCAGATTTATTAGCAGTTATACACTTGCTCAAGAACTCAGTTCATTTGTTGCTTATCGATTATCATTTGCTATTAAAGAAAAAAAAGAGGAATATTATAAAGCTTTCGATTTTTGTAACGACAAAAAAAATAAAGGCGACATTACTCCATTTGTAATTATGTTTCTTGAAATGATTGACAGGGCAATTGATAATTTATCAACTAAAATTAATGAGGGATATGAAAAGTTAAACTTTTATCACGATCTTATAAAGAAATCGTCCTTAGAAGAAAAAGAAAAAAAAGTATTATTTTATCTAATACAAAATTCCCTTTTTAGTAATGATCCATTATGCAGAAAAGAACTTGCTAATATGTTAAAATGTAGTTATCCCACTGCAAAAACAATTCTCAATTTATTAATTAAAAATGGAGCTCCTATTTTTGAAAAAACAGAAGATCATAACAAAAAAGTTTATCTCTTAGATTTAGATACAGTTAGCGACTACCTTAAACAGACAGTTAACATTATATAAAAGCAAACGTCCTTGTAATAATAACAAATTGGCTGTTTGTGATACAATTAAAAAGAGATTTGTTTCACAAACAGCCAATAAATATCGTTTTAAAATTTAATTACTATCACAAAACATTCAAATCTTATTTCTTACTGTCAACATATCTTTTGTTAATAATCATGCATCGAGCCATATCTTCAGTTATATTTAAATTACCATTTCCATCTCCTTTTAATGCTCCAGAATCTACTAGCTCTTGCACTTCTTCCTGCAATGATTTTGGTAATTCACTGACTTTACTATATCTCTCTTGCATTTCTTCTTCCTCCAATCTATCTTTGAAGTCTTCCCATTTACTTTCATCTTTTACAAAAGGCTCCGGGCAGATCTTTCCGGTTACATCAAAATGTCTTATTACATTTTTAACAGGTATGCTATAGGCATTCATATACCTTTTTACAGCTTCTACTGTATTATTAACCGTAGCTTCTGTGATTACATATTTGCCATCTACAATATCAGAACACATTTCTATGCCTATTGAATTATCATTATTACATATATTCTTAAAAGCAGCACCACCATTTGTATACTTTTGGCTGTCGTTGCAATGCCAAGCTGTATCACTGTCATTTACAACTTTAGTACAACTATTTTCATCTATAAAACAATGAGCTGAAGCTCCACGATACAAAATATGAAAATAACTTGCATTACTTTCATCAGTATCACCATCATTAGCCGTGTAATGGATTACAATAAATTTAATTTCTGAATTTCTGCCTTTAGTAAAATTTGTTAATGTTAAATTTGTTTTATATTCCACGGTTTTACCTCTTTCCAAAGAGATAGGAACCCACGCCCCTTATTTAATCTATGATTAGCTGCACGTTTTTGTAACAAAGATAATTTTAAATACATGAAATATTCGCCGTATGCTTTTTAATTCCAACATAATAAAAAAATGTTGAAGCAACTTTAGAGATTTGAACTGACCCCTAAAAGTTAGACCTCAACATCTATATATGTCGGTTTTAAATATTTTTTTTATTTTAACGACTTCTTAACAGCTTCTTTAAGAGCATCTTTATCAACAACACCTGTATGCAGGATTTCTTTATCTTTAAGTCCTTTTAATCCAGCAGGTACAGAAACTCCAGTCTTTTTATTTAAAGCTTCAACATAAGCAAATCCATCTTCTTCAGCAGCCATTCCAATGGATGAAGCTACACTATCCGCAAATTTATAGGCACTTGCTGTTGACGCAATAATAGTAACTGTCTCATCCTTTGTTTCTTTTTTATAATCTTCATAAACTTTGTATGCCACAGCTGTATGAGTATCCATCAAATAGCCATTATTGTTATACATATTTCCGATAGTTTCGTTAGTTTCCTCAATATTAGCAAATCCACCATAGAAATCTCTCAAACCTTGCTTAATTTCACTATTAACTTCGTAATTTTTTTCCTTATCTAGACTTTCCATTAATGCTGATATTTCCGCTCCATTTCCACCACTTAAGTGATATAAAAGCCTTTCTAAATTACTGGAAATCAAAATATCCATTGAAGGAGAGTTTGTTAAATAAAATTCTCTTCTTATATCATAAACACCTGTATTTATAAAATCAGTTAAAACTTTATTTTCATTTGAAGCACAAATTAACTTCGCAACAGGAACTCCCATCTGTTTTGCATAATAAGCTGCTAGAATGTTTCCGAAATTTCCAGTTGGTACAACTATATTTATTTTTTCTCCCTCTGTTATTTCACCCTTTTCCAAAAGCTTACAATAAGCATAAACGTAATATGCAACTTGCGGGATCAATCTTCCTATATTAATAGAATTTGCTGAGGATAATTTACATCCTATTTTCGCTAATTCTTCTGCAAAAGAATCGTCATTAAAAATCTTTTTTACACCAGTCTGTGCATCATCAAAATTTCCTTTTATAGCAAAAACATGTGTATTTTTGCCTTCTTGCGTAACCATTTGTCTTTCCTGTACTTGACTTACACCCTCATTTGGGAAAAATACAATTATTTCTGTATTAGGAACATCTGCAAAGCCTTCTAATGCTGCCTTACCAGTATCTCCAGATGTAGCTGTCAAGATAACTATTTTTTTATCTTCCTTTTCTTTTTTCATAGCTGTAGTCATTAGATACGGTAAAATAGATAAAGCCATGTCCTTAAAGGCTGCTGTTCTTCCATGATATAATTCGAGAAAAAAAGCATCTCCGGCTTTCACAATTGGAACAATTTCTTTTGCTTCAAATTTTTCATCATACGCTCCATAAACACAGGTTTTTAATTCTTCATCTGTATAATCAGTGAAAAAACTTTTAATCACAGAAAGCGCAATCTCTTGATAAGATTTTGATGCCATGTCCTTTAACTTCTCAGAAAGCTTTGGCATAGAATCCGGTACGAAAAGACCTTTATCATGAGATATACCTTGAATAACAGCTTGAGCTGCATTTTTTATATCTTTACTACCTCTTGTACTTATATAATTAATCATCTTTTATTTTGCTCCTTTTATACTGTATTGTTGTTATTATTATTTACATCTATCAAAATTATAAATTTTATTAGATGAGGTTTTTAATTTAATTGATTAATTGTAACAAAAAAATAAGTTATTTTCAAGGTAATGAAGAAAATACCATATATCTATGTAATTAAATTTTTAATTTAATTAAAAACATACGAATTAAACTTTAAAAATATAATAGCTATCTTAATTTTTGATATAAAATTATATTATAGTTAATCATACAATTACTCTATTTCTGCCCTTTGTTTTTGCTCGATAGAGTTTTTTATCCAACAATTCAATTGCCTGGTTTACACTCCTTATATCACTGTCCCTGTATAAGGTTTGTACTGCAAAACTGCATGTAACTTTAATACAATTACTGTTTATATAAAAATTTTTATTTTCAATAATTGAACAAATATGATTTATAGTTCTGACAGCCTTTTTTTGATTAATTTTCGGAAAGCAGAATAAAAATTCATCTCCACCATAACGAGCAACCCATCCATCTTTTATTATAATAAGCTGCTTGAAAACATTAGAAATTTCTTTCAAAATAAAATCCCCTACAACATGTCCGTATTTATCATTTATTTTTTTGAAAAAATCAATATCAGCATAAATAAGAGATACCGGTTCTTCATTATAAAAATATCTCTCTAAATCCATTGGAAGTTGCTTATCAATATATCTTCGATTATATAAATTTGTCAAAGCATCTGTAATACTTAATTTCTCCATTAATTGAATAGAATTAGCACAACTGTCTTTTTTACTCTGTACGAATTCCAAACAGCAAACTTGGTCATCAATAGTTATCGGTATTTCTACTGTGAGTGTATCTCCATTCTCATTAACAAAAATTTTTGCATTATAAAGAACTGTCTTGTCAGAATGATTTCTAGAATCATTAATATACTGATTTTCATATAATATTTTTTTGTGATTATAGTCCCAAATTCGAATAGATGAATAAAAAGCTTGATAATCCATTATGAATTCCACTGTTTGGGATAAATTATTAAAAATCATACTTTTTCCCTTTATTTAGCTTTATGTTAATAAATTTCTTTATAAAATCTAAAATTATTTCGCTATTTTTCTTTACAAGTAAATGATTTCTTTGTTTCAAATTGTTTTCTTTAAGCTCATTTCTTTCCTTTATTATCAAAATTTTTTTATCATTTCGATGTAATTTTAAAAAAGATAAAAACTCAGACATTGGAAGAGTACGTTCAAATAGAAGTGGAATTTTATATATTCTACAGTATTTTGAAATAATCTCATCTAATATAGCCCAATGAACAGCAATAAAGGATGCCTTATATTTCTTAGATTCCTCAATTATCTCATAACTATTTCTATTTTTTAAATAACCCACAATAACCAGAAAATCAAATTTTTGATTTAAGTAGCTCAATGCCTTCTCTTTATCTGACACTAACGCTACAATCTGAACTCCCATAGAACTTAAGTAATCAGCTAGTTTTTTTGCCTGATCAATAAGTCTGTCAGATATAATTAAAATACTTATAGGATCATCATTTCTTTCTATTTGGGATTCCAAAATAACCACCTCTTTTGACAGTTATATATGTCATAGTTGTCAAATATTTGACTAAAAAGCCTACTATTACATAAAATAACATCTATTATACGATTATAACATATCTAAATCGGCTATCGCAAGCATAACAGCGTATATATTTGGACTAATTGCACATATTATCAATTATGATATGTTTGGAGGTGATAATATGTCTATATATGAAAAATTTGTTCGTGACCGTATAACTCAGCTAAGGTTACAAAAAGGTATTTCTGAATATCAATTAAGCTACGATTTAGGTCATAGCAGAAGCTATATCTATAATATTACATCTGGAAAATCTCTTCCTCCATTAATAGAGTTCTTTTCCATATGCGAATATTTTGATATTACCCCTGTAGAATTTTTTGATAATAAACTTTCCAATCCTGAGTTAATTCATAAAGCTGTTGAAGGATTAAAAGAACTTGATGATAATGACGTTCTTATTATACTTAATCTTATCTGCAGGCTGAAAAAATTATAATATTCTTAAAAACCATTTGCTTGTTTACCGTCTAACTTTTGGATAATATTTTAATAAGTAGCAAATGGTTTTATTACTCCTAGATAAAGTTTATATAAATCACTAATAGTTTTTTCTTTCTTTAATTTCAAACAAAACGCTTATGCCAGTAGTATAAAAGAATTATTTTTAATGTAATGAGTAAAATACCATAGACAAATTTTAAAAAAAGAATTATAATATAATTCAATGAGCATTATTTTGCTTATTAAATCATTTTTATATTGTTTAATATGACCCGTTGGTCAAGTGGTTAAGACGTCACCCTCTCACGGTGGATTCAGGGGTTCGACTCCCCTACGGGTTACCAAGATGTAAAATGCCTAAAACCTTTGAAATATAAGGCTTTAGGCATTTTATTTTTTTGTTTATTTTATACATATTTTTCTGTTTTATCGCTCAAATATGTATGGTGTTGCACCCTAAACTGCAACACCAAAATATTTAAAATTATATAATAATATTTTTAATCTAACCGTTCACTCTAACATAAATCTGATAAGTTTGTCCTTCTAGTTGGCCTTGAATAATAGCAAGTCCTTTTTTTACTGCTGTCACTTCTCCGCTTGCTGATACTGTGGCAATGCTTTCGTCCATTGAACTCCAAGTTACTAAACTGGGATCATCAGCTAAATATAGATTAGAGTTATCTCCTGCTTTTAAATGAACTGCTAATCGCATTTCGTCTGCAGTACCCTCCACTACTTTTACCGGTATGTATTCTTTAAATGTTCCATCTGCATTTTCAGCATAAATATCTGCGTGCCCTTCTCCCACAGCTGTTACTTTTCCATTAGCATCCACTGTGGCTACAGCTTCATTAGTAGAACTCCATGTGAAATTGGTATTGTCTGTTAAATTGTATGATACGCTTAGTTGAACGGTTTCGCCTGTATTTAGTAGTACGGATAGTTTTTTATCTGTACTAACGCTATCTCCTATTTTTAGAGACTCCATCAATACTGTATATCCATTATCAGATTCTCTTTTGTTTCCACCCATTAAATATAGTTTACCGTTTACTATTGTTGATATAGCATTGGTTCTTTTCTCAAGTAATTGTGCGCATGATGTCCATGAATCTGTTGAAACATCATAAGTATTAACTAAATCTAAAAAGCTACCGTTACTAGAACTACCTGCCATAGCATAAATTTTCGTATCAGTTGCTGCAAGTGAATGTTGGCATCTTGGACTAGGCATAGGGGCTCCACTTGACCACGTATCCGTTACCGTATCATATATGTCTACAGTATTAACTATGTTAGATTGTACTTGTCCACCAATTACATAAATACGACTTCCAACCGCAACAATCCCTGCGCCATATTTTTGCGTTGGTATAGATTTACCTTTTGTCCATATACCCGTTTCAGTATTATAAATATTCATTGTATCACTTGTTTTTGTATGGAAATCATTATTTATCAAATAAATTTTATTTCCCACTGACGCTACTTGAACAGGAGTTCCATCAGTTATTGCGCTATTCGTTGTCCATGTATTAGATTTAGTATCATAAATTTGCATTATATCTTTATTATCATAACCAAAAGCATAAATTTTTTCATCATTCATTGTACAAGATAGCATGGTCTGTTTAATAGGTATAGGCTTCGCGCTCTTCCAAGTTCGTGTTTTTACATTATAAATATCCATCTCCTGTGAAGCACCAGCATTTGTATATCCACCTATCATATAAATCTGTTCACTGTCTGATGCTATGCCAAAAAAAATTCCAAATCTAGGTGTCTGTGATTCAACTTGCCACCCTGTTTCCTCATCCGCCCAGGCACTGACCCCCGATATACTTAATACCATACATAATGTAATAAAAATAGTTAATATTCTTTTCATTTGTTTTCCTCCTTAATTTTAGCAAAATTTCTAAAATATATTTTATCATCTATTATTTGTAAAACAATACAATTTGCACAAGTTGCCATATACGTGCACAAGTTGACAAAAATAAATGTATTTTCATACAAAATATTACTTATTTTTAATTATTAGTATATAAATTGGTAAATAAAAATAGCATTTCGTAAAGAAGCATGATATGATTAATTTTATTGGTAAAGGGTTATAAAGAGGAGATTTATGTTAAAAAAAATAATTATATTTATAATGATTTTATTATTAATTGTTATTATAGGTATCATACTTGTAGTAAAATATGTACCTACTGTAGTTGGTGCAGATTGGGATGATGAGCCCCATTTTTATGAATTTTCAATAGAAGAGGATAGTGTTACATTATTAGGCGCTTTTCAATCTGATTTAATGAGTTTTCATGGATATAAATATGAATATGATGGTAAAAATCTATATTTAAAATTATATGTACATATGTATGGATTAGATTGCAGAGAAACAGAAAGTCTTGCTGTTAGAATAAATATTAAAGAAGACTTTAAAAATTTGGAAAATATTTATCTAAAGGATAATAATAAAAAAAAGAGGTTAATATGGAGTAAAAATAATGATACATAATTATTAGTTTACAATTTATATGCTGAATTCCTAAAATATAAATATATAAATAGAACCACAAGTTTACCAAATATATAAATAATATCTTATTTACTCTCACGTATAAAAATGTTATCCTTTTGTAGAAAGGACGTGATTTTATGGATTTAAAAACTATTGATTCGATTTCTGATATTGACTATGATTATTTAAATGAAGTAATTGGCTTTTATGAAGAAAGCCTTAAATATAAGAATATTCCAGTAGTTGACAAATTAGATATTAAACAAGTTATAGATGCTGCTAAAGAAAAATTACTTAATAAGAAAACTGTTTTTTCTCCCAATGAATGTCAAGTTATAATTGACGCCCTTATTAACAATCGCTCAATTATCAATAAAGAAAAAGCAAATGCACGTAAAGGAACTGCCAATTATAAACGTATACACAAATCTCTTAGCAGAATAAACAAATTAATTTCTGAATTCAGTTAAGATTTATATATAAATCTTTTATAAAAATCAACACTTTAAAATGCTCCCTTTTGATGAAACAAGTTTTATAATTCTTGTCTTACTAAAAGAGAGCATAATTATTTTGTTCTGTAATTATAAAATATAATTATTGTGTAATAAGCCTAAGGTTATTACACAAATCCTATATACTAAAAATCGTTTATTAACTTTTTTAACCTCTAAGGTGTCCATCCTTATAATATTTGTCTACAAGTTCAAGAAATTCTTGAACAAAATTATCACTGTCAGGTTCCGCAACCCAATCAGGTAATACATCAAAATAATGGGAAAGAGCATCTATTGTGTCTTTTATTAATTGCTTATCCCCATAAGCTTCAAATAGTTTATTCGACTTTTCATACATTTGAACATCAAAATCATGTGTAATGGTATTAATAATATCTCTAAAATCACTAACAACCTTTGCTTTACTTATTTCAAACTGAATATCATTGATGTCACGCAGTTCTCTACTGAGTTTTTGCTTTTGGACAACCAGTTTATCAACGTCATCCAGTTCTTTCTGAAAATACGATTCACCTATACCGAAAGTCTCGGAAAGCTCAGGCAGATATTTCTTAGATATATCCTGTTTGCCTTTTATCCAAAGATTTATGTTTTGCTTACGAATTCCAAGTTTTTTTGCAAGATCCTGATGCTGCATACCATATAACTGTAAAATATATTCCAATCCGATCAAAAGATTCACTCTCCTTTTTATTGTTTACGACAATATTAACATAGCGTATTGTCTGTGTCAATATTTTTTTCTAAACCCGCAAAAATAAAAATTGAGAAATTCCACTAGTAATTGATTTATAATTTTCTTAACTAACAGTTTACTTCTGAAAAGAACTATTTTTTATTAAAACCTCTCCGATTGGCTTATTTACATTAAAGCTGTATATTAAAACTTAGAAAAGCACCTTTTTAATACTTGGCGTTTCTGATGCAATCAGTTTACCTTTGCGATATGAATACAGCACCGCGGCCTTTTCATTGAGCGCATTGTAGAAATTATCAGCATTTAAGACAATAAAATCAGCAGGATTACCTTCCTTAATGCCATAATTGCTAAGATGAAGAGTTTTTGCTCCATTATGAGTAATCAGTTTGTATGAATTTAATATTTCTTCATAACCCATCATTTGACAAACATGCAAGCCCATGTGCAATACATCTCTCATATTGCCTGTGCCGAGAGGATACCAAGGATCAAAAATATCATCATGCCCAAAAGATACATTAATGCCTGCTTCAAGAAGTTCTTTAACTCGTGTAACTCCTCTGCGTTTAGGATAAGTATCCATTCTTCCTTGCAGATGAGTATTTACTAAAGGATTAGATACAAAATTTATTTTACTCATTTTAAGTAATCTGAACAATTTGGAAACATATGCATTATTATATGAATGCATTGCTGTTGTATGACTTGCTGTAACCATCTCTCCCATACCATATTCATAAGCACGGCAAGCTAAAGTTTCAAGCCCCCTTGATGCTTCATCATCAATTTCATCGCAATGAACATCAACAAGTTTATTATGTTTTTCTGCTAATTTCATTATAAAGTTTAAGGATTCAACACTATATTCTCTTGTAAATTCAAAATGAGGAATTGCTCCAATACAGTCAGCTCCCATTTTAACGGCATTTTCCATCAATTTTTCTCCATTGGGGTAAGACATTATTCCCTCTTGAGGAAATGCAACAATCTGTATATCCACAATATCTTTTAAATCCTGCTTAAGCTCCAGCATAGCTTCTATTGCAATAAGTGTAGGATCTGTTACATCTACATGAGTTCTGACAAATTGTACACCATTTGAAGCCTGCATACGAATTGCTTTTCCTGCCCTTTCTTTAATGTCTTTTTTAGATAACTTTTCTTTACGCTTCGCCCAACATTCTATACCTTCAAAAAGAGTACCACTTAAATTCCAACAAGGATCACCCGCTGTAAGGCAGGTATCAAGATGTACATGCGATTCCACAAATGGAGGCAGTGCCATACAGCCTTTACAGTCGATTACTTCTTCTCCTGATAAAGGAGAAATATCTTTAGAAATTCTTTCGAATTTCCCATCCTTTATACGAATATCTGTAATTTCAGCAGAATTTTCAATAACTATATTTTTAATTAACATAAGCTCCTCCTTTTTCAATCAGTTTTATTCATTCTCCTATACTTTTTTATGATTAATTGATTCTGAAACAAAACAAATAACAGCAGCAACTATTAATGCATTTAAAGGTGCTACTCCCCACGGTACTAGAAGACCAAATAATGCACCACAGATAACAGCTAAAATACTCCCTATGTTTACTGATTTTGCCTCATAATCATTATCACTATACTCTCTCTTGTTCATAATATAGTGGATAATAAGTACAGCTCCAACAGGCGGAATCATACCGCTAAGTATATTTAAGTAGCTTACAAAATTATAATATAGCCAGATTGCAGTAACAGTTCCCACAGCACCTGCTGCCAAAACCATAGGTTTCATAGAAATCTTTGTTAAATTTGATACTCCTAATCCTGCCGTATACAACGCATTGTTATTTGTAGTCCAAATATTAAGTCCAAGTGTAATTACAGCAGGTATAGCCAAACCTTGAAGAATAAGGATATCAAAAATATCTGCCTGACCTGTAACAGCTCCCCCAACTGCACCAAATATCATCATGATAGAGTTACCTACAAAAAAAGCTATTACTGTAGCGGTAACAGCAATTTTAGGAGTTTTTGCAAAACGGGAGAAATTAGGAGTTGCAGTACCTCCGCTGATAAACGATCCCACTACTATAGCAATACCTGCTGCCAAAGTAATAGGTTCTTTCGGATTTTCTGAAAATACATTCATAAATCCACCAACCTCATTAATTCCCCAATTAACAGAGTAGATTCCTAATATGGCAATAAGTGGTACAGCTATTGAACCTAAAATAGCTAAAGCTTTAATTCCGTAATAAGCAGTCAAAGTCATAACTATGCCTGTAATTATTATTAATATCCATACAGGAACATTGGTTAATCCTGAAACAGGAATTGCAAGCATTGCCACACCTACGCCAAACCAGCCTATTTGTGTAAAACTAATAATTGCAGACGGAAGAAATGAACCTTTCTTACCAAAAGAATGATGCGCCAAAAGATCAAGGGAAAGACCTGTTTTTTGTCCTATGTATCCTAAACATCCGCAATACAACCCAAGAAAACTATTACCTATAATTAAAGCTAAAAAGAAATTTTTTAAATTAAGTCCTATACCTAGATTGCCACCCGCTGTCATACTTGGAGTAAAAAATGTAAAGCCAACAAGTACAACCATTGCAGCCCATAAACCTTGTGTCTGTTTAATACTTGGAACTGCTGATAACGAAAACTCTGTATCTTCTACATTTACTGATTTTTTTTCAATTTCGCTCATAAAATTCTCCTTTCTTTTTCTGATATCATTTAAGACTATCAGATATCATGTTTAAAAAATAAAATATAAATTCAAAGGCAATCTTAATTATTAAACGAAGTCTCAATCTGGAATTATTACATGTTACCATAATCCTGCAGATCAGTTGTATCTGCAAACATTATTCAATGATTCCTACCTTACAACAACGTTGTCTTAATCTGGAATTATTATACATACTTTAAAGATACGATACAATAATTTATCCGAAATAAATCTTAATCCACGAAACGAAATTAAATATTCATTAGCAATAAATAATATGAATATTCTGTTAATTATATTCTTTTTAATGACATGCTAATAATGTAAATAATAATTATTATTAAAATCTAATAAACACAAATCACAAATGTCTATTTAAACTTGTTCAAATTATGTATAAAAAAATTAAAACAATTATGTAAACCTTTCTTTTTTATTATAATTTAAGTTTTCAACAATCATTATTCTTTATATTTTAATATTTATAACATTTTTCCACATGATTTTATAAATTGTATCCACTTTAATCCACTTATCCTTGTGGATAACAAAAATAGCCTATAACCTTCTTATTTCAACATCATAATCATTTTTTTGACAAATTATTCAACATTTTATCCACAGTTATTTTTAAACCTAGAATAAAAAATGTAATATTATTATTTTTAATTATTAAATGAAATCTTCATTATCTTAATGTAGATCTTATGTGGTATTACTTGATTTTCTCTGATATGGAATAATCAAATATAAATTGATTAAATCCATCTTCTATATTGTCTTATTAAATGTACCTAATCATTATTAATATTTAATAAAATAATTTTAATTGATAAAACCTTTTGATTTAATTATATACTTTTTATATAATGTTTTTTTGTATATCAAAAATATTATCTAAATTCCTTACTTTATTTATTTTTGAAAGTAAAAAGCTGTTCACTAATTACTTAGTGCCACAGCCTTTTAAAAAATTTTTATTCAGTTTTATTACATGCTCCATCTTCTGAAACATAATAAATTTTTTTTAAATCATCTACTGTAATTCCACCTCTTCCAATTGCTGTATAATTATTGATTTTATCTAATTCACTAGCGGTATCCATCTATTCTACCTCCTTTTAAAATTCTTTTTATTTTTCATTTTTATTTTGCCCAATTCTTTAAATGAAATAATTCATTTTTGAGCAATAATATTTCCATTTTAAAAAAATTTTACATTTATATTTTTTAATTTTTATAATTATTTTTTAATCAAATAAAAGTAATATTTATAACTTTTATACTACTTTCATATATTTATAGTATTTATAATATAAGGAGTTTGTGTTGAAAAAAAAATTATTTATTAATGCAATTATTATAGCTTGCACATCTTTGATTTTTAATACTGTTGGAATTTCTTTCAGAGTTTACGTATCAAATAAAATAGGCAGTGAAGGAATGGGTTTATTTCAGCTTGTAGTATCAGTTTACATGATGACTGCAATCTTTGTGGCTTCAGGAATAAATATTGCCGTTACCCGTCTTATAGCAGAAGAAGGCGGTCGAAGATCATTTCATGTATCAAAAATACTATTAAAAAAAGCTTTTATCTTAAGCTTATTTTTCAGTATTCCAGCCTTGTTATTTTTATTTTATGGTGCTGATTATATTGGTATAAAGTGGCTTAACGACGAAAGAACAATATTATCTCTTAAAATACTTTCTGCAAGTATGCCTTTTATTGGAATTTCTTCATGCATAAAGGGTTATTTTTTTGCTATGAGCAAAATATTAAGACCTACAAGTACACAAGCTATTGAACTTATCATTCAAATTCTTGTTTTTATTAATATATTTGATTATTTTATTTCTAAAGGTTTAGAATATGGATGTGCCGCAATAGTAATAGGAACAACTTTATCAGAACTGGCTTCTTGCATTTTTTCAGCACTTCTTTATTTGTTTGAGATAAAGAGAGATATAAGATATTCAAAAGAATATCATCCAAAAGGGCTTTACAGAAAGCTTTTATTTATTTCTCTTCCAATATCAGTTAATTCGCTTATACGAAACGGATTAAAGACCATAGAGCATATTATGATTCCAATGGTTTTTATGAAATTCGGATATTCAAAAAAATTATCCTTAGAAAACTACGGCATGATACATGGAATGACAATGCCTATTTTAGTATTTCCTTCATTTATATTAATTGCTTTCTCTACACTGCTTATACCTGAAGTTTCAGAAGCTAATGCTTTAAATAACAAAATAAAAATTCGTTATTCAGTATCAAGAGTATTACAGCTTACATCACTGATTTCAATATTAATAACAGGTATTTTTATTATATTTTCAAATAATCTGGGTCTTGCAATTTATAAAAACGCTGAAATAGGAATAATGATGAAAGCTCTGTCACCTTTAATACCTTTGATATATTTAGATACAGTGGTAGATGCACTTTTAAAGGGACTTAATCAGCAGCTTATTACTTTAAAACATAATATCATTGATTCTGTTTTCAGAATAATACTGATATATTATTTAATCCCTTTAAAAGGTATCGTAGGGTTTATTATTGTTTTATATTTGAGTAATATTCTCAACAGCACTTTAAGCATACGCAGACTTCTTAAAGTAACACAAATCAAGCTGAACCTTGTTGATTGGATTTTTAAGCCCATCTTAGCCATATTGCTTTCTGATTTTTTAATTATATTCTTATTTAATAAGATAGATTTAAGTTATTTTTCACAAGGATTATACGTTGCACTTGGAATTATCTTAACCACCATTATCTATTTAATATTTCTTATGCAGTTCAATTCTCTTTCTAAGGATGATATTAAATGGTTTAAAGGCATATTCAAATATTCTAAAGAAATAAAAATAAATTCAGGTTTGATAAACAAAGATTAATCCAATATTTTAAACGGGTATACAAATATTTTTGCCATCTATATTTTTCACCGATACTTTAATATTATATATTTCACTGAGTAATTCAGATTTCATAGTTTCATCAACATTTCCAAATATGATCTCTTTTGAATTTTTTATTACAGTAACTTTATCTGCACATTGATAAACATGATCGGGATAATGAGTAGTCATAATTACACCTAACCCACTATCTGCTAGTTTTCTCACCTGTTTCACTGCTTTCATTTGATTACCAAAATCTAAATTTGATGTAGGTTCATCCATTATTAAAACAGATGGAGTCTGTACCAATGCTCTTGCAATTAAAACAAGCTGCCTTTCTCCACCGCTGATCTCAGTGTATACTTTATCCTTTAAATAACCTATTCCCAAGCTTTCTAAAGCTTCTTCTGCCATATACATATCCTTTTTGCTTGGGGAGGAAAAAACAGATAAATGTGCCGTTCTGCCCATAACTGCAACATCCCTCACCAGAAAAGGAAATGGAGGGGTATGAGCCTGGGGAACATATCCTATTTCTTTGGCTTTATCAACTATAGACATACTATTAAGCATTTTTTCCTTTAAAAAGATTTTTCCTCCTAAAATAGGAATATGTCCCAAAACAGTTTTAAATAATGTGGTTTTCCCTACACCATTTGCCCCTAAAATGCATACAACTTCACCAGCTTTAACTTCAAAAGAAACATTATTTAATATTACATTATTTCCATAACCGCATTTTACATTTTGAAGTTTTAACATCAACACCATTCCTTTCTTCCCTTTAGCAGTAAAAATACAAAAACAGGGGCACCTATAACAGCAGTCAATATCCCCAGAGGAATTTCCACTGTTAAAAAATTTCTTGCAATATTATCTACAAGAAGTAAATATGATCCACCCACAAAAAGAGATGCAGGTATTAAATATTTATAATTAGGTCCCACAATCATTCTGCAAAAATGGGGTATAACTAGACCAACCCAGCCAACCTGTCCGCTTATACTTACAACAGAAGCGGTAAGCAGTGTGGCACAAACTATAATAATAAGTCTTAGTTTTTTCGTATTTATACCTAAAGAAACAGCCTCATCATCTCCGAAAACCAATACATTTAGTCTCCATCTCAGCAAAAATAAAATAGTTGCTGAAAGGATTACAAAAGGCAGTGCAAAAAATAAGTCACTCATTGTAATAGTAGATAAACTTCCCATTAGCCAAAAGGTTATTTCAGGCAGTTTACTGTAAGGGTCTGCTAAATATTTAATACCCGAAATAAAAGCCTGAAAAAGTGCGGAAATCACCATGCCTGATAAAATAAGAACTAAAATTATATTATTGTTCCTTCCTATAGAATTAGAAATCAGCCATGAAAGTCCCACAGCAGCCAATCCGAAAAGAAAAGATACCGACTGTATACCAAAAGGTGAAAATTCAAGCAAAATTCCTAAAGCTGCCCCAAAGCCTGCACCTGCTGAAGCTCCAAGCAAATCCGGTGAAACCATAGGGTTTCTGAAAACTCCTTGATAGGATGCCCCTGACATGGATAGGGCACTTCCAACAATTAAAGCTGCTAACACACGAGGCAGCCTGACATTACCAATAGCAGAATTAACAGAAGTATCCACATTTACCCCAATAAAATAATTTATAAGCTCTTGACAGCTGACATGATAACGACCATAGAGCATGGATATTACAGCTAAAAAAGCAGTAACAAAAAATAATATAATAATTAATGTTTTATTTTTTCTTTCATTATGTACCATAGATATTCTCCTTGTTTTCTATGTTTTTCTTATCCGCTTTCTTTATTAAGGGCAGTCTTATAATAAATATCCATTTTACTTTTTCCATACGAGACAATTTTTTATATATACTTAAAATACAATAAATAAGATTTATCCTTGCTTTTTCATATTCTTCATCAGTTATGTTAAACCCGTTATCCAATACCGAATTGGAGTATGTCACTTTTTGTACAATCTTTGCAGCCTCACTAATTGAATCCTTATGAAATATTTCCCTTTCTTCCAAATCTTTTGCCCATTTAGTTAAAGATATGTAATTTTTATCCTTGAAAGCAATATTAAAAAATTTAAACCAACCAATAATAGAAACTTTTTTATCTTTGGATTCTAAAATCTTATTCCATTTTCTTACGGATAAGTACCTATAAACTGCAATACCTGCCGCTATAAGCAGTAATACGGTTAATACCTGCAACACTATAATATATAATTTTTCTAGATTGCCTGTACCACTACCCCTGCCATTACCATCTCCCGATAAACCGTTTTCTGCAAAACTGTCTTCAGTTTCCTCATTTTCTATTTTTGGTGTCTCTACTGCAATTTGATTAACCTTGGTTTTACCTTCATTTTCATATTCAATAGAATCACCCTCTGCATCTGCAAGATCTCCCGTTGGCATAGGTGTAAGCCCGGGAGTCACTTCCACAGGCATCCAGCCGCACCCTCTCAGATAGACTTCACACCAAGCATGGGATGCTGTATCCTTAACATTTATTAAGTATTTTTCATCTTTTGTCTGAGCAGCCGTAATATATTCGCCCGCATTAACAACATACCCTTCAACATACCTTGCAGGTATTCCCATACTCCTAAATATGAGAACTGATGTTGATGCAAAATGGGTGCAATATCCCTTTTTATTTTCATATAAAAAATATGTAACAAAATCTTTATTGTCAGGCGTTGCTCCCGGAGATAATGTATAATTTGCTTTAGAGGATAAATCTCCCATGACATATTTGATAATATTTTCAATATTACTGAATCTATCAGTCATATTCTCATATTCATCAGAAACAGCTTTAGCGCTTTTAGGAACATTCAAGTATTTTGATTTTACATGCTTATAATATTCCTCTTCATCGTTAAAACACTTGTCCAACATCTCTTTAGTAATTTTACCGTTTGAAAACCCAATTGAATTTAAAAGGTTACTATAAATATCATCTTTGGAAAGCAAAAACAAATTATTATCATAATTTGCCACTTCAAAATATTCAAAGCTGTTACCTTTTTTATCTGCAACAAAATAAGGTGTATAATCGTACCCTTCTTCCGCTGCCTCGCCTAAAGTTATTTTTAAATTTCTCTTCTGTGAATGGAATAAATTTGACAACTCCATGTTATCAAAGTTTATAATATCCACAGACTTATCAGAATCAGAATCTGTCTCTGCTTCTTTCCATCCCTTACTTGTGTAATCACCTCCCACAAAACCCCTTATATATAAATTACCCAAAAGCTTATCTGCTTCAACTGTCAATGCAGTCTCCCCAGTAAATGAAAATTTATCTGTTTTGCTGAAATCTCCTCCCGTAATACCTCCCTGAGGCGGTGTTTTTTCTTCAAATGCAGGAGATAAGGTTTTTGTAATAGCCGTTTTAGCAGTATCTCTACCCCAGAGATTACTTAAAAAAGTATTGTATCCTTGCTCATTTACAAGAAGTAAGGATGACGTAAGAAAAATACCTATAAAAGCAGCAATAATTACAGCTGAGGTATTGATACTTTTTAAATTCCTCACATCTTCAGCATTTTTTATCAAAGAAGAATTTTTATTGGATAATACTAATGCCATAATTCCTGCAGTAATCAATATTGCAAAAGACCATATATTCGGCAACTGATTAAAAAAGATCATTGGCTCAATAATGGGAACTACAACAAGCAGCCAGATCATTATATTTAGTTTCTCAATCAAACTGTAGGCTAATATGAGAATTACAGGAAGTAAAATCACAATGAAAGTTAGTTCCATCAAATTGCTGTCATAACTTAAAAAATTATCATAGTCCCAGCTTATCTCCTGACTCTGTGCGATGGTTTCACTTATAAACGAGAATAGCTGAACAGCCCCTTTAAGTAAAATTTTTTTAAATATAATAACTGTAAGCAGCCAAATTCCAAAAACAAGAGAATTTAACATCACTTTATATCTCTTTATAAAAATAAGTATGCAGAATTCTACAATTATAAATAATGTTGCAAAACTCAATACTTTTATAATATTAAAAGGTAATTTGAAAGCAGAACTCATTGAAAAAATAAGGCTGTAAACGGTTAATGCCAAACACAAAAGCGGTAATAATGAATCTTTATTTGATTTTTTTCCTTCGCTAAAATTCAATGTATATCCGATTTTACTTATCATGCACTCAACCTTCTTTCTCCGTTTCTTTCTTCATTAGGAGAAAAATAAAATACCCCATCACCCTCGGGACAAATTTCTTTACCTAGAGAAGTTCCTCCATAAAGTGTCATACCAAGCATTTGCTGCATAGCAATATACATATCATCTAAATTATTTATATTTATACTTGAAACCTCACCCTTTTTATAGTCATACCACCAAATACTGTGATTAATTTTTTCTGATATCATACCCATAGATAGTGAAAATAGTTCTTCAAACATGGTGTCCATACCTGTTAAAGCTTCTTCTGTAAGACTTTCTGCATAGAAATCCGCAAACAAAATAAAACTGTTGTCTATTGGCAGTGAATATTCTTTAATTAAGGTTTTATCTAATTTTGCTGTAAGTTTCCAATGAATTTGTTTAATTAAGTCTCCTTCTCTGTAATCTCTTATTCCAAAAATTTCAGAAGAATCATATCCCGGTTTATCCTTTGAATAAATATTATCTGTAAATGTGCTTCTCGTAGTAAAATCAACAATCTTTTCTTTTTCACATAAGGGCAGCATATATACAGTAACTCTTTGATCTAAATTCAATTTGTTTTTATAAAGCATAATTGGATCGTATAAAAATCCATCCAAAAGATGCATTTTTATCCTCCCAATATGGCTTGAATTTATGGAAAACTCAACAATCCTTGTTTTGCCCGCCCCTACTGATACTTGAACATTTCTAATTTCACTGTAATTTATAAAACCATTCCTACATCGCGAAACTAATTTTAAATTCATTATAGGAAGTAAACCTTTATTTTCAACAATTAACTCCATAGGAATTTCTTCACCAAAATTTACTGTTTTCTTCTTCTCCTTTAAACTTGCATAGACATATTTAGTACAGTATCTACCATAAAAAAACAATAGAATAGTAACTAGGATAACTCCAATGCCTAGGATAAAAATATGATAAGCATCACTTATAATACCTAATATAAAAATTCCAATTATAACTAAAGCCGTTGAAATTTTAACTGATATCATACTATTTCTACCTTTCCTGTTTCTTTTAAAATAGAATTTGCAATATCTGATGAATTCAATCCTTCGATTTTAGCTCTTGGTTCAAGTATAATTCTATGGCATATGACTGAAGAAAAAACCCTTTGAACATCTTCGGGAATAACAAAATCCCTTTCACAAAGCATAGCATAAGCTTTTGCCATATCTGTCAAAGCTAGAGTTCCTCTAGGGCTTAATCCCAGTCTTATAAATTCATTTTTTCTTGTTTTAGAAACAAGTTCCAATATGTAATTTAATATTTTTTCATCTATAAAAATATTTCTTACATCTCTTTTTATTAAATTTAAATCCTCAGAATTTATTACATCATCAACCTTAGAGAGAGTATCACTTCCGCCATTTTTAATAACTTGAAATTCACTGTCAAAATCCGGATATCCCATAGACAGCCTAACCATAAAACGGTCTAACTGCGATTCGGGCAAATCTTGAGTTCCTGCACTTCCAATTGGGTTTTGAGTAGCTATTACTATAAAAGGCTCAGGTAATTTTCTGGTAATTCCGTCTACAGAAATTTTCCCTTCTTCCATAGCTTCAAGCAAAGCCGACTGTGTCTTTGGCGAGGTACGATTTATCTCATCTCCTAAAAACAAATTACAACATAACGCACCTTCTTTATATTCTAGAGAACCGGAATTTTTATTATACACAGAAAACCCTGTTAAATCTGATGGCATAACATCAGGTGTGAACTGCATACGTTTTCCTTCTAAATTCATGGCTTTTGAAAAGGCTAAAGCAAGGGTAGTTTTACCAACCCCCGGTATGTCTTCTATTAATATATGCCCTCCAGCTAAAATTGCAGTCATGGCAAGTTCTATGACTGAATCCTTACCTATAATCGCTTTTTTTACTTCCTTAATTACATCTTTTATTTGACTATTTTTCATAACGCATTTCTCCATTTTTTCTTTTCTTAGTATAAATTAAGCCTCCTATAACTGTAATTATGATTAACAAAAACAATCCTGCACCTAAGAAAAGTTTATAATTCGTATTATTCTCTACTTCTGCATTCTTGTTATTTTTAATTTCCTTATGGCTGATTACTGAATCTATTTTTTCTAAATCAGCTTTTATCTCTAAATCAGGATTATCCGATATATCTAAATATCTCAGTTTTGTTTTTTCTAAATGAGGTAATACTTTTAAATTATTTTCATGCAAATCAAGTGACAGTAATTCATGGAATTGGTTTAAATCGGGCAGGCTGCTTATTTCATTTAACGAAGCATCCACAGTTTTTAATTGGTCAAGTCCTGATATAAATGATAAGGATTTTAATTTATTATTACATACATTTAAGCTCTTTAAATTAGGCATGGAAAGGCTGTCTATATTTTTTAACTCATTTCCTGATAAGTCCAAGCTCTCCAGTTTATAAAAACAAGTTCTTGAAATTTCATCAATATTATCTAAGCCTAAATCAGCTAAATACAGGGACTTTATAGTATCAATATCTCCCTGAGTTACTGTATCAGTAACTTCACATCCTATTTTTTCCGCTGCTGCTTGTGAAATTTTTTCATTAGGGAAAAGCCCATCTAAAGTACCTAGGACTTTTGTGCTGTCATAATGAAGTACATCTCCCTTTTCTAAACTACTGAAATCTAATGCTTCAGTTGTTAAAACAAAATTACCTCCATTTCTTAAAGAAAATTTTGTATAACCGTCTATAACTTGTATGTCTTTTTCAACTATTGAAGCACTATCCACATCTAAAATCTCATCTTCCATAACAATGGGAGCTGCTCCATGAATTACTGTGCCGTCATAGCCTCCGTAATACATTAATGTTAAATTTTCTCCTTCTTTAAAATTACTGCTTACATCAAGGGTAATCTGTACTTCGCCCGGGAATTCTCTCTTGTTAGCTAAAGAAAAATAGAGACAGCTGGCGGATTTGGGAAGTCCTTGAGTCTTTTCTTTACCATATTTTCGTAATCCTAAATAGTAAGGTCCATCAGGAGTTTGTTTCAAGTTTTCAGGGTTAAACATATAGCTGTATAAAAGCTTTCCTTGAATATTATCATTTTCATGACATTCATAAATTTCACTTTTACCCTTTTCTTTTATTGTAACTAAGTGTTTCCAAACAACTCTGCTATCACCATTTATCAAATATATATATGGTTTTTCCGTTGTTCCTTCGCCTTTGAAGGGTTTAGAATTATCATCAATAGACGGTAATGTACTTTCTGCAAAAGCAGAGCATGAGAAAAAAGCTGTTATCATTAAAGTAATAAAAATATTTTTTATTAACCGTTTCAATTTCTCTTCCTCCGTTTAACTTCCGTTATTAATATTAATAAGCTGCATACCAGCAAAGTTACAATAAGCAGCAGCTTTATTGTCTTTGCGGAATCTTTTCTTTTTAAAGATTGTTCTGCCAATAGGGTTGTAGCTTCAGAAGTATATTCTTGTTTTAGGCTGATTGCTTTTGCAAGTTCTTCCTTGCTGTCAGCTTTAAAAACAGCAAATTCCCCTAAATGTGTTGTATGAAAATTTAAACGCATATTTCCCTTTTCATCGATCTTACTGTCAGCAGCAAAAACTTCGGCTGTAATTTCTGCATTTTTTATCTCTTTCACATATAACAAGTCTTCATCATAAATAGAATATCCACTTCCTAAATCACAAGTTACCTTTAAATATTCTCCATCTTCCATTTTATATGAAAACCCGGATTCTTTGATTAGCTGTATTTTATAATAAGCTTTTTGACCTTCTGACTTTAAAAGCTCTTCTGCATTTAAATCAACATTGGGATTATTCAAATATCCTTCCACTGTAAGATTTCCCAATTCTTTCTTATAATTTGCTTCTTTTAGCTGTTCTTTTACCCTCATATCTGTAAGGACGCCTGTTTCAGTTTCTTTTTTATCATTTACTTCTTCGTCCATATATATTTTTTCCTCTTTAACTACAGGAGCAGAAGCCTTATTTCCATTTCCCGATGAGCCGTTACCATTTCCCGGAGCCCATCCGTCAGCAATTTCCTGAGTTTCTCCCGTCTTTGTAAAGACAAAAAATCCCCCTGTATATAAAGGAAATGTTATATATCCTTGAGAATCAACAACATAATCAGCATCATATCGTGAATAAGTGCTTTCTTGCGTGAGCAGCTCTGCATTACTTTGAGCCTTGCCATGATATAAGTCGCCATTGCACGAGCCTAGCAGATATTTGAAATGCAATATGTCTCCGGATTTATAATAATTTGACATATCAATCTTGTAATTTATTGCCCCTGCAAATTCTCTTGTTCTGCTCATAAGAAATAATACTGAATTAGGATTTTCAGAAATAGCAGTTAAAGTTTCTGCTGCTTCTTTTCTTCTGTCTGCATATTTTCCAATATACAGAGAGTGAGATTTTAAGGTTTTCTCTATTACTTCTTTTGAAGGGTTTAATTTGTAATCCAGATAATATGGTCCTTTCATATTTTCAGGGGTCATTCGCCATTGTGATCCGTCAATTGTTATTGACGCAATTAATTTCCCTGTTGAAGGGCTTCTATATTCAATGGATACATTCATTATCTTTGCAGGATCATAAGACGCCTCCGTTGCATTCATATCAGATGAATAACCTGCAACAGTATTTATAGAACGCCATGATGCCCAGAAAAAGTCATCCAGTTTTCCTAATATGGTTAAAGGTTCATCTTTAGTTCCATATGGTTTTTCCCCTTTATAATTTTGAGTGGTATACATGTTATCTCTTGAAGTGGATGAAACTAATTTTGCATCATCCACAGTTCTTCCTGACACCGTTTCTCCTGTAGGAGTGGTTTTATACGTTCCTCCCTTTTCTATGTAAAAATAAATATATCCTCTGTCCACAATGGAAGAAGTGTCTATTCCATTACCTTTAATATTTATAATCTGTGCATTATGGTATTTATCTCCCACATAAATACAAGCTTTCATCTTGCAGGGGAAATCATCTTTTTCGGCTATTTTAATATTTCCATTGTCAAATTCAGTGTCGAAATCAAACATCTTTTTATTGCTTACTTTTGAGATTCTCTTGCTTTCAACTAAATATGACCATAATATTTTGTTACTTTTATCCTTGTACAAAAATAATCTGGATTGACCATTATTCTTCAGTTCATTAAATGAAGCACCATCAACAACCGTTTCTCCTGATTTGGAAAAATCGTAGTAAAAAGGTAATATATCTGATCCGGCATGAATGTACTCATCACTTATTGCTTCACCCTGTTCATTTGGCTTATCCCAATATCCGCTGCTTTCTGTTTCCTGCGAATTGCTGTCTTCTTGGATTTGTAAAGGCTCATAGCCGTCCGCTGTAATATAATAATCGCCGCCATGTTCTAAAGGCAATTCCAATTTGCCCTCTTTAACAGGAACTCTCATACGCATACTGCCTGATACACTGACAACATTTCCGTTCTCAAAGCCTTTATATCCTGACAGTTCTAGAGTCAATGTAACAGGGACATATTCTGAATCGTTTTCCTTTATTTGAACCTGTAAAGTTCCCTCTCTGTCCTGCCATGTATTCACATCTAATGAGAATGGCGGGTTTACAGTTTGTACATTATTTGAAGAAAAACGCATTGTATAATCTAATACTCCACCCTTTTCATGCTTTACGAGCCAGATTGCCTCAGGAGCCTTTTCAAGCATTTTATTTATATCCTCTTCACGCAGCAGATTATTTTCGCCGCTTATTGTTATTATATAAGGATCTATAGCTGTTCCCGCCCCCGTTATGTTATAATCTGACAGTTTTATGTCTTGTGCTGCATATGATTTTTCTGCAGCACAAGGTACAATTGAAGATAAAGTAAAAAAAACAATGCCAATCAAAACAAATATATGTTTTAATTTTTCTTTACTCATTTAAAGTTTCCTTTACCGTATTTTTATACACTTTTTCCATTAATACAGCAGTTTCTGCTCTAGTAAGCATTTTTTTCGGTCCAAAACTTCCATCACTGTAACCTGTAAGATAGCCTTTCTCCATACATGCCTCTGCATATCCCTTAGACCATTTTGAAAAATCCGCAGTATCAGTAAAGTTATCATTTTCCTTTGGGTTAATATCTAGGGCACGAGAAATAAGCACTACAGCCATCTCTCTTGTCAATCCTTTTTCTGCTCCAAAAACCGTATCAGATATCCCTGAAGTAATTCCGTTGCTGTAAGCTGTATAAACATAGTCACGATATGGGCTTCCTTTTGGCACATCTTCAAAATTTAAATCTTTATTAGATTGAACAACTGTACCTGAAGACAAAATCAAAGTCTTAATAAAATCCGCCCTGTTGATAGTTTCATTTGGAGAAAAAATTCCTCCTTCTGCCGACATGTAATTTTTCTTCAGCTGCTCATAAATACTGCTGTATGCCCAATTATCTTCCTTTACATCCGTTAAGTTCACTATATTATAAATTTTTTCAGTAATCTTTACATCTCTGTTTTCTTTTATTGAAGTTTCGTTTCTTAATTCAAAATATCCTCCGTTATATAAATCAAAAGTTAAATAACCCTCTTCATCTACAATGCTGTAAACTCCTTTATCCTGATAGTATTTAGTATATGTAGGTTCTAATTTAACAAGGCTTTCAGGAAGAGGCTTTTCTTGATGATATAAATTACGATCACCTGCTCCTAGCAAATAACTTATACTTATTTTATCTCCTGCTTTAAATTTCCCATTGTCACCTACATAAACAGTAAAAGTAATAGGACCTGAATAATCTCTCATTCTGTAATTAAAAAATAAAGCAGACGTTTTGGAATCTCTTACGCTTTTGATTACTTTAACAGCATCAGCTTTTCTCTGCTCTACATTTTCAACGTTGTCATTATTGTACAAATAATGATTATCCAGCGCATAACCTGATGTAATAAATTCGTCAGTAGGATCTATTAAATAATTCATATAATACGGTCCTTTATATTTTCCGTTAACAAAAGTCCACAAATTTCCATTTACTACAAAAGCTCCTTTTAATCTTCCTGTATCTAAATCCCTGTCTTCACATCTTAAAACATATACCTTGCTTTTATCGTATGCATCAATATAATCAGAATCATTATAATATTCCATGCCGGGATATCCTGCCAATACATTGTAACCTTTCCAAGCTGCTTGAAGTTTAAATTTAGACATTGGAGTATCAGCAAACTTACTTAGTACAACATATGGGTCTTCCACAGTTCCTTTCCCTTTGTATGCATATTCATACATTGTTTCTGACTGTAAATTTTCTGCAAAGCAGTCCTTAATAGTTTCACCTGTTGACGTTATTTGAAAATCACCTGACTTTGGAGTATAAAATTCTACTTTTCCATTGTCCACAACGCCTTTAGTATCAACTTCTTCTCCTTTTATTGTTACAATTGAACCTCCGCTGAAATCCTCACCAAGTTCCGCGGAAACAATACCAGGTATATCTCCGTTAGATTTGTCTATAGTCACAGATACATTTTCTGCAAATACAAAAACAGTAAAAGATGCGATTAACGCACATGTAAGGGTAAATATTTTTATTATCTTTCTCATAATAACTCCTTATTTTTTCTTTGCTCCTGATAAAAGTTCAGAAAGCTGTTTCTCTGTTAAGTCGACTCTATAAAATAACTTGTAAAATTCTCTTGTTGTCTTTTCTATGTCCAACTCATAATAATCGGAATAAAGTAAATTCCCTAGCCAAGGAATTCCAATAATTCTATTGGCTGACGGAGGAATATCAAGCCAGTTATAAGGCAGACAGGGGGTTACGTAAATATCCTTATTTTTTACCGCTCTAACATTTTGCCATGCTTCTTGCCCTTTAGACATCATCTGGAAAATTTCTTCCCCCTGCATGTCCGTATGACCCATGCTGTAAGAAACAATTATGACTTCCGGATCACTTGTTAATACTTGTTCCATATTGACGCTGACTTTCCCGTAAAGGGTTTCTTTTGTATCTATTACACTTTCACCTCCCACAAGTTCAATTACTTCCATATGCGCAGATCCTTTGGCCGCTGTCTGCAATCCGTTACTTCCTTGCGCGTAATATATTTTTTTACGTTGATTTTGTGGTATTTTCTCTTTTATTTTTTTTGCTTCAGTTATAGTTTTTGTACAATAATCGCTTAATGTCTTTGCCCTATTAATCTCTCCTGTCAGCTTTCCTGTCAGCTCATAACAGTTTGGCAGGTTTTCTAATTTAATATCTCCCATAACCACAGGAATACCTAAAAGCTCTTGCAGTTCATCCGCTTGTTTGATCGTTGTTTTGTCTACGGTTGTAACTGTAAATATTACATCTGGATTTCTTTTTATTATTTCTTCTCTGCTGGCGCTGTCGTTACTTCCCTGCATGAGTCCTAAAACGGGAAGTCCTATATACTTAGGTTCAATATATTCTGCTTCAGCATCTGTAAGCTCAAGACACCATCCCAGTAACTTATCAGGAGCAGTAGTATAAAGCATAATTGCTCCCGGTTGTCCTGTGGAATAAATTTTATCTGCATTGACAGGAATAGTTACTTTTCTGCCTGCCATGTCAGTTATTTCTCTATATTGCTTATTTACTGATACTGAATTATCATTTTTACTTTTATTTTCGTTGTTACATCCCGTTAAACTAAGACAGGCTAAAGAAAATATTAAAATTATCAACAAATTTTTCATCAATACACCTATTTATCTATTAATTAATTAAAACATGGCATTAGTAGAGACATTAAATGCCTCTACTAATACTTTTATTATTTATTTTGTTTTCAATTTATTCTTTACTCTCTTTTTATATCCTTTCTATTAAAGCTGCAACTTCTGCTCTTGTAGCATTGCCCTTTGGATCTAAATTTCCATTGCCTTTACCGGTTAAAACTTCTGCTCCTAAAGCCCACTTTATACTGTCAGAAGCCCATGATGAAATTAAAGATGCATCTTTAAAATCTTTCGTATTCCCATTTGCTGACATATCTGCATTTTTCATTTTTTTATAACGATATAATACAGAAACCAACTGTTCACGAGTTATGGGGTCATTAGGTGCAAATGTACGTTGGCTGTAACCGTTAACAATATTATTTTTTACCGCCCAGCTTACTGAATCTGCATACCAAGATGAATTTGATATATCTTTAAACGCAGCATTATTATCAATATCCGGAGAATTTTCCATACGATATAAAATTGTTACAAGCATAGCTCTTGTAGTATTGTCATTTGGCTTAAATTGAGTCTTTGATACTCCGCTCATCAAGCCTTTTCTATTTATATTAGCTACAGCTTTAAAGAACCAATCCGTTTCCTTAACATCAGTAAATGGGTTATTCCATTCTAAGCTCTTATCATATCCTACTGCATAATAAGAAAAATGGTTTGTAGTAAAGGTTGCTTCTTTATTTTTAATGTCATAATCACAAGGCATATCAACTATTTCGCCCGAATCATTTATATACCATATAACAACACCTAAAGTTTGTTCTTTGTCCTTTAGTTCATATGGAAGAGTAACCGTTACTTCTCCTTCTCCAAAATTTGTAATATTTTCATTGCCTGTTTTTACTGTTAAACTGTAAATAGGTCTGTCTGATACTTTATCTCCTACAAGTTTTTTCTGTTTTTCGGAAAGATTTTCAGATTTTACTAAATCTATATTGATTTCTATATCTCCCTTATTTTTTTCTTTTAATACTTTTAATGCTTTTGTATCAAATAACACGGTTCCATTATCTGACTCAATTAACAAGGCTTTACCTTCATCAAGAATTTTTTTAATCTTATCTGTGTCTATTTTTTCTCCTGCTTTTATAATTTCCTTTTTTAAAGTTTTGCTGTCATTAGATGCTGTTGAATTCTCATCATCTTTCAACTGGTCACTTTTTATTATATATGTGCCTCCATGAGTAATATCAAATGTAAGGTAGCCATCTTCTACAGTTGCTGTAGTATTTGTAAAGTATGACTTTGGTTTATGGTGGCTTTGTACCCAGTCACCTGATTCCACATTGCTGTGCACAACTTTACCATCGCAAGAACCTGATTTATATTCAATTTCCACCTCTCCTTTTTCTATATAGCTTGATATATCTACAGAAATTTTGACTTTACCTTCAATAGCTGTACGGTTTACAAATTCAAGCTCAATAGTATCTCCATCTTTTTCTGTATCAATATATATATAATAAGGCTGTGCTACATCGCAAGAATTGAAATCATTACTATTAAAAGTCCATGAGAATAGCTCATCCCCATCATTATTCTTTTCAACATATACTTTATAGTATCCTTTAAAAGCTCCGCTTGCTAACTTATTGAAAAATTTCCATGCAATCTTTGATTGCTTTGTATCTCCCAGTTTTACTTTATATGGATTACTTTCACTGCCGCTTCCGCCGTCGGTTTTTCCATCATCTTTTAATATATATCTTTGATATTCAGGATAAAGTTTGGTACTTTTTGTAATAGGATCAGAAAATCTGAATTTATTTTTTAAATCTTCGTCTGTGTACCAATCTAAAACTAAATATCCATCTCCTCTATCATAAAATCCAAAAGGACAAATGTTAGTGTCTTCTGCAGGGTCTGTTGCTCTCTCTCCTTCCTTGACAGTTTGTGACGGTATCTTTGCAGAATCATATCCACTTTCAGTCTTTCCTGTGATAAATTCCACTGTATAAGTTCCTTCAATTGGTTTATCTGAACCACCGCCTGACGGATCATCTTCAGAAGAACCTCCCCCATTACTCCATTTTGCATAGAGAATAACGTCATCTGTGATTGGAGTATCAAAATCAAATGCTTCAGTTCGTTCTTCGTCGGTATACCAACCATCAAAAGTATTTCCTTCTTCTGTAGGATCATCAGGTTTGGTAACTATATATCCAGTTTCAGAGTCTAATATTTGAGGATAAATTGTACTTGGATAAATCTCCCCATCTTTATCCGAATTTGTTATAAATTCTACTGCATACTTTGTTCTTGGAGTATCATTTTCTGCTTTCACAAGCTCAAAATAACCGCCATTTTTTAAATCAAAGGTTATGTATCCGTCCTTTACCTCTGCTGATGTATTGTTTTTAATATATGTTGATTCAAGAGCCATCATATACTCGTCAGTAGGTTTAGGTGATAGTCCGTGATACAGATTAACATTGCCTGCACCAAGTAAGTAGTTAACATTTACTGTATCACCATTATTAAAATATTTGCTTACATCTAGTTTAAAGGTTACAGGCCCCGGAAAATCTCGCGTTTGTGTATGCATCATCAAAACTTTGTTTCCATCATCTCTTACAGCTTTTAACGTTTCAAGTGCAGCTTCATATCTTTCTGGATAGGTATCTGAAACATACAGAGTATGATAGGTTGTGTTAAGTATATCGCTAGGGGTGTCAAGGTAACCCTTTATCAGTGTATCTGATGGGTTAAGTAGTATTCCGTAGGTTCTCGGCGATCTAAACCAGCCTGCATGATAGCATGGCTTCAATCTACTGCCGTCGATAGTAAAAGAAGCTTCCAGTTTCCCTGTGGACTCATTTCTGTCTTCAACAACCATATAATAAGGTGTATGGTTGTTTGTAACCCCTTCTGTATCATATCCTGCAATTAAGCTTAACAAACGGAAGGTTAAGCTTACAGATTTAGGTTCTTCAGCGAGATTTAAAGCATCTTCTGTAAAAAATCTTGACATAATGGTAAGAGGTTCTTCTTCTGTCCCTCGGTTACTGCCTTTATACCTTAGCTCTTGTGGGGTCTGTCCAAATCCTGTAAGCTGATCTATTTTATATCCTTTGTCTGCAAGTGAAGATACCGTCTCGCCGCTGTCTGTAATAACATATTCTCCCTTAGGAATATAAAAATTAATTTTTTGACTCACTACAACAGCATATGTTGTATAACCGACAGCACTAGAAATTTTTACAACAGAAGCATTGGTAAATCCCATTTCAGATACTTCTGAAGTTTGGTTTCCTGATTCTGATGCTATATAATCAGGAGTTCCAACAATAGACCACTTTGCGTAAAGAGTTATTGTTGATGTTACCTTATCGTTTTCAAAATCCCAAGGAACGCTGCATTCTTCGTCCTTATACCACCCTTCAAAGTTAAAGCCTTCGCGTATAGGATCGCTCGGTTTATTTATCGTACTATTATTATCCGCTGCCAAATCTTCAATTTCATCTGCTCCATTAGTATCAAAGTTAACAGTATATTTAAGCACTACATTTACTTTTATAGTAGGTAAGTCTGTATTTGCTTTATAGCCCAGGGGAAGAACTGCCGTAAAGGTATATTCACCTACTTTATTTCCGTTATATTCATCTGATTTCCATGTAACATCAGGTATAGATACTGCTGTCGTTCCATCCTTTGTAGCAAACAATTTCTTGGGAAGTAGGTCAGCTACATAATTTGCCTGAGTTCCGATTGTTACTTCAGGTGTTTCTAAAATAACTTTGTCAAATGCAGTAAGCTCCCAATCTTTTTCAGAATCTGCACTTATGTAATTTGGAATGTTACCTATCTGTGTAATTTTATCAGAAAGATTTTTCAAAGTAGGAAGCTTTCCCTTTTCAAAATTCCAAACAGATTCATCCCAGTCCTTAACAGGCCAGTCTTCTGCCAAATCGTTTGCAGCTATGTCTTCTCCCTGTTTATCGCTTGCCATACATTCAGTATCAAGCAAGCCCATAAGATAAAGCGTATCTTCTCCATCATCATCTTTAGAGTATACTTTCATCCCTGTATAAGCGAAATTCTTTTTAAGTTCTCCTGTTACAAAAGTTGATTTGTCGGCAACTATACGTCCTACGTAAGTTCCATCTTCTGCCGTTACGGTGTCATTTAGCGCCACGCAGCCTCGTATATTGGTACCAGAAGCTACAGTTCCTGCAATGCCTCCAACGTGGTTCTTTCCTTTAACAGTCATTGTGGAGTAGCAATTTTCTATAGTTCCTTCGCTTTTCAGTTCACCGCAAATACCTCCAATGTTATTTTCTGTAGAATCTAAGGATCCTTCGGTATAGCAATTAGAAACCGTCCCTTTGGAAACAAGCCCACAAATTCCATATGAAGTTTCGCCAGATATTGTAGCACTCACATAGCATTGGTCTATTGTGTCACCACATTGGTCTGTTATTCCATAAGCACTATGATCAGCGGATAGATTTCCTTTAAACGAACATTTTAAAATGTTGCTTTCTTTGTCCAATATATTGGCAATTCCAGATATTTTCGGGGCCTTAAGATTTCCTCTTACATTGCAGCTTTCTACTATTGAAGATTCCATTGCTCCTACTAAAGCAGCTGCATATCTATTTGTGCCACTCTTTTTTTCTATTTCTAAATCTACATCTTTAAGATATAGGTTTTTAATGCTACCATCTCTTACCAGAGAAAACAATCCATAATACGTATATTCTGTAGGGAGATCAGCCAGCTTTAAACCAGAAATAGTACGATTGTTACCATCAAAATTGCCTTTAAAAGGAGTACTATTATCCTGATACACTGGAGGGAATGGAGGGGCTATAGTCTTTATTTCGTAACGACCAATTGGTGTCCAAAGTTTCCCTGATAAATCAACGTCTTCTGTCAATGTGACGTTTTTCCCTTCAAAGTCATCAATTTCTTGCCCATTTAGTCCTAGCACCAACACCGCCAGCCATGCCAGCCCTTCTGCTGAGCTTATTGAAACATTTCCTTCGTCGCCAACTGTAAAGCCATCTGGTTTTTCTGTTAAATTATCAGTCCAATATACAGCAGTTTCTGTAGAAGGTTCCGTCTCTTCTGCAGTTGTTTCAAGAAGTTTTATCTGCGTTTCTGTTGCTGCAGGTTTTATGGCAGAATCTGTAGTTGTTTCCTTGTCATTTGAAGAGATCTCGTTGTCATCTGCTGTTGCTGCAGCAGAATCCGTCTGTTCTTTGCCATCTGATTCCGAGCTCTCCGTTTCTATGGCAGAATCTGTAGCTGTCTGCTCGTTATCTACAATTTTATCAAGGGATTCTGTTTGTTCTTGTATATTTGTTTCTGCTGACCCAGTTTCATCTGCGTATGAAGCCGGCATCATCACACTGAACATCATAGCAAATATGAGCATAGCCGAAAGTACTCTTCGTATACTTTTACTTTTTTTGCTTTTCAAAATTTTACTCCTTTCAACATTCCATAAAACAGGGCAGAACATATAGTTCTGCCCCTTAAAATTTTATCTGGGGTTGTACTTTTTATACTACATCTATATGGTTATTACTTATAGATGTAGTATTCTCCTCCATGGTATGTTGTAAATGTAACATTGCCATCTGCATCAACAGTAGCATTGCTAGTTGTAAAAGTATTTGCAAATCCATCTAGGTAGTCAGGATCGCCGTAGTTGTTGTCTTGTACTTGGCTCCAGCTTGTTGCCTTATGTTTTGTATAACCATCACAACTACCATCTGCATATGCGATGGTAACATTTTCGCCATTTGTAAAGTTAGTGTGAACAGTTACATCCATAGCAACTGGGAATTTAGTTCTGCAACCCATATCAATAAGATCTGTAGTATTTGATAACTGATCTACTTTAATACCTAAATAATAAGGCTGGGTATTCACTAAGCTTTGATCAATATTACCAGCATCAAAGTTATAAGCATATTCCAATCTGTTAGAATCATCATTATTCACATACTGTTGTATGCTGCAATTTCCCGCAGTGGTAATATCAGGATTTTCTACATCATCAAAAAACTTCCAAGCGATCTTTTCCAAATGGTCACCACTTGTAGTCCAATCACTTGTATCGTCATAATCCATATATACTTTATTAGGATTTGAAGATTGGTAAGGTGTATCCGGTTGTAAAATTTCCACTGTAGTAAGCGATGCTGCAAAAGCCTGAGAACCCATGCACACTACTAGTGCCCCCGCTGCAAATAAAGTTGTAAGTTTTTTAGAAAAAAGTGTTTTTTTCATTTTAAATCAATCCTCTCTTTTTAAAATTCTTTCTTTTTAAAATTTATTATATTTTCATCAATATTCCTAAGCATACTGTAATAAGTTTTCAAAAACTACTTTCTCTAACCCCCCAGATAATATGCAGTTTTTGCTTTCTTGTATGACCTGTGTAATCCCACTAACCCAAGTTTTTAAGTACACCAAAAATTAATGATGAAAAAATAAGCGAAAAGTTTTATGAAAAGGAGTACAAACTTGAACGGCTCCTTTTTTAGACACACACAAAGTTTTATGAAATAAGATGGATTATAAGAAAACATCCCTCCCTTTTTTACCTTATATAATCTATTATTTTTTAATTAGTCCTTTATAAATACTTTTTACTGTTTTAGAGGTTAGTTTTCCTAACCTATTTTTTTATTTATGGTTAGCATTGGCTAACCATTGTCCATTTTTTTAAGTTAGCTTTCGCTAACCTTTGCATATTTTTTATGGGTTAGCTTTGACTAACCCGTTGACAAATTTATTATATATACATTAGCAATTATTGTCAATAATAAAAGTTAATTTTTTAAAAAATTTTTCATTTAACTTTCACCAGTTTTTCACAATAGCAAAAATATAACAGAGAAAGACATATAACATTTTTATATATCAATCTCTGCTATTGTAATCTTTAACTGTTTATTTTTAATTCATCTTAATTATGCTACATCATTGACATTTTTCTACATTCTTGTGCGCATCCATTACATATTTCCGAACACTTTTTACAGTGATTTTCACTAAACATTGCACATTCTTGTGCGCACTTTTCACAAACATTAGCACATAAAGCACAATATTCTTTTGAAAATTGCCCACTCATCGACATATTTTCTATTGAAAGTTGACAAAGGCTTGCACATTCAATTAAAGTCTTGATGCAATTTATCCTTACCTTAACATCTTCTTCATTTAAACAAGCATCAAAACATTCATAGCATGCTTGTGCGCATATTACACATACATCTATACATGACTGCATATTATCTGTTTTATTTGTTACTCTACCCATAAATAATAACCTCCTGTTTTATAAAAAATAAACTAGTATAAATATTATTTACAAGTTATTATTTTTTATACTTTAATAAGCTACAGCATAAAAATAAATAATCTATCCTTATTAAAGATTCCTCTTCACGAAAGCAAATGCAAATTCTGTTATTTTATACTTATTAAAATGTTTAGTTTTATGCTGCCACTCATTTTATATATTTTTAAATGATTTTGGAGTAAGGTAAAATAGTTTAGATTATAAAATAAAAAAGTAAATAAAGAAATAATGAAATATGCTTCCTGCAAGTACAAATAAATGCCATACCCCATGCATATATGGTGGTTTTGCAGCTCTGTAAAAAAGAACTCCTATAGAATATAAAATTCCTCCTAAAAGTAATAGCATAAAACCTTGGAAATTAATCACACTCAGAAGTGGTTTAATTGCAGCAATAATAGACCATCCCATAGCTAAATAACATATGAGCGAAAGTTTATGCCATTTACTTACACTAATAGCGTTAAGAGTAATTCCAAGTATAGTAAAAAAAGCATTTACCAAAAATAATATCCATCCGATTTTTCCACCTAGCAAAGACAGACATATAGGCGTATAAGTACCTAATATTAAAATAAAAACAGAACAGTGATCCATTACCTGCATTACTTTCTTGGCTCTTATATTTGTTATAGCATGATAGACGCATGACATGGTATAAAGTTCAATTAAACTGAATCCATATATGGAAAAGCTTACTATATCAATTGCGCTACCCATGTAACAAGCCCTTATAATAAGTAAAACCGTACCTGCAACTGCAAATAGTACCCCTAAGCCGTGGCTAATAGAATTAAAAATTTCTTCCCCTTTACTTTGATCATTAAAGGTCTCAATCTTTAAAGTCATTTTTTATCCCCCCTAATTTTAAAAAATCATTAATTACAGCAACGCTGTTTCAATCATAGAAACCATTATAACATGACACAAGCTTCCAAGCATGTTTCAATAGTTTCCACTTTACAGCAACGCTGTCTCAATCATAGAAACTATTATAACATTTTTTTCATAAGAATCATCATTTTTCATTTATAATTAGTAAACAATATATTGAACCAATACAAATGACGTTATATAATAAAAAGAATGAAAACAAATGGAGGATAATATGGACTATAATAAATTGGCAGATATGCTTTTTCCTAATATAAATAAACAACCTGAGGAATACGAAGAAAGGTACCCTGAAAGAAACCTTCCCGATGGTGCAAAAGTTACAAGACTAGGACCAAGTCCTACAGGGTTTATACACCTTGGTAATCTTTATGGTGCTTTTGTAGATGAAAGGCTTGCACATCTAAGCGATGGCATCTTTTATCTTAGAATTGAAGATACTGATGACAAAAGAGAAGTGGAAGGCGCTGTGGAAGCTGTAATTTCTTCATTAGATTACTTTGGTTTGAAATTTGATGAAGGTGCTACTATATCTGGCGAAAAGGGCTCTTATGGTCCTTATCATCAAAGTAAGCGTGGTGAAATCTATCAATGTTTTGTAAAGCTAATGATACAAAAGGGACAAGCTTACCCATGTTTTCTTACAGAAGATGAAATCACAAAGATACGTGAAGAACAAGAAAGCCAAAAACTAACTCCCGGAATTTACGGTAAATGGGCAAAACACAGAAATCTTTCCTTAGAAGAAGTGGAAAAAAGAATTAATGCTAAAGAACAATACGTAATACGTTTTCGCTCTGAAGGAAGCTTAGAAAATTATTTTTCAATAGAGGACGGTGTAAGAGGTACTCTTTCTATGCCTGAAAATAATTTAGATGTTGTTATTTTAAAGAAAACAGGTATACCAACCTACCACTTTGCCCATGTTGTTGATGATCACCTTATGAGAACAACTCATGTAATTCGCGGAGAAGAATGGCTTTCATCTCTGCCGATACATGTTGCATTGTTTAACGCAATGAATTGGGAATTACCTACTTATTGTCATAGTACAGTATTAATGAAAATGGAAGGCGAAACAAAACGCAAGCTTTCAAAAAGAAAAGATCCTGAATTATCTTTAAATTACTATAAAAGCGAAGGATATCATCCAGCGGCAGTTAGAGAATATCTTTTGACTATTTTAAATTCTAACTTTGAAGAATGGAGAATCGAAAATCCAGAAAGCTCAATTGATGAATTTAATTTTACAACTGATAAAATGAGTAATTCAGGTACATTATTTGATCTTGACAAGTTAAATGATATAAGTAAAGAAGTTTTAGTAAAAATTCCTGCCTCTGAGCTTTGCCAATTTTTAATCAAGTGGGCTTCAGAACATGAACCAGAATTAGAAAACTTATTTAAAGGGAACGAAGATTATTTAACTAAAATTTTGGATTTAGGCAGATCAGGCAAAAAACCTAGAAAAGATTTAATTTATGCAAAACAAATCTTTGAATTTATCAGCTACTTCTATGATGATTATTTTAAAAGAGAAGATAAAGATCCTGAGAACATTACTTTAGAAGATCATAATGCAATACTCTCTGCATATTTAGAGAGTTACGACCATAATGATGATCAAAATGAATGGTTTAATAAAATCAGAGAAATAGCAAAATCTAACGGATATGCGGAAAAGCCTAAAGATTTTAAGAAAAATCCTGATATGTATAAAGGTCATGTCGGTGATGTAAGTACGGTAATACGTATTGCACTTATGGGAAGATCCATGTCTCCTGACATTTGGGAAATTCAGCAGATTCTTGGAGAAGAACGTACAAGAGAAAGAATTAAAAGCTGTATAAATAACTAATATTTTAAAATTATGCTTGCTTTCTTATATTTAATTTAAAATTTATTTTTATATTAATAGCACCTTTTTAGCTCTAACTTCATACTTTATAATACAAACAAAATTTTTAAGAAGCAGGTGATTAATAATGTCAGACAGATGTGGACTCCTTTCCGGAGGTTGTGGAGGAATTGATACCAGCTTATTATTCTTCTTTCTACTACTGGTTATCATTTTCTGTAACTGCAACAGCTATTCATGTTGCTAAAACTACTACACAATGTAAAAACCTAAAAAGCCCCTCTGGCATTTGCCAGCGGGGACTTTTTTTATAATATTTTTTTATTCTTTTATAAATTCCAACTGTTTAAATATTTTACTTGCTCTTCTGTAAGTTTATCTATGTCTATTCCCCATGCAGCTAATTTTCTTGTTGCTACAATTTCATCAATTTCTTCCGAAACATCTATAACTTTGTTTTCTAATTTATCTTTATTATTCTTAATATATAAAGCTGATAAGCATTGTACCGCAAAACTCATATCCATAATTTCTGCCGGATGACCATCTGCTGCTGCAATGTTAACAAGCTTCCCTTCAGCTATAATATTTATCCACTTACCGTTTGACAATTTATAGCCCATTATATTTTTACGTGTTTCTTTCTTCTCGATTGCTTCTTTTTCTACTGATTCCATATCAATTTCAACATTGAAGTGTCCTGCATTTGTTAATATAGCTCTTTCCTTCATAGTAAGCATATGCTCCATAGTAATAACTTTATTACAACCTGTGGCAGCTACGAATATATCTCCATGAGGTGCTGCTTCTTTCATTGTCATAACAGCATAGCCATCCATCCTTGCTTCAATAGCCCTAACAGGATTGATTTCAGTTACAATAACACTTGCACCTAAAGCAGCCGCTCTCATTGCAATACCTCTACTGCACCAGCCATATCCTGCAACAACTACAGTTTTTCCTGCAACAATTAAATTTGTATTTCTCATTATACTGTCCCAAACAGATTGACCTGTTCCATACCTATTATCAAACATATGCTTGCACTGCGCATCATTTACAGCTACCATTGGGAATTTTAAAATCCCTTCATTTTCCATGGCTTTTAATCTGATTACTCCTGTTGTGGTTTCCTCACAGCCACCCCAAACTTCTTCTCCTAAGTCAGGTCTTTTATTATGAATCAGCCCTACTAGATCTCCGCCATCGTCTATTATTATATTTGGTTTATGCTCAAGTGTCATTTCAATGTGTCTGTCATATTCTTCCTGAGTTGCGCCATGATAAGCATATACCTTCATGCCTTCTTTTGCTAAAGCTGCCGCAACATCATCTTGTGTGGAAAGAACATTGCTTCCTGTAACTGACATATCAGCTCCACCGGATGCAAGAACTTCACATAAATAAGCCGTCTTCGCCTCAAGATGTACAGATAAAGAGATTTTTATTCCCTCAAAAGGCTTTGTCTTTAAAAATTCATCTTCTAAACCTCTTAAAATAGGCATATTATTTCTAACCCACTCAATCTTTTGTCTCCCAGAAGGTGCTAAATTAATATCTCTGATTTCATTTTGTATCATAATTTTTTCTCCTTTTCTGTGAAATAATAAAATAGTTTTTGTTTATTTTACTGTATTTAGTAATTTATCGGCTCCTGTTACCGCAAAATATGTAAGTTCTGTTTCATGTACCCATTTATATGGAATTTCCAAACTTCCAAGATGTGCTCCCAAAAGATTCCCACAAATTGATGATATAGTATCCTTGTTTCCTGAATAATGTGATGCTACGTTTATTGCCATTTCAAAATCATTTTCAAATTTTAAAGAACAATATAATGCTAAAGCCATGGCTTCACTTCCAATCCAGCCTGTCCCAAGTTGCTCCATTGCCGTTTGACAATCTGTATCACTTTTTGCTAATAAGATTGCTTTCTTTAAGATAGCATATATCTCACCTTTTTCATCGTCCTTTTTTAATTCAGCTAAAGCCCCCATAGCTGATGATTCAATATCCTCACCTTTTAATATATCTGAAATTATATAAGCTAAAAAGCCTGCTGGTAGAAATCCTTTTGGATTACCGTGTGTAATGGCACCGCCTTGACAACCCATGTTGTAAGCTTCCTTTGAATCTTTACAAAAATACATGCCAATAGGTGCTGCTCTCATGACTGCTCCACAGCTTTTACTGTTATTTATTCTATTTTTAATAGTTCCATATTTTCCATTTATACTGCCCGCAAGGGATTCTAGACTTGTATTTCCTACTCCTCTTCTTGCGAACAATTCCTCACACTCAAGGATTTCACTTGGAAATAAAAAATCATAATTTTTGTCAGCAAAACTTCCTGTCTGCGTGTATAGCCACTTTTGATAAGAATAAAACAGGCAAGGGATATAAGCATACACCCCTCTTTTATTTGCTTTATGATCTGCCCAAATAAGTCCATCCACTGTAAAAAAAGTGAGCTGAGAATTATCTGAAATTAATTTTTTTTCACCTTCATAAACACCATAACCTTCTGCATCTCCTACTACTCCGCCTAACAAACAGCCTCTGTAATAATCCTTGCTAATTTTCATTATTTACCCTCCACAATTTCAACTTTCATTTGAAAATCTTTTAAAACTTTGCATCTTTCCTTATAGTCAGGCATAATCTCATTAACAACATGCCAAAACCTTTTTGAATGATTCATTTCTTTCAAATGAGCTAATTCGTGTACAACAATATAATCAATTACTTCCTTCGGAGCAAATATTAATCGGTATGTAAAATTAATATTACCTTTTTCGCTGCAAGATCCCCATCTAGATTTAGCTTTATTTACTCTAATCCTATTATAATTAACTCCCATCCTCATTGAATAGTATTCACAACGGGTTCTTAAATAAGATTCTGCTTTATTTTTATATTGCAACACTTCTTCCTGCGAAAGTTTAATTATCTGTCTGTTCTCCCTTTTAATCTCTAATCGTTTTTTACTGTTTATAATCCAAGCTGATTTTTTGTTTACAAAATTATTAATATAATCTATGCTAACGCTGTACGGTGCTCTAACTTCAACATTTCCATTTGATTTCACATAAAGAGATAATGTTTTTCTTCTAGATCTAATCAATTGGTATTCTATCATTTTAGTTCCTTCTACTCATTAATTGTGCTTTTAAACGGTTTAGTAGTATCCATATGTCCCATAAGGCTTTCTACCACTTCTCCGTCTACTAAAAATTGAACTTGATCGATTTCATCAAAACTATTAGTTAGTGTTTCTACTATTTGATTTATCAATAACATTTCTTCTAAAGAGCCACCGTTTAAGCCTTCATTCTTTAAATCCACATATGCAGTTCCTTCTTTTACTTTGATATCATTAAATTGAATATTATCACTAATCATTGTTTCATATCCTTCGCCGTCTGGTACACTGCGAAGATAAGTATCAATTGTATCCAAATACTGCTCACCTTCATAAGCTTTAAATTCAGAGACGTCAACTTTTACAAGTTTGTCTAAACTCTCATCTCCATTGAGAAGATATTCCTCATTTATGAAATACAGCTGAGCACTATAGCTCTTTTTTTCTGTGGCATCAGCTTCCTTTCCTTTAAGCGAACATGCCATAAAACTAAAAGCTACTATGAAACATAATAAAATTAATAAGATTTTTTTGTTTTTCATTACCCTTTTCCCCCTCGTTTAATTTAACTTATCATTAATTAATGGTCTTGATGTATCAATCACATCATCCACATTAAAATAATGCTGATTAACTTCTTCTTTTCTGTTTGTCATTGTAAATCCATCTAAATTTACTCTTGGCATTATAATATTATCTGAGTTCACAATAATTTTTCTTTCATTTCCTACATTACAAAAAATATTAAATCCTGACTCAATTATATATCTATATCTTGGGTCATTGTTATTAAGACAATAACCAAAAGGAGATATATAAATATTTGTTTTACCAACCCAAGGTTCTATTTTTTGTTTCCATTCATCAATATCTGATCTCATCTGCGCCATTGTCACTTTACCAGTCCTAAAATAGCCGTTATGAGTATAGCTATGGCAAGCAAAAAGCCAGCCGTTTTCTTTCATTTTATCAGCAATTTTCTTTACCATTTGCTGATCCTCTTTTTCAGAAGGTAAATTATCTGTAATTCTATATCCCAAGGCACCTTCATAGCCGGTTAATGCAATTGTTCCTTTTGCTCCTCGCCACGAAAATTCAGGATGCTTAGCAACATAATCGTCTAATATAGGTATAACATCACCGTCTCTTGTAATCTTCGTTTCTCCACCAGGTGTAACTACTTGTGTAGAAACTCTTCCCTTGTCATCCAATACTAATTTTTCGGCAAATCCGTCAAGTTTCATATATTCATAATAATTTACATCATCCACAGATATTACGAGGGGAATTTTGCCCGGCGGCAGATATATATCCTTTAACTTAATCTTGTTTTGTGAATCCATTTCGATATAGTCTGATAATTTATAAAGTACATATCCTCGTTTTAATAACTCCGGCAGCATTTTTTTAAATTCACTCACCGTAGTCATCCACATATTATACCCTTCTGCCGGATGACCCTTGTCGTCAAAAGCCAGCTCGGGATAAATTATAAGACTGTGAAAAAATACATGCTCTACAGAACCTTCATATTTAACTAAAGATGATTTTGCATTTTCTATTTTAGCTATTTCGGCTTTAATTCTGTCATCATCCTTACTTTCCAATTTTATGTTTTCATTTAATAATGCTAAAGCTTCATCATAATAATAACCTTTGTAAAGTTTTTCTGCTTTGGTAATTAGTTCTGTTTGGAGTTTTTCATTTCTTGCCTTGATTTCTGCTTTTTCCCTTGCATCTGCTACAGAGTTTATCACTTGTTCTGCTATAAAAAATCCAAGTGCAATTACAATAACTAAACTACCTAAAATTATACATAGTTTTTTTATATTTCTATCTTTATCTTCTTTTGTTTTGACTTCACAAGTCATAACATGTCTCCACCTTTACAAATTAGATAATTACTATTCTACTGTAACAGATTTAGCTAAATTCTTTGGTTTATCAATGTCACAGCCTCTCAGCTTAGAAATATAATAAGCTAGAATCTGTAATGGTACTACGGAAAGTAAAGGTGAAACTTCATCCATACACTGAGGAATATAAATTACTCTGTCAGACTGAGTTTCAATATCCTTATTGTTTTCCTTTGCAAGACCAATTACATAAGCCCCTCTTGCTTTTACTTCTTGAATATTGGAAAGCATCTTCTCAAAAAGCTTATCTTGTGTAGCTAGTGCAATTACCAATGTACCCTGCTCTATTAAAGCAATTGTTCCGTGCTTTAATTCTCCGGCTGCAATAGCAAATGAATTTATATATGATATTTCTTTTAACTTTAATGATCCTTCGTATGAAACTCCAGCATCAGGTCCTCTGCCTATAAAGAAAACTTGTTCTCTTTTATATAGATCCTTTGCCATTTCATATATATCCTGCTCTTTATTTAAAATGGTATTTAACTTTTCTGGAATTTCCTTTAGTTCTTCTATATATTTATCATAAAGCTCTTTTTCTATAATTTCCTTTGTCTTTGCCATATATAATGCTATTAAATACATGCACACAAGCTGTGTAGTATATGCCTTTGTGGATGCCACTGCAATCTCAGGTCCTGCCCAAGTATAAAAGACATCGTCTGATTCTCTTGCAACTGAACTTCCAACCACATTTACAACAGATAGAATTCTTGCCCCTTTGCTCTTTGCCTCTCTTAACGCTGCTAAAGTATCAAGGGTTTCTCCTGACTGACTTATTGCAATAAATAAAGTATTTTCATCCACAAAAGGATCCCTGTATCTGAACTCTGATGCAACATCAACCTCCACAGGAATTTTCGCTAATTTCTCTATTATAAATTTGCCTACAAGCCCTGCATGATATGCAGTACCACAAGCTACTATATACACCTTATTGAATTTTTCCAGATCATTTTTAGAAAGTTTAATTCCATCTAATTTAATCATACCATCTTCATCAAGACGTCTATTTAAAGTTTCTGAAATTCCTTTAGGCTGTTCATGTATCTCTTTAAGCATGAAATGGTCATAGCCTTCTTTTTCAGCCGCATCTGCATCCCAAGTTACATTAAAAACATCTCTTTTAACTTCTTCTCTGTCAGCATTATAAATCTTTACATCATTTTTAGTTAAAACAACGGTTTCATTATTTTCAATTAAATAGATTTTTCTTACATGTTTTAATAAAGCAGGAATATCAGATGCAATAAAGTTACACCCATCTCCGAGGCCTGCAATAAGAGGAGCATCTCTTCTCACCGCCACAATTTTATCAGGTTCATTTGCTGATACTACACCAATAGCATATGCACCTCGCATTTTTTCTACTGCCTTATAAACTGCATCTGTCAAATCATCTTCATAAAAAACACTTATAAGATGTGCTATAACTTCTGTGTCTGTTTCTGAACGAAAAACAATATTATGATTTTTTATTAACCACTCTTTAAGTTCTATGTAGTTTTCAATAATACCATTATGAACTACGGCAATTGAATTATCCATATTACTGTGTGGATGTGAATTAACATCAGAAGGAGCCCCATGAGTAGCCCATCTTGTATGTCCTATTCCAACATGACTTGTAAATTTTTTGTCCTTTATTTTTTCTTCTAAATTTGCAATTCTTCCTTTTACTTTTTCTACTAGAATTTTATGATCTTCATACACTGCGATTCCCGAAGAATCGTATCCTCTGTATTCTAATTTTTTTAATCCATCAATAATAATTTCTGTAGCATTCCCATCACCAATATATCCTACTATACCGCACATAATTCATATCCTCCTATCTACCCTTTATTTTGCTGTATTAACCAAAGCGTTTTTCCAAAAGGTCTGCAAGCTTCTCTGCCAGCCCAGTAATAATCTCTATGTTTTTTCCTTCAATCATAACCCTAACAAGAGGCTCTGTGCCGGAAGGTCTTATTAAAACTCTTCCTTCTTCAGCCATCATTTCTTCTACCTTTTTAATTTCTTTACTGATTTCAGGATCATCTATATATTTTTTCTTATTTTCATTTTTAATTTTTGCATTTTTTAAAATTTGAGGATAAATTACAATTTCATCTGACAGCTCTGAAGGTTTTTTGTTTAACATTTTTATAGCCTTAATTAATTGCAATGCTGACAAGATACCATCCCCTGTTGTTGTATGATTTAAAAAGATAATATGACCAGATTGTTCACCGCCAATTTGGCTTCCTGTTTTAAGCATACTTTCAAGTACATACCTGTCACCAACTTGAGTAGTCTCAACATTGCATCCTATTTCTTTTGCCGCTAAATGAAATCCTATATTGCTCATAACTGTAACTGTAACTTTATTTTTAGCTAATTGATTCATTGATTTTAACATTTTAGTACAAATCAAAATTACTTTATCACCATCAATGATTCTTCCTTTTTCATCTATAGCAATCAGTCTGTCTGCATCTCCATCAAAAGCCAATCCTAAATCTGCATTGTGCTTCAAGACAGTTTTTTGCAGCATCTCAGGATGGGTAGAACCACATCCGCAATTAATATTTATGCCATCAGGTTTATTGAATATTGTAACAACCTCTGCACCAAGCTCTTTGAAAACTTTTTCTCCAACTTTATAAGCTGCTCCATTTGCGCAATCAATAACAAGCTTCATTCCTTTAAGGGACATTCCCATTGTTCCCTTTAAAAAGTCAGCATATAAAGAAAGGGCATTATCTTCAGCTTCAAGGCATCTGCCAAGCTTATCTCCTGTTATATGACTGTTCACATCTATATTTCTTATAATTATATCTTCTATTTCATCTTCAATCTCATCATCAAGCTTAAACCCTTCACTGTTAAAGAATTTAATTCCATTATATTCAAAAGGATTATGAGAGGCTGAAATCACCACGCCGGCATCTGCTTTATAATATTTTACTAAATATGCAATTGCAGGAGTTGGAAGCACTCCTACTTTTATTACATTTCCACCCATTGCAAGTATTCCGGCACTGATAGCATCCTCCAACATATCTCCCGAAACTCTTGTATCCTTTGCAATCAAAACAATCGGCCTTTGTTGATTTTTACTTAGTACATATGCACCAGCCTTTCCTAAATTAAACGCTAATTCCGGAGTTAATTCAGAATTAGCAATACCTCTAACTCCATCTGTCCCAAAAAGTCTACTCATTATTGTTCTACCTCACTTAAAAGAATCTGTACATTTGCAGGACTTATTTCAATATTATTAACCTGCTTATTATAATTTACCAATACTGCAGTACTTGTTGTCTCTTTAGCAGCATTTGCTAAATTAATATAAGGTTTAAAATCTCCCTTAGAAAGATTCGCGATAACGGCTTCACTTGCCGATACTTTTATAGTTATTTTATCTGTTTGAATATCTGCACTGAGATTTTCAGGTAAATTTTCAATACCTATCTCACTAGCACTATAGTCAAAATATCTTGTTGTTATGCCTTTAATTTGTATATTTACCACTAAGTTTTTAGAATCACTGGCAATTTCAATATCTTTTGGCAATATAGGTTTAATCTTAATATTTGCAGTGGTTTTTGTTCCGGTAATATCGATAGGTTCTGCACTTATTTCGGTTATATCTTTCAAATCATCTTTTGATCCTTTAATCTTTATTGTAGATGGTTTATTAATTCCTTTAATTTCATAAAATGATGCTGCCTCACCGCTAACTTCAACGTTGAGTTTGACCTCTTTTATATTATACAGTTTAGCGCTGACATCCACATAATCTGACGATAAACTCACATTATTTACCGGATCTCCATCTGAATTAAGAGGAATGGCTTCCGCTTGAATTTTATTTCCGGATTTTGTAAATTTTGATGAATCTACTTCTACCAGTATATTGGATACTTGACTCACATATGATTTTGCCCCTGATACTTCAATCTCTTCTGGCTGTGTTGAAATATCTCCTATTTCAGTATTTTCCTTTGTTGTTCCTGTAAAGCTTACTTTAACAGGTTTGCTGGCTGCAACTAAATCTTCTATATTTACAACTATTTTTGAAGATTTTATTTCCACAACTTCTAAAGAATCCGGAACTGTAACGGTAACAGGGATATAATTTTTACCAATTGTAAACCCAAATAAATCCGCATTGGCAATAATTTCATCAGGTTTTATTTTTGCAATGTCTCCTCTTTTACCTTCAACTGTAACGTCTACTTTGTAGTCTGTATCTCCATATATAGCCAATTCTCTTGCTGTAAGATTTTCTTCATTTATCAATTGAACAGGAACATCCTTTATCGTCTGTTTACTTGTTGGATTAACTTCGACAATTACATACGACCAAAGAATCACTGCAATAATAACAGATATAATTTTATAAAAGGTATTACTCCTTGGCATCTTCATTATTCCTCCTAAACAGATTTAAAAACGATGGTTTCTCTTTTTCTTCTTTTGGATTAGAAAGATATAGATTTAAAAGAGTCTTTTCTACTGTTTTTAAATCAAGAAATCTGGATAAATTTCCATCAATAGCTATAGAAATAATACCCGTTTCTTCAGAAACTATTAAAGCAATAGCATCAGAGTTTTCAGTAATTCCAATTCCTGCTCTATGCCTTGTTCCTAATTCCTTGCTCAAAGTTTTATTTTGAGTAAGTGGTAATACACATCCTGCGGCTAAAATTATGTCCCCTCTTAAAATAGCCGCTCCGTCATGAAGGGGTGCCCCTTCATAAAATATATTTCCAAGTAACTCCTTTGATATAGAGGCATTTAAAGTAGTTCCGTTTTCAGCTATATCATTTAAAGAAATTTCTCTTTCCAATATCATTAATGCACCAACTTTATTTGTAGAAAAACAATCTACTGCTTTTATGATTTCACTAGTTATAAACTTTGCATGTTCTTTATCTAAATTATTAAACTGAGGTTTTACAAATTTGCTTCGTCCCACATATTCAAGCCCTCGTCTAAGTTCAGGCTGAAACACTACTACTAATGCCAATACACCTAACGTCATCGTCTTATTTAAAATATAGTTTAAAGCATTCATGTGAAACAAATCCGAAACAAAAAATGCAATTACTAAAATTAGCAGCCCTTTTACAAGCTGCTCTGCTCTGGTTTCTCTTATAAATCCTAAAATTTTATAAACAATAAAAGACACAATAGCTATATCTATAACATCGAATATTCCCACTGTTGAAACAATATTATTTAATATATCTGACACAGGTTTCTCCCCCTTGGCTATGATATTTATATTGTACCTAAAATTAATAATATTTACAATAGGAATCCAAGCTTTCAAACAGAAAAAACATTAAATTTACAAAACTTATAATCATAAAATTAAAAAAACTTCTCTATTTAACATTTTTGTTTTTTAGAGAAAAAATACCATGCATAAAATAATCTATCTGTCTAATGTGAAGTCCTGCAAGCACAAATAATCATTCACTCTTATAACGTATTGTTTTTTTGCGTATAATAAAAGGGATAGTATAAAACCATCCCTTTTATTTATTTTAATAATATGTTTTTAATAATCCATAATTATTATCTTTTCTTTTATAAACTATATTTACACTGTTGGTTTCCATATTAAGAAATGCAAAGAAATCATGTTCCAAAAGTTCCATCTGCATAACTGCTTCATCAACGGACATTGGCAATAATTCAAAGCTCTTTGTTTTTACTGGCTTAATTTCTTCAAGGTCATCATCTGTATCAGGTAATTCAGTAAAAATAAATTCTTTTTGTCCTCTGTGTTTACGCTGAAGTTTCGTTTTAAATCTTGACATTTGAGTAGATAGTTTATCTACAACTTTGTCTACAGCTGTATAAGCATCGCTACTTTCTTCTTCAGCTCTAAAGATTGTACCCTTCGCATTAATTGTAGCTTCAACCTTTTCTCTACCTCTTTCAGTAGTTAACATAATATTCACTACTATATTATCAGAAAAGTACTTACCTAATTTCTCAAACTTGTTTTCAATTAACTGTTTAAGATGATCACTTGCGTTAAAATTTTTACTGGTAATTATAACTTTCATATAATGCACCTCCTAGCTTGTTTCATAATTGAATTAGTCTTAGTTTATTATACCATATTTTTTGCAAAATTCCTTATTTTTTTTAATTTATTTATGCAAAATTATCCATAGCTATATATTTAAAGTTAACAGCCAAATCCCTAAAAATCAATGTATATTAAAACTATTTCTATAGGTATATTTTTTTTATTCTATTCAAACTTTTTGCTATAATATTATATAAGCGCTGATTTTCCTTGTAAGCTTTCATGTATAAATATTCAAAAAATAATTAAAATCAGATATTGAAATTGCCTAGCTGACCTGGTTTTTGCCCCCACACCTGCCTGACTGACTTTTGTCAGAGGACTTACATCTAAACTACGCCATGATCACTGCCGCCTTGCGGTCCAGCTTACGTGGATCCCTTTGCCCGTAACTAGCTTGGATTTTCAACCACAGACCTAAGCAATTTCAATATCTGATTTCTGAACTAAATTTATACTTTCTTTAATATATCTGCACCTGCTGCAAAAGCAAATACATATATTTTATCTGCACCGTTGTTTAATAACATTCGACTACATTCATCTACAGTACTTCCGGTTGTATAAATATCATCTATTAAAAGAATTTTTTTGTTCTGAATTATTTTAACCCACTTATCTTTAACAGTAAAGGCTTTTTTTATATTTTCTTTCCTCTCTTCTACCCCTAAACTATTCATTGGTTTTGTATCATGTTTTCTCACTAAAACTTTTTTATAATAGGGCAGCTGCATATATATTGACAAATATTTAGTTAAAAGTTCAGCTTGGTTATACCCCCTTATTCGCTGTTTTCTAATATACATAGGTACTGGAATTAGCATATCAACATTTAAATTTTCTAAATTTATTCTGTCGTACATTATTTCTGATAATTTACGACATAGATATGCTTTATCTTTATATTTAAAATTGTGAAGAATTTTTCTTTCTGCCAATCCATACTCTACACAAGAATATCCTTTTTCAAAGAAATGTTGTGACTCCATACAGTCAGAACATAAATTTTGACTGAAACTTTCATTTAATTTTTTACCACATTTTTCACAGGAGCTTTTATTATTCCATTTTAAAGTACGAACGCAACTATCACAAAGACTGTATGGTCTTGTTTTATCAATTAAATTGCCGCAAGCAATACAATAAATATTAGAAGGATAAATTAATTCCATTAAATCTTCAAAAATTTTCTTCAACATTTAAAAACCCTCTAAGCCTTGTTCCCAGACCCGAATATCTCTCTGTTATACTATTATTATCCACCATTGCATGCATTTTGTTTTCTGATCCTACTAATATAACTACTCTTTTTCCTCTTGTTACGGCAGTATACAAAAGATTCCTTGTGGCAAGCATTGGTGGGAACCACGAAATGGGCATGACTACAAGTGGAAACTCACTCCCCTGACTTTTATGCACTGTAACAGCATATGCTAATTCTATTTCATCAAGCTGAGAAAATTGATATTTCACATATTTATTATCTTCGTAGACTATTGTCATTTCATTAAACTCTAGGTCTATATCATAAATAAATCCCACATCTCCATTGAAAACACCTTGTCCCTCTGTAAAATCATCACTCTTTTTCCACTCTAACTGATAGTTGTTTTTTATCTGCATTACTTTATCATTTTTTCTGAATATACGGTCTCCGAAAATTTTTTCTTCAAGACTCGGTGTAGGCGGGTTTAATATTTTTTGTAATTCTTTATTTAAATTAATACTTCCAAGCAGACCTTTTCTAACAGGAGTAATAACCTGCACATCTCTAACCGGATTGCAGTTTTCATAATAATTTGGAAGCCTTTTTAAACACAGCCCTTTAATAGTTTCGATTATTTCTTTTTCTCTGCTTTTTCTAAGCAGGAAAAAATCTTTGTCCTTCTCGTTACAATATGGATATTCACCCTTATTTATCTTGTGCGCATTTACTACAATGAGACTTTCTTTTGCCTGTCTAAAAATCTCTGTGAGCTTAACACAATTAATAATTTCACTCTCAATAATATCTCTTAAAACGTTCCCTGCCCCCACTGATGGAAGCTGATCGGCATCTCCTACAATAATAAGCCTCGTTCCCTTTGGTATAGCATTTAAAAGATTGTTCATTAACAGAATATCTATCATAGATGCTTCGTCAATAATGATAGCATCAAAATCCAATTGATCTTCTGAATTTTTACCAAACTGCATGGAGTCAGCACCCTCTGAATAGTAATATTCTAAAAGTCTATGAATTGTAGAAGCAGAAAATCCTGAAGTTTCAGTAATTCTTTTAGCAGCTCTTCCCGTGGGAGCTGCTATAGCTGTAGATAAGCCACTATGATTAAGTATATTTATTATTGTATTTATAATAGTGGTTTTTCCTGTCCCCGGCCCTCCTGTAATAACCGATACGCCGTTTTGCAATGATGCTTTAACTGCGTATTTTTGATTATCCGAAAGGTTTATAGATGTTTCATTTTCTGTTATAGATATCAATTGCTCAACATCTTTGCTTATAGGTTTCAAATTTGAATCATTTAATGCAATTAATAATTTACATACATTCTGCTCTGCTGCAAAATAAGGCATAGGGAACACTACTGTTCTCTCTTCCAAGTTTTCTAAATGAATATCTCCTTCAAATGCCATTTGAATTAAATTTTCATATACAAGTTCTGCACTTACATCAAGCATATTTCCTGTTTTTTCGCAGAATAATTTTTGCGGAACATAGGTATGTCCTTCATTTACAAAAATCCACAGAGCATATTTAATACCGCTTTTAATTCTGTATTCCGACTGTTTGCCAACGCCCATACTTTCTGCTATTTTATCTGCTTTTTTGAATCCTATGCCAAAAATATCATCTACCAATTGATAAGGATTATCTTCCACAGCTTTTATAGTCTCTTTACCATAAGCCTTATATAATTTCATAGCATAAGAAGCTGCAATTCCATACTGCTGAAAATAGAGAGTTATTTTAGCAAATTCTCTGTGTTCACAAAATGCTTTAGAAATTGAATAGGCTTTTTTTTCACCGATACCATCTACTTGTGTCAATAAATCGGGGGATTTTTCGATAATCTCCAAAGCACCCTCTCCAAATTTTTGAACTATGGATTTAGCTGTTTTTTTACCTATTCCCTTAAGTACTCCGGAAGAGAGAAAACTTTCTATGCCTTCATATGTTTTAGGCATCTGCTCCTCATATTCTGTAAAAGCAAATTGTTCTCCATAATTTGAGTGAATTTTCCAATTTCCTGTAAATGAAAAGGTTCTGCCGCAATCAACTCCAGGCAAACAGCCTATAGCTGTAAATTCTTCTTCTTCATTCTCTGCTATAGCTACAGTATAATAATTTTCCTTATTATGATAAATGATTTCTACAATTGTACCTTGTTTAACTTCCATCTTAAACCTTATTTCTATTAAAATTTAGCTTTATAAATCTTTCTGTTGTCCAATGTCCAAACTTTATCTGAGAATTCTCCTTCTTCTGTGGCTTCAAGCACTTCAAACATATCATACATTCTGGCATCTATTATATCTAGATAGTGCAGAATTTCAGCTTCCGGAAATAATGGTTTTTTTGGGCTTCCAAATTCAGGCTCATAATGATGAGATATTAACATATGTTCAAGCATAATAGTCTTTTCTTTGTTTATTCCCAATTCACCTGCAAGTCTGTCAATAACTTTTACACCTTGAACCAAATGTCCAAGCATTTGCCCTTCAAAGGAATATCCTGAAGAAATCCCCATTTCATTTGCTTCTATCTCAGTCAATTTTTCAATATCATGAATAATAACTCCGGTCATAACCAGATCAACATTCAGATTTGTATATACCTGACACACTCTTTCTGCCATCATGAGCATTCTCTTAACATGATATAAAAGTCCTGCAAACTCAGCATGATGATTTTTTGTAGCCGCGGGATAGTACATAAGTTTTTCCTTGTTATTATCTAAAATAGCAAGTGTTAATTTTTTTAAATCTTCATCTTTTATTGACTGAGCCTTACCCATTATATAATTAAACATATCTTCTGCCTTTTCAGGTGCAGCTTTTATGAAATCTGTAAAATCAACTTCATCACTTGGAGAAGCTTTACGAATCTTTGTCACTCTCAGTTGCTTCATACCATTCCATTCTGTCACATTTGCTTTTATCTTTACAAGATCACCTTCTTTAATATCATTTAAATTAGGTAATTCTGTGTCCATAACGTCCCATTTCTTTGCTGTAATATCTCCACTTGAATCTGCTAGCATTAAATCAAGAAATTGTTTTTTATTTGATCCTGTTTTTATAGAAATAGCTTTAACCATAAAAAAATCTATTACTTCATCATCTGTTCTAAACTGCTTAATATAACTCGTCTTCATATATAAAACCTCCTAATATGGGACAACTTTGTTTATTTTATTTTGCAATTTATTATATACTAATTTATATGTATATCGCAACATATGACCTATTTAATAATTTGAGCTAATAACAAAATGATATTCAATTATATATTAATTGTCAATATTTTCCTTGTATTTTTTTACATTTATTTTATAAATTGAAACTAATTTTACATTAAAAAAAGGCTGATTTTTTATCCAGCCTTTATAATAAAAATTTTTTATTGTTAAGACACGTCTTTACTCTTATAAAATCAAATGAAAAATTTATTATTTTTGCTAAGCATTTTGATTTTATTTTTTTAATATATGTACATACATAAAGCTATTATCTTAAAAATCATGTAATTACAATTTTAACCAACTTATATTTTTGTAGCAAAACCAAAATTAAAGTTGTATTAATTTATATCAGTATATTTTTTAAGAAGCTTCATGTAAATTTCTAAGTAATATAATAATTACCATTGTAATTATTATATTTATACTAAGTATAATTAGTCCTATTATACTTGGTATTCCTGGCATTATTATAAATAATAATGCCATTAAAATCATTATACTATTAATAAATAATATTATCTTCATATCCTTACTCCTTGTATCTGTAATTTTATTAAAACCTTTGAGTGTCAAAATTAAATTTCAAATAAGAATATCTCTTTTTCACTTTTTACAATACATTGTATAAATCAACCAATTTTCTTCAGATATTCTTTTTATTAGTTTGATTTTTTATTATAAAGAAATGTAATCTATTATGTTAATAATCTAATCAAAATTTAAGATATCATATTATTGATAGCAAGTCCATAGTAAAAATATATAGCTTTATTTGATTTTAAAATTGTGAATTATAATATCCCCTACTAGAACGATACAGTCAATTAAGCAATTTACTAGTTCCTCTTTTAACTAACTTATTGTTAATCTTTTTATTGTATTGTCTTATCATTTTTTTAGCAAGACATGTAGCATACAAATTAGGTTTTTCATTATTTTCATTGTATTTATAACCATTATTATCTTTACTTTTATATTTTTCTTACAATTTCGGCTTATTTCATTTTATTAAATCTTTCCTTTTAACTTTTATTTCTTTTGTATATAATAAATAATAGTAAATATATGGAGGAATTATTATGGAAAAATTTGGTATAATTCGTAGCGCTGCTGTAACACCAAAATTAAAAGTAGCCAATACGGAATATAATACAGAAGAAATTATAAAATGTGCTATGGAAGCGGACAAGCATGGCGCTGGAATAATACTGTTTCCCGAGCTTTGTATTACTGGATATACTTGCGGTGATTTGTTTTATCAGGAATTTTTATATCAAAAATCTTTACAAGGGTTAAAGAAAATTAAAGATGCTACACAAAAATTAAAAGCTGCTGTTATTGTAGGTTTCTATCTGCATCTTGAAAATAACAATTATAATTGTGCTGCTCTTATTCAAAAAGGACAGATTATGGGTATAGTTCCAAAAATGTTTATGCCTAATTCAAGAGAATTTTATGAAGCAAGATGGTTTGCTTCCGGTATAAGAATTTCGGAAGATATTACGTCTGTTAATCTATTTGGTGATGACATACCTTTTGGTAACCTAATTTTTACAGACAGTGAAAACAGTTTAAATTTAGGTATAGAAATATGTGAAGATCTCTGGGTTCCTATTTCTCCCGGTGCCCGCCTTGCATTAAACGGTGCGCACATAATATGCAACCCCTCTGCAAGTAATGAAACTGTAGCAAAATCAGAATACCGCAATACTCTTGTTTGTCAGGAAAGTGCAAAAAACATGTGCGGTTATGTATATACATCTTCAGGTGTTCACGAATCAAGTACTGATTTAGTATTTGGAGGGCACAGTATTATTGCAGAAAACGGCAGTTTACTTGCTGAAAGCCCACTTTTTGAAAGAGAAAATTCCATCATTTACGGTGAGATTGATTACGAAAGAATTAAGTTTGAGAGAACTTACGGTCAGCATTTTGAAGAATGTGCTTCTGCTTATACAGAAAGATTCTCATTTACATCTATTGATATTCTTCCTCTTCCAGTACTTAAAATGGGAAATGATCAGCTTACAAGAAAATATCCTAAGAATCCTTTTGTTCCAAACGACCCAAAAACTTTTGATGAAAGATGTAAAAGTATATTTAGCATACAATCATCAGGATTAGCAAAAAGAATGGAACATACACATTCAAAAAAAGCTATTGTGGGAATATCAGGAGGTCTTGATTCTACATTATCTTTACTTGTATGTGCTGAAACATTTAAGCTGTTAAACAAGGATCCAAAGGATATAGTTGCTATTACAATGCCTGGCTTTGGAACCACAGATAAAACGTATAATAATGCTCTTACTATTATGAGGTTATTAGGTGCTACAATAATTGAAATTCCTATAAGAGATGCTGTTTTACAGCATTTTAAAGATATTGAACATGATAAAGACAAACATGATGTTACCTATGAAAATTCCCAAGCGAGAGAGAGAACTCAAATACTCATGGACGTTGCAAATAAAGAAAGCGGCTTAGTTATAGGAACAGGCGACCTTTCTGAAGTAGCACTAGGGTGGAGTACCTATAACGGTGATCATATGTCAATGTATGGTGTTAATGCCAGTGTTCCAAAAACTTTAGTACGTTTTGTAATAAAATGGGTTATGGAAAATAAATTGAGTGGAACAAATGAAGACAAAAGCTTCAGTTCAGATAATGTACTTTTAAAATCAACCCTTCAAGATATTATGGATACACCTATATCTCCTGAACTTCTTCCTCCTGATAAAGAAGGGAAAATTGCTCAAAAAACCGAAGATACAGTGGGACCATATATATTACATGACTTTTTTATGTTTTATACAATTCGTTATGGAATGTCTCCAAAGAAGCTTTATTATATTGCTAAAACAGTATTCCAAGATGATTATGACGAATTATTTATTAAAAAATGGCTTACTGTTTTTTACAGGAGATTCTTTGCTCAACAGTTTAAACGAAGCTGTATGCCTGACGGCCCTAAAATTGGATCTGTAAGTCTTTCCCCTAGAGGTGACTGGCGTATGCCTAGTGACGCAGATTCTTATGAATGGCTAAAGGAATTGGAGTAAATAATTATCTATTATACTGCAAACACGAAAACAGCTATCACTGTTAAATACTATATGACCGCCTTTTGAAAGTTTTAGAAGCTCTTTGCTTCCTTTGAGGCGGTCATAAATATAATCTGCACTTTTAAAATGAACTGTATCATCATCAACTGTTTGTATAACAAGTACATTACAATATATGATCTTAAAAAGAGGTTTTGTCTTTGTTAATAATCTTTGAAACTGCAATAATGCTGACACAGGTTTAGAGTTACATGCATTTATATACTTTACCAAATATGTACTTGGGGAATAAATGAAATTTTCAAGGATAATTTTAATATTCCAATAATATATAGGGGTATTTACTGTTATTAACGCAATTGGTTTATATTTATATAGATTAACTGCAAGTAATCCTCCCATAGAAAAGCCTATTACAACTATTTTTTCACATCTCTTTGAAAGCTTAATATAAGACTCTTCCACATCTAACAGCCAATCCTTAAAATGTGCCTTTGCTAAATTTTCCTTCGTTGCCTCATGCCCTGTAAGTAAAGGCATTTCTATATCATATTTTTCCTTAGATAAATATTCATGCAAAGTTCTAATCTCATCTCTGCTTCCTGCAAATCCATGAATAATTAAAATACCTATTCTTTTATTCTTTTCGGTATTATTCATGACATTTTTTCTCCATTATATTTTTATATATTTTATATAAAGTAAAACAAATAAATATAGTAGTCATTTAAAATCCCCTTTTTAGCTATTTAAAGCAATCTTAATTAATTTTTTCCCCAAAACAAAAACGCTTCTATTTTAGTGTAATTTTACACTAAAATAGAAGCGAGGTCAACTATTTTTTTCTTTCTTTAAGCTTCTAAATATTCTTTAACTTCATCTAAATTAAAAGAGGCACAAATCCGCCTGTCTTCAGCGTCGATAGCTCTATAATGCTGAGAAATAATATTTTGCTGAATTTTTAAACCATCAATTTCTTCTATTGTTCGCCACCAAATCTTACCTCCCATTGTTTTGGGATATTTGGGCTCCCCTTTTTCAAAAGCTAATGCCATAATAATATCTGTAGTTTCTCCTCCAAATGCCGCACTTAACACTTCACTCTTAAAAAAAATGGAACAAAATGCAACAGCTCCTGTCCATCCTAAAGAAGATCTCCCCTTCTCAATTTCAACCAGCGTCTTTTTTGAAATTCCTAATACTGTAGCCATTTTTTCTTGATTATAACCATATTCAGTTCGTACTAGCTTTAACTTACTATTAGCTTTATTAATAAATTCTATTCTATTCATGAAATCTCCCTCCCACAGTGTAAGTTTACAATGTAAAAAAGATTTGGTCAAATACATTTTATATATTTATAAATATATTATAAAAATTTAGTTTAAAAAAGTTCAATTCCAATCTTAGGCTTCTGCAAGCAAGTACATATTTTTTAAGAAATAAAAAATATATTAATTTTCACTTTTTTCGTCTTCTAACTTTTCCTGTCCTCTCACATTATCCATTTTTTTATATTTTATCATTCTTATTATAAAAATAAAAATTTCATACCCCGATAATACACTTCCTATATAATATGGGAATGGTCTTATTGCAATCCATGAAATAAATGGGTAATAAGTACTTATATTGAAATAATTTAAAAGAATAATCGATATAAATACATTTGCTGCAAGATAAAAAGAAGGAACTCCTATAATAATAAGTTCTAATACTGCAGATTTTATAGTAAGCTTATGTCTATTACTCACATGCACTAAACAAGCAATCAGACCTCCTATTAATAAAGTAAATATTAAGTTTACACAGATAGGCGAAAATACTGTTCCCCCTTTATAATACGCTTCATTAAAATAAACAGATAATTTGCAGTGTACATATAATAGTGCAATAAATACAATATCCCAACCAATAAAAAATGTTGTCTGCTTTTTCATAATAAACCCCTTTCAAAGATACCATAACATGTATAATTACATATATTACATTAATGATACCTTAATATATTAAAAGAATCAAATTGGTACAAATCAAAAACAACAGATTTATATTTAAACAATTAAAATTTGAATTTAATTAAAAAGTGAGCTTTAAACTTAATTATAACAGTTACTAATATACATGTTAGAATATTAAGCTATTGTTCCATAAGCATGAATTAACGCATCAATAACAACGCTTTTCGCATCCTCTTTTGATATCTTTTCCTTTACTTCAAAGGAATTAAACGGAAGATCCATAGTCCACCATGATATTGATTCTATAATAAATCAGTAACTAAGTCCAAATTGTCTATCTCTCTGATATCCTATATAACATTCTAATTACTGCCCCGCCCTGTAAACATATCTAGCTGATTAAGTTGATTACTTTTCAAAGATTTCATATTTCGTTCTGTTATTTTATCTTGATCATTTAATTCACTGCATAATAAGGGGGCTTTTGAATTATAATTCCGCATATTATTTATAACTGATTCTGTGCTGTGATTAGCATAGCAATATTTACAATCATTTTTACATGTATTATATAAACCTATATCTATACTTTTTACACAACCACATTGGAGACGCTGATTTTTATCTTTATCAACTGATATAGGACTTTTTATTATTCTTGAAATAAGTTTGTCATCAATACATTTTGCATGAGTAATACCTAAATCCTCAAATGCCATATCTTCTGCACAAGTATCCATCTTTAAGCCATACTCAAAGGCAATTTTTGAAAGATTTTCAGCAATAACCCATTTATCAATTTCAGAAGGTTTGTGTATATCAAGTTTTTTTATATTTCTCATAATCTTTGAATAATAGTCTATGAAACTTATCGTACATTTTTCTGTATAGCCCCTAAGCTGCCTTGCAAGTTTTTCAAAATATTTTATATGATACTCAATAGAGTATTTTGCATTTATAAAAATAGGATCATATCTCCAAATTATTTTTTCTGCACCGATTTTATCTGATAATCTTTTAAATGTATCAATTACTTCTGCTTTTTTAGAGGGAACACTAGCTTCAATATCTTTACCATAGGAATTTAAAGTAAACTGAAAGTAATAATTATATTCATGAAGATTATTCAACTGCTCTATCATAGCTTTTGGATTTTTTGTCCAGAAAACAATGCAATCCACCACATCCGGAGATAAATTTATCTTACTTACTTGATGTATATTCATTGGATTTCTTACTAAAACATATTCTTCTTTAATACGATTCATAAACCATTCAGTATAATATGCAGGGATATCTGTTCTTCTGCTGGCACTTATTATCATTTATTCACACCTTCCCTAACAGATCATAATAATATAAAATCAAGTTAATATATTAATTTATATTTCTCTTTATTTCATTTTCTAAAACTTCAATTGCCCAAAGGGGTATATTTAAAAGCCACTTTTCTTTTTTATAATCTGTCATGGCAGTCCTTACAGAAATTGACGGATTAAATTTTTCATAATAACTTTTTAAACTTTTAGCTTTAAGATTTGTTTCAGCCTTTACTTCAACAGGAACAACCATTTCACCTAAATCTAACAAAAAATCTATTTCCGCATTGCCTCTGTTATTCGTCCAATAATAAGATTCTATTTGTCGTGATGTCTTAAGCTGCTGAAGTACATATTGTTCTGTTAATGCTCCTTTAAATTCTTTAAACAATTCATTCCCACTTAACAAAACAGATTGATTTAACCTTACCATACAAGATAACAATCCAACATCTAACATAAATAATTTAAAAGCCTTTAAATCCTCATACGCTCTAAGTGGTACATTAGGTACAGTAGCTCGGTGTACTTTATGAACAAGCCCACAATCAGTTAACCACAGCATAGCAATTTCATATTCTTTAGCTCTTGCCCCTTCTTTAATTATTCCATATATGAATTTTTTATTTTCTTTAGCCAATTGAGAGGGAATACTGTTCCACAACATTCTAATTCTTGGAATAACTTCTTTACAAAGCAAAAAAATTACTTATCTAATAATTTTAAATATCTCACGACTTACATTTTTTATAATTATTATACCGTTTAATAACCATAATATAAAGAAGCTTAGTTATAACTTTTTATGAAATTTCATGGCAAAGTGATATTTACTATATTATAAAAGGATTTTTAATTATATTTAAATAATCCCTTGAATTCCAAGATATGGAGTAATAAAATAGAATTATATATACAATTATGATAATTCATAAGAGAGGAAGTGGTGATGGTGATTTTTGATTTAGACAAAAAGATGTTAAAAAAATTTTTAGAAAAATTTGATGATGTACCCTTTGCTGTAGATTTTAAAGGAAAAGACAGCTTTACAATTGGCTCAGGAGAACCAGTATTTACGGTTCATGTAAACAAAGAAATAAGCAAAGCAGAGATAATGCGAAGCACATCTCTTGCTTTAGGAGAAGCTTATATGAACAAAGATTTAGAGCTTGATGGGGATTTATTTGCTGCATTAAATATTGCAATGAGCCAGCTTGATAAATTTGCAGTAGATAAGAAAGCTTTGGACAAGTTAATCCATACCTCCACAAAGAAAAGCAATCAGAAAAAAGAGGTATCTTCCCACTATGATATAGGGAATGATTTTTACAAACTTTGGTTAGATGAAACTTTAAGTTATTCTTGCGGCTATTTCAAAAATGAATCCGATTCTCTTTATGATGCTCAAGTAAATAAAGTTCATCATATTTTATCTAAGCTAAATCTTAAAGAAGGTATGAGTCTTTTAGATATAGGCTGTGGATGGGGTTATCTTTTAATTGAAGCCGCAAAAAAATATAAAATTCATGGTCTTGGTATTACATTAAGTGAAGAGCAAGCTAAAGAATTTCAGCATAGAATTGAAGCTGAAGGATTACAAGATTATCTAGAAGTCAAATTAATGGACTACAGAGATTTAAAATCATCAAAATTAACTTTTGATCGTGTAGTCAGTGTCGGTATGTTAGAACATGTTGGAAGAGCAAATTATAATTTATTTATGGAATGTGTAAATAAAGTGTTAAAACAAGAAGGCTTATTCCTTTTACATTTTATTGGATGCAGAAAAGAAACAGCTGGGGATCCTTGGATTAAAAAATATATCTTCCCTGGTGGAACTCTGCCAAGTCTTCGTGAAATTATAGATATATCATATGACTATAATAATTATACTTTAGATGTTGAAAGTCTGCGCTGTCACTATGCTAAAACGTTGCTTTGCTGGTATAATAATTTTCAAAATAAGAAAGATGAAGTACGAAAAATGTTCGACGAACCTTTTGTCCGTATGTGGGAACTGTATCTTTGCTCCTGTGCGGCTTCCTTTAACGTGGGTATGATTGATCTTCATCAAATTTTATTTTCAAAGGGAGCAACAAACTGTTTGCCTTTAACAAGAGAATATATGTATAAATAATATAATTTTAATACAATAAAAAATCAGAACCACATCATAAAATATGTTACAAGTTCTGATTTTTTATTTGAGCAATATTAATCTTCTTTTATATTTTCTTGCGGATATCCTTCAAGCATAGTTATAGTTTTGAACAAGTCTCCATCTATCTTAATTTCAAACCAGCCGTTTTGAAGTTTTACTAAATCTTTTGCAATTGCAAGACCAAGTCCGCTTCCTTCTGTAGTTCTTGATTCATCACCACGCTTAAAGCGCTCCATCAGTTCATCTGCTCCAATATTTAATTCATTTTTAGAAATATTTTTTATCTCCATAACTACCATTAATGAATTTTGAGCAACTGTTTTCTTATCCTTTATATCTATATATACCCTTGAACCTTCCTGCGCATACTTTAATACATTTCCAAGTAAGTTTTCTAGTACTCTCCAAAGTAATTGCCCATCTGCACGAACATAATATTTTTCCTTCTCAGAATTTACTTTAATCTCTAAATTGGAAGCTTGAATCTTATCAGACATCTCTCCCAATCCTTGATTTATAAGCGACAGTATTTCAATTTTTTCAAAATTTACAGGAATAGCACCGCTTGAAGCCTTTGCCGCATCAAACAAGTCCTCTGTTAATTTTTTTAATCTCTGACTTTTTTGATCTAATATATCTAAGTATTTGGGTGCATCCTCACAAGTCAAACCTTCTTTTTTAAGTAAATCCACATAAGTAATAATTGACGTTAAAGGAGTCTTTAAATCGTGAGAGACATTAGAAATAAGGTCTGTTTTTAATCTTTGATTTTTAAGTTCATTTTGAATTGCTAAATTTGAGGCAGCCGATATTTCATTAATCCCTTTTGCAAGCTCAGAAAGTTCATCATTGCCATCTATAGGTATTTTATAAGTTAAATTTCCATTCTTAACTTCATCCACACCTTTTTTAATCTCTTCATACTTCTTAACCCATTTCGGAGCAAAGATCAATACAAGAACAATCATAAGAGGTGCAAAGAATACAGTCGCCGACAGTATGCAAAGAGCTAATGTAATAATTACAACTTTACGCATAAGACTTCCGCCATTATATATCTCCTTAATCCCTCTCCAAATTCCTTTAACGCATTTATATATAATAGAATTTTTTAAGAAATTCCCAGCCTTTATTGTTCTTACACAAGATAGAATAAACCATAAACCTACAAGAGAAATAACAAAGCCCATAATGCCTGCTAAAATAGTAGGAAACATAATTCCATCATGCCAGGTAATTGAGTTAAATGGATAATAATCATCATTATAAAAAGTGTCGTAAACGTAATTTAAAAAGGCATCTCCACCGAAGCCCAAGGAAATTCCTATTATAACTATTTGAATTTCTGTAAACAAACCATCAATTTTATATAAACTGCGTTTTCCTGTTTCATCTTTTCGTCCTGTAATTGCTATTAAATATATAAACAGAAGCAATGTTAAAATACTGCAAATTGCAATAATTGGGATTACTTTAGTAATTTCATGTTTAGCATTATCAAATTGAATCTGCTTTTCAGCGATAAATTTATCATCATAAGATAAATAAACAATAAGTTTATCATTTAATTCACTATCTAAAATATTTTTAAGTTGAATATCACTACTTATTCCCAACTTGTTATTTACTTTAGGTGTTTTTTTAAACTCACCATTTACATAACTTAAATAACCTTCTTTACCATTAAATACATTTGCATCAAAATCATTAGAAACATTGGATATATTATAAGTTCCATCTGATACATAATAAGTAAATCCATTTAAATAGTTTAAGTCATTTTTCAACCTTTTAAAAGATTGAAGATCTTTTTTTATTATCACTTCTTTAATTTTATTTATTTCTTCACTATGTTCTTCTTTAAAGGCATTTGCAATGCTAGGGTCATCATAATCTCTACTATAGTTATCATGGTAATCATTTCCTTCTATATATATAGTATCTATATCATAGTAATCGTCATCATAGTTTAACTCATAATCATATTGTCCCTCATAAAACAAACTTCTAGTAGCTTGTTCCAGTTCATTTTTTCCAATGGTTTTACCGCTTTTTATATATTCTTCACTTTTATAATGATGTATTAAATTTAAAATTTTATTTAATTTTTCATTAAAATCATTTTGGAAACTCATGCTTTCTTTATAATTATCAGATAAAAGTATGTCTTCAACGTCTGCAACAGAATTACCAACCAAGAAAGTAGACCTTCCCATAAAAGCCATACCTATAATTGTAGTTATAAATAAGGCTGCACAAAGAATAAACGCTGTTATTCTAACTGCTATATTATTATTAAATTTTTTCAATTTTATATCCAATTCCCCATACCACCTTTAAATATCTAGGATCCTTTGGGTTGATTTCAATCTTTTCCCTAATCCTTCTTACATGAACAGCAACAGTATTTTCAGGATTATACGAAGGTTCATTCCAAACCGCTTCATATATTTGATCCATAGAAAACACTTTGCCTACGTTTTCTGTTAATAATTTTAAAATTCCGTACTCAATTGGTGTGACAACTACTTGCTCACCATCTAAAGTTATGGTTTTAGCTTCGTCATCTACCTCAAGTCCCCCTGTTCTGAAAACCCCTGTTTTTTTCTCTAAACTCCCAAGATTAACATATCTTCTCAGCTGCGATTTAACTCTTGCAATCAGTTCCAGCGGATTAAAAGGCTTTGTAATATAATCATCTGCACCAACATTAAGACCTGTAATTTTATCGTAGTCTTCAGATTTTGCAGAAAGAATTATAATTGGAATGTTTTTATCTTCACGAATTTTCATAGTAGTCCTCATTCCATCTAAATTAGGCATCATAATATCTATCAATATTAAATGTATATTTTCTTTTTTCAAAACATCAAGAGCCTGAATTCCGTCATATGCCTTATATATGTCATACCCTTCATTTTTTAAGTATACTTCTATTGCATCAACAATTTCTTTATCATCATCGCATACTAAGATATTCATAAAGTAAATCTCCTTCCATATAATGCTACCCTCCCTTGCTTTTATAATACACTTACTAAAGTTATCACTTTACAAGTAAGATAATACATTACAATTCTTAATAATTTATTAATATAATTCTTAACAAATTATTACAAATTCTTTTTATATTAAACACACTTTCATCTATTTGCTTACATCTTTTTTTCATAATAGTTATAGAAAAATATAGATAAGCCTCCATGAGCTGCCATTGCAGCTGCCATCAATAACATAATGTATAATTCAACATCCATAATCAAAAGAGTGAATATAATAAAGGAATATACAAGTAACATTGCATAATTAGTTTTTTCTGCGGCTTTTTGTCTAATTATCATATTCCTTTCATCTCTCATTTCTCTATTCTTTTTTTCATTTACCTCCGGGTATTTTGATTTTAATAATACCTCTGATGTATTAGTTACAGAAAGTTGTAATAATATAATTCCTAATGCTCCAATAACAGCTCCTAACAAATCCGGTGTATTCATATATTTCTCCATATATAATCCTAAAATTAACATTAATAATCCAATTAAGCAACCTAATATAGAACCTGTTAATCCAACGCTTTTTTTATTCATAATTATTCCTCCTCATAGATAAAAATTTCTTCAACAGGAACTCGAAACATAGCGGCTAATTTAAAAGCTAGTATAAGAGATGGATTATATCTCTCCTTCTCAATAGAAATTATAGTTTGCCTTGAAACCTCCATCTTTTCTGCGAGCTCTTCTTGAGTAATTCCATAATTTTTTCTTAATTCTTCTAATTTGTTTTTCAAACTAGATTCCTCCATTTACTAAGAACCTATTCCTTATTATTGTTTTAAGCAATACAATTCTGTTATTATTCATGTAAAGTTAACTTTACATGAATAATAACACATAAAAAAAAGGATGTAAAGCTAACTTTACATCCTTTTTTAAATATACTGATTTAAAATTCTAAATTTATACTAAGAGCAAATCACTGCTGTACCCGACACTGTAACCATTAGCATACCATTATTAGAACCTAAAACTTCGTAGTCAACATCAACACCAACTACAGCATTAGCGCCAAGTGCCACAGCACGTTTTTCCATTTCTCTTAAAGCGCCCTCTCTTGCGTTTATTAATTCAGATTCATAAGTATTGGACCTTCCTCCAAAGAAATTTGATAAGCCTGCAACCATATCCTTAACAAAATCTACCCCTGAAATAACTTCACCGAAAACGATTCCCTTATATTCTTCTATTTCTTTTCCTTCTATTTTGGGTGTTGTAGTAATAATCATTTTAATCTCCTTTTCCTTAATTAATTGTATTTGTTATTTGTTACTATTAATAATGTCACATTTGTAATTAACTGTAAAGTCATATATTGCGTATTTCAATTTTTTTCAATTAAACATTAGGTTTTTACCAGTAGGCAGAACTCAGAACTAGCAGTCATATAACTAATAAACAAGAAAGTAGTAAGCACAAAAGATTCAATAAAAAACAAACAAATAGACGTATGATCCTTAATCGAGAAAAAATTATATACGGCTATATTAAAATTTAATACTTTTTATTATTTAATATTTTAATTTTTATACTACTTTAGCTTCTTCTTCCATATTATTTAATTCTCTATTGATTTTTATTCCTAAAACCAATGTTACAATTGTTGACAACAAGTCTGCTATTGCTTGAGCAAATAATATTCCATCTAAACCTATTATACTTGGTAATATAAGAATGATAGGTATTAAAAATATACCTTGCCTACCAAGACTTAATAAAGTACCTTCTCTTGCCTTTCCCAACGATAAGAATAATGCCATATATATCATTTGAATTCCAAAAGTAGGAAACATAATACTATAAGCTGTTAAAGCTCTTGCGCCTATATCAAGTACTCTTGAATCATTACTAAAAATATCTATAATCGGTTTTGCGAATACAATTTGAGAAGCTGCTACAACTAAACAAAAAATGGTGCTCCATTTAAGTGAAATAGATACAGACTCTTTTAGCCTAATATAGTTTTTAGCGCCATAATTATATCCTGCAATTGGCTGGAATCCTTTTGAAAATCCAAAAATAACATAACTGCCTATTGCAAAAGTTCTATTTACAATTCCCATAGCAGCAACTTCCGCATCTCCATAAGAAGCAGCACCTGAATTAATTAAACTCATAGACACACTAGAAAGTATTTGAAAAATAAGATTTGGAATACCTATTTTTAATACTTCAAATAAAATTTCTTTTGAGAAATTAACATGTAAAAACGAAATTTTAACAATACTGTTTTTACTCGAAAAATATATAATAATAATAGTCGTTGTTACGATTTGTGATATAACTGTAGCTATTGCCGCACCTCTTATTCCAAATTCAAAACCATATATAAAAATAGGGTCTAAAACTATATTTAATCCTGCACCTATAAGAAGTGAGTACATACTAAAAGCAGCTGAACCTTCAGCTCTTAAAATATTTACCATTGTAATATTTATAATATTGAATATAGATCCTGATATAAAGATTATCGAATATGCCTTAGCATAAGGCATTATAGTCTCTGTTGCTCCAAGAGCTCTTAAAAGTGGATCTATAAAATATAATGATGGAATAATAACCAATATCCCTAAAATCAAAGTTCCCACTACTGATATTGAAGCTGTATTGTTTGCCTTTTCTAAATTGCCCTCTCCTAAAAGTCTCGAAATATATGATGCTGCCCCATTTCCCATAGTTAAGCCAAGTCCCGCAATCATCATCAATATGGGAAAGGCTACAGAAGCAGCACCCATAGCACTCGTTCCTAAACCGCCAACGAAAATACTATCTACAAAATTATATATTGCTGTTATTACCATTCCAATAATAGCAGGTATACCAAATTTCAATAAAGCCTTTGATATTTTTTCTTCACTCATAATTTTAATTTTATCGTCCATATATATCTCTCCTCATCTATTTAATTTAACTTTCAAGTGGATTTTCTAAATCTTTATTTTTTATTATCATTAAAAACTATAATTTGTTAAAAATTTTCAATTAAATAATTCCTCCTTTTTAAAATTGAACTATTGTTCAATTTTGTTTAAAAAAAATATTATTAAAAAAACTAGTCAAATAAAACTAGTTGTTCCATAAAAATATTGTTTATATAATAAATTCATAATCTTTACTGACCAATCATCATTTTTATAATGTCTCGCGATTTCAAATATCCCTTCCATAAAATTGCTCGCTAAAATATGATAGAATAAATCATCCATTTCATCTATTCTTTTTTCTTTTTTTCCCTCTAATTGTTTCTTTATATGATTTTGTGTCATATTTATAATTTCTTCTTTTGCTTTTTCATATTTTGTACCATTGCTTTTATCTATCAGTATAACTAATTCTTCTCTATAATTTTTTAATAAATATAATAACATTTTTAATTCTTCATCTATAAAATCATTAAACGAAATATCATTTTCTTCTCGACTTTTATTTAATAATATTTTCATTTTTAGAAATACAGGCGATAAAATTGCATTAAATAATTCTTCCTTATTTTTAAAATAACTGTATATTAAACCTAAAGATATATCTGCATTTTTAGCAATATCTCTAAGCTTTGCAGAATTATAATCTCTTTTATAAAATTCTTCTTTAGCACTTAATATTATTTTTTCTTTAATATCTTCTTTTAATACTTGACTCATAGTAACCCTCTTTATAATATTGAACTATCGTTCATTATATGCGTCTTATAATTTTTTGTCAAGTATTTAATTGATTAGATGTAATCCTTTATATTAAAAATTAGGAATAGCCACAAAATTAATGTAGGATATTCCTATAGTCTGTATTTTCTTTTTTAAGTTTTAATATTTTTTATTTTTTGTACAATATCATACGGATTATTGGTTTCCATAAATTGTGACATAAGACAAACTCCAAAAACACCTTTTTCAAATGTCAAATATGCATTATCTGCATTAATACCACCGATAGCATAAACGGGAATATTTGAAAATTTGCATATCGAAGATAAAAATTCTAAACCTCTGGGAGGTAAATCCTTTTTACAATCTGTTTCAAAAATATGTCCGGCTATAATATATTCAGTGCTATATTTTTCTGCTTTTTCAGCTTCTTTTATATTATGAATTGATGTACCTATAACTTCATAATTTTTAATAATATTATGATTGTTTATCAAAATATGCAGCGGCAAATGTATCTTTTTATGATTTAGTTTCTCTGCAACATTGATAAAAGAATGAAGAATACATTCTGTATTATTCTTTTGACAAATATGGATAACTTTTTCAGCAACAATAAAATATTCTCTCTCTGATAAATCTTTCTCTCTTAAAACTATTTTATCTACACCTGATGATGCAACCATTTCGATTTGCTTAAAAAAATCGCCCCTGCATAATTTACGATTTGTTACACAGATTACTTCTTTATACATAAATATAATCACTCATAACCGGTTGAAGACCACTTTTAAGAATTGCATTATATACTTCATCAACACCTCTCCCATCAGAGATCTCAAACTGTCCATCACCTTTTACTTTATTGTTTTCTACATTATGACTGCCTATGTCTACTTTTACACCGGCGGATATCTTTGTTGCTGCAATTTTTATAATATTATTTCTAAAACCCTCTCGTTCACGGGTGGAAATCGTAATACTTGCAAAAGGCATAAAAATTCTGTAAGCACAAATAACCTGTAAAAGCTGACGTTCATGTACATCTCTTGGATTAATTCTCTCATTATTTATAATAGGGCGCAAACGTGGACAGGAAAAAGATATTTCTGCGTGAGGATATTTTTTTTGTAGAAGATAACCATGCATGCCTGTTGCAAATGCGTCCTTTCTAAAATCATCAAGTCCCAAAAGTGCTGCAAGACCTACACCTCGCATACCACCCATAAGTGCTCTCTCTTGAGTATTAAAACGATAAGGAAAAATCCTTTTGTGCCCTTTTAGGTGTAATGTCTCATATTTCTCCGAATTATACGTCTCCTGGAATACCGTAACATAGTCAACTCCGCACTGATGAAGATATGCATATTCATCAGTGTTCATAGGATACACTTCAATTCCTACGACTTTAAAATATTTCCGTGCAATTTTACAAGCTTCTCCTATATATTTAACATCAGATTTATGACGGCTTTCACCCGTTAGAATTAATATTTCCTGCAAGCCCGTTTTCGCTATGGCTTTCATTTCATTTTCAATTTCTTCAGCATTTAAACAAGAACGGCTAATTTTATTTTTACAGTTGAAACCACAGTATACACAATAATTTTCACAGTAATTTGAAATATAAAGTGGTGTAAACATACTAATTGAATTTCCAAAATGTTTATTTGTTTCAGCTTTAGCACGCTTAGCTATTTCTTCAAGATAATTCAATGCTACAGGTGAAAGTAAAGCTGCAAAATCTTCAGAAGCTAGTACATCTTTTTGCAATGCATATTTTACATCTGCATCAGTATATTTATTTTCATCATAATTATCTCTGCAATTTATGACATTATCCATAATTTCAGATTGTATGATTTCCATATCTGAAAGATACGTCATATGATCAATTTTTTCTTCCATTATAATTCCTCCTTAATCACGTAAAAATCCTGTAATAGGAGATGATGCTGCACTACCCTCGTTAAGAATTCTTCCAAGACCTGATAAGTATGCAGTTCGCCCTGATTCTATGGCTTTCTTAAAAGCTTCAGCCATTTTAGGAACATTTCCTGCTGTAGCTATAGCAGTATTTGCCATAACTGCTGCGGCACCCATTTCCATAGCTTCACAAGCTTGTGAAGGTCTTCCTATTCCTGCATCTACGATAACAGGTAAATCTACTTCATCAATAATAATTTTAATAAATTCTTTTGTGCAAAGTCCCTTGTTAGTTCCAATAGGCGCTCCAAGAGGCATTATAGCAGCAGCTCCTGCATTTTTTAAATCACGGGCAACATTGAGATCAGGATACATATAAGGCATTACAACAAATCCTTCTTTTGCAAGTATTTCTGTGGCTTTAATTGTCTGTTCATTATCAGGAAGAAGATATTTTGTATCTCTTATTATTTCAATCTTAACAAAGTCTCCACATCCAAGCTCTCTTGAAATACGTGCTATTCTAACAGCCTCTTCTGAATTACGGGCACCTGAGGTATTTGGAAGCAGGGTTATATTTTTAGGTATGTAATCCAAAATATTTGCTACCTTTCCTCCTGCTGCACGTCTTAAGGCTAGTGTAATCATTTCAGCACCGGCATTTTCAATAGCGGCTTTAATTAAATCCAGCGAGTATTTCCCTGATCCAAGAATAAAACGTGATTTAAATTCATGTCCACCTATTATAAGTTTATCTTTGTCATTATTCATTATATTTTCTCCTTAAAAATTTATATATTATCGTATCCCAAAATAAGTCTTAATATCATATTTGCCTGATGCCCTGCACAAATGGATACCCTTGGTGCCATAAGGCCCCTTCCTTCTTTTGCTTCTGTTTTTCCATCTCCGCAAATATAAAAATTTCCATTTATTTTTTTCGTAATTATAGAATTTGAACTGTCAAAACCTGCCATACCTGAAGAAGCTACAATTTTTTTGTTTGTAAACTGAGTAAGAATCCCATTTACAAGTGTTGCCTTTGCTTTAGGGTCATCAAAAGCTTCACATATAATAAAATCTTCTTTAAAAAGCTCATAAATATTACTTTTATTTACTTGTACATTATGAGTAATTATTTTTACAAATGGATTAATTTGTAATATTTCTTCCTTTAACGCATCAGTTTTATACATTCCCAAATGATTTATCATATATTGCTGACGGTTTAAATTGCTAGGTTCCACCACATCAAAATCTATAAGATGAAGTATCCCAACTCCCGTCCTAGCAAGGGAGACGGCAATATGTGAACCAAGACCTCCAAGACCTGCAACAGCAACTCTTGAATTTTGTATCTTTTCATGTATTTTAGGTGTATGTCTAGCAAAAAGCATAGCAGAAAGTTCTTCTTTTTCAGGCATTTTATTTTTGTCTATAAGAAAAATTTCATCATTTTCCTTTATGCTTCTGTCAGACTTTAATTGAAAGCTATTAATTATCACTGTTGTATTTTCAAATTTTTTAAACAAGCTATCACATAACTGATAAACAGAATTACATTCTGTTTCTGTTAATTTACCATTTAACTTGATCTTCATATCAACCACCACCTACAAAATTAACAATTTCAATAATATCTTCTGACTCTATAACTTTTTCATTGTATTGCGATTTTGGAATAATATCTCCATTACATTCAACAGCTATATAGTCCAAATTAAATTTATGAGTGTCAAGATACTGTAATATTGTAGTTCCCTGTAAAAGCTCAATTACTATACCATTAATTTTAGCCATAAAAACACCCCCTTTTTAAGCATAAAATAAATTATAAAATCAAATAACTAATTACATTTAATAATCTAAATTTTATGGTTTATTAATTTGCTTTAGCTATATGATGTTACTAATTAATACCATAAAGAGATTTTTGAAAAACAAAAAAGGTCACACGAAATCACGCACCGATGGTGGTACGCCCCTTCGTGTGACCTTGAATAATCAACACTCTAAAAAAATATTATCAAATATAAAGTATTTTGTCAATGATTGTGGATTGAAAAATTAAAGCGATAATAAAACTATCTTAAATCTCTCATTAATGTTCAACTAAAAACTTATCCTTATTTTAGGATTTTAACTATTATTTCTAAAATGTCTTTCTGTTTTTCAACATCCTGTTCTATAATAAGGTCATAGCATTTTAAAGCTATTTCATTCTTACTTTTATCACTTTGGATTATATTTGCAAATAGTTCCTCTAAAGGCAGTTCTAATGCTCTTGATATTTTTTCAATACTTTCAATAGTAGGATTTTTTTCACCACGCTCAAGTTGTCCAATATACGTTGGATGAACCCCTGCTAATTCAGCTAGAATTTCTTGACTCATCTTCGCTTTTCGTCTATAACTTCTTAATCTTTCACCAATTATTTTTGAAATGTTGTCCATCTTTATATCTCCTCATAGCATCTATACTACAAGTATCTAAAATAATTTAAGGTTTAACTAAATATTATCAGTAATTATTATTGTCTTATTAGAATAATCAATGAAAGAAGAATATATCAAATTTACCAAATGGAAAAATTGGATTAGAAGGTGAGTATTATGGATGCTTATACAAAACTACTATTTCATCGTAAGATACCAGCATTAATATTATATTAGTAAGATGACTTTTTTGAGATGTAATTCAATAATCCAGCTTTACTATGGATTACAAACACTACAAGGAGTATAACCTTGATTTATTGCCTCCGATTTGGATATTGATATTTTACTTTGCCTTAGATATCGGCAACCATCTCTATGATATTTGCTGCCAGTTTTAGTAATATAAACAGTAAGTTCATTATTTTGACTTTGAGTTGACCCTTCTTTAACTATATCTTCCGTTTTCTGCGATTCTGCAGGCGCTTCCTGAACTGTTGACTGTGGTACTGCTTCCTTAGCCACTGCCGAATCCTTTTCAGCATCCGCTTCCTTAGAAACTTGTAAACTTTTTTCAACGTCCGCCGATGTTTTAAGTCCATTAATTTTATTTTCAGCTTCTGTTAAAAGTGATAACTTAGTTACTAATATCTTTTGTTCTGAAGTTAAATTTTCGTACTCACCTCTTAATTCTTTAATATCTTCCGACTTATCTAAAGATATAAGGTTAATATCTCCTAATGCCGCTATCTTTTTATCTAAGGTTACGGCTATTTCTTCATTATTTGAAAATGTGTGCTTTGTATCCGTTGATGTTTTATATTTTTCTACTTCAGGATTGTCAATAGTTGCAGAAAATAATATAAGAAATACTATGAATCCTATTCCAAAATATTTTAATACTCTCTTTCTTGTCCTTTTTTCTTCTAACCCCCATCTAATAACAAACGAGGGTTTAATTATCCCTAAAATTAAACATCCTAATGATAAAACTAATAGTAAGAAAAAAAATGTATTCATACAAAGCCCTCCTTAATTATCTTATAGAACTCAGATTATTTATTTTTTATGTTTACAATTTAGTAGTATAACTTAAAAAGCAGCTTCAATTAGCTTTATTAATTGTTTATAGAAATAAGTATTTTTTCATTATAAAAGCACCATTTTTGAGGCTTTTTATTTTTTCTATCTCATAGTATATTCATACTTTGTTCCATCTAAATCAAATGTAAGCTTTGCTGGATTTTCAGATTCTGCCACTTCTTGAGGACAATCTATTAAAAAATGAACTCCCAATGCAGTTAATGGTGCAATATCCGTAATATTTGCATATGTAAATCCAGTGCTTGAATTTTCCGGCACTATTTGCCCGCTATATTTATAGCCATTATTATAATCTAATTCTACAGACATAATATTATCACAAGACAGATTTTGTTTTTGAACGTTCTTAACATCTGTGTCAATATCAACATATACTTTACCTGATTCTGCCGCATAATGTGTATAAAAACTTGATGTATCATCTGGTAGTACGTCATATGAAAATTGTATATTATTAATAGTTATTTCACACTTTTCATTACTGATAACATCACCAATTGCCAGCTTTTTTACTTCATCTTTTTTTACACCCGAATTTCCATCAGATGAACCGCTATTTGAGTCACATCCAGTAATTGAGAATAACATAGCTGCAACAATTAAACATATAAATATTTTTCTTTTCATAACAACCCTTCCTACTTATATTTATTATTTTACTTATTACATAATTTTGTTGATATAATTCAACGTTTTTTAACTACAACAATGATATAACAATTAATATAATTATTATATATTATATTTTATATGTATTTTCAAACCGATTTAAACAAGTTTCGACAAAATATCCTACAATTCTGCATTTTATTACTTTTGAACTCTTTAAACCATATAACTTATATTGTGTGTAATTAATAGTAACATTCTATCCTTATAATCCATAATTTATTTTTAGGTATACTTTCGTATATTTCTAACAAGTTCAGTTATTAATTTTATAAAATTATAACAATCCATTGCATTTTATTATATTTAGGTATACAATATAATAAAGTTTAGGTTCGCCTAAATACTATCTATCATTATTATTGTCTTATTAGAATAATTACTGAAAAGAAGAAGATATCAAATTTACCAAATGGAAAAATTGGATTAGAAGGTGAGTATTATGGATGCTTATACAAAACAACTCTTTCGTCGTAAGATACCAACATTAATATTAATTGCAATTGTTCTACTAGTCAGTTGGCTTGCAAAGTCCATTACTGCATAATATTTTTGTATTAGATATATTGTTGTAAATTTTGATGGAGACTTATAAAAAATATAATAAGATAATCGATTTTGTAACCTTTAAAGCAATACGCATAAATTAGTTTAGATAGACTTTATTTCCCACCCTTAACTAAAATAGATATTTACAAAACTTTAACTGCTTTATATTTATAAATATAGGCATATAATACACCAAATTTAGGTATTCCTAATATCAGGAGGATATATCATGACACCAAATAAAGAAGATTATTTAAAAATCATCTATAAATTAGGAGGTTTTGAAAAGCTTGTTAATAATAAAAAAATTGCAGAAGCATTACAAATTGCCCCTGCTTCTGTTACAGAAATGCTTGGGAAACTAAAACGTGAAAATTTGATTCATTACGAAGCATACAAAGGATCATGCTTGACACAAAAAGGGATGAATATTGCTATAACAATGATACGCGGTCACCGCCTTTGGGAAGTATTTCTTATTCGTCATCTGGGCTATTCGTGGAGTGAAGCCCATGAAGATGCAGAGCTTCTAGAGCATATAACACCATCGCGTTTAACGGTAAGACTTGATAAATTTCTTAATTATCCAGCTTACTGTCCTCACGGCAGTGCAATTCCTAACCCTGATGGGGAAATATATCAAACACCCTTGTATCCTCTTACGATGCTGCCTTTAAACAAAACATCTTACATAAGACGTGTAACTGAAGAAAAAGAGCTATTAGATTATTTGCAAGAAACAGGAATCGCCATTGGCAGCTTGGTTCAAGTTACTGAAATAGGCGCCTACGAAGGTCCTCTAACCCTTAATCTTGAAGGTAAACTTATTCAAATAAGTTATAAAGCTGCCTGTCATATTTATGTAGATGAAACTCCTCAAACCTAATTTTAATATTTTTAGAGAGTTTTTCAGAAATCAAGAATTCTCTAATTGTTATAGAATATCACTTTTAATAAAGTGATATTTTTGTATTTATTAGTATTTAAACTAAAGATATTCACACCTTATATTATTCAATACACAAAAATTCTTTCCATCGCCGTAAATCTCTTTTCCCTTGCTCATATCCCTGTTTATAGCTTTCAGACAATTTCTTAAAATTAATTTCACGATTTGATATAGGCATATAATCAGGATAAACAAGAAAGGCTTTTCCTTCTCTTTCCAATTCCTCAAGTTCTTCAAGAGTTTGATTATACACAATGTAACGTTTAAAAATGGCTTCCGCTACAAAAGGATATTTTCTGTAATATGCCTTGAATGGACCCTTAAACTTAACCGGCTTTTTTCTATACCCTTTAGGACGGGTTAAAACAACAAAGAACTTTTTCATTCCATCCTTTTTCGCAATATCAAGGGCAATACCGCCACCAAGCCCACCATCAATAAAAAAGTGGTTTTTATAAGAAGTAGGAGGCATAAAAATGGGCATAGACGATGAAGAACGAACAATTTTCATCAAGTCTTCTATGTTATCCATGTCTTCCTTTTTATAATATATAATCTCTCCCGTATCTCGATCGAAAGCCCCTACACGAAGCTTTGCAGGATTTGCATGAAACGTTTGAAAATCAAAAGGCAACGGTGCATCTGGATATGGTGTTTCTTCATAAAGATACTTTGAACGAAAAAAACCCTCTCCTCTGAAAAAAGATTTCCATCCGCCAAAATTAGGATCTAAAACCAAGTCCACAAAAGATCGCCTTGAACGTTCTATATCTCTGGACAAATAATTGACACTATGACTGGAACCTGCTGAAATTCCTGCTACATAATCAAAATATATCTCACTTTCCAAAAGATTATTTAAAAATCCTGCCGTATAGCTGGCTCTCATACCACCACCCTCAAAAATAAGGGCTGTATCTTTGATGTTGTTAGTAATCTCCAATTTATCATCTCCCTATTATATTAGCAGCAGTTTTAAAATCTGATATATCAAATCACATTATTTTAATAATGACCATATGATTTAATTCCTTATCGTAATTCTAGTTTAATTATGAAAATCACTACTTTTTTGTCGGAATCATCATATCCTTTTTAGTTTTTCTCGCTGTTTTAATATATAATCATTAGAAATTTCCCACATATATCCATTATATGGCTGTCTTAAAACTAAATCAATTAATTTCTGTATTTTAAATTTAAATAATCGAACATTTAAATTTAATCTATTTAGCAATTTCTAACTGAAAATTATTATTTTTATACTTTTGTTAAAATATTATTTTTGTCGACGTCTAACCCTTCCACCTGAAGCAAATCCGCCAGTCTTATTTTTGCTCTATCAGATTCTCACGGTTCTCTTTTTTCCTTACATAAAATTATTACATCCATATTCTTATTTTTCTAAAATGAATTTATATCTTTGACATTCCTGAAATGTCATCTTGTCCACCATAACATGATACACTAAAAAGAGAATCTATATTTATTAAATTAAAAATTGTAAAGGAGTACATTATTATGGAAAGTATACTATTACAGCTTTATAATGGAGAAATTTTTCCTGCTGAACAATTCCGTCCCAAAATGGAAGAATACGTAAAAATGAGAAAGGAACATTATCATAATTATGAAGATTTTACTAAAAAATTGAAGGAACTGGATCCAGCATTGTATGGACAGTTTATCAAGATAATGGATGAACAATTTTGTGAAATTCCACTTGAAATATCAGAAATGTTCATTGATGGCTTTAAATTAGGAGCAAAGATGATGATTGAAGTCTTACAAAACAAAACTGAGGATAAGTAGAATTTTGAAAATCTATGCCAATCTAATGTAAAATAATTTGTAAGAATAACAAAATAGCTTTTTATGACAAAATTAAAATTCATAAAAAGCTCTTTAATAATAATATAATAATGGTTATTCTTTTCTAAGCGTATAAATAGACTACTTAAAAATAAAAGAATATAAAACAATTTATATCACTACAAACTCAAATATAGTAACTTTCATGAATCTGCCGCATATCCTATTCCCTAAATCATCAACATAAATTACAGCTATAATAAAGATTATATCAGTATACGTTTACTACTGTTATAAAAATTATTAATTCTCAAAGTTTCATATTTAGACTCCATTATGTAAGAATTGTGGGACTTTTGGTTACTATTCTCACTGACACCTAAAAAGTATTTTCTAAACAACTTTGTGCGTAAATCAGATTATGGTGTTTTTATACTACATCAACTATTAAACTTTATAAAAAAAATTTTAAATATGTATATTTGATTCTATCATTTAATCCTTTTTCCCATAGATCTGTACAGAACCCATTGAAAGTTTTGCCATACCAGAAAATATATTATCCTTTACCTCTCCTGTAACAAAAGCTCTGAAATTACCTATAGGTGTTTTAATTTTTGTAACAAATTCAATTGTGTTTCCCTTTACTTTACCATTTGCTATTTTAGATACTCCTGTAGGATATTCCAGCGTTCCTTTTAATAATTCACCTTCAACAACCAGTATCATTTTACCTTTCCCTACTCCTCTAGGAGTTTTAACCTGAACCTTGTACGTCCCTGCTACTGACATAACCAGCTCTCCTTTCTTGTTTGGAATAACACTTAAATTTCGATTTATGTAGTGATTCCAGATGTAATTAAGTCTTATGTAGTATACCGTTCTTACATATTATTATTTTTTGATGGATTCTATGAGTTTATATAATTATAATTTCTTAACTACTAATATCTATAACATTAATACCCTTTTCCTTTGCATACCTAACTGTTTGCACAACACCACCCATCTGGTATATCTGCTCACAAATGCAATAAATTGATCTATCAATCATAAAACGATCACATTTTTTCATACAGTCGATGCTATATTCTTCAGAAACGTAAATAACCTCATCTGCTTCCAAAAGTAAACTATTATAAAGCCTTTTTTGCTCTGTATTCCAAATCTCTTCTTGATTTTCATACGGCAAAGCAAATATCAATCGAACATTGTTTCCCATTTCTCTTTTTGCAATAATTAACGATACAGCTATCTGATCAAATCCCAAAGTGCCACTTGATATAAAATCTGTTACGCCTTGTCTTATAAGTTTGTCAATCTCTTGATTTAGTCGTTTCACTATGTATTTAATTTTTTCTTTTGGTAATCTACGATGTCCTACGAAACAACATGTTTGATTTTTGTTTGTTATCATTTAAATGCACCTCCAAATTCAGGAGTTATTATAACTCTACTTTAACTCTATTTCTGCATTATATCAAAAAATAAGTCTAAAATAAAGTTATTATGAATTCTTTGGAGGTTTATAACATGAATAAAAATAACATTAAACATTTTGGACTTAGGGTAGATGGTGAAATATTGGCTAAATTTAGATATGTTTGTGATTATGTTGGACGTTCTGCAAACAGCCAAATTATTCAATTAATGCTAAAATTTATTGCAGACTATGAAAAAGAACACGGCAAAATTGAACTCCCAGATAAAAAAGAAAAATAAATTTTTCAATTATTGTAAAAATCCTTATCCTTTAATAAAAAATATCTTTTCATATTATGTTACATAATACTCTATACATAATTTTGACTCCGCCCTCTTGTCAATACTATTTTTAATATAAATAACTCAACTTTCCCACTAGGGAAATGTTAATGCACCTTGAAAAATGAATATGAATCTGCTTTAGGATATATAAAAAAGTCCTAATTTTTGATATAATGGAAATAACGACAAACCCATAAATATCAAAGAAAGTAGGACTTTTTATGAATTCCATTATAGCAGAAAATTTACGCACTGAACAGACTGTAAACTCTAGAATCGACTTGTTTTTTTCTAAGATAGGAATATCTGAACTTTTAAAACAGTCAAATTTTTATAAGGAATCAGGAATTCCATGTGTTATTGTATTGAAAACAATATTTACTTTAGTTTTTAC
>NZ_AUFC01000014.1 GCF_000426305.1 Anaerovorax odorimutans DSM 5092 | reverse complement strand
TCATCGAATCCACTGATTTCTGTCTTTGCTGTTACCACTACTTCAACTGTCGCTGTGTAGTTTCCTGTATTTTCATATCCGGTTGGCAAGCTTCCAAGTGTTGCTGTAAATGTATAACTTCCTGCTACGTTAGGATTATATGAATCCGTGTCTGCCCATGTAGTCACCGGAACTGTTACTGTATTATTGTTTGCTTTTACTTCTGTTGGCAGTATTGCAATTGCACTGGTAGAAGTCGTATATGTCGCATTCCCTGCATATCCTGCACTTACATCTGCAATTTCATCGAATCCTGTTATTTCTGTACTTGATTCATTTCTTAAAAGGCGAATATCATAATTACTATTGTCGGAGCTATCATTAATTAAAAATGATATGTTGCCATCATAATCCGTAAAAGGTAATGCAATTCCGTAGTTACCTTCTACAGTAGGTAAAATTGACGTATAGTCGTTTATAAAAGTGCCATCATTTCCATAATACTCAAAATAGGGTATCGCAGTACCATCATTATAATAATAAGAAAGTAAAAAACCTCCATCTACAATAATTGGCTCATCAATATATCCCCAAGAATGAATTTGTCTCACAATTGTTTCCTCTCCATCAGGAGTACCGTCAGCATTATAAATCCTAAAAGCTATGCTTCTATTGCTTGTATCACTGGTTGGTATTTTTCTATAAACTGTCAAAAACTTTCCATTGGATAAAAGTTTAACGGTAATAAAATTATCAGTTTCTCCACGATCTGAAATAACAAAAGCATTTTGTCCACTCACTTGATTAGGAGTTGGAGATGCATCATTAAAAATCATACCTCTATAATAATAATCATATTGTGACATCACTACCATAAATTGACCATCGTTATTTGCTGCTATTCTATAATTATATTGGGAACCGGACATACCGGCTAAGTTTGTAAGAGAAATCTGTGATGAATCCTCTGCATTTACTGTGGATCCACTAATAGAAAATCTTCTCAATGCATAATCAGTACCGCTTGTTGTCCAAACAAAAGCCAAATATCCATTTGACAACTCTGCAAACTGTGTATATCTATTTAAAGAACCTACCTCAGAGTTTATCTTTGTAGCCGGTACAATTTCCGTTCCATTTTGATTAATTATCTTAAAGTAAGTATCTGTAAACCCCTTTGAAGATGAAGAACTATACCAATATACTAATATGTTTCCATTTGATAACCCTTTATAAACTATTGTATCAGAAGAATCATCAGTTCTAGGGAATATAGTTGGTTGTGGTATCGAACTTAACGTTCCATCTGCATCAACTAGGTTACAAAAATTTGAATACGTTGCCCAATCATCGGTTGTAGCATCCCATGTTACAAGAACTTTATCCCCAATAATCATCGGTGTATCATATGTGGAAGAATTATAAGTATTACCAACCTCTATGTCCGTTTGATTTGTTCCAAATTCAATTGCTGAGGATATATTAACCTGGGCTTGTAAAAATAGACTAGCTATAATAAGAACTACTAAAACTTTTTTCCTACTAAGAAATTTGCTTTGCCGCAGTTTACTGCGAGTACAATCTTTTTCCATTTCTTTTTCTCCTTATTTTACCTTATATTCTTTATTTTTTTATAATCCCCATTCCCTGAAAATTTTCATTTTTAAATAGATAGTTTTTTATATAAAGATTTTTTTATAATACCATAGCATGAAATTGTATTCAATATTTTTTTGAATGAAACTGACACAGTAGTTTATAAACATAATAGATTGCTGAAGCAACAAGAATGAGGCACCAAGATTTTTCTATCTCAATGCCTCTAGTTTTTATTGTTTTTTGTTTTCCACTAGAGCTAACTCTTATAATTTATCTATATTTCCACTCATAAGATCATTTATTTTTTTACGTATTTTTTCTTTATCCCAATTCCACCAACAAATAGATTGTAATTTTTTAATTATATCATCATGAAATCGCTTTTTAATTGGCTTTGCCGGCACACCTCCTACTATTGTATATGGTTCAACATCTTTTGTTACAACTGCTCTTGCTCCAATAATTGCACCGTTTCCAATATGAACGCCTGACATAATAACCGCTTCATACCCAATCCATACATCATTGCCAATAATTATATCCCCCTTGTTATCCCAAGCCTGTGTAACATTTTTCTGCTCAAGCCCATATTCTTCCCAAAACAAAGGGAATGGATAAGAAGATAAAGATTTTAAAGTATGGTTGGCACTTGTAAAAACAAACTTTGCACCACAAGCAATAGAACAAAATTTACCAATAATTAATTTATCATGATTGATAGGATAATGATATAAAACATTATTTATTTCAAAATTAATCGGATCATTTACAAAGTCATTATACATTGTATAATCACCAATCTTAATGTTGGAGTTGGTAATAACAGGCTTTAGATAAATAGTTTGTGTATCACCTGTGCGTGGATATATTTTTTCTTCCGAAATAGACATTACAAATCCTCCTATTATTTTAATTGTAATCTAAAATCTATTCCGGCAATTACAATGCAACGCTTCATCTCCTCACCTCCTGGAATTTAATTAACTATCATCTTGATTTTTTGAGTTACGGTACTATTTTCAAGTCAATTTATTAGAGAACCACAAGCAATTTTATTATGTAAACCTAACACTTGTAAAAATATCAACACTTTTCAACAGCTTCCTATTCCCATAATTTTAATGCTTATGATATTTTTCCACATATGTTTTAAAATTGTATACAATTCTATCCAACATAACCTGTGAATAACTAAAATTTATTAAAACCTTTATATTTCAACCTTTTATAAATGCTTTATAATAAAATATATTTTTTTATCCACAGGTTAATCAATTTATGGATAACCAGTATATGCTTTACATTATAAAAGTTTTACCTAAATTAACCTTAAAATACTATTTATTTGATTTATTGATATGTCTTTATTTCTATCATAATTCATAGATATGCAGTAAAACCCATTACACAGGAATTTACTGATATTAGCTTTTAATACTTATACTTAGACGGATTATGCCCCTAGTCGTAAATGAGTTCTGCTTCCCCATATGGCATATTCTGTTCAAAATACTGACTAATCTTCGAATTTTTGGGTACATGAATTTGAGCTCCATCAAGCCCTTCCTCCGTTTCCATAATCCCATTGCCGATTTTCTCTAAGGAAGAAGGAAACCAAATTTCTTCTATATAGCTGTCTCCAAAGGCCCATTCTTCTATTTCTTCCACTCCCTCTTCCACCATAACTTTCTTAGCACAAGTAAAAGCAAATGCACCATTGTCTATTTTTTTAACTGTACCAGACACTATAACTTGCTCTAAATTTTCTCCATGCCCGAAATCACCGGAAAAAGCTGAAGTGTATATTTCTGTAACAGTTTCTGGAATTATTATTTCTTTATCGTTTCCTAAATAAGCATAGAGAATTTCATCTTTTATACAGAATCCATCCTTGTCCTTAATCGAAAGATAATAAGCTTCCGTTGAATTTTCATCTGATACGTTTACTGGTTTCTCCCATACAACTGGTTTCTCCCATACAAATAGTAGGATTGCTAAAACAGCCAGAAGAGCTATTCCTATAATCCTTTTTTTCATATTATTTTCTCCTTATAATGCACTATATTTCATATTATTGTTATAATTTACTTTTTATTAAACTGCTTTTACTAAAAGATTAAACTGAATTTTATCAATTTTTTACAACCAATAAAATTATTATACTATATGTTCTAAATAATAAAAACTATCATAAAACATTAATTTTACAATTAATCATTTATTTAATATACATAAAAAAAAAATTTCAAGAAACTATTTTATAATAATAAATAGTAAGGGAAAAATTAGACTTAAAATCAAAAATAAATAGTTACTAAAAAAGAAGTATTGGTATAAATTAATATATCTATAGTTATGTTTATAAAATACTATCAAATTATTCTTTATAAAAATTAAAAGGAAAATCTAAAACAAATGTTAAAAATCTTCCTTTAAAATCACATTATTTAATTTTTTAATTTAAAAATACCTATGCAGCTGCCAGTAATCTTCTTGGCTGTCCACAATAATCTCTACATTATGGGTTTTGGTCATACCTCCTGAGTAGTAAGCAGTAAACTTAAAGGTTAAGGGCTGTGGTGCTTTTCTACCCCATTTGTTTATCATTGATTTATCCCACATTTCTCCTGTGTAGATCCACTCTCCTTTTGAATTCTTTTTCCCACTGTTTTTCATTGTTGTTTTATAGCTTGGATACCCTGCTATTTGTGATGTAACAAGGTCAGCATTTCCTGCTACAGCTGACTGAAGCATAAACTTTTCTCCGCTCCAAAATACATTGTATCCCCTTGGCTTTTCTTCATTCCCTGTTTTCTTTAGGTTATATTTTTTTCTGTTTATATTCCACTGCTCTGTATGGTTTACATAGCCTGTGATTTTTCCGTCTGAAACTACTGTAAATTTATATGTGCCAAGACCTGCTCCCGACCAATCTCTTACTGTGCAGACTACATCATACACCCCTGCTTTTGCAATTGGTGCATTCCCCGTTATTACAGCAGGATAATTTCCCACAGAATCTGCCAGTATATTTGTTTTATTGTGTGTATATACAAGTTTTCCTTCTTTATATACTTCTGTTCTTAGTCTTAAAGGGTCTTTTTCTTTATCATCTACACCAATTTGAAGCTGATATATTTTTCCTTCTTTTACCACACTTGGTATGGTTTTAATATATGTTATCCACGGTGCTTCTCCTGTTCCTTCTACGTAAAAGGTTATTTCTGCCACATTGGAAAGCTTATCATAATCTGTATTTCCTGTATTATCTTCCTGCCAATGCTGTACTGTATATTTTCCATCTACCCAAAAACGGTCTATTGATTCATTTAAAATCTTACCTGATCCTCCCACCTGATTACCGTTTTCATCTACGATAACAGCTGCATCAGGATGAGGTCCGTCATTAAATGGTTCATGGATATATTTCCAGTATTGTTTTTTACTCGGATCGTTTTCATAATCACTGTAGAATATATTGTATTTTACAAGCTGTCCTTTACGATATACTAAATGTGTATCATCTTCTTCTCCCAATACATCTTTAACTATTGATAAATCTATATTTGAAGATGTATTCCAATCTGACATTTGCGATGTGCTTGTTATATATTTATCTTCTACATATACTTTCTTTCCATCTTTTATATAGTAAATTCTTAAGTTTTGAAGAAGATATTTCGTATCTTTTTCTCCCGATGGGAATTCTAATTTTAATGTTGCACTACCATCGAATGTATCTCCTTGTATAAATACTTTGCTTTCTTCCTCATTTTTAAAATATTTATTATTCCTTATTGGAGGTAAATTTTCACATTGTGTTATTTCCGCATAACTTATTCCTTGGTAGTACCGCTTATAAGATTTAGAAGATCCTGTATTATAGTTAGTAGTTGCACTTATATATCCTGAAAATAACCCTAAATCTATCCACCCATCATAATTGTGATATGTATCACCATTTGATAGGCTTAAAGACGAACTCCGTGTCGCATACGTACCTTTCCAATAACTGGCTTTTAATTTAACAAACGCTAATTTACTAGATGGAATATACAGTTCATAAAAATCTTTTTCTTCTGGATAAATATTATAAGCATAAATGCTTTTATTAAATTTTTCTAATGTAATACCTCCAAAATAACTAATAGCACAAGGAGCCTCAAAATCCCCACTTACTTTTTCCCAATCATTTGTTAATTCTTTAGTTTCACTATTTATTTTAGATGTAGCTGATTCATCCGCTATAAATACTACCTTTAGATTGTCTATAGCGGCGTAATAATCTCCACTATGACTATTACAATAATAACTAGAACAGTGTATTTCATGAACCCCTTGTGTTAAAATACTTTTGTGTTCGTAAAAACCGGATTCATATCCATAATTATCATAATAATCTTTGTCTGTAATTCTTTTATCATCTAAAAATATTCCTAATCCATCCCATTTATCGCTATCGTTAAATATTTTATAATCAAACATAATAACAGCTTTTTGCCCAGTTGGAACAGTAAATCTTAAATAACTGTTAGTATATGAATGTGCTGATTGGTGGAATTCTCCACCCCAACCATTTTCCATAAAAAAATTATCTAATTTAAAAAAACTATCAACATTAGAATCACTAAAATCTTCTTCATACATTCTAGTAACATAATATTTAGATATAAACTTTTCACTATATGGAGATTTTGTTGATGAACAGTCTGCTTTTAATTCACTTTTTACAGTACTTGCTGTTTCATTACCTTCTGTAACTTTCTTTAAATTGTATTCGTAATAATATTTTTTACCGGTTTGAAGATTAATATTTTTTGTTATTGTCCCTGTCTCTGTTCCTCCTTTTACTTTAACTTGCAAAGTAGATTGTGCTTTTTCTTTTTGCAGCACTACATTTTCGGATATGACTTTTGATATACTTTTGTCAAGATTTTCTTTTATATCTTTAATTCCTGTTACAATCAAACCCTGTGCATTTTGTGCCATATCTGTTGCATAATTACTTACATTATCTCCGACTCCTGCAATAAATTCTGTTCCTGTTTTCTTTATTCTGTCTATTGCATTAGATATAATGCTGTCACCAAATTCAGTTGATGTTCTGTCTGATATAATAAGTGTATTCATTTCATCTTGATATTCTGTTTTATCGCTAGCAAATTTCATTATTGTATCTGTTACTTCGCTGCTTTTACTTCTTGGCATACCTAATGCTTTAACCATTAAATGACCATTAATTTTATTATCTCCAAATACAGAAACCAAAAATCTGCTTGATGCATGCCCTCCTTCTTCCACATCTAAATTACATGGTCCATTGACATCTTTGGTCATTGAACTTTTTCCATCATATGTATATGTATAATGAGGATCATAAACAGGCTGTCCTGTATTTGTATATGCAAAATCACCGAAAAATATAAAATATGCTTTCCCTTTTGTTTCAAATGATATATCAGGAACAGTATTAGTCTGACCATTAGTTTTATTTTCTGCCATGGCGCCAGTATTTAAATTAAAGGCAGACATGACTATAAATGTTCCTTGACTATAACGGACTTTTGATTTAATTGCTGCAATATTGCACTCGCCGTTTTCATCTTCTGTCATAATGGGGACTATGCTATCTTTTCCTGATATAGAATTAAACCTTACTGATTTTTTAAGTTTATTATTTATATCATATAAAAAGAATCCCCCTTGCGTGTCTCCCTTTCCTCCTATTGCTTTATATATTAAAATATTTCCTAATCCATCTGTTCCAACATATTTATACAAAGTTCCATCATAATAAGGATTGTCTTCCTTTCCTATAAGCTGCTCCATTTTAATTTTCTGTGATTTCAAATTGAAAATTACTCTTGATATTGCTTCTCCTTTATCTTCGTATACATAATGCAGACTATTTCCTATTCTCCTTGGATTGTTTACTCCACTAAGAACTTTTTTTATATTTAAAGTTTTTAAAGATATTTGATATAATTCATTTCCTTTTAGCGTGTAAATAAATTTATCTGTTAAAAAGTTTTTCTCATTTATTGCAAGTGGCAATGTTCCTAAGGAAGTGCCTGTCTTTTTATCTAATATTACAGTTTTATTTTTATATATGAGATACAAATATGTATCTGTGTCATCCTGCCCCATTGTAAATTTTTCTGAATCCATTGTAGTATATATCCATTTATCTGTATTACTGTATGGTTCTTTTGCATGGACAGTATAAGGTACTGTTGGGTAATCTCCTTCTCCTGTACCATTCCATGTTTTTAACAGATAATATATATACGTATTGTCTGTAACTGCAAAATCTTGTTCATAATTATCATTTGGGCCAACAGAAAATGTTTCTGTATATAATGACTGTATATCTGTTATATATGAAGGTGTTCCATCTTTTATTTGTTGGATTGTTATGTTTGCATCTATGCCATTTCTTAAAAATTCTTGAATAAAGCTGTTTTTATTTTTAACCAGTTCATCATATTCTTTTGCTCCGCCTGCCAAAAGAAGTAGATTATCTTGTATTGTGGTTATTGGTTCTAAGCTGACTACTGGTGCCACGTTATCTACTTCCGAAAGGGCAACGGCACTGCCTGTTAAGTAATCCTCTTCTGTTATGTATTCAGGAAGTGTAGGCTCTACCCATTTATCTTTTAATTCTAATCCTATTGTAAATTTACCAACGCCTGTTTTATTAAACCCAACTATTTTATCCGTTCCAAAAGAAAGCTTTTCATAACCTTCTAAATCGCTTATATTCTCTTTTGGCTCTAACACGATTCCTTCATCATATTTCCAAGTACGCTCTGATTCATCTCCGTCTTTGGAAACTGATGCATCTTCTGTTTCTATCTTTGCAATGTTTGTACCTTTTTCTCTTAAGAAGGAGTTTTCCATTGAGATTACAGCTTCAGGGGCAAGGTCGGGTCTTACTGTAAATTCTTTTGAAACCTCATCTGTATCTCCTTTTGCATCTTTTGCAAATATTGTGTATTTATATTTCCTGTTTTCATCTTTACCCTTAACCAAAGGTTTTGTTAAAAAAGCAAGGTCAAATTTAGTAAAGTATTCATCACTGTCCTCTGTTACTATAGCCATTTTACGTGTTTTAATATGGTCATCATTCAGTTTATCATTTTCACCCGCTCCGTAATAATGACAGATTTTTTCACCTGTTTCCAAATCTTCAATCTCAATCCATGTTTTAACAACAGGATATTCAGGGGAAGTGGCAATATTAGCAATTAAATCTTGTCTTCTGTTTTGCTTTTGCACACCACCGAGGGAATCCTCTATGTATGGTGTTTTTCTTACTTCAATAGGGTTTGTGCAACTATCCTTTTTATCTGTTATTGTTCTTATATCTAGTTTTATGTTGTACGTTCCCTTTTTATCAAATACAATGTTTGCATTAGTATCATCTACTCTTGTTACTTTACTTGGTGTATCTTCAACTACTCTAAATTTGTTATTTCCAAGTCCTTCGGCATACATCCTTTTTGCTGAATAATTTACATCATCTACAGTAAATTCTGATTTATCTTCTACAGGTGTTATATGTCCTTCGTATGTATATAATGGGGATTTTAAAATTGCTTTTAATCCCATTTCTCTACTATCTTTAATTTCTGTTTTACCTGTATCAGTATCTTCAGTACCGTTTATTGAAGTTTCAATAAGTTCATATTCCACGGTACAAACTTCATTAAAAGTTTGTTCAATACTGCCACCTGTATTTTCTCCTTTATTTCCTGTGCCATGCCATTCTGCTATTTTTTCTTTTGCTCCATTGCTAACTGTTCTATATAGGACAGCTTTATCAACAATAGTTTCCGAACCTACTCTTGATCCATCTGATACAATAAAGGTCTCTCCCGTTTTTACAGTAACAGGATTAACTACTTCTGCAAATATTTCCTCAGGCTCTGGATCTGGAATTTCAATTATTGCAGTTTCATCATATTCTGTAATAATAGGTACAAAATATAAATATCCCTGCACATTTGGATCTATCTTTGCGCTGTCGGTTTTAAATAAATCCATCGCTTCAGTTAAATCTGCAGGAGGATTATCACCTAGCAGGTCAAGTATTTTTTGTTTGTCTCCTTTGTTTAACATAGCTTTCACATCATATGGCTCACCATCTCTTGCAGTTAACAATACGTTATATTTTAAGTACATATTACCTGTCGATGAATTATATGAAGACTTGTCTCCAACACTGTTTATTATTGCTGAATATGGCATATAATTATTTTCATAATCATCTACGTTTTTACAAGCATTTGTAGGATTCCAATGCTGCTTATATGTATCTGTATCCTTTGTCCAATCAAATGGGAAATTAGATCCGTCATATTTATGAACGGAAACATTTTTCATATTTTTTCCTATATCAATTACGAATTCTTTTGAAAAATTTGTATTGGGAACTATATTTTTCTGCCATCCGCTTTTTCCGTCTGACCATACAAATACAACAGCGGTATCTAATCTAATATGATGAATTGTGACCTCTTGCATTTGCCCATATGATTTTATAGGGTAATAAAAAAGCCCCGATAAAATCAGGGCCGTTATCAATAATGAAATTATACTATTTTTAAATATTTTATTGTATAGAATAAGCATTTATTTTCTATCACCTTTCTCTATTTAAATGTATTTTGAACAAGTATTAAAGTATCACATTCTTTGTCTGTACTATTGTAAAAAGCAATATAGTCAAAGTCAGGAAGTGTTCTAGATTTAGATTGACAAAATGATACGTAATTACTATTATCCATTTCTACACCGATTAATCTACAATTTATTTGATTATCTTTGATTAACATTGCTAATCCAGCATTCCCTTCTTTACTTACATCTATTGATTGAGAACCATCTTTTACATATCCTCTTTTAATTTCATATGGATAATCTTTTATAATTTCATAGTATTTTATATGCTCAAATAATGGTGGGTAACCAGCTAAATTTCCAATAGTAAAACTATATATATTTGAAGCGATATCTGTAACAGGTAATGTTGAAGTGGAGCTTTTTGAAAGATTTTTTAAACTGCTATAATCTCTATTTGAATCTATAGGAGTAGTTTCTTCTTTTTTCTCACTTGGCATAACTCTTTTACTTTCATCAACAAGTCTTTGAATTACTACTGCTGATTCTGCTCTTGTTAATGTTTTATCAGGTTTAAAGGTATTATCTTCATAGCCTGTTAAAATTCCACTTGCATAGGATTTTATAATGTCGTATTCGTTTTCTGTCTTAGCTGTTACATCTGTAACCCCTGCTTGAATTGTGTCATAATTATCTATTTTTACATCACCTAATATTGAGCTTATAATAAGTGCCATATCACTTCTTGTGATTTCTCTATCCAGCTTATGTTTTGGAATGGATTCTTCTGTATAATATTTGTTTTCTATTCCGCTTTCATAATATTTCTGTGCCCAATTATATGGCTTTTCTGCATTACCCACATCTTTGCCTGTACTTGACACGACTGCCATCTTAATAAACTCTCCATAAGTTAATGTATTGCTTGGTTTAAAACTTCCATCTGGATAACCCTTTATAATGCTTTTATTAGACATTGTATTTATAGCGTCATATGCCCAGTTAGTACTTTTTACATCTGTATATGAGTTCCCCGCTGTTGTAGCAGCATAAACTGTTGAACTGATTCCAACTATTAAAGCTAAAGTTATAATTAGTTTTTTTATCATTTTAAATTCTCACTTTCTTTCAAACATTGCACATTATGATTTCTGGAGTTATCTTTCTCTTTGTATTTCAAGTTTTTCCATTAACGCATCTTGTAATATTCTAGAAACATTTACATTTGCTTCTTCTGCTCTTTGGTTAAGCCAATTTGGTAATGTTACATTTCTTCTTACCATTTTATTGTCATTTCTTCTTCTGTATACACCAAAATCTATATCAACAAGTGATATTATTGATTTACCTTCTTTTGCAAACGTACCTTTTTTTATATCTATATTAATCGATGATTCAGGGATTTTCATGTTATCATCTTCCAAAGATATCCCTTTAAGACCTATAGCATCTCTTGCCATTTCTATAGCATTTGCAAAATCTTCACCTTGTGTAAGTATCTCTAAATCCGGCACCTCCACAAGAATACAATCTTCTATTTGTGTAAAAATAACAGGGTATACTTTTTTCATGTTGACCTCCTTATATTCAAGGGATTTTATAATCCATAATCCCATTTTCTTAGTATCGCTTTAGCAAGTTTTTCGTTTACCTCTTTATGTCTTGGTATTACCTCTTTATCTTTGCCTCTTATATAAATATCATGATTACTACCATGTTTATAAAAACTAAAACCTATTTCTTCTAATTTTTTAATAAGTTCTCTCTGTCTCATTAGTATATCTCCTAGCAATATATATTATACACATTTTTTACACATTTATCAATATATTATCTATATTGTTTTTTCCTATTTTTATAAGCTTCTCAAAAACATACATTTATTAATAATAAGATATCTTATATCATTATAGTCAATGATAACACTTTAGTTATTAAAACCCTCTTATATATTTAATTATCAAGGTTCTAATTTACATTATTTACCATTTTATGGCGTTTTGTCAATATGTAATTGTTGTTTTTTTACATTTTTATTATTTCTCTGTTACTATTAACAGCACTTTTATATCTAAAGATAATCAATCAAATATGCTTATAACAATAAATAAATTTAAATATTTATGCTTTCCAATTAGGGCCATACGTATCAGGTCCTATTGTAGATTCCATCTTTATTTAATTGTTTTAGCAAAATTTTAAGTCTGTACCTCAAATAATCTTCTGATTCATGGTATGCGAATCTACTTTGTTATTTAATACTAAATACACCAAAATAAATGCATACTTATGCAGTAACTGCAAATTTGTAATGGAAAAGTATTTTTGAATATGAGCCTTAAAATTTTAACAAGAATATAAATTATTAGTTTATTTCATAATAATTTATATTTTCTTTGACAAACAAAAACAGCTCTGTTATTATATTTGCAAGAGCTTTTACATTTGTTTATCTATGTGTGGTAATATAGAAAAAGGTTTACTTAACCGTTTACATTTAACGGAGTAAACCTTTTTTAATGAAATAGATGGTAAGTTAAAAATTAAATAAAAATATAGCTTTATACATTTATTCATAAACAGCCTAAATAAATAAAAAATATAAATACTTTCAGACATTGTAAACTAAATATCATGCCATCCATCCGATAATAAAGTACGTGTCGTTTCGTTGTCAATACTTTTAAGCGGACTAACTATTATACATAAAAACCTCCATACTGCTATTTTATAACAATATAGAGGTTTAAAATATATGACTGTATGCTCTCAAGAATTTAATAAATTACATTAACTACTTTTATTTTGATAATACTTTTTTTCTTTGTTATTTTGTACAAAATCTTTTATAACAGAAACAGAAGAGGTTTTTTTGTATTTTTTATTTAATTTAATCTTTACTTTCTGCAATATTTAATAGCTTAGAAAAATTGATCGTTTGCAGAAAATGCTTTATCCGACCATTTCAATGTAGAAACAATTTTACTGTTCTCATTATTAGAAGCTATTCCAACATGTAAAACTATAATTGCTTAAAATATTCCCGTATGTTATGTCTTTCCAAATTTCAGCTGTTTGCTCTAAAATCAAGATTATATAAACTTGATTTATTAAGTATTACAAGTAATTCTACCAATAAGACAAATTAGATAATACAAGAATATTTAATTTAGATTGTCTCTACATTTTATCCCCCATTGATTATGTAATTCGATGTAAATAAGAACTTCTTTTACTTTAAAAAGGCAAAATCTAATATTATATCCTTATATACAACCATTATCTTTTACATAAACCGTAAATTAAACCCACTCAATCTACTAACCATAAACAAACACCTATTCTATGAATATATTTCAAAAGGAATGATTCTTTATTATAAAGCAAGTTATCCTTTTGCTGCCATACTCTACAGGCTTTCATTTTAATTCCCATATCCCCTATTAATGTTAATTTCCGTTATTAATCATTTCTAGGTAGTTTTTTTCTGAAAACGATGAACATAATTCATCATTATTCGCTTAGCTTTACACAATCATGAGCACCACTTCCTAACATCTATTAATTTATTTCTATACTTAATAACCATTTCACACACAATATTATAAGTATAATAAAAAATATTATTAGCTTTTTAATTATACTTAAATTTTTTCAAACAATCCCCAAACATATTATTTTACTTATACTGCAATTTCTTTGATTCAACATTGAACGTTTCTACTAGCTCATTATCTTTATAACACTTTACTTTAGCTTTAACATAGTATTTTCCGCTTGCCGAAACACTTTTTTTCTCAGCGAATGCAAAATTACCGCTATTTCTTGGTTCCAATTTCTGTGTCCATGATTTTATTGCACTGCTGCTTCCTGATTTCATTAATTTTACATTGACTTTTACATAATCTAATGAAGATTTAGGAGTTATGTATACAGTAGCATTTGCTTTACTCCCACTGAATGATATTGATGCTAAAACCGATGCTACAGATACATAATATGGTGTAATTGAGATTTCTTCAGAATTGCTCTCACTAACAGAGCCATTTACTGTATCAGCAGCTAAGGCTGTTACCGATGTTGTCAAAATCAAGGCAACAATTAAAATACATGTTAAAAAACTTTTTTTCATAATGATTCCCCTCTCTTTTTTTATAAAACAAAACCTCTCTTTGTTTCCATATATTAATAACCGAAACGCAAGAGGTTTTGTGACACTTTTTTAAAATTTTTATTTATTTTTCAAAAACCATACTTTCTGCAATTTTTATTATTTCATTTAATTCAAGTTTTGCAGAAATTTCAATTATGTTGTCATCTTGCAACCATACAAATACAGTTTTTCCATCATTCTTAGACCAGTAGGCATCATATTTTTTATTAATCTCTACTCTTCCATTTTCTTCTGCTTCATTATCAATGTATATTTTCATTCCATCTGCTTTTGTCTCTGAAATTGATATTGTCTGACCATCAGTTCCTATAAACAAAAGCTCTTTAATATCACCAAGATATTCAATACTACTAAATTGAAATCCCTCAGGCAAATACTTCGGATACCAAATACCTTTTATTTTTACATCTTCATCAATATTATCTTCTGAATTTTCATCTTTTGGAGTGAGCCCCAAGTATTCTGTTTTTACTTCTACCCAGAAGTTATCAAAACGAAATTTAAATGCTTCTACGTTATTTACAAGAATCATACCCGAAATACCTAAAACAATAAATAATGCCGCACAGACTTTCGCAAATTTTTTCAATTTGTTTTTTCTGTTTTTTATTAAAGCAGCTTTCTTTTCTTTTTTTATCATCTGTGCTATTGCTTCATGGGTCTTTTTTGGAATTACGAAGGTCTCACTTTCAGTTTCATTTTGATTTATTTCTTCTTCTCGTTTCTCAAGAATTTTTTGACCTATAATTTTCAATAAAGCTTCACTTTTAGCTTCTATAGATCTTCTATATAATTCTTCGTTACTATCTTTCATCACTAAGCCCTCCTTTGCGCTTATCAATTATAACTGCCAATCGAATTTTAGCTCTTGATATGCGTTTTCTTACGGATTCTTCACTAATATTAAAATGCTCTGCAAGTTTAGTGTTATCCCAGTCTGCACCATATTTAAGTGCTATAATATCCTGATCTTTTTCACTTAGCTGTTCAATGCAAGCTAAAATTTCTTCACTCATACTTAATTCTGCAAGAATTTCATCTGCGTGAAATTCGTCTATAATATTAATAACCGTATCATCATAGGGTTTTGTGACACTTTCTTGTAACTTTTTTTCATTATAAGAGTCAATTGCTGTTGTATATGCTATTGTATACAAATAATTTTTTGTTTCTTTTGAATTTATATCTCCAATTTTCTCTATATTTTTAACTACTTTGTAAAAGGTAGATTGAAGCACATCTTCAAATAAGATTTCATCTCTTACAATTTTTAGAATATACCTTCCAAGTGGTCTCTCAAATTTGCGAAACAATACATCTATTTTTTCTGCGTCTTCTATTGAAATAGTCAAAATAAACATTTACTGTAATTCCTTCTCTTATATTTACTAATAACTTTATTATAATTGCGTTTTTATTATATCGTTTTGCATGGTCATTTCAAACACTATTTAATTATTTGACACCATTCAATGATCCACACATTGCATCAACTCTGTTTCAATTATAGAAATTATTATATCATATTCCATAAATTTCTTAAAAGGATTAATATTTTTGTAAATGTAAATGTAATCATCTTTATAACCTAACTAACTTTGTTTTGAGCTTATTTCCTTAATTTAAACAGACTACTTATACTCTTGAAATTTTTCCATTAAATTCAGATTTCCATATTAATAATAAGAAATGATTTAGTAATTTCTTATTATTTTTCCAATCATGGATGAGACAACACTCTTATCTCATAGTTCCAGCGCTCAGGTTTGAAATATTTAAGATATTAAAAATAAAACTTCTATATGAATATGGCAAAAAAACACCTTTGCCGCCTTCCATTGAGAAGCCTATTTTTCTGTATTTATAGTAATTTAAAATAAAAAAAACACCCTGTTATTAGCAAGGATATAAGTAAAAATTATATTTATATTTTTTTCTAAACATTAAATTTTGTCAATGAAGTTAAGCTTGCTTTATTTGTTGAATTTTACCAGATTGTTTGTTATACTTTTTAAAGAGTTACCTGTACGGTGGACGGTATGCTCCCGCAAAGGGAGGTGATAATATTGCTAACCTACGAAGCCATAAATACAATTTGTACTTTTGGATTACTGATAGTTGCAATTATTGCCTTGTCAAAAGACAAGCATTCATAGTTTCAAAAAAGAAGCTAACCGTCCCAAGCGACCAAACTTAGACGGCTAGTTTTAACCAAATATTTTCGAGCATACCGTTCATCGGTAGCTCTTTTTTATATTATACCCATATTTTTATAGAAAATGCAAGTCCATATCTATAATATACATTTTTCAATTCTTTAATTTATATTAATTAATTGATATAAAGCTTAATACTTTCCTGTTAAATGATCATATTGTTCTCCTGCATATTTATATCTGTTTGGCAGGGTTTCCATTTGTTCTGTTATATTTCCAAATGGATCATCTTTGTATTGGTTTAATATTTCTCCCTACTCATTTATTATATCTAGTATATCTCCATGTGCATTTGATAAATAATGCATTTGTTGATTTGTATCATTTACCTGACTTATTAGCTGCAAGCCTCTTATATTTGTTGCTATCGTATCTTTTTAATTTTTTCAATTATATCTCTCTTTTAATATAACATAAATATTAGTAAAATTATTTTCATTAATCATGCTGTAAGATTATGTAAACTCGTATGATTTACTTATTAAATATTTTTCAACAACTTACAACTCTTACAATTTTAATATTTCAAGTACTTTTCAACATGCTTTTTAATATCGTATACAATTTTATCCAATACTGAATGTTAGTAACTTAAATTTAAAATATCCTTTAAATTTGAACATTTTCTAATCAATATTTTAAAATAACTCTTCTTTTATCCACAGTTTAATTATGTTTATGGATAACCTATATTTACCCAAATATTTATTTTTCACATGACAATGTATTTATTAGATTGTCTCATAAATCAAATCCAGTTATATATAATTAGATTTACATCTTGGAAAATATTTGCTAGAATAATTCTAATTTATATATAATTTTTTTTTAGTATAAAAGTATAATAAAGTTTTTATAAAATAAAGGAGGGGATTATTTGAATTTTACCGGTATTATAATTGGCATAATTTCATTTATCATCATAGGTATTTTTCATCCTATTGTAATAAAATGTGAATATTATTTCTCTGATAAAATATGGCCTGCATTTCTTATATTAGGTCTTATATCAATCAGTGCTTCTTTTTTTGTTCACAATACAATAGTTACAACTGTACTGGGAGTTTTAGGGTGCGTATTATTATGGTCAATTTTTGAACTGAAAGAGCAAAAAGAACGTGTAAGAAAGGGATGGTTTCCATGCAATCCTAATAGGAATAAAAAAAATAATCATAAACAAGGAATATAAAACGATAATTATGTAAACCCATTTTAATCCACAAATAATATTTTTCAACAACCTTTTATTCCTATAATTTTAATACTTAAAGCACTTTTCAACATGCTTTTTAAAATCGTATACAATTTAATTCACTTTTACTTGTGGATAATTTTGGGTTACCAAAATCCATATATTTCAATGTTTAGATAGATGTTTGTTAAAAATAATTCTTTTTTTATCCACAGGTTATTAAATTTATGGATAACCTATAATCAACCACATAATTTATTAACAACTTTATCAAAAATATTAAATATATGAGATGTAAATGCAAATAAAAAATGCTAATATAATACTCAAATATAATCAGTTAAATCAATATAATGATTTTTATAAGAAATAACATTAATAGTTTTTTATAATTCACCTTACTTATCTTTTCATATTATAAAATTCTTTTAATTTATCCATCTTTAAAAAATAATCTTTTTCTGAAAAATATTCTATATCTCTTAATTCTTTTAAAACATTAGCATAATGCTGATACTTCTTATAGTTTTTCTGTTTTTCTTGTTTGTCTTGTAAAATTTTAATTATATCATCAAATTCATCATCGCTTATTACTTCTATATCACGTAATTCTAATAGCTCCAAATCTTCATCATTACAAATGCTTATATTTTTTTCATTCAATAATGGTTTAATAGCAAAAGAAACTGCAACATAAACAATAGCATATAATATCATACCTGATAAAATTATTTCTAATAACATATCTTTAATCCTTTCATAAAATGTCTTGTTTTAGTATAATAGTTAACCTTTTTATATAATCACCTCATATAAATTCAAAAATATAATTCTAAAATAAATAAACTTCTTTGACCTTACGCTCCCCCTTAAATGAAGAATCCTTTTGTATATTAGGAATCAAAGAGGTAAAACATAATCAAAATACCATATACCATTATAAAATAATACTGCTTCCTGTTTATAACATAGAATAGTTATGAAGCCCAAAAAATATGAATAGCCCCAAAAATAAAATTAATATCTACCAATATTGACGAAATTACTAACAATACAATGTCCTTAATACTAAAATGTTTTCCTTTAATGCTGTTTTTAACTATTATATATGAGCTAATTAGAAAACCTAAAATAGATATATAAGATTCAAAAGAATTACGGAAAAATGGAAGAAACCAATCTACTTTATTTAAAATACTAAATAAATTTTCATATACAGGTTTACCCTTGTATACTGTTAAATTTATAAATTCAATACCAAATCCCATAACTATATAAACAGCAGTTCTATAAAGAAAAGCTATTAAACTATTAAAAATAATCCTATCTGATTTATAATCTAAACTTTTTTTCTTATAATAGAAAACTTCCATGTAAAACAAAAAAATAGATATAATTGATTCAGCAAATATATATGGAAAAAAGAATATGACTCCTACAACTATAAAATACATGTCTTTACCCTATTAAATCTTAACTCTTTCATATAATCCCTTTTAGATATAGCAATTAATATATTAAAAACACCTTATTGGGCCAATACAAAACTTGATATTAACAAAAAAAATCCCATCCATAAAGAAAGAATTTTACTAGCTTTGGCAAGAAAATGATCAGGGAACTTTTTTGCAATAATATAGGCAGGCAATAAGAATATAATACTGTAATATACAGTGTAATGAATTCCAATATTCCCATTTGACCAAGGTGACAAGCCTATCAGATTTAAAAAATTATCACCAATACAAAAACCATTAAAATCAAAAGACCAAACTATGGAAAAAATAACAAATAAAAAAGAACATGTTCCTACACCAATTTTCTTTTCACTTTCTTTGCTCATATACGTACCCCTTTTATCATCCTTAACCTTATTAGTCTTTTTATGATAACATACTTCATATATTAATGTCTTCTGTAAATGAATATTTTTCCAAAATCATATTAACAAATTTTATATAGACAATAAATTTATTTGGTATTAATCACCCCTAAAGCCACAACATAAAAGAGTAGATATTTCTATCTACCCTTACTTTTGCAAACTTCCCTGGCTCTATTGTTCCTTTTATATTTTTAACCTTCATAAACTATTTTACCATCAACAATAGTCAATAATACTTTTGTTTCTTTTATTTCTTCAGGTGTGATTTTTAATAAATTTCTATCCGTAACCGTTATATCTGCTAACTTACCAATTTCTAAAGTACCCAGCTCCTCTTCTCTCATTTCTGCAATAGCAGCACCATAAGTATAACCATGAATCAAATCTTCAATACATAATTTTTCTTGTGGATTCCATCCATTTACAGGATTTCCGTCAGGATGAACTCTTGTCATACCCACATACATACCATAAAAAGGATTGCCTGGGACAACTGGGGCATCACTGCCAAATGCCAAGATTGCACCATTGTCTTTTAAACTCTTAAATGCCCAGGTTAATTTATCTCTTTCCTCTCCTAAAAACTCAGGATAACAATTATCATCAAATGTTGGTACACCTGATATAATATGCTCAGGCTGTACAGAAGCAATTACATTTAAATCTTTAAATCTGCTTATATCCTTTGGATTTATGCACTCTATATGCTCTATCTGGTGCCTGTTTTTAACTATAGGATTTTCTTTTATTGCCCTTTCAAAAGTGTCTAAAGCTATTCTTACAGCACCATCTCCCACTGCATGAAGTCTTACGGGAAATCCATTATTGTGAGCTTTTTTTACTGCTTCATCCAGCTTTAAAAGATTTAATAAAGACTTGCCCTTTTCTCCTGATTTTGTACAATAATCTTCTAGTAATAATGCTGTATAATTTGCAACCACTCCATCAATAAATTGTTTTACATAAGGAACTTTATACATTCCCGTTCCGCTTTCCTTTGCCTTTTGTCTAATGTTAATTATATTATCTATATCTTCAAATAAATCTCTTGCCGCATTTACTCTAATTTTTAAAAGACCTTGATGATCCATTTTATAATAAGTATCTTCATACGCTAAATTCAATCCCAGATAAGGTGTCATATCACTGACAGAAGTAATTCCCCATTTTATTGCAATATTTATATATCTTGTAATTAAATCTTCGATTATCTCACTGCTGAAATGAAATGCTTGCTTTCCCACCATGCTAAGAGCTGTTTCATATAAATACCCTGTAGGCTCATTATTTATATCTTTATCTATTCTCCCAAATTCAGGATTTTCAGTATGCCTGTTTATACCGCATAATTCTAAAGCTTTACTGTTCACCCATGCACCATGAAGTTCTGAATCTAATAAAAAAACAGGTCTATCAGGTAAAACTTTATCTAATGTTTGCTTATTTGGTATTTCTTTATTGCCCCAAGACATTCTGCTCCATCCAAATCCGATAACCCAATTTTCATCAGGTATTTTTTCAGCAAACTTAGCAGCCATATTTGCAGCTTCTTCTTGAGAAGCTGCAAATGTTAAGTCTGCATATTTGTCATACATTCCCGCTTGTATCAAGTGAATGTGATTATCATGCAATCCCGGTAAAATGAAGCTCTCTTTATTAAATTTTATTATATTTGTGCTGTCGGAAATATATTTTTCTTCCTCTCCTAATTCTCCTATACCAATAATTTTATTGCCTTTAATTGCTATGAAATCCTTATTGCTTGGCAGCCCTTTTCCGCAATATATACTAGCTCCAATCAGAACCATATCAGCCTTATTCATACTATATACCCCTTTTTTCTTCACTATGTTCAAGCTTTTTAGCTATAATCCAAAAGACTACTGCTAAAATACCTCCTCCTATTGCGAAAGCTTTAATACCATTTAAAAGGCTTACGAAAATATCTGCTCCATATGTTTCTAAGTAATATTCAGGACCCCATGAACCTTCATACCAAGGTAAGAACAATGATCCTAACAACGCTAATATACAAACAACTACAAAGAAACCTGCAATTCTATATAAATCTCCTTTTGCCATCTTCGTAGTGTCATTTATTGGATTATTTTCAGGGTTTATTTTATATAATCCGCCATACTTCCTTTTAAAGATGAAATATGCAATAGGTCCTGATATCAAACCAATTAATCCACCTAAGAAGTAATCCGTCCCGTTTAATAAATAAGCAATTACCCCCACTATTATAGGAAGAGTAAAGAAAATTGATATAAATAATTTAGGACCCGGAATTTTTAAAGGTCTTTCACTGTCAGGTATTCTCTTCCTCATTACAAGCATTGTTATAAATAACAATATTTGTGTAGCTATAATCAATAATACTTCTATAACTAAAACAACCGTAAATTCAAAAGAACATAAAATCAAATTAACTGCTGCCATAATAAGAATTGGGATATAAGGTACTCCATGCTTTTTGTTAACTTTATTAATAAACTTTGGTGCTAAATTATCATCAGAAAGCGCAAATAAAACTCTTGTACCTGCAGCCATCCAAGTATTGTAAATGGAACATTGTGCCAATACAGCAACTACTCCAAAGACAATAAACCAGATACTATGCTCCAGGTATGTAGATAAGACTGTTCCATATCCTACAACCTCATCTGTTATACCCTCTTGCCAGCTTTCCCACTGCCCAATAGAAGCCAAACTAGCTGCAGTAGGCAGAATATATGTGGCAGCGATTAAGGGAACAGCAATTAAAGTAGCTTTTGGTATTACTTTTGGATTTGAAACCTCGCCTGAAATTGCTGACATGGCTTCATATCCCGAATACATCCAAATACCGATGGCAATACCTGCCCCTATACTAGTTAAGGCATCTTGTCCCGGCGGCATGAAAGGAGTAAACGGATTCATCTTTACATTTAAAAAACCAACTACTGTAATAAGACCGAAAACCAATAAAATACATGTACCTATGATAGTACTTATTTTACCTGATTCATGAACACCTCTTAAATTTATAAAAACGAATATAAAAATAATTATTACTTGAAAGGCATATCTTTGCATATCACTAGCGCCAGTCATTAAAGCAAAATATGTCCCTGCTAATATTACATAAACAGAACTATCAATGAAATTAGCGATTGTTTTCCACCAACCGGCTTGGAAACCCCAAAATTCACCTAATGCTTCCTGGATCCATTTATAAAATCCTCCCTCAACAGGTCTGGCTGCTCCTAATTCCACAGATGCAAATGCCATTGGCATTCCCCATACAAAAGGAATAACCATTAGTAGTACAAGTGTCAGTCCCGGACCACAGGACGGAATCATAGCTTCTATTCCATATGCCCCTGCCGCGCAAATACAAAATATCATAAATACTAGAGTACTAACTTTGACGTCATGTTTTTTAACTTCTAAAGTTATGTCTTCACCCATAATATTTTCCTCCCGATATGAATAAATTTGATGTTATTAAGATAAACTAACCCATTTATTAACTAAATTTTTCATCTATAAAATACATTTTCAATGTATTTTATCTGCAATGCAGCAATTATAACTTAACCATATAAATTAGCTCCTCTCCTTTTTTCTTAATACTAATACAATTATTTTTTCATTTATATAATAAACTTGCCGATTTTTTTAATATTTTTGAATTTTCAGTTATTTATTTATTTTTATTGCATAAATGTTATAATAAAAAATAGCAACAAAGTTATATTTTATATAATAAGGAGTGGAATATTATGTTAGATAAAATAAACTACAATGATAACCTTCCTATTAAAGTACAGCTGCTTAGAATTGAGAATTATCCTATTCACTGGCATAACGACATACAAATTTTATATGTCTTAGAAGGTGAAATAAATTTACGACTTACATATACTAATTATCACTTAATAAAAAATGATATTCATTTAATACACACAGGCGATGTACATGGTTTAACTAATATTTCAGAAAAAAATTTAATTCTTATTTTTAATATAAATGTTGAATATTTTTCAAAAATTTTTCCTAATCTAGAAAACCAAATATTTACAATAAAAGTTGAAAACAACTCCTTAGGGCAGACAAAAAAAGAAGATATAAAAACTCTTCTTTTTTCTGTTACTAAAGAATTAATTTTTAAAGATACAGACTACAAGAAGAAAACGTTAGATTTATCTATTGAGTTGATTAAAGTTTTATATAGTGAATTCAGAGGTTTTACAATAAGTAGAGAAGAAAGAATATTTAGCCTTAAAGTCACTCATGATATATTTCAAATGGAAAGAATAAACAGAATAATAAGCTATGTTTATGAAAATTATTTCTATAAATTGAGTTTTACTGATATTGCAAAAAAAGAAAATATAAACAGCTATTATTTATCTCATCTTTTCCAGCATTTTGTAGGTGAAAGTTTCAGAAGTTTTGTAAGTATGGTCAGAGTAGAAATGTCAGAAATAAAACTTCTGAGTACAAATCTATCTATTTCCCAAATTGCTCAAGATGTTGGATTTTCAAATCCAAAATATTTCGTTGATAATTTCAGGCTTTGGTTTGGATATCATCCAAAAGAATACAGAAAACTTTTTTCAAATAAAACACTTAATAAAGTTAAACCATGTATTAAAGAGCTGCCACTTGATACTATAATAGAAAATTTTTCTCATTCTGTACCATGTGAAATAGAAGAGCCTATTATTTCTCCTATAACAATTCCTATTGAATTTGATTTAAAGGACATCCCTTTAGGTAAATTTGAATTGTTTAAAAATAATAAAATAATACAAAAAACAATCCTTCCTATTTCTTTAATCAATAAAAATTGCCATATTTTATTTTCAGATGTTTCTAAGTTATATTATAATATTTCTCCAAATAAAAGTTGTATAAATTTATTGAAAAAGATAATTTACAACCCAAAAGAACTTAAAGAAGATATTTGTTTAATAGATTCTACAGACTCAGTTAATGGTTTATTTACAATCAACGGATTAAAAAAACCTCTTTATTACCTTTATACTTTTCTAAGTAAAATGGCTTCAGAGCTTATTGAGATTGGCGATAATTATATTATTTCAAAAGATATAGATAAATATAGTATTATTGTTTTCAATGAAGATGAAATTTCTTCAGCTATTATTGATATTAAAATATTCAATTTATCTCACAGTTATAAACTTACAAAAAGTAAGATTACTTCTGCTAATTCTTGTATTGATTACTGGTGTCAACTCAATTTTAATACAAATATTTCTGATGAAGATTTTGAAATAATTGAAGCTATGTCGCAGCCCAGAATATCCTTTGAAATAATTCCTAAAAATCATACATATGGATTAAGTTTAGACTTAGAACCGGAATCTATTGTTTTCATGGAATTTAATAAGATTTTAAATTAATATAAAATCTTCACCTATTTCCCTTTTACAATCAATCTATACTCATTTGGTAAGATACCTGTACTTTTCTTAAACAGCACAGAAAATCGACTGGCGCTACTGTACCCTACAGTTTTAGCTATTTGATTAATTGTAAAATTAGTACAGGAAAGCAGATGTTCTGCTTGGCTCATTCTTCTATGCTGAATATATTCTGTTATAGTACAGCCATGCAATTGCTTAAACGTAGATTTTAATTTTGTTGCTCCCATACATGCAATTTGTGAAAGCTGTTCTTGTTTTATATTAAAAGCATAGTGATCATTTATATATGCTGTAACAGACATTAATAACTCCTTATCTGAATTTGATAAATAATTTTTCTTATATTTGTCTTTATTATTTTCATGTTCAACAATAAGGGAAACTGCTTCGGCAACTTTGGCATCATAAAATAATTTTGCTGAAATACCGTCACCCCTATATTTTTTAATTTGAGTGAGCAGCATTATCATTTCCGGGAAATCATCATTATCCTCGATACTTTTAAATGCATCAAATGGATTTCTATATTCACCCGGATAATTTTTTTTAAGATAATCCTTATAATATTCGGGAAATATCTCTATACCTGTACAACAAATAGGTATTTTCTTGTGAATATTAGCTTTAAAAGGTGTATATCCACCTATAAAAGTTTTAACACTATTTGCCTCTAATCTTCTATATGGGATCAATTCCTCTCCCGAAACAGATTCATAATAAGTAACAGACAAACATTCAGGAATGTTCACTTCTATAAAAGTATCTTTATGAAAAAAGAAATCATGAATCTTAATACTATATAAATTCTTTTGTTCATAAATCCAATAAAAGCCTTGTCCCATTTCCTTTGATAATTCCCATGTATGGCCCATACTGCAAAAGTTATTGTTTTCTACTATTTTAAAACCTGTTTCAGTGAGTGATCTTTTATAATATTCCTTTTTGTCCATTTTAAGTTTCTGCACCTCCCTATCACGATTAGACAAATATACATTACGAACAGACGATATATTTTTAAAGTATTGTATCACTTTAATATATGTAATACAATATCTTATAGTTAGCATTTGCTAACTTAATGCTTCAAAGGAGGATTATAAATGAATAATTCAAAAGATACAAGAACTTTATTACTAACAGAAAGTCCATTTCAACTAATGTGGAAATTAAGTCTACCTGCAATAATAGGTATGGTGGTAATCGGACTTTACAACTTTATGGATTCTGTTTTTGTAGGACAAATGGTAGGGCCATCAGCTATGGGCGCTGTTTCAATTTCATACCCGTTTACGTTTATCAACAGCGGGATTGCAACATTGGTAGGCATAGGATCAGCTTCTTTATTATCAAGAGCTATCGGGAAAAAGGATACGGAAACAATAAACAAAATTATGGGTAATTTAATTATGCTTGTAATATTATTCTCCATCTTCACAACCATTATAGGAATAGTTTTTACTAAGCAGCTTTTGATGCTCAGTGGAACAAAAGGTGAAATGCTTATAATGGCAGAAAAATATTTAAGAATTGTATTTATGGGTTCACTTTTTGTTAATTTTGCACAAAGTGCAAATATGATTATGAGAGGAGAAGGTCTTTTAAAACGTGCAATGATGATTATGGGAATGAGTGCTGTTTTAAATATTATTCTTGATCCTATTATGATTACAATTTTAAAACCTATGGGATATGGTGTTGAAGCTGCTGCAACTGCAACTTTAATTTCACAGGTAATACAAGCTATTGTTACTCTTTGGTATTTTAAAAAGAAAAGTAATAATGTAAAAATTAACCGTATAAAGCTTGATAAAAACATGCTGCCTCCAATATTAAGTGTTGGTATATCAGCAATGATGATGCAAATTATGCAATTAATTCAACAGACACTAATGTATAATACAGCTGCACAATACGGAGGTGAAAGTTGGCAAATTATACTTGGTGCAGGATTACGTCTGCAAGCATTTGCATTCATACCTTTATGGGGAATAAGTCAAGGATTCCAGCCTGCAGCTGGAACTAATTATGGTGCAAAAGATTATAAAAGAGTAAAACAAATTACAAAAGCCTTCACAATAGGGGCTACAGCGCTAGCGCTTCTCTTTTATATACCTATTATGTGTTTCCCAAAGACAATGTTATCCTTGTTTATTACAGATGCAGATATTGTACTTCAAGGATCATCAAGTTTGCAGCTTCTTTTCAGCACATATATTACCCTTGGTTTTATGATTATTTCCATAACATTCTTCCAGTCTTTAGGGAAAGGCTCCATAGCATCATTCCTTACAATGGCAAGACAAATCATTATCTTTATTCCTCTTATTTTAATTCTTCCAAGAATAGGGAATATAGGGATTTATGGGGTATTCTTTGCCCCAATAATTACAGATGTGGCAGTTTTAATTATGTCTGCAATATTTGTTATAAATGAATTTAAAAAGATGAATTTAGAAAACAACATATCAACAAATCTAAACTATAATAAAGTATAGAAAAATAAGAAATTTATAATAATATAATCACTTATCTATTATTATCTTGATAGATGGTAGACAAAGAAACACATTCCTTTGTCTACTTTTTATTTATTAAATTTCAGGAATTTAATTCTTTATACCTAATACCTATCTACTATTTCATATTATGCATTAAAATTAACCTATCAAATATTACAAAACTACTTTGCTAAGCTTCTTATTGAAATTTTCAATAGTATTTGTAGTATAAATCATCTTACTTACTTCCTTAGTTCAACTAAATATTTAAAATATGTAGATAAGTGGCCCCGTTATTTCCCCATGAGATATAAAACTAAAATTTCTTTACCTCCCTTATCTTCTAATGCATCTAATTAGGCACTGTTAGAGCTTATTATATAAGCCTTAAATCTTTCTATAAATGTAAAATAAGAATATACAAAAATATGTATATAAAAATATACACATTTTTGGTCCATTGTCCGAAGGGAAAAAGAGAATTTATAGTAATTAAAATTATATGTCATATAGTACATTTGATATGACACATAAAAAGCTAGGGAATTTAATATGAGTCCTTTATTATATGAATGTTTTCAAACTTAGAAGACCAATAGTATGTCTCATAAATTGTATTTTGAAGGGGACGACTAGTGAAAAAAGAAATTATCATTGTAACAATAAGATTAATTAACATACCGATTAAGATTTGATCTACGTTAGCAGTTATCATACCAATCGTTATTAAAATACAATAAATAATTCCAATACCCATCCCACAAATACAACCAATGCTATTTGCAATCTTTGAAAACCAAGCAAGCAAATAAGCTGGAACTACAATAATAGAAGCCATACCGATCCCAGTAAGCCATATATAAATGATATCTGAAATATTAATTGCAAAAGCAAACCCCATAGCGCCTGTTAAGAGAATAAAAGCTCTTGTCCAAAATATCAATTCTTTATCACTTGCATTTTGATTAATAAATCGTTTTATAATATCATTAGAAAAGATGATTCCAGAAGTTAGCATAAAAGAGTCTGCAGATGACATAATTGCAGCAATTAGACCAATAAGAACAAAGATCCCCATCTTAATGTCAATATTTTCGAAAACAAATTTATATATAATAAATTGCGATTCTGTCTGACCAAGTGAAAAAGCACGTTGGAAAACTCCTAAATAAGACGGTAAAATTAAAAGTATTAATGTAACAATTAGCGGAATAAGAAATCCCCAAAAGGCAGTTTTATTTGTCTTGGAAGAATAAATACGTTCCCAGTCTGTTTGATCACTCATGAAAAAGAAAATACCAAAGGCTAAAATATATTTTATTAAATCTGTTGTGCTTTTTTGGAAGTTAAGAATATTAAGGAAGTATTCATTGTTGGTAGACTCATAAAATTGATAAATCTGATTTATTCCCCCGCTCAGCTTTATTGTTAATATAACCAATAAAATAATGCCAGCAGTTTGAAGAATTCCTTGGAATATATCTGTAACTACTACACCCCAAAGTCCACTAAGCACCGTATACGTAGTGATTATTAAAAAAATAAGCAATACTGATAAATTACTATTAATTCCGAAAATATAGGTTATCATATATCCTAATGCTCCAAACTGCATTCCTGTCATAGTAACATTTCGAATTAAAATTCCTATGGTAATTGGCAGTCTGATAATTTGTCCGTAATCAGGGTATCTCATAGCAAGAAATCCTGCAATACTCGATTGTCGTAATACTCTAATGCGTGGTAAAAATATGAATGCATAGAACAATTGCATAACAAAGGAAATCGCAATAATCCAATATTGCCCTGCTCCTCCTCCATAGGTTTTTCCTACTAGCCCAACAATAGTTCCTCCACCTATCCAAGTAGCTAAATAAGTAAAAATAATAAAACTAATGGAAAGTGACCTTCCACAATGACTGTATTCTTCATACGAATTAAGTACTTTTTTAATACAAAAAGCGCTTAAAAGGAATAAAATAATAACATATAAAATAACTCCGTAAAGAGAAAAAGTATTCATTGCTTATTTTCCTAACCTACTGATTTTCTTTTTTTGATTCATGTTGATTCTTCATAATCCACTCAATTACTTCATCTTGATTAAAGCGAATATTTTTACCTAATTTTATAAATGGTAACCCCTTCTTTTTTAAATTATAAATTGTTGTTCTAGTTACTTGAAGCATTTCTGCTAAATCTTGAATGGTTAAAAATTTAATATCTGAAGACAATTTTATCCCCCTTTTCTTTCGTTCTTAAATCTATCTGCATAAAATTAAATTTCACTATTAATATAAATCATTATATATTATTGTTTATTTATTACAAGTCTAAACCAATAAATTTAAAATCTTTTTAAAAATTTATTAAACTATCATCTTTAAAAAAAGTCAACTTGAACTAATAACACAAATACAGGAATTTAACTTGTATGCATCCGAGTCAACTACTACTTATATTTGTTTCACTCTCATTTTTATACCCTATGAACTTTATCATTTTAATTCGTTTATATCTTATAAGGTTACTTTCTTTAATATAGAGATTATGGCTTCCAAAATCTTAACTTTACAAAATTAAAATTTGTTTTAACAAAAAGGGAGCAAAGTGCTAAAAATAAAATTGGTACTAAAAAAGAAGTCATAGTACCAAAAAACCATGCCCAATCATTCTCTTCAATTAAGAACACCCAGACATAAAATCCTGTAATTAGACCCAGAACAATTGAAATAATTGGATAATTTTTAAGATCTTTTTTACAAAGAATACCAGCAAATATAGCTCCACATGGAGACGCAAAAAATACACCACAAAACATATCTATAGTAAGTAAAGAAATATTTTCTAATGAAATTGCAATAAGTCCACAAAATATACCAACTAATATTATAACAACTTTGCCAAACAATAGTTTTTCCTTATCGTTTGCATCTTTTTTGATTTTATTTTTATAAAAGTCAATGGTAAAAATAGACTGGATTCCAATGAGATAATGTGTAATAGTAGTAAAACCTATACAAATAATAAGAAACGAAAATAGAAGTATCATTGAATTTCCACTATACATTGTAATTAATTTTGTTGGAATATCTGCACTTACATTTAGTGAATCAGAAAAATCTATTTTCACTGATATAGAAATAAATCCTAACATAATAGCACTTATCAATCCTATAGGGCTCCAAATTATGATACCTCCGATAAAGAAAGCCTTTTTCGCAGCACTAAGGCTTTTGGCTAAAGATGCTTTCAAATAATATGCTGGATCAAATAATATTTGCCCAAAAGCAATTACAACAGCCATTATGGTATATCTAATACCAGTTAGTGAAGCAATGTTTAATATGTTTGGATTATAATTCACGTTATTTGGGTTATTTTTCACATCTAATAAGCCTTGCTTTATTTCCATCATATTAAATCCTTGTAACAAAATATAGATAAATATGCTAAACCCAATTAAGATCATGAAAAAATTCAAAAATTCATTATATAATACCCCTTTCATACCAGCTAACACAACAAAAATAACGGCTATGAAAACAGAAAGAAAGGCGATTTTTTTATATGAGGTATCAAAAAAGCTATGGAATACAAAGCTGACACCTGCTGCTTGCTCAATTGCAACATAAACAGTCGTTAGGATAGCGAAAATATAATAAATATCCTTTACTTTTTTTGAATATCTCTCCCCAAGGAACTCTAAAAAATTGGTACATTCAGGCATATGTTTTTGCATAGAAAGAATAATGAATATAAAAATAAAAAAAGAAATTACTGCTCCTAACGTATATCCAATTGCCCCAGTTATACCATATAAAACACAAGCCTCCGCAGAACCAATAATCGTAGTCACCCATATCCACGCTGAAAAAACACTGGTAGTAAGTAAACAAGTGGAAATATTTTTTCCAGCTAAAATATAAGTTAAGATGCTCTGTTCTTTTTTAGCATTACTCTTTTTTATCAAAATATATATTGTAAGTAAAATTATAATATATACTACCATTAAAATATATCCAAAATAATAATCCATTTAATAACCTCTAATTTCTCCATTATAAACTTATATTTTGTAGATTTTAATAGTTCCTTCAAGCTGCCTTACTATGCCTCTTTATCCTACATAGTTTTTGTATTTCTATCTTTAATATTATACCCTATTTGGGGGTTAGAAGATATTAATTTCAACACTTTTTTGTAATTTCAATCTTTGCCTTTAAGGTAACTATTTTTGTACTCTTTAATTAGTTTTCCCAATTTTTCCTTACATAGTTTAGCCATCTTGTTCATTCGTATAATTTCTTACTTTAAGTGTAAAAACTTAAAAAAATTTAAACACAATTTACTATTAGAAATTATTATCACATATAGCTAAACCAAATATAAGACACCTTGTTTTTAAGCACTTACTTTAAAATTTTAATATCTTTTTTTATAAATACAAATCTTATTCATATTAGACCTCCATCTATAGTATACAAAAATAGCCCTGCGGATTAAGCACTTTTCTAGTGTCCGTTCCACAGAGGCCATTTTATATCTCACTGTACTTTTTTATTTAATATCTTTTTCTAATCTAATTTCATTTCTGCTGGAAGCTTTCTAAAGAAATTAGTTGTTATAGCTAAATAAATAAGTCCAATTAATATCCATCCAAAACCCAATGCCTTTGAGGTTAAATCAAGATTTAGCCAAATGATAAATGTAAATGCGGCTCCACAGATTGGTGCAATGAAATATCTTAGAATATCTAATCCTTTTCTTTTTTTACCTTTTATAAAATAATGAGCTACTACTGAAATATTAACCATAGTAAATCCAAAAAGTGCTCCAAAATTTAAAAGTGAGGCTGCTGTAGCAAGGGATACAAATAGTGCGGATAAACTTATGATTCCCATTATTAAAATACTATAGGTTGGAGTTTGATGTTTTATATGCAAATAACCGAAAATTTTATTGGGTAAAATTCTATCACGTCCCATACCATATAGAACCCTTGAAGCTGATGCAACTGAAGATACAGAAGATGCTATACACCCTACTGCATATGCAGCAGTAAAAATGTATGCCATAACAGAACCAGCTACTTTATTTATTAATTCATAAGAACCACCTTCAACATCAACCATTTCAAACCATGCTGATGGCCATGCAAGTTGCAGTACATAGGTGATAATTGTAAAAAGAATACCAGCGCCAATACATGCAATCAAAATTGCTCTACCAATATTCTTCTCTGGATTAATTGCCTCCTCGCTCAAAGTAGAAATTGCATCAAATCCTAAAAATGAAAGAGCAAGAATAGAAGCTCCACTTAGTAATACAGGTATACCCATTCCAGATTTCATTAACTCATTCATATTTATGAAAGAGGACGTATCCAATAATGTTGCTTTTCCGCCACCGCCAATAATAAACTTAATTACTATAATCATGAGAGCAATTAAAAAAATAAGCTGAATCCATACGATTGTACGGTTGAAAACATCTGTTAATTGAATTCCAAAATGATTTACAACAGTTACGATAACAATAAATGCTATAATCCAAACCCACGCGGGAATCTGTGGTATTGCTGCAGTAAGAAATATTGCTGAAACTAAATAATTAAGCATAGGTAAAAACATATAACCAATCAATATAACCCACCCAGATAGAAATCCTAAATACGGATTAATGGATTTTTCAACATAAGTATAAACTGATCCTGCCACAGGATATGCCTTAGTCATTCTAACATAACTAAATGCAGTAAATCCCATACATAACGTAGTAATGACATATGTTAGCGCAACCATACCATGTGTCATATTTGTAACTAGTCCGTATGTTGTAAAAATAGTAAGCGGTACCATAAAGGCTAATCCATAAAAAACAAGTGAAGTTAAAGGTAGAACTCTTTTTAATTCCTTTGCACTTTCATGCTGATTTACATTATTATTCTCCATGTGTTTATCTCCTTCTTTTTATTTATAAAAATTTCTTATATATCTCCGGTCTATAGTCGGGCTTTCCAGTATATTTACTGTTTTTAAACAGCGGACACATTGCAAGAGATAAATCAATTGTATTTAAATAGATTCCTTCTTGTACGTTGTCCTTGTCACCAGCATAATAAGTAACATCTGTTTCAAAGAAAGCATTAATTTTAGGACCAATAATAGCACTTCCTCCACCAAAATAGTTAACATCATCAAAGCCTGTAAGATTTGCACTTGCAATAAAAATAGTGTTACATAAAACTCCATATTCAAGAGTTGGAGCATAATAATTAATAAAAGCTTTTCTACTACATTCTTTTGGAATTTCCTCTACAACAGCAGTTGGATTTAAGTATAATCTTGAGCCTTTTGAAACATAATGTCTCATCAACTCTGGAAATTGATAAGTATCAAAACATATTCCAATAGAAATTGGACCCCACTCTGTATCAAACATAAATGGACTCTCACCTTTTTCACACCATATGCTTTCTGTTTCAAAAGGATGCATCTTCTGATATGATCCTATCACTCCTTCTGGACCAATAGCGAAGGCCGAATTATACAAGGTATTACTATCTTCTCTTTTTTCTGAAGCACCAAATACGATATAAATACCATACTGCTTTGCAATTTCGGCAAGCGCTAAGCAAGAAGGTCCATGAAGTGTCTCTGTAGATTTTATTTTCTCATTAATACTAATTTCCTCATTAATAAAGTAATCATATCCCATCAGACACATTTCTGGAAATAGAACTAAGTCAGCACCTCGCTTCGCTGCAGCAATAGAAAATCCTATCATTCTTGATAAATTCAGCTCTTTGTTGCCTGTTTCAACTTTAAAATTAATAACAGCAACCGTTAGAATGCCTTTTTTCATTTCCTTAATAACCTCCATTTTAATTTAATAATTTTGAAAGATATGCTCCCATAAAATTTATTATATATTTTTATGTTATTATAGTACATTATTGTAAATTAAAAGTCAATATAGTAAATTATTTAACATTTAACATCAAGTAACATCAAGCTTTTTGTTATTCATTTGTATTTCCATAACTTTATTCCATAATTTCAACTCGTAAAATATTTAAACTAATTTATTATTTACCTTAACAAAAATAAAAAAGAAAATTTAAAACATTAGTTAAAAATTTTCTTTATAGTTAATACCTCTTTATTCAATTTTTATTAATTTTAAAAATACCTATGTAGCTAACAGTAATCTACTCTGCTATACACACCACATAAAAATAAACAAAATATCCTTAATAAAGAATATCATATTTACATCTTATATAATTCCCATCTACATTCTCCTACAATATACTTTAGTTCATATCTCTTTTGTTCATTACTGATAAAACTTTGACAACTGTAAATAAACGCTTTTTCTCCTGCCAATTTACTTTCTTCAGTATATAAAATTTTATCAATTTTAATTTCTCGCCTTATTCCATTATAATCTGCATATTTAAATTTATAAGGGATAGGTCTTTCCCTGCCTTTAAACATTACAATGGTATCTATTGGCTCTGCCAGTATTTTCACGATTCATGCCCTCCCATCATTATATAATTTCCGTCATTTACTCCTCCTTGTATAGGCTTGACTTTACTGTTTGCAAAAGTACCCCTTATTAATGCTCCTTCTCCAAATTTATTTCTTATGTCGTCTATGACATACTCCAATTTACTATTACGTTCTGTTTCTTCCGATAAATCATCAAACATTGAAATCTGATGGTTTTCATTCTTACCAAATTTTGATACTGATACGCCAAGCTGCCTTAATTTTTCACCTTTCCAACATTTATCAAAAAGTAAGCATGAATAACGATATATATCTGAAGCTGAGTCTATAAATTCCTGCAATTGAATTTGATGACTGTATCTTATGAACGTATTTGTTTTTAATTGTATTCTCACAAGAGATGCTTTCTGATTTATCTTTCTTAATCTAGTAGCTGTACGTTCACACAATGAAAGAAGAACCATGTATGCTTCCTTACTTTCTGCAATATCATATGCTGTTGTAATACTGTTTCCAACGCCCTTTTGCATTACATCATCACTTTTTACTACAGGTGAATAATCTATGCCGTTTGCATAATCCCAAATCAATTCCCCATGTGATTTAAGTAAAGCCTTTATATGCAATCTGTCAGCATTAGCCAAGTCTCCTATAGTATTAATATTAATTTTTCTTAATTTTTTTGCTGTAGCTCTTCCTACCATAAAAAGCTCTTCTATAGGTAATTTCCACATTTTTTCATTTATCTCATCTTTAAATAAAGTATGAACCATATCGGGTTTTTTTAATTCAGAACCCATCTTTGCCAAAAGTTTATTGCAAGATACACCTATATTTACTGTAAAACCTAATTCCCCTTTTATTCTGTTTTTTATTGAATATGCTGTCTGAACAGGATCACCAAATTTTTCTTGGCTAGTTGTATAGTCCATAAAACATTCATCAATACTATATCTTTGTATAAGTGGGCTATATTCAAATAATATTTTAAACATAGCATTACTGCACATGAGATATAAATCGTAATCTGGAGGAAATACCAATAGCTCCGGGCACTTTTTCCTTGCTTCAAGTAAACTTTCACCTGTTTTTATTCCATATTTTTTGGCAGGTATAGATTTAGTCAATATTATTCCGTGCCTATTATCAGGATTCCCTGCAATAGCAGAAGGGATATTCCTTATATCTATAGGATATCCTTTTTCAAGAAGCGAAACTGCTGTCCAACTTAAATATGCACTGTTTGCATCAATATGCATAACTATCATAATTATAATTACACCTGCCTTTTAAACTTACATTCTTTATTTATTATACAGAACGTAGGTTCTTTTATCAATAAAAAAATAAAGGTAAATCATGGTTGATATATTAATAATAATTAAATAGTCATTTCTTTCTGCTAGAACTTATTTCAGCAAGGTTACAATCACTTCATGTAATTCCATATAAATATTTTCAATTTCATCATCTAGTAATTTATCATCTAATAAATACTCTACATTGTACTCAGATTCTTCTTCATAGAAATCATACCAATTTTGGCTTTTACTATACAAATATTGCCAACCCAAACAATACTTTTGCTTACTTTCTTTAAACACCTCATCTAAATCTGTTAAATATTCATCCATTATATTATTATACTTTTCCTTTGTGATTCGAGACTCCCAGTCTATGTTCCCATCTTTGTCAACCTTTGCTATCCATAATGAAAAATACAATTTCCACTCAAGTTCAATGCGTAAATATATATTAATATCATCGTATTTAGTCTCTCTTAGTAAATACGTTAAATGCGCATACCTATTTTTAGGAAGATCATAATATTTTTCAAAATTTTCATCTTCTACAAGTTTCTTAATAATAGTAAAACCTTCTAACCTATTTTTCAGCTTTGATATGAACTTATCAAGTATAAATTGTCTAGCCTCCTTTACCGCAAAAGAAATACTTAATGCAGCTTTATAATTATCAATGCTTTCTAATACAATATTCTTCACTTTTTCATTCATCTCCTTGTCAAAGCTATTTGTTATTTTCTTAATCAAGTCTGCATATTGAAAAATAGCACTATTTACCCTGTTTATTTGTTTGTGCTGAATGCAATTCACTAGCCATTTGTATATGTCATTTTTAAAAGAAATCATCTTAATCTGTTTTTTATCATTCTCAGCTAACTCTCCATACGATTTTTCACTAGGCTCTGAGCCATTAAGCGTTAAATAATATATCTTTTGATTTTGTATTTTTCTCTTAGTTTTTTCTAAATACTGATGATATCTTTCTATCTGACGATACTGGTCTCCAGCACCAATTTTTACTTCAATAACTATTTTGTAATTACTACTTGTTATAAGAATATCTATTCTGCCATATATCCCTGCAAATTTTTCTCTATATACTGATGCTGTTGAATAATCAAAGTCATTAATACCTAAAACTTTCTCAACAAATAACCTTAAATAAGCATCTTTTTGGCAATGCAAACCTTCTGGATTTATAAGTTCAAAAATAAATGCTGAATGTGTTGATACTTCATTTCTCTCTACATTCAATATAGACAATAGATTAAATTGACCACCTTCTATATATTGTTTTTTTTCATCCTCTCGAATTATTTGAATAGTCCTATTAACAAGCACCTGTACTAATTCTTCTATAACTATTTCCAAAGAATCCACCCTCATTTCTTTGCGCAAAATTATTCCAATCAATGTATGTATATTGTACAACAAGCTATTTTAAATTTCTATGCCAAATAAGGATCAGATCTCAACACTTTACCCAACAATACCTATTTCAAAAAAGTATTTCACATAGATAATTCATAGCCTGTTTTAATAGCATATTACAAAGATATAAAGATAAAAATTAATACTCATAAGACTATGGCATCCCTTGTATCTTTTTAATCTAAATTGTTATCCAATTTTCTTTGCAAAATTTTTACAAATATATCCACAATTTCTGGTGAAAATTGAGTGCCAGCATTACTTATAAGTTGTTCTATTGCTTCTTTTTCATCAAGAGCTTTTCTATATACTCTATCATTTGTCATTGCATCAAAAGCATCTGCAACTGCGATAATGCGGCAGCATAACGGAATTTCCTCACCTTTTAAACCTTTTGGATAGCCTTTTCCGTCCCATCGTTCATGATGAGATAAAATATATTCAGAGACAAAGGAAAGCTCAGGTGTATTCTGAGTTATACGATAACCAATTTCAGGATGTTTTTTCATCTCAACCCATTCTTCTTCAGTAAGAGTACCAGGTTTTTTTAAAATACTTTGATGAACTCCCACTTTCCCTATATCATGTAAAACTGATAAAAGTGATAATTCATTCATTTCTTTATCCGAAAGATTTAACTTCTTTCCAATGGCTTTGCAATATTTAGAAAGCCTTTTCACATGTTCTTCCGTTTCCATACTTTTTTCATAAAGGGTTGCAAGCAATGTATTAATAATTGTATTTCTGTAACTTTTTCCTTCTAAAAGTTTTTGATGATACATCCATTCTTCTGCTTGCCTGATAACATCATTCAAATTTTGACCTTCAATTCTTTCTGCGCACCCTAACGAAACACTCAACTTTAATGCCCCGGCTTTTTTCTTAGAAAATTTTTCTTTTAAATTTACAATAACCCTTTCTGCATATTCAATAGTCGAGTTTGGCAAAAGTAATAAGAACTCATCCCCACCCCATCTAGCAACAATGTCATCCTTTTCACAAATTTCTTTAAATACCTGCGCTACTTTATTTAATAGTTCATCTCCAACTTCATGTCCAAAAACATCATTTGTAATCTTTAACCCATTTACATCCCCCATAACAACAGAAATAGGAACATTCTTATCAATATCCAATCTTTGAATTTCTACTTCGATAAAACGTCTATTATAAAGACTTGTAAGAGCATCATGATAACTAAGATAAAGTATTTCATTTTGATGAGCTTTTTCTAATCTTACATCACGAAAAACCATAACAACTCCAAATGTCTGTCCATCTTCGTTTTTTATTGGAGCTGCGCTGTCTGCAATTGTAATTTTTTCACCATTTTTATTGATTAGCATGGTATGATTTGCAAGACCTATTATTTTACCAGTTCTAAGTACTTTTTTTATAGGATTTTCTACTGATTCTCCTGTTTCTTCATTTTTAAGAATAAAAACATCTTCAAAATTTTTACCAACAGATTCTTCATTTTTCCATCCTACAATCATTTCTGCCGCATTATTTAAAGATGTAATTTTACCATCTATATCAGTTGTAACAACTCCATCACCGATAGACTTTAAAGTAGTATTCAATAATTCTTTTTCACGATACAAATTTTTTCTGTATGTCTCTCGATCTGTAACATCAAAAATAATAGAAAAAAGCTGTAGATTTTCTTGACTTCCTATTGGACAGGAATATACCTCCACAAGCCTAATTTCTCCGCTATTTAACCGATGTGGAAAAATAAAATGTTCTTTTTTACGCTCTAATGCAAATTTTCTTTGTCTTGCTGTTTCCTCAACCGGCAGCATGTTTATCTCTTGTATGTTCATACGCAAGAGTTCAGATTTACTAAATCCATAAAAACTGCATGAAGATGGATTGGCATCCAAAATTTTTCCGGTTATAGGATCAATAATTAACATGTTTGCGACATGATCACTAAACATGGATTGCAATCTCTGCATAAGAATAAGATGATTTTCTTCCAGCTCCTTATATTTAGTAATATCTTTTCTGGAAACAATTATATACTGATGATATGATTCTTTTACTAATGATAAACTTGTTAGAAACTTATATATATTTCCTTGTATATCCAATATTTCTTCGGAAATAACATTTTTGTTTTCCTTAATTGGCTTCATATAAAATTCAGTAAGCTTTTTCCCTGTGCTCTCACCCCATACTTCAATAGGCGTTTTCCCTATAATATCACAATTTCTAAATTTCATAATTTTCTCGTGTGCTGTATTTAAGCATATATAGTAAAAATTATCATTTTTATATTCAGCCATAAACATGGCATCTTGAGTACTGTTAAATACAAAATCCAGATTATTTCTTACTTCTTCTATTTCCTTTTTTTGATTTATTAATTTATTTAAATTTGATTTTTCTTGAGTAACATCACAAAATATCACTGCAAATATATCTTCATCTAGCATAAAAGCATTGATATTAAACCAACTATTTTTACTGGCATAATAAACTTCCTTTAATTCTGCACTTTTTAATTCTATTAAATCTTTGTATAATTCCGTACGATTAAAATTAAAATATGTAAAAAATTCCTCCGCACTTTTATCTCGCAGTTTTTCACCCTCTATTTTAAATGTTGATTCAAAAATGGGATTTAATTCAAGAAAAATACTATCAACAGCTCTACCCTTCTGATCATAAACAAACTTGTTACAAGAAAACGAATAAGGAAATTGGCGGATAAATTGATTAAAAAACTTTCTCATCTATATTACCATCCTTTCTTTTGTTAATTTCTCAAAAGTAACACATGCTGTCAAGCTCTTAACTTAAGATAATTTTATGTATTTACATTAATACTTCTTAAACATTCCCTCCTATAAACTATAAAAATTAAAAATCTTTTCCCTTTTTTACATAGCATACTATCTTACAGTTATTTAATTAAATAAACAATCGTTTTGTATATACATATTATCATACCCTATAGTAATTTTTTGTCAATTATTATTATATAAACTCGAAAAAACATGTAATTTTGTATCAAACTTCAAACTTATTTGATTTATATTATTTCAGTATTGTAGTTGCGTAAAAAATATAAACACTATATTAATTATTAATAGGTTTATTAAAATTAAATAATATCTCTTTTAATTTCCACCATAAAGCTATCCTCCCATCTAAAAAGTGGTTTTCTCCACACAAAAAAATAACTGAGAATCCTCAGTTATTTCAATTTTTCTATGATTTCTATAAGCCCATTGTCTTTATACATGGGATCTTCATTAGTAGAATGACCTTTAGTAATACGTATTACATCATCATTTACATGCACCCATATATTATAAATCTGTCCATGACTTTTAGGATACCAGATATTAATAGATACTTCATCTTTTTCTTTTTTATCTTCAGCTGATACTGTTTTCTCTTCATCTTTTGGCAAAGGCTCTAATGCTAAAATCTTATCAACAATCTGCTCTTTTGTATTTTCATCTAATGTATAATTAACATGAGAAGAAGTCTTTTCATTGTAACTGGATATGTTTACCCATTCAGGCTCATATTGGTAAGGTATCTTTAAAATTGCATAACATTCATAATAATAGCTTGCTATAACTGCACCTGCTATAAGGATACCTCCAATCAATACCATAGCTATATATTTTTTATTTACCTTCTTGTATATCATTGTACAAATTGAAAGTATAAGCATTATAATTACTACAACTATATACACTCCATGACTTTCAGGCTGGCTAAAAAAACTTATTTTATCAGGAGTTAACATTAATAAATATTCATTAATATCAACTTGAAATTTTGATACTATTAAATAAACTATTAAAAATGAAAAAATAAAAGCAATGATCCAATCTCTTCTTGTTTTAATCTGAAATTTATTCATTTTCTTCTTCCTCCTGTTCTTCCTGATATTTAAGAACCAATTGACAGAATTCATCACTCATTTTATAAATATTGCCAACATCTGTTACAAGATATTTTTCTTTCAAATTAATAAAAGATGCCATATATCTTTGTCCATATGAGCCGAATATAAATTCTATCACTTCTTCATCATCCATATCTCTTTTTACATTTTCTTCCTTAGCTATTTTTCCATCTTTGTAAAAAGCCTTTTTAAGGGAATCAAAAAATTTACCGCCTTCACCAGTATCATCCTTATAAACTCCCGTTCCGCCAGATTCATAGTTTATGTAAAATCCACTTAAATCTTCAAAGGTCTGGTTTTTGTCAACAGCTATTTTATTTGCAATAAAAGTTCCTGCAAATGCCAACGATATAATACAGACCCATACAGCTGTAAACTTAAGATATCTTGTTAAAGTAAAAATCCTCTTATCCCCTGTAAAAAATCCAATACTTCCGTATATTGCTCCCCCTATCAAAGAAGCTATCCCAAATTCTGCAATAAAGGAAACAAAATAAGCCTGAGGAAAAAATTCATCCAAAACTTTAGTTATACTAGCTACGTTTGCATTAGCCATATAAATTGAATTATGATGATGCAATGTTTGATGAATCATTTCATTAATCTTGTATGGTATACCTATAATTATCTTTAATGGCAAAAGATCTGTCGTATAATATTTATAACTAAACCATCCCATAATAAGACCTACTATCGTAAAAACAATAATTCTTTTTGTCCCTTTATCATAGTGCTCCACCTGCTCTTTTAAATTTCCGTTTATACATTTTGCTTCCGGCAGCTTAATTTCAGCTTCTTTTGTCAGGTATCCCTCCATTAATGCCTGACACTGTTCACAATGTTCTAAGTGTTTTTCTATTTCCGAATCATTACTGCCGCCTTTTAAATATTCTAAAACACGTTCTCGCATTTCACACTTCATGCATCTATCTCCTTTATATTTTCTGATACAGCTTCATATAATTTTCGTAATTTATTTCTTGCACGATATATCCTAACCTTTACAACCGTTTCCGTAAGCTCCATAATCCCCCCAATATCTTCATAGGATAAACCTTCATAATCACGAAGTATTATAACCGTACGTTCACATTCTTTCAGCTTTAAAAGAAGTCTATGTATTTCTTTTTGTTTTTCTGACTGCAAAATTACATCTTCAGGAGATTTTCCTGATGCCGCCATATTTTCTTTAATTATTTCATCTCCAAGCAAATATGGTTTCTTTTTTCTTGCATAAGATAGAAATGTATTTCTCGCTATAGTCATACACCATGCTTTTAGATTTGAATCGTTTTTTATTTTATTCAGACCCAAATATATCTTTAAGAATGTTTCTTGTGATAAATCCTGCGCAGTTTGTTCATCATGTGTCATATAGAAAAAATACCCATATACAGCATGCTGATAGTTCTCATAAATATTATTGAATTTCGTCTTCATGTGGACGTATCCCTTTCTTTAACTTATTAAAGTTTCCAGATGATCATCTATATATATAACGCATATAAACATGGAAAGTTACAAATTTTTAACAAATTAATTATATTTAAATCAGTTTATTATACTAAATTATTGGTATTATCTGTAGGGTAGTTGTTATTTAACTTATTATGTTATAATTATTTAGTAAAAAAATAACTATAAACTTATATGCAAGAAACAAAAATAAAATAGAAAGCAGAATATCTATGGATTGGTTCACTAATATTAATATAATAACAATTTTAATTATTGGTATCTTTATAATGCCTTTATTAACAAGTCTTTTATACCCTATTACAAGTAATAGGGTACAAAATTCTTTGCTGTCAATATTAAACAGTATAAAATTAATTATTGGTATCATTTTGGCATTTAAATTTACCATAATTATTTTTTCTGATAAACAAAAAGATATATTAGAACCTTTCTTTAAAATATCTTTTATAGAAAATTTGATTCAGCGTTATAACAATGATGTTGTAGCATACGTAATAGTTTTATTTATTATATTTTTTATAATTGTTTGGATTTTGGAAATTATAACTATACCGTTATACAAATATGCTCTCGTCCCTTTAACAGGCAAGCTTTCATCCATATTTAACTCTATGAATGATAGTATTAGAAGAATACTTAGCGCCATTTGGCAAATTCCAAAATCTGCATGCATTGTATTAATATTTTCTTTACTATTGAATTTTTATACTAATTTTGTTAATAATCCTTCTGCAAATGATTATATAAATAATTCATCTGCATATCAAACAATTAATAATAATATTTTACATCCCGTATTAAGTTCAGATATGGCAAAAAACTTACCTGTTCTCATTAATGATTCGTTTAAAAAGGCTATGGAAGATTTTACACCAGCTAATAACGAAAATAACAGCGGCACTAATTATTGGAAACTATCAGTAATTAAATATTTTAATGGTGTTACCCTTGAAGAAGCTGTTCAATCTACTTCCGAGATAGACAACATGGCAAAAGAAATTGTGGGAAGTAAGAAAAACGATGAAGATAAAGCCTATCTGCTTTATGAATGGATTAGTAAAAATATTCAATATGATAAAGCTAAAGCTGAAATTATTGTTAAAGATTCGTCACATGTTAATTCAGGTTCTATAGTTACTTTTGCTGAAAAGCAAGGAATATGTTTTGATTATTCATGCTTATATGTTTCAATGTGCCGTGCTGTAGGGTTAAAAGTCAGGTTTGTTACAGGTCTAGCATACAATGGCACAGGCTGGGGCGATCATGCTTGGAATCAAGTATATATTTCTAATGGAGAAAGATGGGTAAATGTTGATACTACATTCGGAAATTCAGGATACAACTATTTTGATAACTCAAATTTTTCTTCTAATCATAAATATGATGTTGTTCAAGGGGAATGGTAAATTTCTTAAGCATTTAATAGTAATATAAATTATAAATGCCTTACACTTTTTATGTAAAGGCATTTATTATAATACTTTCTATTCTACAGGGGGGCAGTTCATCAATAAGTATGATAGCCCTCTTCTTTTTTAATATTTTAATACCCCTAAATTAAATGTCTTAATAATATTAATTGCTAAATATAAAAATTTATTACTTTTTTAAATAACCTATTTAAGAGGTGCATTTATAAATGTTTTTATTATATTTTCTCTGTCTTTTTCTTCGATTTCCTTGTCAATATCTGCTGAATAATAAAGATTATTTTGTTTCCAGATGTAATTATCCCCTATTTTATAAATATCGATACCGTTAATTTTCATAAACGCACTATTTTTTTCCTTTACTTGGTCATAATCAAATGAATACTTGCCTTGAATTAACATTATCATTAGAAATTCTAAATTTTTTTCCTTTTCTTTAGGTTCTTTTTTTAATGAATAACGTGTCACCAGTACATATTCACCATCTTCATATTGCTTTATTCTTGCAGAATCTGGAACAAGCCCTCCTGGCAGGCTAAGCGGGAATTTAGTTTTAAAACCATAAACACTTTCTACCTTTTTTAAATCTTCCTCGTCATAAATTTCAAAACCCTTGTCTTTTGACCAGCTATAGTCTGCATTTTTTATTTGCTCCGGGAATTTCATTGATTTAACTATTTGCTCTAGTTCTTCATTAGAAATAATATAATCTGAAGTAAATGATATATTATGATTTACTATGCTATACCAAACATTATTTTCACTCCATATGAAATATTTTGTCATCCAATTAACGTTTGCGTCATCTTTGCTAAAATCAGTCAGCATTGTACCTTTTACCCCAGAAATTTCAGCAGCTTTTTCCTGATAAGTATGGGTATACCCATCCTTAACATTTTTAATTGCCTGCAGTGGGTTTGTCTTACAAGTCCAAACTTCATAGTAACATTCCTTTACCTTATCTTTAAGATCCCCTTCTAAATCTACATTTTTATTAAAATATACTTTATTAATTTTGTCATCACCTTCTATCATCCAAAATCTAGCCCCATTTGGAATATAATCAGGTATCTTAAAATCAAAATCTGCATACTTCGTTGCTTGTTCTAAATTAACATTAAAATAAGTTTTTCCTTCTGTAAGAAGTCCTCCGGCAAGTCTAAATTTAGCATCCATACTATTATTACTGGCTGAGTCGGTATTAACTTTTGGAGCCGTAGCATTTGTTAAGGTAATTGCTCCAAGTGACAAGCACAGAATAAGTGCTGCTACAGTCACTTTATATGTACCTTTTTTGAAATTTTTTATCATAACAATTCTTCTTTTAACTTGATTTTCTGTTTCATAATAATTTAATAAATTTAATTGAATACCCCTTTTTGGTCTTTGCCTGCAATGATTAATCAATGTCATTCCATAAGGAATCACCTCGTCAAAGCCAAGCATTTCCAGAGCATATACATCACAGGATACTTCTACATCCTGTTTCAACTGATGCATAGCATACCATAAGATAGGATTAAACCAATGTACAACATTTACTGCTAAAATAAAAATATTGCTTAAATTATCCCATCTTTTATAATGAGCATATTCATGCATTAATATATGTTTTAGCTGTTGTCTATCAGATATAGCTAATACTTCCTGTGGTATATATATCTTAGGGTTAAATATCCCTGTTATACACGGGTTAGCTATATAATTTGAACTATAAACTTTAATATTTGCCCTTATTCCACTTTTTTTACAACTTATAAATTGGGGAAGTTGTGATGCTGGAATCCTTTCAGCATACTTTATTCTCTTTTTAAATGCAATACTTGAGCAAATTATAGTACTTGTTATCAGCAATAAACCAATCAGCCAAATCAACGCGGCAATAAAAAATATATCTATATCAATATGAAAAGTATCTTGTTCTCTGGTAATTAAATCTGTTTTGCCATTATCACTTTGTGCTATTGAGATTTGCTCTAATTCCGCTTTCTCTTTTGAAGTATCATAAGTCTTAGAATCATCTATAGAGAAGTTATTGTTTTGAACCACCTGGTTCTGTAACTTAAGGGTGTCATAACTTAACAGATTAAACATACTGATTTGACTTTCAGGAGCAATTGGAGCTATTATAAGTCTTAAAATTATCAAAGACCATAGTATACAATATACTCTGGACTTTATTTTGTTTTTAAAAATTGATTTAATTGCCATTACCAGCAATGCTATCATAGTTGCAGATATAGATGAATAAATCACCCAAAGAAATATTATCTTTAAACTCTCTGTCATTTTAATCTTTCCTTTTTCTTTCATGAAGAATTTTTTCAAGATTTTCTAATTCTTTATCGGATAATACCTCATGTTTCAAATAATGAGAAAATAATAGTTCAATTGCACCACCATATACCCTATTTAAGAAAGTTTCACTCTCAAAACTTATACATTCTTCTTCAGAAAATAACGGATAATACAGGTAATTCCTTCCTGACTTTTCAAAGCCTATGACCTCTTTTTTTAATAGTCTGTTTAAAAAAGACTTTACGGTTTTGGCTGTCCAGTCCTTTTTATTTGAAAGACTTTTTATAATTTCCTCAGAAGTAACCGGATGCTTTTCCCATACAATTTTCATGATTTCCCATTCAGACTCGGAAATCTTTGGCATCTTCATTGTTAAACCTCCTCTCAATATAGATTACAATTGCAATCGTTCTTTTATAGATTACAACTGCAATCTATATTTGTCAATAGTATTTTAATAAAAAATTTCCCATCTAAAAGTTATTAAATGTTAGAGGTTAAGGGTAAAAAAGAAAGTAAGCAACACAAATAGTATCGAGAGCACGACAAATAGACCACCGTTTGGTGGTCATAAAAATTCAATATTAAACAAGTTAAGGTTATATATCTGACTTAATTTTGTAACACTGAAACTGTGCTATAATGAGGGTTTTTCATAACGTTTTGTGCCTTTAATCTATTTTTTCCTTGGTTTTGGAAAAGGTAATTCAATACAAGTTGCAATAATGAATTTAGTTATGAAATCCTTATCATCAAAATCCTCTAATAAAATATATGGCTTTGCTCCTTTATAAGGTGATTCCTTTATGGCATCTGGAATTAAAGCTTGTCCCTTCTCAGTAGGCTTTATAAATACTTGATTATCACAAATCAAGCCTAAAACTTTACTGTCGCAATAGATTGTATAATCACCAAACATTTTTTTATATGTAATATTACCCGCATCACTCATCTGTTCGCAAATATATTTAACATAATCTAAATTTGAAGACATAATTTTTTCTCCTCTAATCTCGTTTGCAATACTTAATAAACTCAATAGGGTGTTGAATAATTTTTGCAGTTTCTTCTTCAGAATATCCATCTTGAAGATATCTTCTTGCTATAACCTCCATAGATTCTCCGATCTCAATAATATGGTAATCAGGATCATAAATCCGTACAACTCTCTGCTGCCACTCATGCTTCATTGGATTACAAACATATTGCACATTTTTATATTTTTGAAGCTTTTCAATAAAAGCTTCAAAATCATCCACTTCAAAATATAATTCCATATTATGCGATTTTTGTATAACAGAATCGGCAGGTAAATCAGTCAGCCATGAAAAATCTTCTTGAACTGCAAAACCTCCGCTGAAAGTAACATTTTTACCTAGATCAAGAATAACATCCTGATCAAATAACTCTCTATAAAACTTTTTAGAAATTTGTACATCTTTTACAGCTAATAAAGCTAGCTTAAATTCCATAACAGCACCCCTTATAAACCTTTAATCTCTAATATCTTCTCAAACTTATTCTCTAAATTTCAAAATGTTTAAACAGTCAATTAAGTTATTTTAATGCTATATAAATATCAATATCAGCATTTTCCCAATCACTGTTAAGGTATTCTTCAAAATCCCCCGTAAAGCTTCTATTCAAATTCATTTTCCAAATCTTTCCCCATGCCTCAGCAACTGCTTTTTGCATATCGCCATGTACTGAAAACTTTGCGTATTTTCCGGCAGGAATAATCTTAACCGTTAAATCCTCATTTTCAGCTTTCGAAACCTCATTGCCGGCAGTAACACAATATTTATCATTTTTATAATCGGAATAAAGACCAATGGCATAATCATTAACCTTATTTTTAATTGATGGATTCACTCCACCTTGATATAGCTTTTCCCAAAGACCACTTATAACTTCCCCCATTTTAGGATCAGTATTGCTTGTAATTGCACTTACTCCTACAATTATTTTCTTCTCTAAGTTTATTATTTCGTAATTCATTATTTAATAACCTCCTTATATTTAAGGCTATTATAATAATCATAATATGACAGCTATACGTCATATTCAAAATAATTTTTTAATATATTTTGCAATTCTTCTTTTATACTATTTCTTATATCATAAGGTTCTAAAACTTCACAATGTTTTCCAAATGTCAAAATATAAGAAATCAGCCATTTATCTTTTGGATACTTTATTTGTGCTATAAAGCTCCCATCTTTTTGCAACTCATAGTCATCAAATTCATCATACACCCTGTAAGCCATTTGTGCAGATAATTTTAATTTCAGCTTAACAAATTCCTCCTGAAAAATATCATCCTCAGAAAAAACTTGTTTTGGTGATTTTCTCTGGAAATTTTCTTCTAACAAAGAAAGATCACTTATACGCTTAAGCTTAAAGAAACGGAAATCACCTCTTACCTTACAATATGCATATAAATACCACGCTCCGCTTCTAAAACAAAGTTTTAAAGGCTCTACTTTACGTAATGTTTTTTCACTTTTTGCACTGGCATAAGAAAATAAAATTATTTTTTTACCTAATATGGCAATTTTAATTTTATTAAAAGTATCAACTTCATTTTGTGAATTATACCAAGATGAAAAGCTCACTTCAATCCAATCTGTATTTGTTTCACCAAATAAACTGCTGAGTTTTTCTATAGCATTGTCAGTTTTACTTAAATTAACAGCATTTACAGCTTTTAAAGATGATATAATATTTTCTTTTTCACTATCTGTTATAACAGCTTTATTCAACACAAAATTAGGTAATAGTGATATCCCCCCTCCTTTTCCCTTTTTCATATATATAGGAATACCTGCTGAAGACAAAATCTCAATATCACGATAAATAGTTCTTGTTGAAACCTCAAACTTCTCTGCAAGTTCTTTAGATGTTACTGTTTTTTTATCAAGTAATATATATACAATCTGAAATAATCGGTTAATTTGCATTTTATCACCCTGCTTTAGTATACAAACATAATATGACATCTGCAAGTCATATTACATTTGATTTTCTATTTTTATTAAAGTAAAAAACAAAATTAATATAGAGCTTGACATAAATTTTTTATTCAATTAGGCTTATATTGTGAGAAGGCGCCAGCTCCCAAATACTATATTAGGAGAGTAAAAATATGTATCACGGAAGATTTAAAGGAACACATTATGAAGTTGGTTTTAAGTGGGGAAAAATGTTATTAAACAACAAAAAGAAACTTGATTTTTGTCCTACTTTTGAATTAACAGAAGAAAAATATAAATTTGCAAATCAATGCTTAGAAAAATACAAAAAATATTTTCCTGAAATACTTGATGAAATTAAAGGAATTGCTGATGGTAACGAAATACCTATGAAAATATTACAAACTATTCTGTTTTGTATGTACTGCTTTGAATTTGACAACAAATGCACATGCTTTGCATTTAGTTCAAATAACGAAATTATATTTGGCAGAAACAGTGATTTTTTAGTAAGTCTTGAAAAATTATATATGAACTGTATATACAATCTAACAAATAGTTATTCTTTTAACTCAAATACTACAGCTTATGTACAAATGGAGGATGGTGTAAATGAACATGGATTAGCAACTGGACTTACCTTTGTATATCCTAAAATAAGAAAACCGGGACTTAACGCTGGTATGCTGATAAGATATATTCTTGAGAAATGCAAATCAACTAAGGAAGCAGTAGACGAAATATATCGTCTACCTATAGCATCTGCACAGACTATTACAATAGCTGATAAAAAAGGAGATATTGCCGTAATTGAGTGTAATCCTGAAAAGATTATAGTTATTAAACAAAAACAAAAAGAAAAATTTGTAGCTACAGCAAATAATTTTAATTCACTACAAATGAAATCATACCGTAATCCTCATATTGATGATTGGCGTTCTGATGACAGATATCAAACAGTATATAATGCATTAAAAAATAATGAAAAAAGCTATTCTATTGAATTTGCTCAATCACTTTTATCAGGAAAATATGGATTTATTTGTCAGTATGACAGAAGTAAAAATGCAGATACTGTTTGGTCAGTTGTATACGACTTAAAACATAAACAAATATGGAGGGCTGAAGGGAATCCTTCAAAAAAAAATTTCAAAGAAGATACTCGTATGAATTTTGATTAACTATAAATATATAATCTATAATAAGGTGACTCTTTTAGTGCTGCCTTATTTTTAATTACGTATCTGGGTTTAACCTATAACAAATTTGTATATATAAAGCTTCCAATACATCCAATAATTAGATAAAAGCTAAATTTAAAAACAATAATATTAAAAGTATAAGAATAAAGCTTTTTTTGAAGTATAAGATATATAATAAAAATGAGAATAAAACTTAATATAATATCCAATAGATTAAAATTAACTATACTTATAAAAATCAACAGAGAAAATGCCCCATCTATAATTCTTTCATTTCCTAAAAAGAATTGTGCTTTTCTTATATTAAAAAATAAATCTCTCAATAACATCTTACTCATTATTGTAGGTACATATGTAAAAGCTATAAAAAATATCAGATACTTTATGTATAAAACCATATGATCATTTAAAACCATATCAGGTTTTAAAATATAATCAAGAATTACCATTACTGCAATATGCAAAACTTGATCAAATGCAAAATATATAAAAGATAATCTTTTCACATGTTTTTCAACTGCTAATTTCCCATAATCTATGGCAAAATGTATTATTGAACTAATAAAACCTGCCACCATGCCTTTAATACCAAATATAGATAATAATGCAACCTGAAAAATTAAAACAATAATACTGTGGTAGAATATCCCTTTAATACTTTCAGCTTTCATTTGAGCTATTTTATTAGTCTGAAATACAAAATCACCAATAAAATGAGCAAGCAGAAAAGACAATAAAAATTGTGTATTCATAATCTCCCCTTATAAACTTTTCTCTGCCTTAAAATCTATGTTATTGTGTTACAATAACAGTATTATATTTTCCATTCCAGCTCACGAAAAAGCCTAAATCATTCGCAAGGGTTCTTATATGTATTAATGATCGATTATTTATTACTTTAAGATCTTCAGAATCCAAGTTATAATTGATTTCTTTTCCTTTATAAATGATATTAACAGATCTGTTATTACCATCATAATCAACAGATGCACCTAACTTTTCTGCAATTGTTCTTATGGGAAAATATGTGCTGCCATCTATGTTAATAGTAGTGATATCTTTAAAATCAATAAAGTCATTACCTATGGCTATATTAACAAAAGCTTGATCTCTTTTTGAAAAATCAATATCTTTTGATACAAAGTCAAGATCTAAATCAAATATCTTATTTCCATATTCCAATTTAATACGTTTTATACAATTATTCCACATGTCAGACACATATAAAAATCCATCGTGATAGGCTAGTGCACTTGGAGCATTAAAACTGCTTTCTTCTAAAGTTCCCACTCTATTATCTGCTTTTATACTTCCTGCTAAATTTTCAACAGTATTATCAGGCTTTATAACCCTAATTGAATGATTCCAAGTATCTGCTATGAATATTAATCCATTATCTAAAATACATATCCCTTTTGGAAAATTAAACATCGCACTATTTGAATTACCATTTACAAAACCGCTTCCTATATATCCAAAGCTGTTTTTTTCTCCAATACTTCCTGCCACGGGATATATTTTTCCGTCAACTACTTTTTTAACCATTTGATTGCCACTGTCAACTACATATAAATTATTATAAGAATCAAACATAATATCACTAGGTTCATTTAAAACACTATAATCATAAGAACTATCTGCTGATACAAACTTCATGGTGGAAACTTGTCCTCTTTCGTCAATGATTCTAATTTTATTATTCATAGTATCTGCAATGTATATTTGATCATCACTATTTACAGTAATTCCTGATGGAGCATTGAATAATGCAATATTACTTTTTCCATCTTTATAGCCGGCAGTACTTTTACCTGAAAAAGTCGTTACATTTCCATCACTAATTTTTCTGATTACATTATTATCAGTATCAGCTACAAATATATCTCCTGCAGAATTAATTGCTAAATCTCTTGGTCTATTAAAATATGCTTCTTTTGTTTTTCCGTCTTTTAGACCTCCCAGGGGGAAACCCATAATATCATTAACTTCAGAAGTTCCTGCTATGGTTGTGACTTCATTATTACTGATTTTTCGTATTCTATTATTGTAAGTATCTGCAACAAAAATGTCTCCATTACTATCAATAGCCATACCATATGGTTGATTAAATAGCGCTTCAGAAAGTATACCATCTTTATATGAGGGCTCACCACTACCTGCATAATAAGAAACTTCATCATAAGCAAAAACATTACAAGTAAATATTGATAACAAAAGTATAACGTACATACATATTTTTTTATAATTTCTCATATTTTAAATCCTTTTTCTTAATAATCAAGTTCCCATAACATATCACTATTTAATACTATTGTATAAATATAATTTAACGGATTACCGTTTATATCAGTTATATTTTTAGTGAATTGTATTTTATCATCTTTTTTTGTAGCAGCTGCTGTTAACTGAATTTCAAATATAGTATTTTCATAGTCAACAGCTTTAATTGATTTTATTTTTGAATTACCGATATATTTAATATTATCACTAATTAAAGTATCTAGCTCCATTGGTTGACTAAAAGTTATTCTGATAATATTAGGGTTATTTAATGTTTCAATATACATAATAGATGGTTTTTGTAAAGAAATATAAGGATTTAATTCTCCATCTATGCTTGTAAAAATTCCATCTTGAATTTCAATACTTTGAATTAAAGAGCTATCAACAGATGAACCTAAAATTAATATTACATTATTACCCGAAGACGTTATATAAGTAACTTGTGGTACATCATCTCCGCAAATATAAATTTTTCCGTCATTTATTATGTCATCTAAATTAAAGGTTTGGGAAATTTCTTCATTAAAAGTAAGTCTAACAGATGATACATCACCATTTAAAATTGCATTGCCATCAGAATCTAAAGTATCCCAGGATACTAAACCAAAAGGTTCAATTTTTATCCAGTCACTTCCATTATATTCATAAGTTTCTTCTTTCATAATATTTCCATTTAAATCCAATATATTGCTGATAGTAATTGTGTCACCATTTGTTAAATTGTTTAATTTAAATTGAATAGCTTTATTTCCACTTAATAAACCACAATAGTTTTCAAATTCCACATTACCTGTTTTAGAATAAACTAAATCATCTGCATTTATAAATTCATTAAAGTTCACAATTACATTATCCAAATCGGAATTAACTATCTCTATAATTGAAGGTTTAGTATAATCAGCTATATAATCAGAACATTTTAATAAACTGTTTTTTAAAAATAATATGCCATTATTATTCCATGTATCTGAAAAAGAATCGTTCTCTATTTGAATGTAATATTCACCATCTAATGGGGATAAACCTATTATACTATTTGGAACATCTGGTGAGGATAATACAATGTCCGCTGTAAAAGAGCCATCATCTTCAGTCCTTGAAGATACAACAGCATTATTAATTGATATCGGGCTTTTAAAACTTTCATCAGTAATTAATATTTTATTTGTAAAAATACTACTACATGTAATCAGCTCTTCTGAAAACATTAATCTGATATCTTTATCATTACCGCTAAAATCCATACTCCATCCCAGCAATACAGGACTTGCACCATCTGCAAAGGTAAAGCTTGTCTCATCTATATAGTTTTCATTTACAGAACGTATGGCTGCGTAAGATATGTTTATCTTACCTGTTAAGCCTGTATTATAATTAAGTTTTAACCCTTGAGATTCTTCTTCAACGTAAATATCTAGGACTTTATCCGAATCAGAATCTACCATTACTTTTTTGATAGCTCCTATGCTTAAACCGTTATCAGGAATAATAGAAATATCATTAATGCTAATGCTATCTTTATCTATACTCTCAGAGAAAGTTAATTCAATTTTATCTATTATTCCATTACCATAGGTATCCACCGTTTTAGCTGATTTCAACGCAAAATCGGAAGGATTATTATTTTTAACTAAAACATAACAACTAGTATATACATCTTCTAAAATCGTTTTAACAGTTATAGTTGCATAACCTTGCCCAACTGCCGTTATGTATCCATTACTCACTGTAAGTACATCAGGATTACTTGTTTGCCACACTAAAGATTTATCGGCAGCATCAATTGGAAAAACAGTAGGGGTTAATTGCATGGAATCTCCAAGATTCATAACAAATTCTTGTTGAACTTCAGGTAAACTTATACTTGTAGGAGAAATAATATTCGGTTGTGCATATGAAGAAGACGAATTCCCTTTAGATCCGTTTCCTGCCTTATCCCCACTATATATAATCTTCGTTTCATTATTTTCTCTGTTTATTAAATTTTCTTGCTTTTCTTCTTCCTTATTTTCATCAAATTTTATATTTTCTAATATTTTTTTGAGATAATCTATTTGTCGTTTATTTTCTTCTGTCTGTCCACTTTTATTAAGTTCCTCTATAATAGTTTCAATGGAGAATGAATCTAATTCTTCAAATTTTAATTCTTTAACCTTCATTGCTTCCATTTCTTTATTTGAAATTTTACTTTCAATTACCTTTTTTATATCATTAAAATTTAATTCTATATTTTCATCCATTGATTGAACTTCATCAGCAATACTTTGCATTTCCTCTTGAATTTTATCTTTTATTAGTTCAATGTCTTCACCTTTTTCCACACTGACTGCAATCGTAAGTTGTTTATCTACCATATTAAAATTTTCATCTTTAACTTTAACTGTTACTGTAGAAACTGCCTGTACAACACCTTCTATTACAGTTAATTTTGATTTATTTTCTTTAATACCTGTATCAGAAACCACTTCTCCATAAGAAACTAAGAATTTTGTTCCCCTGGCACCCATTATTGCATTAGGAGTTTTAACCTGAAAAGTATCACCACTATTCAATTTTTTTTCAATATTTGTCCAGACTTTTCCTTTAAATAATTTCACATTGGTCTTTTCACTACCACTTTCATATGTAAGTTCTTCCAAAGATATATACGTTTTAGCTCCTACTTTTAGTTCCTTATCTCCGTCTACATCTAACTTTATCCAAGAACTTTTTCCCGTTATAATTCTGTCTCCATGGGTTAGCTTCATTCCTTTTTTAGCATGAAAAACTTTTTCTCCACCCGATTTAATAATATTAACATCACCTGCCAAACCAGTTACAGTAGCGTTTCGTACACTTGATGCACCATAAGAATAATTCGGAATTAAAAAGCAAGCAATCATAAGTATAGAAATTACTATTCTAATTAATCTTTTCATTAAGTTATCTCCCTTTTATAAACACACACATAATACACTATTCTAATTTATATTTTAATTCCATCTATTTGATATACTTCTATTTCTTCTGTCTTACCCTTAACCATTATTCCACCAAGAGGAGTAACCAAAACTTTGTCTTTTACAAGTTCATAGGTTTCTTTACTGATTAAAATTTGACCTGCTTTTGCATTACTTTCCAATCTTGCAGAAGTATTGACCGTATCTCCAATCGCAGTATAATCCATTCTTTCTTTGGAGCCTATATTCCCTATAACTGCATACCCAGTATTGATACCTATCCCAAATTGAACTGTTCTATCATATTTTTTCTGAATTTTTTCTTTAAGAAATTCTGCACCTTGTTTCATTTCCCAAGCAGTTTTAATAGCACAAAATGCATGATCATTAAGCTCAAAAGGAGCATTAAATATGGCCATTGCAGCATCACCTATAAATTTATCCAGAGTTCCTCCATTATTAAAAATGGATTTTGAACATAAATCCAAATATTCATTTAAAATTTCTACCACCTCTTCTGGCTCAGCTTTTTCAGACAGCGTAGTAAAATCTCTAATATCAACAAATAAAACGGATATATATTTTCTTATGCCGCCAAGTTTAAGACTCTCTTCACCATCCTCCAATACTTTGTTTACTATTTGTGGAGCAACATATTTACCAAATATACCTGTAATTCTTTTTCTCTCTAACATTTGTTCTATATAATTATAAATAAGGGTAATTATATAAATAATCAAAACAGTAACTATTGGATATATTACTTGAAAAATAAAACCCTTTGAATATAAATACTTGCCGAATATTATATAAGCTATAATTATAAATATATTTAGTAAAAATGCTATAGATGGTTTTGTTTTTCTGAGAATTATAAAAGAAATAAATCCTGTTAAAACAATTAATATTAAATCTATAGATCCATTTAAGTCTTTCTTAAAGCTGTCATTAATAAGATCTTGAATTATATTAGCATGAACTTCTATTCCAAACATTTTCTCATCTTTATCGATAGTAGTAGGATATTCATCCTGCATTCCAAGACTATAAGGTCCGAATAGAACAATTTTATCTTCAAAGAAACCTTCAGGAATCATATTATTATAAACAAGATATGCGGATATATTTTTAAACTCCATTGGTTTAGCAGCATAATTTATGTATAAAGATTTATTGATTTTATTATCAAATTTATTAAAATTTGCATTTATATTATTATGAAGCACATATTTTCTATATATTTCGTATGAAAAGCTATTATAAATATCTTTATTAAAAGTTTTTGATAAAACAGTTTTTCTTATAACTCCGTTATCCTTTGAATCAATTTGAGGATTTACAAATCCTGTAGTAATAATATTATCAAGCTCACCAAAAGGAGTAATATACGTATTTTCTGATGTATAACCCCATTTTTCCATTCCTGAGACAAGAATACTTCCACTTACAACAGGATTTCCTTTTAGAGTATTAATTAATTTTAAATCATCTGAATCATTTGTTTTTGAATCATATATTATATCAATACCTAATACAGCCGGTTTATCTTTTAGTATTTTCTCAAAAATTTCACTTTGAACATCTCTAGAATATGGCCATCTGCCAAGTTTCTCATAGCTCATATTATCAATACCTACAATAATAATATCATCTGAAATCTCTTCTTTAGATTCGTAAATATTATCATAGATCATATTTTGAAAAACTATAAAATAATCCATAAAAAAAGAAAATATAATGAAAGTTATAACTGCCATTACAACATAAATTGATTTTTTGCTTTTCATCAGTATGCTCCTTTTCATATTCCTCAAATCATTCCCAAATACCACTTTCTATAAATAGTTTAACAAGTTCTTTATCAAGTTTACCTTCATAAACCATAGTGTTGAGTATTTCAAAAGCTTTTTCTTTATTCATACTTGATTTATAAGGTCTGTCTTTAGCAGTAAGTGCATCATATATATCTAAAATAGTTAACATCCTGACCTCAATAGATAGATCTTTCTCTTCATATCCATTACAATAACCACTTCCATCTAAAAACTCATGATGCTTAACTGCCCAATCAGGAACATTTTTTAAATAATCGGGAAAATTCATTTTAGATAAAATTCTTTCTGTGGCACGAACATGGTTTTTTATTAGATTTCGTTCTTTCTCTGTTAAAGTTCCTTTGGATATACTAAGGTTTTCTAATTCTTTTTCAGTTATAATTTCTTCTTTAATTCCTTTGAATTTTTTATTTTTAAGTTCATTTAATTTATTAAGCTTATGCTTATCAACAAAAGTTGATGGACCATTTATTTCTAATATAAAATCTTTTGCCTCAATTAAATATCTTCTGTCATAATCTAATTTATTTTTCAGCTCATTTTTAAAATAATTATTTAATGTTAAGCTATTTAAGCTTTCAAGATAATTTAATTTAAGCTTTGTTTCGATTAATTCCAATCTAAGCATAAGATTATGAATTTCATCACCTAATCTTGTGGGCTTGTCTAAAACTTTAATGGGTACGGCAATCTTTCCTATATCATGCAACCATGCAGCCGCAACCATTTCATTTATTTTATTTTCATCAAAATAGGTTTCTTTATATATACCTTCATCTACAAAATTTATGTGCTTTGCAAATTGTTCTATCAAATACGCTATATGTTTCGAATGATTGACATTATAAGGAGACCTTTCATCAATTGCCGCTGCCATTACTTCAACAAATGATTCAAAGAATTGTTTTATCTCTTCAATATACCGCATATTTTCAATTGCTATTCCAGCTTGAGAAGCTAATGATTTAACAATATTTTCAATATTATTGTCAAAAGGAATGGGCCTACTATTTTTATCTAATGAATTGATTAATTGCAAAACTCCAATAACTTTATCATCTCTATTTATTAAAGGAACAACTAGGATAGATTTCGTAACATAACCCATAGCTTTATCAAATTTTTTAGGTCCTGAAAAATCAAATAGTTCTGAATTATAAACATCCGGTATATTAATACACTGTTTTGTTATAACACAATATGAAGATATATTACTAAGGACCATTTCTACAGGAGGAAAATCGATTTTTTCTCCGTCTCCCCCTTTATGTATATTCATTGATTTAGTCTGCATTATTTTATAATATAATTTATTATTATCTAATATATATAAAGTACCACCATCTGCATTTGTAATATTCCTTGCTTCTGTTAATATTTTTTCTAGTAATCTGTTATAATCTTTTTCTGCAGTCAAAGCAATACCTATATCTAAAATCCTTTTAATATTTTCATTTTCATTTATAAATACATTTTTATCCACAATATTGCCTCTTATTTATTTTGTTATTTTTCGATAATTTTCGACAAATTTAGACATTAATTTTATCATATAATAGTAAATTTTACTATTATTTTTTTCAATTTATAATATATGTAATTATAAATTTTTATTATTATAAACACTCTTTAAAAAATTAAAATATCCTAATGTAAAATTATATTAGGATATTTTAATTTTTTAAGTTTTTTTGTTAATTTTATTTTTTTTAAATTAATAAGATGCTCAATTTATCCGTAGTGTTTGCTCCTGCATTATCATAAAGGTTTTAAAGAACCTTAGGTTACTTTAGAATTATTAATTGTTGTCTTACACTTCCACTTTTATTTACTGTTAACCTAAAATATCCTTTAAATCTTGCTCTGGTGTAGAAATAGGTTTTAAATCAAATTTATCTACTAAAACTTGTAAGATGTTTGGAGTAATAAATGCCGGTAATGTTGGACCTAAACGAATGTCTTTGATTCCTAAAGACAATAAGCTGAGGAGTATTCCAACAGCCTTTTGTTCATACCAAGAAAGCACCAATGAAAGAGGTAAATCATTTACACCGCAATTAAATGCTTCTGATAGCGCAATAGCTACCTTAACAGCGGAATAAGAATCACTACATTGACCACAATCAAGCACTCTTGGAAAGCCTGCTATTGTACCTAAGTCTAATTTATTAAAACGGAATTTACCGCATGCTAGAGTTAGTATAATAGTATCTTTTGGAGTTTTTTCTGCAAATTCTGTATAATAATTTCTTCCCGGTCTTGCTCCGTCACAACCTCCAATTAAAAAGAAATGCTTAATTTTGCCTTCCTTAACTGCCTCAACGATTTCATTTGCATGGCTTAAAATTGCATTATGTGCAAATCCAATGGTAATTCTCTTTTCCTGTTCATCTTCAGGCCATCCGCCTAATTCTAAAGCTTTTTCAATAATAGGTGTAAAATCTTTTTTCCCATTAACTTCTTCAATATGTGGACATTCAGGCATACCTACTATGCTTGTTGTAAATAACCTATCTTTATAGCTGTCTCTTGGTTTTTGAATACAGTTAGTAGTCATCAATATGCAACCCGGAATTCCATCAAATTCTTCCTGTTGTTTCTGCCATGCACCTCCGTAATTTCCAACTAAATGCTTATATTTTTTAAGTTTTGGGTATGCATTTGCAGGAAGCATTTCACAATGAGTATAAATATTTATACCCTTATCTTTTGTTTGTTCTAACAATTCATTTAAATCTTTTAAATCATGTCCCGATATTATAATAAATGGACCTTTTTTATTTGTGATCAATACTTCTGTTGGCTCAGGATTACCAAAAGTACTGGTAACAGCAGAATCTAACACTTCCATACATTTAAGATTTGTCTTTCCAAGTTCCATATTAATATTAAATAAATCTTCAATCGTCAAGCTGTCATCAATTGTAGCAGATAAACCTTTATAAAAGAAATTGTTTACCTCATCATCAAACTTACCTAATATATAAGCATGGTGAGCATAAGCCGACATTCCTTTAAATGCATATATCAAAAGTTCTCTTAAAGATCGTATATCCATATCTAAATTTTCATCAGACATTATACCTATATTTTTAGCATCTTCAACCATTTCTTCCATAGTTTCTGGTGCTCTATAGTTTGCTGTATTAGGTATATTTTCAATTTCTCTAACAGCATTTTTTAATTCTTCTTTTATTATTTCAGCTTTTTTTATATACTGTACAAACCTTTCAGGATCAAAATTAACATTAGTCAATGTTGAAAACATGCTATCTACAACGAATTTATTTATTTCACTTCTGATTTTTAATCCTTTTTCTAAGTTTTTTTGACCAAAATATCCAATTCCTTTTAATTCATGAATTAATATATCCTGTAAATTGGCAACCGTTGAATTTTTACCGCATACACCTGTTTTAACACAGCCCTTTGCACCTAATGTTTGTTCACACTGATAACAGAACATGGAATTCTCCATTAATATATCCTCCTTATTTTGTTTATTTTACTTAGTTTTTCTAATTGCATAACAATTTATTCAATTATGCTGTTATCAAAATAAGAATTTATTCTGTTATTTAGTGACTCATAATGATTTCTATGATTAAAACAACGTTATTTCAATGACGTAATCATTACCAGAAGATTAGAACTTATATAGAAAACAGATTGCAACAATTAATCCGATTGTAAATAATTTTTCCACAAAACTGTCAGTTTTAATAGATAATATTCTAAATCTCTTATTTGAGATTGGCCACAACCATAAAATACCTCTCTTATTAAATGTATCTAAAATTATATGAGATAAAATTCCTGTAATCACTCCTTTAATAAACAATAAAGCAAAATGTTGACTGCCTCCTTTAAATAATAATGAAATAGCAGAGGGTATGATTAACCATAAAAATATAATAAAAATAGGTGTATGTAAAAACCCTCTATGTTTAAATGCAGTTGAAATTATATTAGAAATAATAGGCACTTTTCTTCCTATAAAACTTTTTTTATGATCAATATCAGGAAAAATTGAACCTATTACTGCTCCTGCCATGATTGCGACTTTGCCGAAGTCATCCACATTACCAATAAAATTTATTGTTAAAAGACCAGCACCTATTCCTCCAATACAATGAGTTATATAATTCATTTTATTTGTCACATCCATTCTTAAATCTTCTATTAAAATTATTTCTATAATCGTTATATTACTCTACTATAACTGTAATTATTTTTCAACAATCTCTTATTCCCAAATTATTAAGATTTACAGACTTATCCACATTGTTTTTAAATTATACATTGATCAGATCTTTCTATAGATATAAGTACAAAAAAATCGGAACTGAAATTAAATAAGTAACATTAAAAAAAGGAGTTATAAAAATTTAATTTATAACTCCTAAAAAATTATTAATAATTTTTTAACTATTCTACATAACTAGAAAGTGTCTGATTTGTAGAATCTAATGCACTATTTACCTGATTTAAAGTATTTTGGATATTTTGCCTATTCTGCTGTTTTTCAACAGAACTCATTGCCTGATTCAAACAATTTTGAGCACTCTGAAGCTGACTTTGCACATTTTGTACATGCTGTTTTGCATTCATACCCTGACTTGAATTCATATTTGAACTCATGTTTGAATTCATATTACTCATAGCATTCATCATATTTGTGTTCATTTTTTATTCCTCCTAAAATATTTTAAATTAAAGTACAAAATTATTATTAGTTTTAAAATAATTAATATACTCAAATACCTAATTAACTTATTTTTTATAAAATGTTAAAATTTTTTGTAATTTTAAAAATAAAAAGTATTAATTTATTTTATATGTAATAGCGTATTACTTTTTAAATAAACATAATTTGGTAATATTTTTAATTTTAGTCTTACATATTTCCCTGATCTATTTAACATTCATAACAAAAAAATTTACCTGCCTTTATTATTGACAGGTAAATTCCTCTTATTTATATTTATACAATATTTCATATTTTTTATTCATCTAAATTTTTATAAACAAACCAATCTGACAAGCTATATATTCCTCTCTCGTCATCTAATGCCGGATCATCTTCTTTTTCCCTATGAAATAAAACTTTATCCCCTATAATTTCATTGCAAGGCCAATTTGCCGGAGCAAAAACTTTTTTAATTGATGCCTGTTTTAAAGCTTTTACTGTTCTTAGGATTTCATTCATATTTCTGCCTATTTCTTTAGGATACTCAAGAATTGTTCTAACTTTTCCGTTATGATCGACTATCAATACTGCTCTTACTGTAGCTGTATCATCTTCATTTGGATGAATCAATCCCAGAGTTTCAGAAACTTTTCTGTTTTCATCGTCTATTACAGGGAAGTCTACTTCAACATGTATTTTTTCTTTAATCCATTCGATCCATCTATAATGAGATTCTAAACTATCAACACTTAAACCAATTAGTTCTACACCTAATTCATTGAACTGTTTCTTTTTCTTTTGAAATGAAACAAATTCAGTCGTGCATACTGGAGTAAAATCTGCCGGATGACTGAATAAAACAAACCATTTTCCCTTATAATCATCTGGTAAATTTATAGTACCTTTCGTTGTTTCCACTTGTAAATTAGGAAATTTATCTCTTAGTGATATTTTCATAAAACCCCTCCTACATATTTTTTATTATATTTAATAACTATAAACTATAATTACAAAAATAAAAACCCTTTTTTAAAAAAACATAGTATAAATAGTTCTCAAAAGTTAACCGTATCTAGCATTTTATAAACTAAATCAATTGAAATAATAATATTTTTTTAAAATTGTAAAGTAAGTTAAAATCTCTTTATGAAATAAAACTGAGAGTAAGATTTTCCTTTCCTTACTCTCAGTTTATACTTTAATTTAGCTGGTTTTAATTATTTATCCGATAAATAATATATCTTTTATATTAAAATGATTTTATATATTTATTATTTATTATTATCAATAAGATAGTTTATACATAATCAAAATCATCTTGTGCATCAAACCATTTATTACGACCTGTATGAAGAATAAAGCAAAGAACTGCCATAATTAGATATCCTATCATAAACGGAGATTTAGGGAATACACCTAATGCCGCACTATGTATAAAACCAAACAATGAAAGAACTGCTCCTGCCAATGCAGTAATTCCTGCCTTGTCCAAACGTCTGTCAATAATAAATACTGTCAAAGTTCCAAGAATTATACCAATAATAATAGCTCCTGATTTTACTGCAGGAACACCATTCCACATTACCCCAGAATCAAGAAGACTCTGTGTTACTTCTCCACCATAGCCAACTAGACCTGAAGGAAGTGTCTCTGTCCAAATATTTGAAAGACCCACTGCACCAGTTACTTGAGTAAATAAAAAGTCTGCAATAGGCGGCACCATGGCAATTCCTATTCCTGCATAATGCTTTTTATCACAAGCACGGAATGCCTGAGATAACATAATAATAGAACACCATAAATACGTAATCGCTGCAATCGCAGGCGGAACCAATGCACTAAAGAAAGTAAATAGTCCAAAAACACCTGCAAGCGCAAGTAGTATACCTCCTAACCATGAAAATCCCATACTTGCACCTGATTTTTTAAGGCCTGCATGACCAAGCCAAACAGTATTTGGTACTACGCCCCCAAAACAAGCTGATATCATGGTAGATATTCCATCTGCAAACTGTGCCTCTCTTACACTATAATTATCCCCTGCTGCATTTGCTGCTTCCACATTATCCATTGTCTCAATAAAATTATAAATTTCAATGGGAATTATAATTGTCAAATACGGAACTACTACAGCAAAACCGTTAATTAGAGCTTCAATTGAATTTACAGGATTTGGCGTATAGAACCCTATTCCTGAAAAATCAACATGAGTACGTCCAATAGCTAAAGCATAAATAATTCCACCTACTATAGCAACTGCAAAAGGTGGAATTTTCTTAGGAAACAAATATCCTCCAAAAACTCCCACCATTCCAACTAATAAAACAGGTAAACCTACAATGGGATCTCCAAATAAATCAAAGACACCTTGTGTAGCCATCCATATAAAACCAATACCTGCTACCGTTCCAAGAAGTGCAGCACGTGGAATTCTCCTTTTAAGCCACGGTCCAATGAATCCTCCGCAAAACTCAATCATTCCTCCTATAAAACAAGCTGCCACAGCTGCTGACCATGCAAGTTCAGGATCATTGAGTGAATAATGCAAAGGCATTATAACTCCGTATAAAATAACGAACATAGCCGGAGTAGATACTCCTGAAGGCAATGCAGTCACATCTGTTCTTCCTTCTTTTTTTGATAATCTGTACGCCATAGATGCATAATATAAACCGCCTGCTAAAAGTCCTATTGACATTCCCGGTATTACTCTGCCGTAAACAAGCTCATCGGGCCACCCAAGTACACCTGATAGTGTAGCTATAACAATAATATAATTAACTATATTATTTGTAAGAATATAAGTTAATCCACCAATATCTCCCCTATTGAAAAAAGTTAGTCTATTTTGATTTTTTGACATAAATGTATCTCCTATAATATTTAAAAAGTTATTATGCTTCTATATTTATAAATTCAAATTTTGTAACATCGAACAATCCCATATCTGTAAGTTTTATCTCAGGAATAACTGCTAAAGACATGAAACAAAGAGTCATAACAGGCTCAACATCTTCATTAATTTTAAGAATATCATGTGCTGCCTCATGTATATGAGTTAACTTTTCATCAACCCATTCTCCACTTTGGTCACTCATAAGACCTGCAATTGGTAAAGGCATACTTGCAATAATTTTTCTATCTTTTACAAGAACAATTCCTCCATCTTGTTTTATAAGCTCCTCAACGCCAAAAGCCATATCTTCATCATTTACTCCAACTACTATTATATTATGAGAATCATGAGCAATAGAAAGTGCAACCGCACCTTCTTTAATACCATATCCTTTTAATAAAGCTACAGCCACATTTCCTGTATTTTGGTGACGCTCCACCACTGCAACTTTAACTATATCTGCACTCGGAGTATATACGAAATCCCCATTTTCATCACGAGAAATTTCTTCCGTTTCTTTACTTGTAACAACACCGCCTGGTAAGATATTAATTACGTTTGCCTTATCCGATTTAATATTTAATTTTAGCTTTTCTTTGGAAAAGTCTTTCACATGAAAGCTGCCTTTTGTTTTTGAAATATCATGACGTTTAACAGGTATTTTATAACATCCTTGTGATGCTGCTTCCTTACCTTCAATGAATACTCTCTGAACATTAAAATCCTTAAGATTGTCAAAAAGAGCTATATCTGCCCTTAATCCGGGCGCAATAGCACCTCTATCATCTAATCCAAAACATTCAGCCGCATTAAGGCTTGCCATTTGAATTGCAGTAATAGGATTAATGCCTTCTTCAACACATATACGCAAATGATTATCAATATGACCCATACTTAAAATTGTCTTTGGCTGACAATCATCTGCACAAAATAGGCAGCGTCTACTGTTAAAAGGCGTAATTCCTTTAATCAGCACCTTAAGATTATGACAAGCTGAACCTTGACGAAGTAATACATACATTCCCCTTGCGATCCTGTCATTCATTTCATCTACAGTAGAACATTCATGATCTGTATGAATTCTCGCTGATGCATAAGCATTGAGAGCATTTCCGGATATTCCAGGGCTATGCCCATCAATAGGCTTACCTTGTCTTTTTGATACAAGAATCTTATCTAAAACACCTTCATCTGCACCTATTACACCTGGAAAATTCATAAACTCTCCTAAGCCCAAAATGTTATCATTTTTAATTGGCTCTTCCATATCTTCTGCATTAATAATTGCTCCTGCATGCTCAAAAGGTGTTGCAGGTACACAAGAAGGTAGCATCCATTTTATATCCAAAGCAATTTTCTTTGATGCTTCTATCATATAATTTAGTCCGCCAAGTCCACATACATTTGTAATTTCATGAGGATCTGCAATGATTGTAGTAGTTCCATGGGGAACAATTAATCTGCCAAGTTCTTCCGGGCTGACATATGAAGATTCAACATGAATATGACTATCAATAAAACCGGGTGCGGCATATTGCCCTTCTGCATCAGTTTCTTTTAAGCCTTCATACTTTCCAACACCTGCAATAAGACCTTCACACATTGCAATATCACCTTCAATAATGTTTCCACTATATACATCTACTACTTTGCAGTTTTTTATCACCATATCTGCAGGAATTCTTCCTGCTGCTATATCTATTAACTTTTTAAGTTGTTTCTTCTCCATTTTCTAAAGCTCCTTACTCTATTTATCTTTTATTAACTCAAGAATTGGATTAAATGTGGTTAATTCTATACAATCAACCGGTCCCACATCTGTTATGGCATAGTCGGGAATAGCTGTAATAGGCAAGAAAAACATATACATAAGAGGCTCAGGCAAATTACAGCCTAGCTTATTTGCTGCTTTTGTAAGTAATGTCTCACGATAAGCTATTTCTTCCGGTTCTAAATCACTGGCTATACCCCCAACAGGTAATGGTAGAAATTCCATAATTTCACCATGGGAAACAACAACCTGACCTCCTCCGTTTTCTATAAGGTGATTTACTGCTACAGACATATCCTCAGCATCTGCACCCATAACTATAATATTGTTGTCATCAGGTGCTGCTGATGAAGCCATTGCACCTTTTTTTAAATTCCAGCCTGAACAAAATGCCAAAGATTTATTTCCATTACGTCCGAAACGTTCAAGAACAGAAACCATAAGAACATCTTGCTCTGTATCTGGCTTTACAATATAATCCTTTACATTAACAATAACATCTCTTCTTTTACGAACAAAAGGTCCCTTAACATTCATGGAAAGTACCTTAGCTTGTCCATTTTCTATATTTACTCTATATTCAAAATCTTCTTTTGTGGTTTTTGAGCACTTTAATGCACTACTAAGTATACTGCTTCTTTTCGGCGCTCTAAGATCATAATTTAATTTACTATTTTCAGCTACTAATTTTCCGTTTGTAATAACACCTTCTACATAGAAATTTTCAGGGCTGTCAACCAATATAATATCAGCTATTCTTCCCGGTGAAATAGATCCCACCAAATGATCGATTCTATAAGCTTCAGCACTGTTGATAGTGGCCATTTGAATTGCTGTCATTGGTTTTACCCCTGCTGCTATGGCAAGGCGTACAAGATTATCAACGTGACCTTTTTCCAATACATCCGTTGCTGTAACGTCATCTGTACAAAAACTTATGCGACGTGCAAAAGCAGGGTTTACCTCTGTAACAGCCCTAATATTCTCTTTTAGGAAATGAGTAACAGATGACTCTCTTATTACCATATGCATACCATTACGCATTTTTTCTACAACCTCTTCATGATCATAGCTTTCGTGATCCAGCCTAACACCTGCACAAAGATAACCATTAAGATCTTTGCCTCGTGCCATAGGAGCACATCCAAAAACAGGAAGACGATTTTTAAATGCTTCTTCTATTGCACCTAATGTATCTTCGTCTTCCTCCTGTACGTATTCTCGTACCGTTTCCCAAACTCCAAAACATTCTGTCCACTTTTGAACATCTTTGTGAACATCGTGTGTGAAATTAAAAGCAACAGTAGATTCCGGAAAAGTATAAGGTGTTTTATAAGGTGCCCCCCAAAATACTTTTAATGGGCTTGCTTTCACCTCTTGAAAAACTTCCCTTAATCCTTCCAACCCGGAAACAGAAATATACTCATCCAAACCTGAGATGATACTAGTTGTTCCGCAAGGCACCACTGCTTTGGCAAAGCTTGTTATACTAAGCTTACTGCACTCACTATGAATATGACCATCAATAAGTCCAGGTACCAAATACTTTCCCGACGCATCGATGGTCTCAGTGTCAGGGCCTATGTAATCACTCACATCTCCAATTGCTACAATCGTATCTTCATAAATTGCTACATCTGCTTTATAAATCTCACTTGACATAACATTTACTAAATTGCCATGAAGTACGACAGTGTGTGCTGGAGTAATCCCTCTGCCGGCTCTGATAAGTTTAATTAAGTTGTTTTTGTTTTTTTGCATAAAAAAACCTCCAATAAATAATTTTTTAGATACCCCGGCCATTACTGGCGAACCAGGTTTCCCGTCCTGCAGTTTGTATCTTGACGAATTTTATATTGGATTAAAATATTGTAATATTATGATTCCATCAATTAATGCAGAATTACATAGATATTGGAATCATTTGAATCATGTCCATTTTTAAATAACATGACATAAATATTTTATGATGATATACTAACATATTTTCTAAAAAAAATATACAAATTTATATAGAAAACAAGAACGATTTTTTTTATTTTATTTAAATCGTTCGCCTAAAAGAGATATATGAATTTTAAGTGCATAAATCTAATATCAATTAATATAAAGTATGTTACATAATAAAATAGTAAGGAAAAAGAAATTGTATTTGACATATTGAGAGAGTAGTATTATGAATACTACTAATTATTAATGTACTTTCTCTATAAAAAAATTGAGAGTAAAATTTACTCTCAAATTTTTTTAATAAATACTTTCAAATACATTATAATATAATCCGCCATCAGAGTAATTTGGAATATTTCCTATTCTCCAAAGTGATACTCCATTAATACCAAATAACTTTGCAAGCTGTAATTTATCCCCTACACTGCGTTCGTCCTCATACCACAAGAATATCTCTTTACCTTCTTCTGTTGTATAATCTATATACGGATTACGATAAACATCAGAATATCCCATCTTTGCACCACCCTTGAGTCTTGTATAAATAGTAGATGGTATTGGGTTTACCGACTGGGTACTTATAAGCTTTGAATTTTCAATATTCCAGCCAACACTGTCAAAACTTATAGCAAGACTGATTTTACTTTTATCTTCAACACCTGTATTTTCATCTGTAATTGCTTTAAGAGCATAATAAACACTGGCAAAAGGAGTAACAGGTGTATTTTTATAATACTCAGAACCCAAAAGATTTTCAGGCATGGTAGTTTCATTATAATCATGTGCCATTAAGATAACTTTATCTGCAATGTTTCCTATTGTATGATAATCGTATGCATCATAATAAATTCCATCTGAAGTAGCAGGGGGAACTGTAACGTATATAGTTTTGCCCAATGGCTTTAATGCTGATGATAGTTCCGTTAAAAATGCATTAAATCCCTCCTTAAGCTCACTTCCCTTCATACCTTCAAAGTCAATGGTAACACCGCTGTAAGGATTATAACCTATTGTACTGTAATTTGTCGTCAGTTCATTTACAATGGAATTCACAGCTTGTGTTCTTTTTGCACTGTCAAGTAAAATAGTTTTACACAAATCAGCTTTACTTCCATCTGATAAAGAAACATTTGAAGTATCCATATATATACTCAAATTTGTTTTAGTGGAATTTCCTTTAAAATATGAAATTATATCCTCATAAGATAAAGGAATTTTCCATTCATTATTATTTTCTGAAGTTGTATTTAAATAGACTTCTTTATCATTATTTAAACTCATTCGGCTCCAACCCACAGATACACCATCCATATTTTTTGTAAGCTCCCTTTGAGAGTAAGAAGATAATGCATAAAAACCATGTACCCAATCTATTTTGCTTATGTATTTTTCATATACTCGTACTAACATAGCAGCAGCTTCTTCCCGTTTTGCTGTCTGCTTTGGAGAAAATGTGGTTGCACTTGTTCCTTTAGTCATACCTATATCACTGGCAATAGTTATATAGCCCACATTATCAACCACATCATTAAAGGAATTGCCTATTGAAGATGTGGATTGTGCTAAAGTGCTATACCCTAGCCCTCTTACAAGCATAACTGCCATTTCTTCACGGGTAATCTGATCATTAGGATCAAAGTTTTGAGTTTTTTCAATTACATTATTTTTTAAGGCGGTCTCTATATATGTATAGTACCACTGGTCATTTGTAACATCTAAAAAAGAAGCAGTTTCAGGAGTAATAAGTTCCCATCCAAACATTCTGTCTAATACAGTTATAAATTCTGCTTTTGTAATTGTATTTCCAAATCCAAAGACTCCATCACTGACTCCCTGCATCAAATCGTAATCTCTGGCTTTATTAATAACACTTACCGACCAGTTTCCCTGCGGAATATCATTGTAGCTGCTGCTTTGGGCCATTGCTGTATTAGGTATCAATACAGCAAACAAACTTATAGATAAAAGTATACTGATAATTTTTCTTTTCATTGGTAATCCCTCCATATGATAAATATTAATGTTGTACAATTTTTCAAATCGCATTAACAGATTTATAGCCTTTTCTGCAATATAATTTCTAATTTATTAATCTTAATGCTTCATCATAATCTTTTTTCTTTACATAAAAAGTATATTCATAAGAATACTCCATATTTATGCCAAAATTTCCTCTATGCCCTTTTCCGCTAATGGAATTAAAAACTTTAAGATAATATTGTAATTTATTTACTTTTAGGATATCTCTTATTTCCCCTTGCTTTCTCATAGAAAAAGTCTTAACTAATTCTTTCCTGTTAAATATCGTAACCAATTTTTACCCCCTAAAGCACTTACGGCATTGCAGACATGAATCCAATGTCTCCTCTTTAACCTTTCTCAGCAACGCTGTTTTCAATCATTGGATTCATTATAACATGACACAAACTGCCAAGCATGTTTCAATGATTCCTTCCTCTCAGCAACGCTGTTTTCAATCATTGGAATCATTATAACACAGTATCTTTTCCTTTTAATCTTTTTTAAAATAATTTTCAACAAGCTTCAATTCCCATGATTTTAATATTCCGGACATTTTTCCACATATTTTTTATAATTGTATACAATATTATCCAAGCTTGCCTGTGGACAAGTTATATTGGCCGAAACCTTTATTTATCAATGGTTCTAAATGAATAAAATAAAATTTTTTTATTTTTATCAACAGATATATTTAATTTATACATGCTCATTTAATACACACATCTTTAAGATTTTAATATAATAATATAAGTTATTGTATAGTAAATAAATTATAATTAGATTAATTTTATGGTACTTGTACATCCTAGTTAAAACGGTTATACCATTTAATTAATAATTACATATATAAAGGAGTTAATTTAATGTTTTATTCTAAAAAAAGAATTTCTAAAAAATCGTTTATTTCAAATAGTAATAATAATTATAGATCCCATTCATACAATTCTTATATAAATTCTTTACAGACTGAATATTAAAAGTGAGGTGAAGAATAATATGTTTGTAACTCATAAAATTATTTCAAAATCTGATGTTATAGGCAATTACAATGAGCCTTTTATTCCTGAAATGGTAACAGTTCACCTTGGCCCTCCTGATGAACCAGCAGAAAATATTACTTTGCCTTTCCCTGATTACATTAAAAATGTAGCATCAAGTGAAATTTTCCCTACATGGCCTGAAAGCGCAATCAGAGCAAATATTTATGCACAAGTATCATTTACATTAAATAGAATGTTCACTGAATGGTACCGTAGTCGTGGATATGATTTTGATATTACAAATTCAACACGATATGATCAATCTTTTGTTCCAAACAGAGATATCTTTGCCAATATATCTAATGCTGCAGATGAAATTTTTAATACTTATATTGTAAAGCAAGGCAATATAGAGCCTGCATTTACCCCATATTGCAACGGAACCACTACAAAATGTGAAGGCTTATCCCAATGGGGAACAGTATCACTTGCAGAAAAAGGATATACCCCATATAAAATTTTACAAACATATTATGGTGATGATATTAACATTATTACTAACGTACCTGTCAAAGCCAATTTTGAATCTTACCCACTTTACCCACTAACCGTAGGCAGTTTTGGACAAAATGTAAGCACTATACAAAATGAATTAGCCAGAATTAGTCAAAATTATCCCTCTATACCGAAAATAACAGATGAAAAGGGTATATTCGGAGGTAGTACAGAAGCAGCAGTTAAAGAATTCCAAAAAGTATTTAACTTAACTGTTGATGGAATTGTAGGAAATGCAACATGGTATAAAATAAAATATATTTATAATGGTGTGAAAGGATTAGGGGAACTTATTTCAGAAGGTATAAGACCTGAAGAATTAGAAAGTCCTTTTGAAATTGCTTGGAAAGAAGGAGATTCTGGAATTTGGATTAAATTGTTACAATATTATGTACGTGCACTTGGATGTTATTATTCAGATATCCCTCTAGTAGAAATAGATGGCTACTTTGGGCCAGATACAACTAAGGCAATATTAGCAATTAAAAAGAAATTCGGTCTTCCTGAAGATGGAATAGTAGGTGTGGAAACATGGGGATTACTTGATAAAACATATAAAGCAATCTACAATAAAATACCTGAAGGATGTTTAGAAAGCGCTTCTCCTTATCCTGGTTATATGCTGTCGCGAGATATGGCAGATCAAAATGTACGAACTTTACAAACTTATCTTAAAAAAATTTCAGAATATTATCCGAATATACCTAGTTTAGAAATTACAGGGGTATTTGATGAACAAACAGAAAATGCTGTAAAGGCCTTTGAAAAGAATTTTGAAGGAGCAGAAGGAACTGGATTAGTTGGACCTATTACTTGGAGCAATATAGCTAAAACTTATGAAAATTTACCAATTGAAAGTAAACAATAATCAAAGAAAAAAATAATGTATACACTAGAAATTATTATATAAAAGTGTATAAATTATAACTTAAAAGTAAAACTAACTGTATTAGAAATATAAAGTTTAAATTTACTCAATATATTCGAAAGAGGATAATATGGATACATTAGTTTTAACTAAAAATTTAAATAAAAATATAAATTTAATTTCTGCAAATACACCCTCTAATTTCAATTTTAAAATTAGAGATTTAATTTTAAAGGATAATATAAAATGCAATGTACTTTATATAAATGGGATTACTAATAAGGAAGATATTGAAGACCGTATAATATATCCTCTTTTATTTAAAATTGATTATGATATTAATACCTTATCTTCTAAAATGGATTATATTTCTCAAAAATATATATCTATCGATGATATTGAAATTTCATCTGATATAAAAAACATATCCAAAAATTTAAAGTGTGGCAAATCAGTTGTATTAATAGAAAATGAAGATAAAGCAATAATTTGTAATACTTCTAAAAGTAATTTTAAAAGCGTTTCAGAAGCTAAAATAGAAGAATCCATAAGAGGAGAAAAAAGTACATTTGTTGATTTCATTGAAATTAATATTGGTCTAATACAGGAAAAACTTAAAAATGATAATCTTAAAATAGAAAATTATATACTTGGCAATAAGAACAACTCACAAGCCGCTCTTATTTATATGGAAGATCTTATAGATCTAAAAGTTTTAAATAAGATAAGGAGTAAATTAAACAATATAAAAACTTCATATCTGCCGGGCACCGGTTATTTATCACAATTTATAGATAAAAGCAATTTCAGCGTATTTCCGCAAACTAAAACAACAGAAAAGCCAGATACGGTGGTTTCTGATTTACTTCAAGGTAAAGCCGCAATATTAATAAACGGATGCGCTTATGCTATCATACTTCCTGTAGTTTTTCTGGAATTTTTTCAAGCATACGAAGATTATTCCAATAGACTCTTATTAGCTAACTTTGATAGATTTATAAGAATTTTATCTTTAATTTTAATTTTGACAATATCCCCTATATATTTAGTCCTTTTGCAATATAATGCCGAACTGGTACCTATTAATTTAATTAAAATCATAATTATATCTAGAAAAGATATTCCTCTTCCGCCTTTTTTGGAAATATTATTAATGGAAATTATTATAGAGTTTTTGAGAGAAGGAGGATTACGTCTTCCTTCAATTATAGGTCAAACATTAGGTATCGTAGGTGGTATTATACTTGGACAAGCCGCCATTCAGGCTGGTATGGTAAGTCCCACAACTTTGATAGTTGTAACTATAACTGTAATTGCAACTTTTGTAATTCCAAATTATGAAATGAGTCTGTCAATTAGATTCTTAAGATTTTATATTTTAATCATGGCTCAATTCCTTGGTTTCTTTGGTATCATCGTAGCACTATTTTCAATAGTCGTTCATCTAATGAATTTAGAAAGCTTAGGTGTACCTTATCTTTCTCCTTTTGCACCAATGCGCCAGAAAGACTTAAAAGACAGCATAATTAGATATCCATTGAAATATCTTGCCAGAGTTCCTGCAACGTTTAGAAAAAAGAAAGGTAATAAGTAAAAAATATGGAGTCAAATAAAATAACTCAAAATCAATATTTTTTTATAATATGTGCAAGTTTGATAGGTGTAGGAATTTTATCATTGCCAGCTGACCTTTGCAATGCAGCTCAACAAAATGGTTGGATAAGTGTAATTATCAGTACTTCCTATCCTATATTTATAGTTATTACAGCTTCTATAATAGATAATAAAACAAATCATGCCAGTTATTTAGTTATTAGTAATAAAATTTATGGTAAGGTATTAACTTATATTTTTACATTAATATTCTTTTCTTATTTTTTAACTATATTGTCTGGTGTAACTTCAGGATATGCTAATGTTTTAATGGAAACAATTACTTTATTTTTACATCCCATATATATAATAATACCAACTTTAATATTGATTATTTATGCATCTTTACATGGACTTAAAACAGTGGGCAGAATTTGTGAATTTTATTTTTATATTACCCTCCCTCTTTTAATATTATCTTTCGTTTTAATAGGTAGAGGAACATTTATAAACGTCAGTCCTTTAAAATTTTCATTCGATATAATCAAAGCTACTCCAGATACTTTTTATGCATTTTCAGGTTGTGAAATATGTTATTTTATTATTAGCAAGATCACTAATAAAAGTAATACAAAAAAAGCAGGAATTATTGCTGTCTTATTAATAAGCTTAATATATTTAATTAATGTATTTATGGTAATCTATAATTTAGGCTGGGAATTAACATCAAAACTTGAAGTTCCATTATTATATTTGATACAAACTATAGAAGTTCCTATAATATCCAACTTTTTATCCATTGTAATGTTTTTATGGAGTTTTATAGTTTTTAAATGTATATTAACATACCAATATACATGTAGTGATATAATATCTAATTTATTTAAAATTGATTATAAAAAAGCTAATTTTGTCTTATTTGCTATAGCTTTAATATATATTTATTTTATGATACCAGAATATAAAAGAAGGGAGCTAATAGGTTTTCTTATGCCTTGTTTTGTTGTATTTTCCTTTTTATGGGCTTTAATTACAACAATATTAGTCTCAATAAAATTTAGAGGTGTAAAAAATGAAGTTTCTTAAAAGTTTTATAGTCATAGTATTCTTCTCTGTATTCTTATGTGGGTGTCATGATATGGAGCCTATAGAAAATGCATCTATAGTTACTGGCTTCGGTTATGATTTAGAAGGTGAGAAAACAGTTACTGTTGTAGAATATGCAGATATCTCAAAAAAAGATGAATCAGGTTCTGATTTTTTAGTTGGTAAGGGAACGACCATATATAACAGCATTGAGAATTATAATGCAAAACATAGTGAACCTTTTAGATATGGTTCTGAACTTATTAATCTCATAAGTGTAAAAAAAGCCAAATCAGGTATTGATGATGTAATTTATGATTTATTAAATTATCAAGTAAGTAATATAAATTCATATATTGCAATATGTAAAGATAAATGTGAAGATTACTTTTCATTAAAATCAAGTTCAGATTCCAATTCAGAAGAAATGTCAAGTATGATTAAATTTCTGAATGAAAAATACTTTTTCTCAAATTACTATACGAGTAATGATTTTTTATGTATGTATTATCAAAAAGGAAGAAATCTATACTTGCCATATATCGAAATAGTTAATGATACTTTTGAAATAAAAGGAGTTGCGGTATTTAAAAAAAGTAAATTAGTAAAAATAATACCAATAAAAGAAGCTAAATTAATTAATCTTTTAAGAAATTCCAAAGGAACAGGTATATTAACTGTTTATTCAAAGGATAAAATGGAAGATTATCTTGAACTCGAAGGAGAAAATAAGCTTGCTGTCCAAGTTTCAAGAAAAAACAATAAATTAAATTATGATATTTTTGTTGATGTATCTGGTGATTTGGTAATTAATACACTTGAAAAAAAAGAACTCACAAAAAAACAAATAAAAAAAATTGAAAAAAAATTTAAAAAGAAATTGGAAAAAGATTTAAATAAAGAAGTAAAAAAAGTACAAAACGAATACGGTATAGACTGTTTTGATTTAACTAAATATGCACTTGCAAGATATGGAAGAGATAGTAAATATGATAGTGATAAATATTTTTCAGAAGCAAATATAAATATTAAAGTAACAGTTACTATTAAATCTACTCAAAATATAACACTTTAATATAAAAAATTGTTATATGTTATAATAATTCTAATGATTGAACCAGCGTTGCTGTAAGGAAAGAATCATTGAAACATGCTTGATAATTTGTGTCATGTTATAATGATTCCAAAGATTGAACCAGCGTTGCTGAGATGAAGGAATCATTGAAACATGCTTGATAATTTGTGTCATGTTATAATGATTCCAAAGATTGAGCCAGCGTTGCTGTAAGGAAAGAATCATTGAAACATGCTTGATAATTTGTGTCATGTTATAAAAAAAAAAATTATTTATTTAATATTTTTTTATTCACCTCATAAATTAATATGAGGTGATTTTCATGAAGAACCCGGATGAGCTATCTGCAGCCGTGTCTGCTATTGCTTTAATGATTTCAAAGAATATACCAGATGATGATGATTTTGCTATAATAGCATTGTCAATTACTCAACTTGGTGATACCTTAGAAACAATGGCCGAACAGCGTGCATTATTTAAAAACAAAAAAAATAATGATAGCAATAGTAATATTATAGATATTATAAATATTAAAGATAAATAATACATAAAGCTTGTCTTATTAGGACAAGCTTTTTTAATAAACTTTTTTATAAAATCCTTTTATTGAAAAAAGAAAGATTCATATTCATCATCAGGTAAATCATATTCATAAAATTCTTTATAAAAATCCTTAGTTTCCTTCTTTAAATCAATGTCTTTAGTATATTCAGGGTAAAGTGTTTTTGCAAGCCATAAAAATCCTAACGTAGACTCAGGAGACGGACGATCCCACCAAAAACCTCCTATTGGACATTCATATACTTCTTTATTCTTGATAGCATTTATATTCTGTATTCTGCTATCTCCTAATAAGTCTGCTGTTCCATTTCCTCCTTGCGTTATTATAACATCAGGATTCCATTCCATAACCTGTTCAACACTTATATCACCATTTACATCCTTAGGAACTGCAAAAATACCACCTGATCCTTCAATCCAAGAACGACCCCAATCACCAGTATTTGCTTTAGTTATTACTTTTCCTGTATAATAAACTTTTTTACGTTCATTTTGAGGAATCTCTGATAAAGTATTATCTAATTCAGCTAATGTATCATCCCAATGTTTTACTAGTGACTTTGCTTTTTTTTCATTATTAAGCATTTTGCCGATATTTAAAAATTCTTGTTTTAATGGTTCTATTGTAGCCCATCCAATAAGCATTGTATATGTAGGCAAACCGACATTCTCAATAAGAGCATTTCCTTTTTTAGAACTAATTCCTACCAAAGCAATATCAGGCTCTGTTTCCATAAGCTGTTCAATATTAACATCATCAAAAGACCCAGCATTAATAACATCTTTAAACTGTGGATACATTTTAAGAAGCTGTGGAAATTTTTCCATTGAAGGTTGAGCAACAATCATATCTGCTCCACCAAATATTGCCACCTCATGTGTAGTTCCTCCATTACAAGTAATTGCAATTTTATTGATATTTTCAGGAAAAGTTACCTCTCTGCCTTCTGCATCAATAATAGACTCTTTTTCAACAGGTGTAGTTTCAGATTTTTTTTCTGAAGAATTACATCCACTAAGCACAAATGTTAAATTTAAAATTAACATAACCGATAAAATAATAGAAATAATTTTTTTGAACATGATATTCTCCTTAATTTTTAAATTTTGATTGTATAATTTTTCATACATTGTTCAGGTATTTTGCCAGCAAATTCATTTAAAATATATTCCTGCATCATATTTGAATCAATTATATTAGAAGTTATAATATAATTAACTCCTAACTTGCTAAGGAAATCAGGTAAAAGCATTGCACTAGGTCCAAATAACCCAATAATTCGAGCATTTTTTATCATAGGTAAAAGATCAAAAATAGTATGATTAACTAAAGTGCATCCTGTCATAAATACAACATCTGACTGTTTAAGCAATTGTTCACTCTCACTCGCACTATGAAAGATCACCCCTTTGGGTCCTTTTTGAATTTCCTCTCCAATTAAAAGATTTTCTAAAATATTCTTTGAACGCATATCACAAACATGAACCTTTTTACATCGTTGTTTTAGTTGACTTAATACACCTCCTGCTCCAATTACAGTTACAAAATCATCTTCTTTTACAAAATCTAATTTATTAGATGAAAGAAAAGTAAAACCCTTTTCTCTTAATCTATCTTCATTATTTAAAGGATTTGACAATGCATTTAATACTGCAAGATATAAGGATCTATGTAAAATATCATTTTTTTCACATAAATGTTCTGCAATGCAAGTCAAATTTTTTCCAACAAAATTATATAAATCTATAAGTGGAGACGGATCAATCTCTCCATAAACACTATGCTCTCCTGTGAAATTAAAAGCCATACCACTTTGACCATTGCTGCCTAATGCTATTGTCCATTTACCACAAAATCCAATATTTTCAAGGTGTCCTGGAGTCAAACCTTCTTTTTGATATAATTGAATTATATATTCATATGCATCTTTAAGTTTATTCACTAAACAATTTCCTTCCTTGATAAATTAATTTTGTGCATTATAGGTACACAAGTTCTAACCATATCTGAATTTTCTTCAGAAGTATCAACATAAGCAATTTTAACTCTTATTCCATAAGCTTTATGTAATACATCTTCTGTAACAATATCCTGTACAGAACCCACTTTAAAAGATGTATCCTTACACATTACTGCTGCCTTATTACAACATAAAAAAGCATGATCTGGAAAATGAGAAGTCATTATAATACCCATTCCCTGCTCAGCTAACATTTGAACTTGTTGCAGTACCCTCATTTGATTTCCAAAATCTAAATTTGAAGTTGGCTCATCCATCATTAAAAATTTAGGTTCCTGCATTAAAGCTCTTGCTATAAGAACCATCTGTCTTTCCCCACCGCTAATTTCTGTGTATACTTTATTTGAAAGATAAGAAACACCTAACATTTCTAGAATCTCTTCTGCTTTGCTGTATTCTCCATGAGATGGCCCGGAAAAATAATTCATACGAACAATACTTCCCATAACGACAACATCCAGTACTTGAAAAGGAAAAGGCGGCTCATGTACTTGAGGAACATATCCAATTAATGCTGCCTGCCTTTTGTAGTCTGAAAAACATAAAGGTTTACCATCAAGTGAAATATTTCCTCCATGAAGAGGTAAAAAACCCAATAAAGATTTAAATAATGTTGTTTTGCCTACGCCGTTTGGTCCTAATAAACAAAGCACTTCTCCGCTCCTTAAGGTAAAAGATACATCTCGTACGATATCTACATCAGCATAACCAGCACAAACATCCTTTGCTTCAAAGTTCATACCCATCCCCTCTTTCTCTTTATTAAAAGATATACAAAAAACGGAGCTCCTATTATTGACGTGAGAATACCTAAAGGAATTTCCATTGTAAATAATGTGCGTGCCAGATTATCAACTATCAAAAGAAAGCTGCCCCCTATAAGAAAAGAAGCCGGCATTAAATATTTATAGTTTGGTCCAACAAGCATTCTGCTTAAATGGGGAATAACCAATCCGATCCATCCAATCATACCGCTCACTGCCACGGATGATGCTGTAAGCAAAGTAGCCGATACAATGAATATAGCACGTAATTTTCCAGTATTCAGTCCCATAGCCTTTGCCTCTTCATCTCCAAATGCCATAGCATTAATCTGCCAACGTAATAAAAATAATGGTATAATTCCACACATAAACGGAATTATCAATAAAAGAACATCGCTTCCAGATACTGCAGATAAACCTCCCATAAGCCAATACGTTATCTCTGGTAATTTACTGTAGGGATCAGCTATATATTTTGATAAAGTAATAAGAGAGGAAAACAAAGTAGACACTATCATCCCTGCTAAAATTAAAATCAATAACGCATCTTTTCCCCTGCTTACAATTTTGCATATCAAATACGCAATACCAACACCTAAAATTCCAAAAATGAATGCAAATATCTGTATAAAAATAAAAGGTAATGATATTAATATAGCTATAGCTGCACCAAATCCTGCTCCTGCTGATGCACCAAGTATATCAGGAGATACCATAGGATTTTTAAACAATCCTTGATATGTAGCTCCTGCTGAAGATAAAGCTCCGCCAATTAGAATAGCCGCAAATATTCGAGGTATACGAACTTTTAAAATAACTGATTGTACCATATTAGATACAAGACATTCAGTATTAAAAAGTTTTGAATAAAATACGTTATATATATCATTTACCGTAATAGTATATCGTCCAATAAAAAGAGAAATAAAAAACAATAATAATAATATAATAAATGAAAAAAATATTACTTTAATGGCACCTCTTTTTTCATGTACCAGCAGCATTATGCACCTCCTTAATTTTTTGCAGTGATCGTTTCCTAATAAATTAAAACTAATTATTTTGCCATTAAATCTTTCTAATTATTGTTCTTTCAGCATACTTCTCAAAAAAGTGATACCCTGATCCACCCTCACTTATAATATCTAAAAGCTCATCTGACTTAGTTACAATAATACCTCCGACAATTGTTACTCCCCTTTTAAAAAGCGCATCTGGAATCATACTGGCAGTTGGCCCTGTAACTATTATCTCTGCACCTTTTTTTGCTATTTTTAATAAATCATTCAAAGTATTATTTAATAACGTCACTCCCGTTATTACTAGCAGATCCGCATCAGGAACATAAATAGATGCATCTGTGGCAGGTGCATAATGTTCTAGCTCGTCCCCTTTTAATGTCCTTGAATCCATTTCTAAAACTTTATAATCAGAATTTTCCTTAGTAAGCTTTTTTAGCATTGGAACCAAAGCTCCGATAACTACTGTCTTTTTAAACTTTGTAACATCTACCTTTTCAAAAGCATCTTCCCTTATAACAACTTTATAATCAAGTTCTTTTTCCCTTTCCCAATAAAATGTACTTAAAGCATTTAAAGCTGCAATTCCCAAAGTTCTTTTTAGTGGATTATCAGAGTGAATTTCTTCAATGTATTTCAAAACTGAAATTCCCTTTAATTTGCCTGATAGAGGCATAGCTTTTGCTGAGCTAGGACAGCAAACTGCTTCCGGCATTTCCTTTACTGGAGTAAAACAAAGACCTCCATGACCTGTGGAAAGTTTCACACCAGAAAAGAACAAACCAAAAACTGCTCTTTCCACAGTTATCTCATTTAATTCTTCACCTATTTTATCCTTAATTAAATCTATTGTTTCTTCTAATATTATATTTTTTGTCTGTTCCATTAATAGTCCTCCTTAATATATTCTTTCGCACAGCGAATTTCTGCCGCAATAATCTCTCCTGTTTTATATTCAGCTTTCTTTTTTATATAAAAACGAGCATTATGAGAATGATACAATTCAGCCCTTGTTTTTCCTTGCATAATAACAGGCTTTGCATAATACTTTCCCTCTTTTAAAGTTACATTCATATATCCAATAAAATCAAAATCATATCCATGTATATCTTCTGTAAGTACTGCCTCTATAACATTCGGTAATTGTATAGGCTGCATTTGCATTAACCTTAATGCATTTTTTACATATAATTCAGATACTAGAGCTGCTCCATTAGGCGGACCAGGCAGTCCCATTACAGGAATTCCTTCTGAATATGTAAAACTGCAATGTTTTCCAGGTCCATGCCCTAATTCATAGACTATTACCTTGCCAATACTTTCTAAAATCGGTATAGTAAAATCCTTGCTTCCTTTTGAAGAACCTGCACAAATTAAAACTAAATCAGCAATTTGGATTGCAGACAATACAGCTTCTTTCAATTTATCAAATTTATCTTTAATAATAGGATAAATAATTGCTTGTCCACCGTTATCTTCAATATAATTTTTTAACATTATACTGTTAGACTCAACATTTTCCCCTAAAGGTATCTCATAACCAGCCGGAACTAACTCATCCCCAGTTGGGATAAACGCAACTTTAGGTTTTGATAATACCTTAATATTTACAATACCGCTTGAAAGCAAAAGACCAATTAACAAAGGAGTAAGCTTTTCTCCTTTATGTACAAGAAGTTCCCCTTCTTTCATTTGACTCCCCACAGAACCTATATTTTCGCCTTTTCTTGAAGGACAAGAAAAAAAAGTAATTTTTCCTTCATTATTAAACTCAACATCTTCAATTGCTATTAATGTATCAAATTCTTCGTTAACAGCCACTCCTGTATTCCCAAAGCAATATTCTTTTCCTTCTTTCCATGAGGATGTGTCAGGAATTCCTTTTTCAAAATCTTCAAAGCGTACGGCTATGCCGTCAAAAGCACTTACAACTTTATTTGGAAGATTATTTATGGAATAAATATCTTCTGCACAAATTCTTCCACATGCTTCTGCCGCAGAAATAACTTCATTTTTTGAAATCGGCTTAATATTATTTTCAAGAATTTCATACATTTCATTTCTTGTAGGTTCAAAATCCGGTTTTTTATACATCAAATTTCTCCTTATATAGTAAATTTAATAACAATTATTTATTAGTATATTTATCTTAATATTTATTTTTCATCCCAAAAATTTTGCTATTATTCATAACTGTTTGATTTTAATTATTTTATTTTATTTTTATTTATTCTAGTTAGTTTTACTTAGTTCTATTTGCGGTAATTATAGCACTCTCATTTATTCGTGTCAACTTTCATTTAGACAAATAAATACAAATTTCGCTAAAATCGTTAAAATAAAAAAAATACCTATAAAAAGTCATATTTGCTAATTATAGATATTTATAATTTATATTCTAATTATTTCAATTTAAAATTTTTAACTACTATTTCTCTAAAAAATATTAACACCTTAAATCTCTGTATTTTTTAACATGCATGGTATTTTTCCACAGCTAGATAAAAATCGTATACAATTTTATCCAATAATTACTGTGGAAAACTATTATTCTTTAAAACCCTTATCTTTCAACATATTGTAAAATTACTTTGGAAATAAAAATAATTTTATCCACAATATGTTTTTGTTTGTTTATAACATTATTATAAGACTGCCCAATAGGTTTATATTCTAACTTTCACTAATTTTATGTAACACAATTTATTAAGTGTTAATATTATATTAATGACCAAAGGAGGTCTTTAATAATATGTGTTGTAATAATAATGTTGGATCTGTAAGATCAAACTGTTGTAATAATAGCGTAGCTTCTGCTAGCTCTAATTGTAACAACAATAATAGCGTAGCTTCTGCCAGTTCTAATTGTAACAACAATAATAGTGTAGCTTCTGCCAATACTAACAATTGTAATAGTGTTCTTTCCGCTAGTAATGGTTCCAGATGCTGCTGCTGCCGTTGTTGTATTAGATGTTGCTGCAGATGCTATAGATGCTGTTTCTAATAAATTAGTTACTTTATGCGTCCACCAAAAGTGGACGCTTTTTTATTTATCATCATTATAACAAAACAAGGTAATCTCTATATCCCTCTTTTTCCATATCTTCCTTAGGTATAAATTTCAATGCTGCGCTATTAATACAATATCGTAAACCTCCTGTTTCTTTTGGGCCATCATTAAAAACATGTCCAAGATGTGCATTTCCATTTCGTGAACGTACTTCAGTTCTTACCATTCCATGGGAGAAATCTGTTGTTTCTTTTAATAATGATTCGGTTATAGGTTTTGAAAAGCTAGGCCATCCACATCCTGAATCAAATTTATCAGTTGATATAAACAAAGGCTCACCTGTGGTAACATCTACATAAATCCCTACTCTGAAACAATCCCAATATTCATTTGTGAAAGGAGCTTCTGTTTTACTTTGCTGGGTTACTGCATACTGCTCTTCTGTAAGTATATTACATAATGTATTATCGTCCGGCTTTATATATTCAACTTTGACCGGTTTTGCATTTCGCGCAAGATCAAACAGTTTATGATCTATATGACAATATCCATAGGGGTTATTTACAAGATAATTTTGATGATAATCTTCTGCTTTATAGAAATTCTTAAGTAACTCAACTTCAACTACAATAGAACTATTATATTTTTCTTCTAATTTTTTAATTTCTTTATCAATAATTACTTTATCATCATTATTTAAATAATATATTCCCGTCCTGTATTGATTTCCAATGTCATTACCTTGTCTGTCTTTACTTGTAGGGTCGATAGTCATAAAATATAACTTCAATAAAAAAGATAATGATACTTCATTTTTATCATAAACAACTTTTACTGTTTCAGCATACCCTGTATTTCCTAAGCAAACTTGCGAATAAGTTGGATTATCTGTAAAACCGTTGGCATAGCCAGTTTCAGTATAATGCACCCCACTAATTTGTTTAATAAAATATTCTGTTCCCCAAAAACATCCGCCTGCCAAATAAATCTCTTGATAATTATACATAAACTCTCTCCTCTACTACACTGTATAAATAATATACCTTGATATTTTAATATTAATCAATATTTATAAATTTTTCTAAAAAATTACCAATAATTGGAGCATTGACAATATTCACTTATTTTATATAATAAAGTATAAATTAATTTAGGCATAATCGCCGAAAGGCGATGACGCAAAGCTATAGGGGCTAAGGTAAAAGTATTACTATGCCAGCCAGTTGCAAACATTTTTAAAACACATACCTATTTATAGGTTTATTTGTTATGCATAGTTTGCTACACGCCCCTTTCAAATATCAAGTGATATAAAGGAGGCGTGTTTTTTTAATTAATTAACTATATAAAATGATGAATTAAATTTTATTGTTTTAAAAGGCATAATCGTCGAAAGGCGATGACGCAAAGCTATAGGGGCTAAGGTAAAAGTATTACTATGCCAGCCAGTTGCAAACATTTTTAAAGAACACATATACCTCTATGGGTTTATTTATGATGCATAGTTTGCTACACGCCCCTTTTTTATAAAAAGGAGGCGTATTTTTTTACAGATTTATGTTTAGGAGGTATTAATGAATATATATATAACAATGATTTTAGGCGCTTTAGGTATATTGATAGGTTTATTTTTACCTTTCATATGTGATCAAATAATTCTTTATAAAAATAAAAAAATAAGTCTTCATTTTAAAACTTACGTTTTTAATAAAAAAATTTATATACTATTTTTAATACTAAATGGACTTTTATGGATATACTCTTCAGCTAAATTTGAATATACCTTTATTGCTCTTTTAGTATCACTAATTTTTACAACAGCTATTATTATTACAATTATTGACCTTAGAATACGTATAATCCCTAATGAACTAGTGATATTAATGTTTTTCTTAAGCTTACCATTTCAAATATTTTATTTTGGCTGGATGTCACTGCTATATGCTTTCATATGTATGATTATAGTAGGATTTATATTTACTTTAGTTGGTAAATTTGTTGGATTAAATCAAGTTGGAGCTGGTGATATTAAACTAGCTTCCGTAATGGGATTTTTACTAGGATATCCATATATTATGATTGCATTAATTGGTATAAGTGTATCACTAGTCTTATTTTGCCTTATAGGACTAGCATTTAAAAAACGTAAGCGTCAAATAAAATAGTGTATAGAAAAAGCCGGAGAGTTGATTTACAATAATAATCACTCTTCGGCTTTCTTGCAAAAGGCTTGTACTTCCGAATTCCAAGGCAGGAAATCTTCCAGATATTCCGGCTCTTCCTCAAAACAGACTCCCGGAAGATATTTAAATATATATCTTAAATATTCATAAGGGTTCAGTCCATTGGCTTTTGCAGTCTCTACGATACTGTAGACCGCAGCACTTGCAGCTGCCCCCTGCGGACTACCTGAAAACAGCCAGTTCCGTCTTCCTACTGTAAAAGGTCTGATACTATTTTCTGCGAGGTTATTACTAATGGCAATATTCCCATCGGTAAGAAAAGTCATCAATCCTTCTTTTTGGTTCAGTGCATAAG
>NZ_AUFC01000013.1 GCF_000426305.1 Anaerovorax odorimutans DSM 5092 | reverse complement strand
ATTATTTACATATCCTATTAATCCTCCTACACTTCCTTTGCCTTGAATACTTCCCGTTCCTTTTATTCCACACCTTTCTATCACACATTCTCTTTCTGTAGTACCTGCTAATCCTCCTACATTATTTCTTCCTTTTATATTTACATTCTCAATTGCTACATCTTTTACACTTCCATTAGAGACTTTACCAAAGAATCCTATATAGTCTTGTGTTTCTTTATTTATACTTAAATTGCTTATCTTATGTCCTTTTCCGTCAAATACTCCGCTAAATGGTACATTCTCACTTCCTATTGGTTCCCATTTTTCGTTTTCTAAGTCGATATTATTTCCAAGTACATACGTTGCTGTTAAATCATTTGCTATTTGTTTTAATTCTTCTTTATTTGTGATTATTATTGTTCCTGTCAAAAGAGTAGATGCGGTAATAGCCTCACTCCATTCTTCAATTACATCTGATTTTTTAGCTCTTACTCTATAAGTATGGTTTGTATTTGGTTGTAGTCCTGTATGTTGATAAGTTAAACTATTACCGTTATCAACTGCTTGTCCATCTATCTCTATGTCATATCCTGTTGCATTTAATACAGCCTCCCATGTCACTGTTATACTTGTTTCTGTTTCTCTTGTTTTTATATTTAACAAAACAAATCCCTCCTATTTTAGTTTTCCTTATTTAAATATATCTTTTGTCAAAATTAAAATAAGGCAATTACAAAATATTAATTTTGTGACCGCCTTATTCTTCAAATATTGGGCAAAAGACAAAAGGATTTTCATACTATCAAATAATTTTAATTCAGCAAAAAATCCCTTTAATTTTTATTATTTTTTTTAAAATACATGCTTAACCTTGAGGTTAAATTCATTTTTTTATTATCTACTTTCATTGCTATTTAATATAACTCAAAAAGAGCAGACCCTTTTTTCAGGAATTCTGCTCTTTTTTATTTTTGGGGGCGTTTTGCAACTGCCCCATAATGGCCTACATTGTTACGCGTCATCGAGAGGCTTTGTAGGATCTGTTACTATATTAATTATCTAAGCCATTATAATGATTGTTACAAATTTCTTTTTTCGTTTCTTTGTCCATTATTAAGAATAATTTAGACAAGGCTCTAAATGAAAATTTCTATATATTCTAATACACGTAATAATAGGCTTCTCAATTCGGAATCAAAATAATAAATTTGCATTACATCATCTAGAGTTATATTTTCATAAAATAATTTATCATCTTTTCTTAATGTAAGTGTATACCCGCTTAACCTATAATAATTATTTCTGCATAATATATATATCTTGCTTTGTTCTTATCCTATATTATTAATCCCCTGGATTCCAATAATTCAATCTGCTCGTCTATACTTTTAAAAGGTTTTAACGTATTCATAAAATTCCTCACAAAAAACAAAAGGCCCACCTTGTTATGCATATAGCAAACTACTACATAGGCTCGGTGGGATCGATTAAATTAATTATACTACAAATGTCATTTTATGTAAAATAGTCAATGAATATTTATGATAGACTTGCCATAGTATATTTTTAGTTTATCTTAAATAAATAAGATTTGGAACATAAATTATAAGCTTAAAAAATTTTAAAAAGGACTCATATAAGTTTTTGCCATTTCACTGTCACCAAGACCTTTAGTTGTAGGATCATTTAACGCATTAAATACACTGACAATAATAGATACAAATACAACCGGATTTTTCACGGCATCAAAGAGTAAGTTAATAAGTGTGCCCCAAGTTGTAATGTCCTTCCACATAAGTCCAAAATAAGCTAATATAGGTCCAATAACAGCTAAGGCTATTTGTGCCCACCATACTGGATTGTTAAATCTTACTTTCCAATTAATTTTATTCATTTAAATACCTCCCATATTCTTTAAATTAGCACTAACTTCCATAAAGTGATCTTCTAATTCATGCTGCATATTTTTTCTGTATTCTAAAGCACTAGTTAATTCTCCATTTATTTTTTCACCTCTAAGACACTTTGCTGTTTGTTCTGCGAGACAACCAATAGCATCAATATTTTTCATAATCAAAAAATTTTCTTTTCTCTGTAACTTAGAGTTTTCTTCACCTTTTGTCTGCCACCTTTGAAACTTACCCAATACTAGCCCGGATAGAACACTGGGAAGTGTAATTGCAGCAATTTGTAAAATATCATTCATATTTACCCCTTATTTGTTAAGTTTTTTAAATACTTCCTTGCCATATTTATAAGCTGAAATATAATTTATAGTATTTAACTGATAATCTTGTGTATTGCCTGACTCCAGCATTTCCTTGAATAGATCTTCATCATATTTATACTGCTCAAGATATGCCATTGTATTATCGTTAAAGCCATACTTAGATTGTACCTTCTTGTAATTCTCGGAATGTATCTTAGGGAAAGAATAGCTTTCAAAATCCTCATATGTAGCATTATAATACTGCATTGATTTACTATTACTTAATATCCAACTGAAATGCAAATGTACACCTGTAGATTGTCCTGTAGTTCCAGTAATGCCAATCTGTTGCCCTGCTTTAACTGACTGTTCGGCTTTTACGCTGAAACTGTCTAAGTGATAATATAATCCATAATGGTTTAAAGATGGATATTCCACATAACAGAAGTTACCGCCATATCTATCTGTACTTACTTTTCTAACAATACCATCTGCTACAGCATAGCAAGGTACTTTCTTACCCCTTGTACCATAATCAACGCCATTGTGCCCCTCATGCTTCTCTGTAACAGGGTTAGTTCTGTATCCGAATGGACTGGTTATGTAATGCGCTGCTTTTAATAACATATCACTGTTTTTCATTATTCAACCTTCTTTCTTAAATGGCAAAGGAGCCCGAAGGCTCCCTATTAGTCTGTAATTGTTTTGAGTTGTTTATTATTCCAATATTATATTTAAATTGCATAAGCAAAAATACCACTGATATATGCATCTCCTGATTCTTGAATAGTTGCACCACCTATGCAGACTACAGTCAATGGCACACCCCCAGTTGACATATCGTCAGTAGAATAACCTCCGCCACTTGTAGTTGTGGTTCCTCCTGACGAAACACCAGTTTGCAGATGTTTTACACTAACAGTGACCTGTGTACCATCACTCCAAGCGCCTGCTTTCTTACAAAGAAATATAGACTGATTTGCAGTAGAAGTGCTATCTGTGCCACTGTTAGGAATAGCACATTTACTGCCAGAATCAATATAATCATATTTCTTTGAGAAATATGTTGTATTGCTAATTGTTGCCATGATGGTATTGTATAAACTATTAAGGCCAGAGTATCCTGCAATTGCTGTACGTGCGTTAGAACTTTTCAATACTGAATTCATTGCTGCTGCACTTGAAGCCACTGCGTTCATGGCTGTTGAGCTTGCTATCACTGCATTCATGGCTGTTGTACTTGCTGCCACTGCGTTCATGGCTGCTGTACTTGCTACCACTGCGTTCATGGCTGTTGAGCTTGCTGCCACCGCGTTCATGGCTGTTGAACTTGCTGCCACTGCGTTCATGGCTGCTGTACTTGCTGCCACTGCGTTCATGGCTGCTAAGTTTGTTATCACTGTGTTCATATCATCATTGGCAACCAACGTAGGTATATCTACAAAGCTCTTTTCCATTATTGCGTTGAGATAGGTTATAAGCCCTTCATCAGCATAAGCACTAGCGTTAAGGGCATCTACACACATTCCATCAACATTACTTCTTAAGCAGTCTGTATATATAGCAAACATGGCTGCTTTGTTTGTTACAAGTTCTCTTGCAAGCACAGGGTCATTAAGTATTCCACGAAGGATACTAACACCCTTATAATAATTACCTTTAAACAATTGATAAAATTTAAAATATTCATTTTGATAATCTGTAATCATATTAACCTCCTTATAGTTTCACTCCATCATCTAAACAAGCAATATAGTGTATTACTCCTGCTAAAAATTGTGTAGCACCTTTAACTACTGTGGCAGTACCTGATGAAATAGTAACCGTAGGCGGTACACTTGTTTGAATAATAGTGGCATAAAAACCTACCTCGGTAACTTGTTTAATGGTTACAGCGGCTTCTACTGTATCCAATACGTTACATGTTACAACAGGTGCTGCTCTAAATAATCTCGGAAAAGGCACATAAGTCCACCCTACGCTTAAGGTTGCAATTCCACTACAAATTGATATATCGTTAATCTCTTGCATAGGTATAGTTGATGTTTGATACATAACATCTTTTTCAAGATTGCTGATTTGTTCATCACTCGCATCAAGTCTATCTCCAAGTTTCTCATAGGTGATATTATTTGCATTTACTCTGGCATCAACTATCTCTGCGTTGCTTTCTCCGGCGTTAATAGTCAATGAATCAAATGTAGTTTCAAGGTGAGTGTTATTATCTTGGATAGTTTTAAGTGTATAATCAATTTTATCAGCATTATAATTCAGGTCTTCTATGTTTCTTGTATCAAGTGGCTCAGGCTGTTTAAAGCCATAATTCTCTGTATATCTCATTTCTTATGCCTCCTTGTAATTTCTTAAATCGTCCCATGTTCCGCCATCATTCCATATTCCGGAATCTGCAGTCCTGCCCCACCAGTTATATGCAAAAGTATGGTCAAAAGCAAGATGTGCAGGTTTTATTTCTTCTATGGCTTCATATATTTTTGTAATATCAATAGAAGTGGGGATCCTATAGTAATCATTAAATTTTATAGTAAATATATAATTGCTATTATCCTCTATAATTTCAGCAGATGCGTTTTCAAATGATTCGATTATATTTTTCAGTAAGCTAATTGTAATAGTGCCATAGTTTCTTATTTTACTTTTAATCCTTGCCCGTCGTGTTTCCATATCAAGTTCATTATTTACACTTATGCCACATTCTTTTTCCCATCTATTCAATGTAAATTCCGCTGTATCTATGAAACATTCATCTATAGTTTTATTAAAAGAATTTTTAATATCAGTTATATCTATACTAAATATTTCTTGCAGTTCCATCATAGTTGTATTGTTATCATATATCGGGGGTAACAAATTCATTAAATCAACCATATTTTATACCTCCGTTAATGTTATTGTACCAATTACAGGTATTTGTTCATCTGTAAGAGTTATGCTAACTGCACCACCGTTAACAAGCAAAGTATCATGATCCTTCACACCCTCAGTCGATAAAAGCAAACTTCCGATTTTTGCATAGCTGATACTGTAAGTATCAAAGATTGTATCTTTCAAATAATCTCCTATGGTTGAAATAAAAGTTGTTTGTACATCTTCAAGCAATTTAGTTCCGTCTAAAGTTACATTTGCAGATATATCTATAGTTTGGCTTATAGGACTTGCAACAGTTACAGTTGCTCCAATAGGTCTTACTGTTTCTATATAGTTATATACTGTTGCCGGTAAAGTTGGCTCTATTTCCATTTCGTTATTTATAACTAATATTTTTACTGTTCCATTACCATTCCAAAGGGGAAAAACTTTAGCATCACCCACGCCGGAAACTTCTAAAGCCCATTTTTTATAATGGTAAACATTTCCTGATGTTGCCGGTGCTTGTACCTTTGAATAAAATCTTTCTCTTAGGTTATCATCTGTTTCTTCATCTGCACCAGAAGTTATAATATCTGTTAGAAATGCTGTAACTCCGTTTACATTATCAATATTTTCAAGTTTGCCGGAATAAGTATTTCCTATTTCTCCTTCTTGCTCACAGATTGCACTGTAAGTCCCTTCCGAAATTAGTTCAATTACTTCATAAGTTGTATCGTTTAAACTCCATCTTGTACCTATATCTATTACACCTGTTGTTTCAATTTTTCTTACTGCAGATGCAGCTTCTTTCCTTGTAAGGCCATAATCAGCGACAACTCTGTCAAGGTATTCTCCTACAGCAGTATCACCAGAAACTAGGTTTAAAAAATTATCTAAATTAAAGTATTGTTCTGCTAAATAATATGCGCAGGGGGCAAGAGCATCATATATTATTGAGCCTTCTCTTTTATCAACATCATTTGTTACCCTGCTTAACATATCGTTTAAAATACTTTCATAAGTATGATCTTCAAACATTAAATAGCCACCCCCCTTGTAATTTTAATTTCACCATAGATACTATTTACATCAAAAGTACAAAGCATTTCATCATCCTTAATAGAGAAATTAAAATTATCAACATATTCAATTCTTTCATCTTGCAATAAACATTCTTCTATTCTTCTTTTTAACTCTACTTGTACATAATCACTATCTTTACCTATAAGGCTTTCAAGTTCTACTCCATAAGAAAAGCTATATATTGGATACTCATACTTTTCTGTATTAAGTACCTTATATATAGCTTGTTTTAAAGCCTCTAATTTATATGTATGACCTTGTATTTTTTTTTCTGATAATTTATATGTTTTTGTAGTTTTCTCTGTTTCTGTAACTTGTAGATCTATACTTATAATTTCGGGAATCATTTTCTGTATACCCCCTTGATTTTAAAACTTGTAAGCTCCATTCCATTGCTGACTTTAATAGGATCAATGCTTATCCTCATATCTTTGGTAACAGGCATAAGACCTATCACTTCTACAATATAAAATTCCTGCCCACCGTGATTTCTTATAAGCTTTACTTCATCATTAACAGAAACAAAATTTTTTAAATTGCCTTTAACTAATTCATTTGGTATAGTAAGTTTATCGCTTACTTTTATTCCTTCCTTTAACACTACGCCATTTATCATATTGCATAATTTTACGTTGTTTAAATAGTTTTGTACTATATTTTTTATCTCATTTATCAAATAACCACCTCCAGCTTCATTGTGTGGTTTGGTAAAAATGTATGTGTTACTTGTTTTACTATTAATCTTTTACTTATGTCTATATCCTTTATATATACGTAAAAACTTGATCCAGCTCTAATACTTGCATCACCTAAACATTCAAGGTTTAATGTCTCGTATTCTCTGTTATATAATTTTAACAGCATATCAGCTTTTGACTTTGCTTGTGCTGAATTAGTATCTTTATCTACAGCTTCAAAATACTGCAAAAGTCCATACTTTTTAATTGAAAAATCATCTTTTGCGTCGACCATTTGGCTGCTGTTTGAATCATCGCCTTTTATATAAATTTTAATTTGGTTATAAAATTCATCATCAATAGATTTTTCATAACTATATCCGTAGCAAAGCCTCTTGTCACCTAATATAAGGTTAGTTTTAAGATTTTCTAAGTTCCTTAATGTTATCAATCCGAATTCATCTCTTAAAACATATTTTTTACCTTTAGATATTAAAGTATCACTAATAGCGGTGTAGATAATATCTAGCCATGTTTTATCACTTTGAACGCTTGTAGCCAGCTTATATCCAGTATTTTCTACTGTTCCTTTTCTAAGATTAAAATAGTTACACATTTTGTTTACTAAAGTTGCTATTGTATCTTTATTAGCAACAATAGTATCTTTTGCTTTACAATACCTAAGTTGATCATATGCAGTGATATTTATTTCGCTTTTGTCATCTCTGCTTACTTTAAATACAATACCATTAAAAATATTAGTATTGTTATACTTAAACCTTACAGCACTGCCATTTTCTATTATTAAGTCATCATTTATATATGAAAATTCCAGCTTACTACAGCCATCATTTAGTTTGTCGGTATATGTAACCTTTGTAACCAATTCACTAATCTCATAAAACCGGTCATTTACTTTAACTAAAAATTCCATGTAATCACCGCCTAACTGGGAATAGTAAATACTTGCCCTGGATAAATCAAAGATGGATTTTTAATTTTGTCTTTATTGGCATTATAAATTTTAGGATATTGCAATCCGTTTCCGTAATAGATTTTAGCTATTCTCCAAAGACTGTCACCTTTAACTACAGTATAAGTTTTATTTGCTTTTGGATTTACATCTGCGACAGATTTTGTTTTTTCAATAGTCGCAGTTGTGGAACTAGTTTGTATTACTTTACTCTTTTTTCCATATTCTTTATATTCTATTAAGTTGAAAGAAACATATTTATCGCCTTCTTCGCCAGCCTTTTCGGTAATATTAAGTTCTGTAATTAGGGCCAAAGTATCAATGTTTTCTCCAATCCCATTTTTTACAATAAATCTTATGTGGACTTTTTCTTTACGCCATTTCTCAAACAAGTTTAAATAATAGTCAGAGTTTTTAAACCCATTGCGGTTCTGTGCATAATGAATATAATTATATGGGAATTCACATTCAAAGCTATATCCTTTTAATTCTGCATTAGTAGGTTCAACAATCTGTCCTAATTCTAATACATTGTATTTTTCTGTAGCTAGTGAGGATTTTACTTCTATTTGTTCAGGATTTACAGGCAGTTTATAAGTATTACCGTTATAGTCAAAAAAAACTGAGTAATTACTCATTAATACACCCCCTCGCTTGCGGTTGCAATTTCTTCTTGAAGTATCTTTGCAATTCTTCCGTATAGTTTATCGCTATCTGCTGTTTCGTGCACATCTCCAAAAGTTACTTGTATGTTTGGCGCAAGTGTTGCAGTACTAAATTTATTAATATAATCTCTCTCGGCTATATCTCTCAGATAACTTAAATCCTCTTCTGACATATCAACATTTACGGTTCCATTTGCCCCTGTTCCATTAACTGCTAACGGATTACTGCCAGATCCTAAACCATTTAAATTATCATTCAATCCGGTCCCTGTTAATGTATCACTATATGTACCCAAATTACTTAAATCAGATTTTTTATTTTTTCCTGTCAGTGAATCAGCAAATGAGGAAAATTTATTCTCAAGCTTTTCACCATTAGTCATAGCAGTATTCCAAGCATCTGTATAATTAATTCTTTTATTAATAGTCGGTGCATCTCTATCAAGAGTTATGGCATCGTCATTTTTGCCCCAGGAAATAACTTTGTCTTGTAGTTTAGAAAGCCCGGAAGTCCAATTTGTACCAAAAATAGCATCTATGATCTTTGTTACAACTTTTCCAAGAGATAAAAACCATGAAATAATTTTACCAAGCAAGTTTGCAACTGCACCACCAAAACTATTAAAACCTCCATTGAATACATTCAGAACCCATTCTATTATTCCAATCCAAGGCTGCGCAAAACTCGTCCATAAAAGCTGAATAACTGAATTGATTACACCTATAACTGTATTAAAAATGAAAGCACCCAAAACGGCAAATGCACCTAAAATAAGACCTGTTGCACTTAAAGACGTACCTGCAAATTGATTTATCGCTGCAATCACTGCATAAAAAATGGCTACCAGTGCTATTATTGCAATTAGTATCCACGATATAGGACAAGCTGCAAGCGCTGCATTAAATCCTTCTTGTGCTACAATCAAAGCTAAGATAGCTGCATTTTCTGCCCAAGATGCAACGGTATGAGCTACCTTAGCTGCAGTATCTTGTATTGTTGTCAGCCATGCCATTGCCATCTTTGCATTATATACTAGTAATGCTCCTATAATCCCCCATATTATAGGGGATATTATGCTCCAGTTATTAACAAAAAACGTTCCCACTTTAGATATTATACCAATTAAAAACTGTATAACACTTGATACAACATTTAAGCCTCCCACCAGACCATTTATAAAATTCTGAAATCCGTTAGTGTTAATTATCTTATTAATACTTTCCATAACACCGCCAAAAGCCAATATACCTTTATCTTTTATGGAATTCCAATAATCTCCGAATGTCATAGGCATTTGAGCAAATTTATTATCAATATCATTAGAAGCAGCAAACAAAGCACCCTTTATAATATCAGCTGTCAGTGTCCCTTCTTCAGACATTTGCTTTAATTCATCTTTACTTTTTCCAGTATAAGCTTCTATAGATTGTTCAAGCATCGGAGCAGTCTTCATAGTAGAATCAAAATCGCTGCCCTGTAGATTTCCTGATCCCATAGTCTGCGTTAATTGGTACATACCATCAGTTTGATCTTGTGTACTTGAACCACCTAGCTTAAATGATTTTTCCATTAATTCAGCAAATTTTATAGTCTCATCATTTGAACTGAATGAGCTGCCTGCAATTGTATTCAAATTAGCCACAGAATCAGCCATATTAAAGTACGAACCCCTTGACCTGTCTGCAGCAGCAAAAATTTTATTTTGCAATGCTGCCTGTGTTTGAAGTCCATCATTTATTTGCTTCACTCTAGACTGAGTATTAATATATTTATCTGCCAAGTCCATTCCTTTTAATACTTTGTCCGTTACTTCAATTTCCCCAATAAATTTACTTATTCCACCACTATAAAGTGTCTTCATATCTGATATAGTCGCCATTACCTCCTACCCCCTTTCGCTTTTGATTTTCTTGCCTCTTCTTTTTCTTCTTCCCACCTTGAATAAATACTTCCATATACAAAAGCTTTTTCTTCTTGGCTCATGTCAGCTAAAATGGATGGTAAAATATGAAGTTTTTGCAGAGCGAAGTGTGCAAAAACAAATTCTTGATCGCCCTGCTTTATTCGTTTTTTACTTCTTCGATCTCATCGTTTATATCATTATCAAGTCCGCTTAATTTCTGCACTTCAATAGATAAATTTGCATATTCACCTACCAATAACATTTTTTTCAATAAATTTGTTTCTCCGAATACGCCATAAGCTTTTTGTAATTCAGAGTTTGTAAGATCCGGTGATACAACTGCAGAAGCAGTTAGAGCTTGTGTGTATTCAGCTTGTTTAAAAGTTTCTATTCCCTTTTTATCTTTTTTTGTATACTCTTTTATTAATTTACTGTTCTCATCCTGCGTAATAGGTCTGATTACAAACGGAACAACTTTACCGTCATCCTTAAATCTCTCAGAAATATAAACCTCTTTATTTTCTACCTGTATAGGGTTTAAAAATGCATTTAATGAACTCATATGTACCTCTCTTTCATAAAAGGGAGCTTATTATCTCCCTTTTAAACTATCTGTAATTTTCCGGTAAATCAAAAGAACTCAATCCTTCAATAGTATCAAATGTAAAATCAGTATCAAAGGTAATTGGATCGTCTGAATCATCACTAAGTGAAGCTGCAGGAACAGAATTAATAATAACATTTCCAAGAACAACTTCTTGTCTTCCAACAGTAGACTGTAAATCTTCATTGTAAGTTTGAATTGTTATAGGTGGATAAGTTCCGTTTTTAAGGTATGTTAATGCTTGCTCCAGCAATTGACTGTTTGCAAAATACATTGTCATACTTCCCGTACCTTCTGCACCTACAACCTTATGCTGTGTCATTCTAGTTCCCAGCATCCTCTTAGATGCAACTGTATGCTCTATTTGTGCAGTAATAGATGATAACTCAAAAATTTCTCTATTTTGCCCATTAATAGTAATAAAAGCCTTTCCCTCATGTGAGGATAAAGTATCAGCTAGTTTTGTATATGCCATGTTTTACCCCTTCTTTCTTATGCTAAATTAACAGTAATATAAATCTTTTCCGCACTGTCAACAGGCTGTATGTTACAGCTAATTACAACGGCATCAGAATCAGATCCGGCAGATACTGTTATATCATTAGCACTAAACTTTCTTATTGCTGATAAGTCTTGTACTGTATTGAAATAATCAATTAAATAAGCTCTGAGCAACGCTCTGCCGTCATCATCATTATTAATCTTTCCAACATAGTTACTTTCAAAAATCTCTACTATGTCATTGTTTATGCCATCAATAGTCCGTATAAACTTATTTTTGCGGAATAAATTACTTTTTTCTGTAGTATAAGTTGTAAGCGAATTAATATCATACACAGCACTTACATTTTGAGAAGAATCTACTTTTAACACAAACTTCCCTTCTGTAATGGCTGCTTCCATTTCAGTTTTAGTCATTCTTGGTACTACATCTATAGCACCTAAATATGTTTTTCCTGTGTTTGATTGATTGATGTTTGCACCAGCAGTAATGCCAGCAACCCAAGCTGTAGTTTGGGCCGCAGTCAATGTTGTTTCATCAGATAATTTAATACCTTGTACCACATTAATAACCGCCTCTGAATCTGCTGCATAATTGCTTAAAACAGCCTGTATTTTAACTCCATCATCATTACGCATAGATTTTACCCAAGTAGATATAACCTGTTGATTAGCTTCTGTTTCATAAGGATAACATAATGTATTAAACTCAACAGTTTTTAAAGTTTCCAAAGCTGTGTTTAATACTGTATCTGTATGTGATGTTCCTAAGTTATAAACTATAACTGTCTTCGCTCCTTTTAAAGCTTCATTTGCAAGTAATTTCTCTGTATCTTTCACTCCATCAGGATATTCACTTTTATCTGATGCAGAAACAGCGTACATATCACCTGCATTTCCTACGCTCATTTCTTGTAATAGTATAACGATCCCGCTATCTCCGGGAGTAATAGAAAGTGGTGTATTAGTCAAAAAATTGACATATGCACCGGGTAATACTTTATTTTGTGTTGTCCATGTTCCAGCCATGATTTAACCTCCTATAAATTTTTATTTGTAATTTGAGACTGCATTTTTGTACCAGTCTCCTGTACCATTTCTGAATATTTGATATCAAAAGTAAAATGCAATACATCATCTGTAATCTTAGCCTGCTTATTTAATATTCTGTAGCCTCCAACTAAATCAAAAGCTCTAAACAGATTTATCTGCATATTTAAACAATCTGTTTTTATTTTTTCTTTTGATTCAGAACTAAAAAAAGCCACATCAAAAGATAAATGGCTTTTGTATTTTTGGTTTATTCTTTTTTTATATTCTTGATTTGTAACAGAGATTATAAAATAAGGTGCATTAACCTCTGACGGTACGTATTCATCGTAAACCTTATACGTTGAATACAGTTCATTTAGTTTATCAGTTATAGACATCTTTATGTCATTTATCATGCTCTCATTTTGTCCTCCTTCCTTATTATTCAATTTGTTTTGCAGCTTTTCAAAATATTAATTTATATTTGCAAGAAAAATCACATCCGACAATAAGATCTATACAATACCATAAAAAAATTATTATGTTATGTAGAAAAGATTTTAATAAACTAGTTAATTTTTGTCAGTATTATATAAATTGAAATTACTTTTTAGATTCAGTTATTTATAATTATTTTTCAATTTCTGAAATATTTAATAATCCCTTTATCTTTTTATATTTATATAATTATTCTATAGTAAATAAAGAAAACAGACCTTATTAGCTGCCTTGGACTAATCTAATATTTAATTTCAATAAAATATTTTCTTTATTAACTAAATCTGTAATTAATTTTGCATATTCTACACTTCTTACATTTCCTTTTTGTGAACATGAAATTAGCATTTTATATCGATGGTTTATATTTATTTTTTTATTTTCCTCCTGAACAAATCACTACTATGTTACGCATAAATAATCTTATGTTCATTACCCTTTGTAATCTTCGCCAGTAATGCCCTTGTACTGTTCTGCTGTTAATACAGTTAATAGTACTAACCTTTGTAATTGTTCCTTAGTACACCAATGTTTTTTATATCTATCATCCCACTTCTCAAAATCAGTCATATTATATACCTCCTAATTGTAATTCTAACAGTTGAATTTCTAACTCACTTATTTGCATACCTTGGATAGTTTCCTGTATTTCACGTTCTGAAAGCTCTGCCCCTTGTTGTTGATTTTCTTCCTCTAGTTGGATTGCTTTACGCTCCCCTATTGGTTTTAATACACTAAGAACAGTTTCATCTTCCCTAACTGTTATATCATACTCTTTAAGGTTTATTGAAGTGAAAGTATGTATTTTTATATAGGATACTCCATCCTTGAGTTCTACAGGTTTTTCTTTTTGCACTTCGACAACTTCGCCTATATCTCTACGGTAAATAAGATACATATGAATCACCTCAATTCCTTAACTAATGATAAGTATTTAACTGTAAAGGCTGTTATAATATAGGTTGTGCTAGTCGCACCGAAACTAATATAATATGAGCCCGTTAAATCAGATATTGGTAATGTGATGATTTTACCATCCGAGAATGAAACAGACTTGACAGCTACATAACCAAGAGAATCTTTGGTAAGTCTAAGCAATCCTCTTGCTTCGTAGTAACTACTACCACCAGGATTTAGAACCTCAAATTGTACAAAATTAAAATTTGTTAAATCAATCGGATTTTGAGTAACAATAGTTGCTTCGTAGTCCCCAGCGCTTGGGGTTTTATCGAGGGTTACCCCAATGTCATTGGGGCTTGTATTTATAATGGGGCTTCCTTTTTTATAACCTGTAACAAAAGGGATAGTTGTCACATTATCGTAGATTAACTCCTTAACTTCCTTAATGTCCTCCCATTGAGCAGTACCGTCACTACTCCAACTTAAAACTTCCCCAAGTTTTCCACCACTAGGAATATGTTTGTAACCTGCGGTTGTTGGGTGGAAGTATGGGACTGGAAGTTGACTTAATTTAATATGCCCTGCTTTATCTTGTGTAGCCATATCTGCTTTATGCGAATCAAAATTCCCCGACACAATGCTGATTTGTTCTATACAAGTATCTGAGGTTTGTTTTATATCATTTATTTTATTACTTAATACAGGATGTAACTCATCCTGTGTAATTGATCCATTCATGTAATTTTTCCTTTCTTTAATTATTGTTCAACAATCATTGTTTTTCTCTCCAATGTATATAATAATTGAATTTAATATTTGCATTTTTTAATTCTTCTTTTGATATTAAAATCATATTTCTTAAATAAAAAAGGAACAAAGATTAAATCCTCATTCCAGATAAATGTGATATTTTATATTAATTTATTCAAAAATATTATTATACTCTTCTTGTGTAATAACTTCTAAATTTAATAAAGTGTCTATATATTCTTTTCCTCTAATATTCAACATTCTTTTAAGAAACCTTACATAATACATTCTCATTATGAATTACCTCCTAGTATATCTGCTACTATCATTTCCATATCTGATATTTTTTGTTTTAATTCTGCATTTTCTATTATTAAATCAAGCATGATATTTTCATTATCATTGGTTATCTGTTTTTCTTTTATAATTTCTTTATTAATTATTATTGGCATATTAACCCTCCTAACTTACAGAATAACATAAGCTTTTTAATTCTGTAGATAACCCCTTTACTGTCAAATCTGTTGTTGTGGTATTTAAACCGTCTTTTTTAAACACATATTTTTGTGTATCTATATAATCTAATTCCATATCTATATCATTAATTTGCGACATATAATCTACTATATTAATAGATTGTCCGTCTGTAAGCGTAACTGGATTAGTTAAAGTTAAATTAATATATAAATTATATTTATATAAGTAATAATTATCACTATTATTTCTATAATAAATGACACCATTTTCTACTACTATACCATAAGAAATGTCACTATTTAATTGAGTTCTTCCAGTACCATCTGAATTGATTTTATATAAATGACTATTATCACTATAATTGCTATAATAAACAACCCCATTTTCTACTGCCATATGGCTAGAATCATCATTATTTAACTGAGTTCTTCCAGTTCCATCTGAATTTATTTTGTATAGATATTTATTATCACTATTATTTTGATAATAAATGACACCATTTTCTATAGCTATATACTGAGAATCATCACTATTTAATTGAGTTCTGCCAGTACCATCTGAATTTATTTTATATAGATAAAAATAATTATTATTTCCATTGCTATAATAAATAATCTCATCTTCTACTACTATACCACCAGAAATATCACTATTTAATTGAGTTCTTCCAGTGCCATCTGAATTTATTTTGTATAAATGACTATTATCACTACTATTGCTATAATAAATAACATCGTTTTCTACTGTTATAAAGTAAGAACTATCACTATTCAATTGTGTTCTACCTGTTCCATCTGAATTTATTTTGTATAGATATTTATTATCACTATTATTTTGATAATAAATGACACCATTTTCTATAGCTATATACTGAGAATCATCACTATTTAATTGAGTTCTGCCAGTACCATCTGAATTTATTTTGTACAGATGACCACTATCACTACCATTACTATAATAAATAACTCCATTTTCTATAGCTGTATAAACAGAGCCATCACTATTCAATTGAGTCTCTCCAATATCATTGCAATCTGTATTTGTGATTACATTTGTAACATTATCAATAAATAATTTATCCCCAATATTCAAAGCCCTATCTGTAGCTTTTATTGTTATTTCATTACTATCAACTACGTCACCATTTATAGTCACTTTATTAAAAGTATTTGTAAACAATGCTAATTCAACAGTATTAAACGTATCGAAAGTTTGTGGTTGCATTACTAATTCATTTGGTATTATAGATAGTAAACTATAAATTGTATCTACAGTAGTTGTGATAGGGTTTGTTAATGTAAGTTGTTTTGCTGGAATACTTGTATACTTGTATAGATAGTTACCATTACTCTGATTTCTATAATAAACTACTCCGTTTTCTACTACTATATAGTTAGAATCATCACTATTCAACTGAGTTCTGCCAGTACCGTCTGAATTGATTTTGTATAGATAACCATTATCACTATAATTTCTATAATAAACTACTCCGTTTTCTACTGCTATATAGTTAGAATAATCGCTATTCAATCTAGTCTTACCCGTCCCGTCTGAATTGATTTTATATAGATAGTTACCATTACTCTGATTTCTATAATAAACTACTCCGTTTTCTACTGCTATATCGACAGAATTATCACTATTCAAAGCAGTTCTGCCAGACCCATCTATGTTTATTTTATATAGATAGTTACCATTACTCTGATTTTGATAATAAACTACTCCGTTTTCTACTACTATATAGTTAGAATCATCACTATTCAATGAAATCTTACCAGTTCCATCTGAATTGATTTTATATAAATAGCTATTATCACTATAATTTCTATAATAAATAACTCCATTTTCTACTGCTATAAAAGAAGAATTATTACTATTTAATTGAGTTCTACCAGTTCCATCTGAATTGATTTTATATAGATAACCATTATCACTATTATTTTGATAATAAATAACATCATTTTCTACTGCTATATCGACAGAATAATCGCTATTCAAAGCAGTTCTGCCAGACCCATCTGAATTGATTTTATATAGATGATAATTATCATTATTGCTATAATAAACAACCCTATTTTCTACTGCTATATGGCTAGAATTATCTGAATTAATGCTTAAATTGTCATAATATACGCTATTTTCAATAGAAGTAATTTTATTAGCAACTTCATCAACTATCAAATCATCATTTTCTTTTGCAGTGTTCAGTTCTTTTATCTTAACTACATTACTATTAGAAACATCTTCTGCAATAGCTACTTGTCTTTGTTCGGGAGAATTAAAAACTACGTTCCCTGTTCCTGCTGTGTTAACTGTAGCTGTGGTTTTATCCATGTCTATTCCGTTTGTATCAGTAAACACATCATAATATCCAACACCAGTTTTATTAATGAAGTCTATTAAATTTGCTTCTTCTAGTTGAGATTTAATTTCTAATAATTCCATATAATATTTATTTTTTATAGCATTAACTTGACTATTTATATCTTTATCTATATTATTTAATTTATTTTCTAAAAGTTCCCCATTTTCCATAGTAACTGCCGTACTTCTGGTACGAGGTAATACAATATTTCCAGTTTTAGGATCTTGTAACGTTTCTATTTTCGTTACCATATAACAAACATCCTCCTTTACACAATAAAATAATAAAAGAATGATTTATATATCATTCCTTTTATATCTTCTTACTTTTCTCAAAAATTTATATTAAAAAACAGACCTCATTATCTGCCTTAAATTAATTTAAATATTTAATTTTCTTGTTAACAAATCACTATTATGAAGTTATTTCTCCTGTTGCTACATATTTAGCAACAACTGTTCTATATTCTTCTGGTACTATTCTTTTAGTGCTTCCCTCTACTGGATTTAAATCCCACACATTTACTTTAACTAAATATGCATATGCTTTAATCAAATAATCCTTTAACATAAATTAATTACCTCCTTGCAAAGTTTCTAATTGATTACTCAATTCTATAATAGTTTCTGCCATTGCAACCTTTTCAGGGTCAGCAGGTTCTTCTACTATAGTAGGAGTTGCAGAAACAGACTCTTTAAAGTTTCCATCTTCATATGTATATCCAACCTCGACAGATATATCTTCTTCTACTTCAATACATTTATCTAAAAATTCCTTTGAATATCTTTCTTGAATTGGAATATTAGGAAATATTTCAACGAACTCAGGTATAATTTCTTGAACTGTATTTTTTTCTAAATAACAATATTTCATATCTAAACCTCCTTTTACCAAAACACAATAACACAGCCACCAGCACCACCGCCGCCATAAGCTTCATCCCCACCACCAACGTTATTATATCCACCGTTGCCAGCATCCGCATCGCCAATACCCCCACCAGTTATTGTTCCCGATGCACCATTACCATGGTCAGAAGCACCAGCTCCACCACCACCAACAGATACTGTTATTGCCACTAATGTTGTCAGTTTGTGTGTCGCATATTCTACTTTCCCACTATTACCACCATAAGTACCACTATAATTACTACCGCCACCGCCACCAGCACCATAGCCGCCACCACCTTGTCCGTAACCGGTATTTCCACCACCAAATGAAACGCCTTCATATTTATTTCTAGCATGACTTGGCGAATTTGCTCCTGCCGAACCTACGCTTGGTCGAGAAGGTGCATATGTTCCTGCCACAATACTAGTTGGTAAACCGCCCCAATCATTTACACCTAATATAAATCCACCGCATCCACCTACATTTGAAGTATTATCGTTTATATATTGCCCACCATTTGGGCTACCTCCAACAGCAGATACAATATTGCCAAACGATGATGTTGCACCAGAACCACCATAATAAGGCTCATGTCCACCACCTTGTCCACCGCCTACACAAATTACATCTAACATATCGCCCACTTTTAAACCATAATCAGCAGGATTAAAAACCCCACTTGCTACAAACATTTTCATTCCCATATCAATTTCCTCCTTTATAAACTCTTTGCTCTTATTGGGTCAAATCCAAATCTCATAAACAATTCAAATGTACTGTATCTACTATATTCTAAATTTGCCCCTATAATTTTTTTAGGAGCATAAGTAAAAAAACTCGTTTCATATACAACCTCCACAAAACCTTTGTCAAGACTTGTTACATTTACACCATCTATGTCTTTAAGTGGTAATGAAGTATTACCCCCATCTAAAGATATGGTTATATCACCATTTAAATCATTATCTAATTTAAAATATAATCTGTTTATATTTGATTGTTTTTGTATTATTATTTGTGTATCTACAATAGTTGGTGTTTGGTATGCGTTATCTTCTGCAATACTGCTGATTTGTTCAGAACAATTATTAACTTTTGATTCAATATTATTAATATCTGTTGTTGTTGCAAAATAATTAATATTATGTCCATCTAAAGTATCTGCATTTATCGGCAAAGGTTCTGTTGGTATGGCATCTGTAGCAATTACAGCATTTTCTAAGATATCAGCGATATTATTATCAAGTTTATTTTTTGTTATAGTTCCATCTTGAATACTCTGCCCATCACTAAACACTAAATTATTAATTTGATTTCTAGTTACTGTAAAATAAAATAATTTCGGTTGTTCTGCGCTGCCTTCCCAAACACCATCTACTATATCTATACTTTGATTATCTGAATTAATTGTATAGTGTGCACCTTCATATAATAAAGTTGTATTCATAGACACTTCTAAATCATCTGTATCATGATTAAAAGCTGTTATTTCTCCTGTCATGAAATTTACATTGGTTGTTTGACTAACAATAGTTCTTATTCCGTGTAATTTAGTTACTGTAACTCCCTGCGTTTTAAACTCTGTATCAATTTTATCCCAATTTTCATTAAGCATTTTATGAATATTAAAGGTATCGTTACCATCTGTTGTTGGATCTGCTTTATACAATTTTAGATTTTTTGTGAGTTCACTCATATGACCCTCCCTTTCTATTACATTAAATCAGAATAATTTCTTCAGTTTTATCCTGCAAAATTATCTAATGTCATTGCTTGTAATTGATTTATTGTCATTACATTATGAATATCTTTGATTAATAAATATTTAAATACATAATTCACTAATAAATGACACGGTTTTGCTTTATCTATTTCAACTTTTAAACTTTCCAGATCTGTAGGTGTACCAAATTCACCAATAAATTTAATAATAATCTTTCCATCTATAAAGGAAACATTAATTTCTCCGTTTTTCCAACTATCAGCAATATTCTGCAATAACTCAATATCTGATTTACCGCTATTTTTCCATCTGGCTTCGATTAAACTGTTCTTTTCTGCCTGTGTTAATATAGGATTTAATTTTATATTCAATTGTTTTGCTATAACATCAGCACCCCAAGTCATAGTATCAAACCAGAACTGATTATATAAGTCGTGCAAACCTTGTTCTACAACATCTATTTCAGTGCCTATAGATTTACATAATTCTTGAATGTATTCATCTTGCCTAATCAATTTATTAAGGTTATTAATTAATCTCTCTTTTGCAATCATAATTACCACCCCTTATACAAATTGAATTTCATCTAATACTGCTACTTGTCCATCAGATATGTTAATATTAGCTGTAGTATCATTGATTATCAAAGAATTGTAATCATCTACACCATCAGCCTCCAATACTAAAGCTCCTATTTTAGCATAAGATACAAACATGTGATTTTCATCAAAAGCTATGGATTTTAGATACTCTTCTATTTTATTAAATATATTTGATTTTACTGTATTACCATCATATCCAGCAGCTTTTACTATATCTATCTTTACTGTTATCGATAATCCTTCTGCACTTTCAACAGTACAGTATGCTCCTATTGGTGCTTTGCCTTTACCTGTACCCCATGAAATATTATCTTCACCTTTGGGATCTATATATTCTTGTACTTCTTGTACTAATTCGTTAGCTGCCGGCTGCATGTTGCTGTCTATAATAATAACTTTTACTGTATTGGCACCATTCCATAATGGTTTTACCAATGCATTGCCTACGCCTTCTATTTCTTTTGACCATTGTAAATAGTGATAAATATTTCCACTTGTAGGAGGTTTTTGCAGTATTTCATAATATCTTGTTCTTAAGCTTTCATCCGTCTCTTCTTCATATCCCCCCATACTTGGTTCTTTATTAATAATAGAAGTAATCCCTGATATTGTAATAGGCATGCTTATTATGGTATTTGCGCCAACGTTTCCCATGGCACCAGCTATAACTGATTTTGCCTGAATAATCCCAGCTTCCTCTATAATCTTTGTTTCGGTGCTGATAAATTGAGTATTATTAGAGGTAGCAAATAGATCTCCTATATTGATTGCTCCTGTACCTGTTATATTTAATGTTACAGTCGCATATGTAGCCTCTTTTCTGATAATCCCTTTTCTCTGTTTGACATATTTAGTTAGTTCTTCACCACTTAGATTGTCCACATCTGTTTTATTGAATAATTCTTGAATAACTGTATATATCTTAGCAAGTTCTATGCTATTGGTCTTTATTAGATCTCCTGTAAGAAAGCCTGTACTTTTCTCATAATCATCAGATATATTATTAAGCATATCTTCATTTATCTGATCTTGAGTCTTTATTGAAACAGCCATTTCTATATCACCACGCTTTCTTGTATTGTTGCACTTGTTTCATCTATTAAATTAACTGTCAAAACAACGTTTAATGTTGTCCCTAATATATGGGCACTAAAGTCAATTACATCACTTATTACATCAAGTGCTTTAATCTTTTCTGTGATTTCCCTTTTAAGTTCAGAATGTATAAATCCCTTATCTAAATCTCTATATCCTAAATAATTAAAATAAGTCATTCCAAATCCTGTATCTTTATAAACTCTGTATTTTTCATACTGCGTATTAAGAAGTACCTTTATGTATGTCTGTACTTTTTCTTTAATTGTTTTAGCTTCTACCGGTTTTCCGTTTTCCATTCTTACAATAGCCTTGCCATTATTAAAATCCATTATAAAAACCCTACCTAAAGAGATAGGGCTTTCAGTTTCTTCATTAGTTGTTTCTATGTTGTTATCAAAATCAAATGTTGGGAACATATTCCCTACCTCCTATAATTTTGTTATCTTATCTATAATAAACCACTTGCTTTCATCTTCACTATGCTGCAATAATACATAGTCACCTATAGTCAAACCATTTGTATAGGTAATTGTACAGGTTTGTTCATTAAGTGTGTTTACATTAACTGCATGAGTGTGTGGTTCTATCCCGCCTTCCGCTGTATTTGTATTAAACTTTATATTTCCGGTTATTGCAGCTTCCCTGGTATAACCTATCAGCAAAGAATTGCAGCAATACAACTCATCTTTTGTTAAAATTGCATTCCCATCTAATATGATTACTTTAATGTCGGGTAAATCTGCAGCTACTTTACCCACAATGTTGCCTATGCGGGAATTATTATCTCTCTTTTTAAATTGTTTTGCCAGTTCTACTTCCCATGCCATCAAATCACCACGCTCTCAATTGTTAAATCCATAGTATGAACTCTATTACTGTAACTATGACTGCAGTCTTTAACCAAATAATTACCCGACAGCTTAGTTATAGGTTCTTCAATTTTTAAGATTCTGCCGGATTTAACTAAATCATTACCAAGTAATGTTATACTTGTACTCTCTGCAATATTATTAAGTTCTTTCAATTTATTTTGAGCTATATTATTTGCTTGCGGCATATCTTTACTCTCTGCAGAAATTGTCTCTTGCAATAATCCGTAATTATTAATGCTTGTTCCATCATTGACTTCTGCATATACACTCATATTGCTTTCTTCATTAGAAGTTACTACAATACTGTTTCTCATATCTTGTATATTTCTCTGTTTGGAGATATTTCCCATAGCTTTAGTCACATCAAAACCGGCAAGATTTGAAGCCGGCTTGTATTTAGCTGTTACAATCAAGTCTCTTATATCAGCAATATATAATTTCCCTTGATACATTTCAGTAATATATTTATTCCCAGTCTCCTGAATTGCTCTTTCTAACAGATCATTAAAAATTTCTGCTAGGGTGTTATCTTTATATATCTTACTTACTTGTATATTTATCTGAGGTATGGAATAAATCTGTAATCCATTTAATTGGCTTAACCTTGTAATTGCACCTGTTACTGTTTCTTTATTAATTTGAATTGGTTTTAACTTACTTTTATTCAAATAAAACATATAATCGTATGCTGTATAACTTCTTCCTGTTTTTCCTTGTATATCTTCATCCGTTATAATTCCACGAAAGATCTCTGTCTTGTTATTAGTAAGTATTAATTTATTCCCAAGCTCAACAATATCTTTGCCTTTCATATATTTTTCATCTGATTGTGCTTTGTTGAAGGTTAATTCTATACCTAATGTATCCATACTGTCTCTCCAACTTAAATCACCAATCATAGATGTAATATTATATTGTTTATCATTTTTGAAAAGCATTAATTTATAATTATCTACCATAATTAAATACCTAGATCTACAAATCTATATTCTTTAATTTCTAAAGAATATCCTATATCATTATTTTCTCGTACAGTATATGTAAAATTATCTACCGTACATGGAATATTTAATATTTCTTTTCCATTATCAGTAATTACTAATCTAATAGGAACTCGTTTATCTCTCCATTTTGAGAAAAAATCCACATAAGACCATCCATCTGAGCTGCTTCCCTTTTTAAGAAAATTATATTTATGTGTTGGAAAAATAGAGGCTATACTAAGACTTCTTAATCCTAAGTCGCCTATGAGATTTAAAGTCCCTGCATTGACAGTGGTAAATTCTGTATTTGACTGCGCTTGAGCTATTTCTATATCATTAGGAACAATAGGAAGAACTTTAAACTCTTCATTATTGTTTGCACTAAAAATTATTTCCATAAAGATCTTTCCTCCTATGCCATATTATTAATTACCGGTATTAATTTTCTGCTTATTTTTTCTCCTATAGTATCAACAAATCCATCTTCACCTATAAATGTATCAATTGCAATATTGATATTAACTCCGCCTCTGATCTTTTCACCATTTATTAACTTATCTGCTTGACTTAATAATTGCCTACTTCTTGTATTATTTCGCTTTAATGGAATCGCCATTTCAGCACCGGCTTCACCAAAGATAGAAGGATGTGTTGCTATACCGCCATTTGCAAACAATGGTATCTGTGGTATGATAAATTTTTTAGCCCATTTAAATCCTGGGACTTTGCTAAGCTTTTCCGGTATCCATGATAATGTAGCTGTAAAAGTATTAATTCCAGTAATAATAAAGTTAATAAATTCTCTAAAACCAGCTTTAATACCAGACCAAATGCCGGAAAAGAATTCTCCTAATGGAGTTAAAGCTGCTACAATTCCTGAATATAACCCAATGGCTTTTACTTTAATAACATCCCAATTTTTCCATACTAAGACACATGCTGCTGCAATAGCAATAAAAACTAATAACATAGGATTAGTAGCAAATAGTATTGACAAGGCCTTCCAAGCAATTTTAATAAAATTAAACGCTTTAACAATACCCTTAATTATAGTGGGTACAATTTTTAGACTTACTAAAATCAGCTTAATAGATCTAATTATTTTAATAATAGATTTTACAGTCTTAACAGCTTTTATAAATACATATAGACCACTTGCAACACCTAATATTACTTTTATAGCTGTCTTATTGGCTTTTATAAATTCAAATATTTGTTTTATATTTACATAAGCTTTTTTACCTTCTCTTATAAGCGTCTTAGTAATTTGTATTATGATCCCTTGGATCTGCGGCGAATGTTTTGTAAACCATACACTTAATTTACCTAATTCAGGTAATAGCTGCTTACCAACTTCTTCTTGTATATTTGCAAATGCCATTTTTGCTTGTTGAATTTTGCCTGCATCAGTTTGTGCCATGGCGTTGTTCATATCTCCAACATTATTACTAATAATCTTTGCAAGTGCAGCTGCTTTTTCTTCTTCTGTTCCAAATTTTAAAACATTTTCTTCTGCTTTGGAGAACTTAATGCCAAGATTGCTGAGTTCACCTGCTTGACCTTGTAATGCATTACCTAAAACATTGCCTATATTTGCTGCATCCTCAGAAGTGGATTTTAATCCATTTTGCTGAACAAGTAAATTATTCATAGCAGGAATAAGTGTATTAATACTGCCAGCTTGATTTGCAAACATAGCTAATTGCTGCGCTCCTGCAAGTTGTACTTCATCCGACACTACACCGTTTTTTTGCTGTGCTGCAGTTAAGTTTAATATTGATTTAATTTGTTTGTTTGTAGCATTAGTTTTTTGTTTTAGTGTATTGGAAAGCTTTAATTCACTCTCCAATTGCACTTGAGCAGCATCTACACTTGCTCTAGCATAATTTTTTATAGATCCAATTGCACTACTCGCAAACGCTTTCGTCTTTTTAGATATTTTACTTAATTGTTCCGAACTACTTTTAGTGAAATTCTTAAAACTATTTTGAGCGTTTTTGATTGGTGTTTTAAGTTTCTTTACTTGTTTTACTATATTTTCAATGACTTTACTTACATTGTCTTTAATAGATAAAGCCATACTTACTACAGTATTTGATGACATTATTTCACCTCCCTCTCTTACAATAAAAACAGTGTCTATTAAGAAATATAAGTTTTGCACATATTGGCAGTTTTAATATAATTTTGCCAATTATAATGTGCTTTTCTTAATATTTCTTTATAATAAAAAAGAAGGCTTTAACCTTCACCAAACATTGCATTTATTTTACTTTCATCATACTTAATTTTTAATTCTTTATTAAATTTCATACTTTCTATAAAAAATAATTTTTCCGAATAATTAAGATTAAGTAAATATCCTAATTCATATCCTTTATCGAGGTAATAACCGACCCAGTAAAGTAATCCACCTTCATCATTATTACCCCTTATTAGTTTTTTATTTCTGATTCTTTTTTATTGATTTCTGAATCCAAATCAAAGGCATCTTTAACTCTTTGCGCTAATTCAATAGTACCTTCAATGCCAAATACCTTTAAAACTACATCTGTAGGTTCTAAAGCTCCCATAGATTCTTGTAATTCTTTATTTTGTAAATATTTACAAGTGGCAAATACAAAATCCTTGCTTATTTCAAACATTTTTTCCATATCTTGGCCTACATAGTTACCTTCATTATTAAATTTTACAGCATTCGATATACCATCAATATACCTTATTAAAACATCTTCTGAAGGTCTTGTAAAAGGAATCAAATCTCCATCTACATTTAGTTCCACAGCCAGTTTTCTTTCATTATACTTTTGTGTTGATTTTTTTATAAAATCCTCAAGTGTAATTTTTCTATCTGATTTTTTAGCGCTCATAATTTTACCTCATTTTTTATGCTGTTTGTAATATCTCAAAATCTTCAGCTTTAAAATTAATTTCATTTTCTACGATTTTCTTTTCTTCAAATTGATTTAGCTGAATTTCGTCAAATGTAACTCCTGTATATGCAATTCTTTCAACTTTTCCTGTGCTTAAATTCATTGCTTTACCTACTATTTTAATATCTGTAATGATACCATTTTTATAATCATCTGCAACCAACTTCAAAATCTTGCTGTCAGTCTTCCTCATCTTAATAGAACCGGAAATTTTATACCCCATCAAAACTTGTGCTGTTTTCAGACCATTGGGTACTTCTTCAAATGTCATTTCCACCTTTGCTTGAAAACTAGAAACATCATCCCACATAGTATCATTAACCCAAATTTTACCGTTCGATCCATTCCAATATTTATTACCTGTTGTCATTATTTTTTCCTACCTTTCTAAATTGTAATTGCAATGCTGAAATCTTCCATAGCATTCAAGATTTTTATATTAGAGCCTAAAAACACTTGTGTTCCAACGGTCATACTGATTACCTTATCACTATCCCAGCTTGATACTTCATCTTCTCCATATATCACAATATTAGCTAACCTTTGAGCCTCTACATCAATATACGCATTATTATCGTAATCATCATCTAGTAATCCTTCTTTTTCTAACTCCTTGAAATAGCTATTGATAGCACCAATAAGTAAATACTGATTGTCAGAGCTGTTTTTATATTTTCCTTTATAATTATTGGCCCAAGTACTAACAATATCTTTATATATTAAGTCCTGAGTTTCAATAATCAATATATATTTAAAATCATCTGTGATACCTTCACCTGTTGTAGTTAAACTGTTTATACCTCTAACTACTTTTACACCATTCTCATCATTTGAAAGAACAAATTCACCATTATTTACTGAAGCTTCTAAGTCAGCAGGTTCAGCTACATTCAATAAATCTGTAAATGTATATGAAATAGCACTTCTAGTCAATGGTAATCCGGCTAATGCACCAACTAATCTTGGAATATATTTTTCACCTGTTACCTCACCTCTGTCATCTGTATAAGTAACCTTATCATTAGTAAAATTAACTATATGCGCATCATCAGCATTATTCTTATAAACTACACCTTTGTATTTCTTATTACTATTAGATTTAATAAAAGATGCTAATTCTGAATGATCTACTTCTGTTCCTTCTGCGATTCCAATCCAATCAAAATTCTTATTTTTAATAAGTGAAAGTAAATCAGTTAAAACTCCTGTAGTCCCCATTCTCGCTACAATAACCTTACTAACTCCGCCCAATAAACAATCCTTTATATAGCTAACATTTTTAGCTGTATATTTTGCTGTTTCTTGGCTTGTTAAATTATCACTTCCTGTGTATTCTGCAAAAGTAAATGAAGTATCTGTATCATCTTTTATTACGATACAAGCTACTCCTCTTTCTCCTCTTTGAATTGCACTTACACCTAATCCTGTAAATACCACACTGATATTAGGTAAACCTATATTTGCCATATTTTTTCCTCTCTTTCTATTTTATAATTATAAATTTAAATCTTCCATCATACTTATTTCCTCAACATTATTAAGCTCTTCTGATAACTCCATACTTATAAGAAATTGTAAAATTCCATCTATAACTTCTATTTCTGTTTCATATACTTCGATACTTGTTCCAGAATCAATTTTAATAACATTATCCTTTAAAAATAACTCTTCCAGTTGCTGCTGCATATCTGCAAATTCCATCAAGTAATCTTCTTTATTTTGAGGATAATAATATACCATTACTTTTAAATCCCTGTTTATTGACGTATTCATAAAATTACTTGTTTTTATTTTTTTAAAGTTGATTTTAAAAAAAGGTCTTTCTAATTCTTCGTTATTCTCTTTAGACTGAATTGTAACATTAGAAAATTTAGTTTTAATTTTTAAATTAATTGCATTTATAATCTGCCTATATGTAACCATTTAATCACTTCCCATAATCAATCCCTATTTATCAACTCCTAATTTTTTATAAATTGCATTTAAAGAATAATCATCGAACTCTAGCTCCTTATATATTTATTTAGGTTGATAAAGGTAACCTATAACCCTTTCTAAACTAAATGTCAGTAAATAAAAAAACTATAATTTAACTGTTTATTAATTAAATCATAGTTTTTTTGAAACACAAAAAGACTGCTGGTAATCCAGCAGCCTTTAAATTTTTTATATTTATTGACAATATCATAATACACTACTTACCGAGACATTGCAAGGACATTTTTTAAAAATTTTATAAATAATAATTATAACCTAATTATCATTTACGATTTCCTTATATATCCTACCTACTTGTTTAGCTGATAAACCTAATTGTTCTCCAATATCTATAAAACTTTTATTCTTACATTTGTAAAGGTAATATATTTTATATGCTCTTCCCTCAAGCTTATATAACATTTCATTTATTTCCTTTAATTGAGATTGCAATATATTCACCATAAAATTAAGTTCTTGTATTAATTGATCTATTTGCTGCACTCTTAAATAGATTTCTTCTATAGATAAAAACGATTTAGAAGATTTAATTCCTGCAATATCAAAATAGCTTCCTTTATATCCAGAAGGTAATCCAACTTTTGTCAGTAACCATTTTTTTTCTGCTTTCAATTGTCTAATTCTAGTTTTATATATATCAATTTCATTTTTTAAATCTTGATATGTTTTGCTAATCATTAAAAATCACTCCAATCCAACATTAGTAGTAATACTTATACTTCCTTTATTAATTTGACTTTCCTGTAATCTATTCCATCCATTTTTATGCCATCACACATTTCTATCAGCCTAGAAACTACAGCTTCACCTAATTTTTTTTCTAACTCCTCTATTTTTAAATTTGTAGTTACAATTAAAGGCTTATATCCCTCGTATCTGTTGTTTATAATCGTATAGATGACACTATTACTCCATTCACTTGCTTTTTCTTTACCTAGATCATCAATTACCAATAGATCTACATTTGATAATTCTTTTATTACTTGCAGTTCTGTTTCTTCAGAACTACTCTCATAAGTATTTTTAATTTCGTTTAATAGTGAAGTAACACTTCCAAATTTAACGAGTAATATATATTCTTTTATTATGTAATTTGCAATTGCAGCTGCTAAATGTGTTTTTCCTGTTCCTACGTTTCCAATGAATAAAAGACCCTTTCCAGTAGTTTTTATTTCTTCAAAATGCTTGGCAAATTGAAAACACTTTTCATAAATACTCTCATTATGCTTGTCTGTTTTAAAATTCTTAAAAGTTCTTGTTTGAAATCTACTTCCTAAATCGCTGTTTTTTAACAATCGTTTTAAACGTTCAGCCTTCCATTCTATTTCCATTTCTAAAAGTTCTTCTTTATCCCGTTCTTTTCTCAGTTTTTCATATGTTTCTTTAAATTCATTTTGTGTTATTTCTTTTTTATCCCTTTTTTCAATCAAAGAACTTGTTATAGTCATAAATAAGTCCTTTGTCATTATCTGCTTGTCCATCTTTTTCTTTTTTTGATTCCTCCTTTATTGGAAATATTCCCTGCCAACAATTAATTGTTGATTGTTGCAAGATTTTAACCGAAGTGTTAATATCACCATTAGATAAGGTATGCAATTTATCTAATATCATTTGAATAGCTCTGTCATTCAAAGGTTTTTTTATATCTTCTCTCATTTCAATAAAATCATTTAATGGCTTTCGAAGTCTTTTATCTAAATTGTTATACATCTCTTCTCTATCTTTTTTTATTTCTTTTTCTTTCTTTATTTGTTGCCTTTGATTAAACCCTTGCTGGCCTTTTCTTTTGCTTTTGTTTGCCTTTTGCTCGCCATCCTGTTCATATACATCCTGATAACGACTGTAATTTTCAACAGTTATTAAAGTAAACTTGTTTGTCCCTTTACTTGTTATTTCTCCTGTCTTTTTTAGCTTGTCCAAACTACCTCTGATTTGCTTTTGTGTTAAACCTGTTTCTTGTGATAAATTAGCAATGGTAGTTATTCTTTCCCCTCTTTTTATAACATTTCCTTGCCATTTAGAAGTCTCATAATTAACAGTTAATAGAAGATGAATAAACAATCTTGTAGTATTTATATCAGAGTACCATTCCCATTTAATTAATGATCTCCAAACCTTTATAAATCCTTTTTCTAAAAGCATTGCACCACCTTATGCTCTCTTAATATTTTCTTACTAATATTACTGAAATTTTAAGCAAAGCTAATAAATTAATATTTATATATGGCTTATGTTCTTATTTCTTCTTTTGTTGCCGGACGATAACCTGCCGCAGCCATAAAACGCTCTGTAATATTTTTAGATATTACTTTTTGCTCTTCTTCAGGTATGTCATCCCAGTTTCTTTCTATTCTTTTTCCATCTTCAAAGCCAACTATTATTACTTCTGCGGTTATCTCTTTCCTCTTTGCCATACCCTTCGCACTCCTTTCATTAGATCGTATGTTTTAATAGCTTGCTTATATTCTATTTTTATTTCTATTTTCAGCTTATTTTAGTTGCGTTTCGTATCATGCTAGGAAAAAAATATCTTATAATTTCTTCAGGTTGAATATTTAACAGTTCAGAAACCCTGTATATCTCATCAGAATTAAATAAAGCAAAACCATTTATTTTATCCGATAAAGTATTACTCCCCATTGGAATTTTAATAGAAAGACTTCTGTATGATTCTCCTTCCTCTCTTATTTTACCTTTTAACGCCTTTAATTCAGGATACAATCTCATTTTCATTATGTAATACCTCCTAATTTATTATGTTGTGTTATTTTGCATCTTGTTACGTTTCGTATCATAAACATAATATTACTTAAAATTTCCTTTGTCAATACGTAACGCAACAATATTTTCATATTTTTTTGTATTGTTATTGCAAGTCGTAACGCAATATATTATAATAATTTCAAGAGGTGATTTAATGGTTACAAATACTAATTTTCATAAAATGAAATTTCAAAACCGTTTAAAAGAATTAATGGATTTAAATAACGAGACATCCAGATCCTTAGGTGATGTTGTACATCTTTCCGGTGCTACAATATCCCGATATGTAACCGGAGCTATGTCTCCTAAAATTACTACAATAGAAGCTCTTGCCAGATATTTTCATGTAAACCCAACATGGCTAATGGGGTATGAGGTACCAAAATATCTAACTAATGCAGAAGAAGAGACTGTAACAATTGATATTTATGATAAAATTCCAGCGAATACCCATATAAAATCATTACAAAATGCAATTGATAAAGAAACAATACCAAAAAATTGGGTATCAGAAGGTAACGAATATATCGCACTAAAAATCGCCGGCAATAGTATGTATCCCAAATACGAAGACGGAGATATAGTTATAATCAAGCTGCAAAATGACTGTGAAAATAATCAAGACTGTATTGTCTTCATAAATGGATATGATAATGCTACTTTAAAAACAGTTATAAAAGATGGCGATTATATTACTTTAAAACCAAGAAATCCTGAATGGCAGCCAAAAACCTACCCTTCAAAGGATATTAAAATACTAGGTGTTGTAAAAAGACTACGCAGAGATTTTTAATAAAAAAGAGGTATATATATGAAAGCTGCAGCTGTATACATACGTGTTTCAACAGACGATCAAACCGAGTACTCACCGGATGCTCAATTAAAGGCAATAAAAGAATATGCTAAGAAAAATGATATGATAATTCAAGATAATCATATCTATATTGACGAAGGTATTAGCGGTAAAGCTACAAAAAAAAGAATAAGCTTCAATAAAATGATTGGAATAGCTAAGACTAAACCAAAACCTTTTGATGTAATTCTTTTGTGGAAATTTTCAAGATTTGCAAGAAATCGTGAAGATAGTATAGTGTATAAATCCATGCTGAGAAAACAACTTGGGATCGACGTGATTTCCATCACTGAAAATATTGGTGATGATAAAATGTCAGTACTCATTGAAGCTCTTATTGAAGCAATGGACGAATATTACAGTATCAATCTAGCTGAAGAAGTAAAAAAGGGTATGACAGAAAAAGCAAGCCGTGGTGAATTTCAAAGTGCTCCTCCTTTTGGCTATAAAAAATTAACAGATAAACCTCTTGAAATTAATGAAGAAGAAGCAAAGTATGTTCGCTATGCTTTTGAACAATATTTATCAGGAATAGGCTGTTTTACTATAGCCAGTAAATTAAATTCTTTCGGTATCAAGACTAAAAGAGGAAATAAATTTGAAAACAGAACTGTAGAGTATATGTTAAATAACCCAATCTATATAGGATATGTAAGATGGACCCCTACCGGTAAAACCGTTGGTAAACGTATTTATGATAATCCAAATACCATTATAAAAAAATCAGATCATAAACCAATAATTAATGAAGAGCTTTTTAAAAAAGTTAATGAAAAATTGAAAGCTGATAAAGCTCGCAGGAAAGTAGGTGAAAGACCTGCTGAAACTAAAAAACATTATCTATCCGGAATTTTAAAATGCGGAAGCTGTGATTCGTCCTTAACATATTCTCACACCAATAATGGATTTCAATGTATAAAATATACCCGCGGAACATGTAAACCAAGCCATTATGTCAGGGCAGACAAAATTGAAAAAGCAATATTAAAAGAATTAGATCATTTAGCAGATCCCGGAGTATATATTGAAAATGTAAAAAGTATTTCTAATTTTGCTGAAGAAAAAAAAATACTATTAAAGGAAATCTCTGTGTTAGAAAAAATGCTTGATAGGGCAAAACAAGCTTTCCTAGCTGGTATAGATACTTTAGAAGAATATGAAGAAAATAAGAGAAAATTACAAATGGAGATTAGTGTAAAAAATTCTAAAATTGCCAAACTAAAAGAACCTGCCATAGACCAATCTCAATTAAAAAAGAAAATTCAATCAGTCAGAGCTGTATTAATCAGTGATGCTTCTATAGCTGAAAAAAACTCTACATTACATGAAATAGTAGAGAAAATAGCCTTTTACAGGCCAGAAGAAAAGATAAGAATCTTTATTTACCTATAATTATACTTTATTGCTATCCGGACCACCATACTGAGTAATAATAAATTTAGCCAATGCTGGATTAGGATTTTTAATTTTAATAGGATACTGTAATTTTTTTTCATACATCCACATAATCTACGCCTCCATTTCCCATGGCCATGGCTTATCAATCCAAGTCCATCCATCAGATGTATTTACTGAAGCTGGTGTTAATGGTCCATACATAGATGTATATTCATCCCTTGTTTTTTCCAACAATGCTCTGTATTTATCATAAAAATTCAAAGCAGCTGTATCCATCGGATGTGTATCAAGGAATAAATTTGTATCAAGTAAAACTAACGATAACATCTGAATTTTTTTTAGCATTTCCATTCTAGAATAATCCATTTAACGATTACCTCCCCCTAAAAATGGTAAGTCAAGCTCTGGGAACAGTGTACCCTGACTTAATGCAAGCTCGGGGCTATATACAGTATTCCACGTCTGCCAAGGAACATAAGCCATTGCTATTTGACATGAATCAACCTGAGGGCAGTAATTGTTTGCCAAAGCAGCAATATCATCAGGTCTGTCAACACGAAGTCCTTCAATTGGCATACCAATATAAGGTTCTTCGTTTAAGAAATTGTTTAGTAATTCATTCTTTTCCAATATATTCTCTCCTTTCATTTTATCAGTATTATTCTATGAAATACCTTTCATTTGGTGCAGGGAATAAAAAAATATGCATAATGTAGATTTTAATTAATAAGTTATAAGTTACAGAAAAAATAACATGCTGATTAAGATTTTTTTAAAAATATTTACTTATAAATTCTATCATTTACTCATAGTTTAGTTTTTAATATAACATAACATTATTTAAAATTTTGATATTGTATAATAAAGGCAATACTCCTTTTTCCATTTGTATTTTCAAGCTTTTTATGAAATATCTATGTAATAAAAAATATCTCTTAAAGTAAAATTAAATTGAAAATCCCTATTTGCAAATGTAAATTTTTAATACTATAATAATGCAAAATACAATTTATTAAATGCTAATGTGACTATTTTTGTATATTGTTTCTATATGACTATATAGAAAAAGTATAATTATTTTAAATCAAAAATGTTACTTTCCACATAATAAAAAAATAACCTCCCATAAATTAGATTTTTAGGTCTAACTTATGAGAGGATCAATTCACAAAAGTAATTGGTAATTAAAACTTTTTATCTTATAACTTTTGTAGAATGGCCATGTATATTTATATCCTTTTTCTATTTTCAGCAAGGTAATATTAATTATAACATTTTATAAAATGACCACCCTAATTTTAATCCATATGCAAAAATTATTATACCGCATAATATGTTTATGTATCTAAGAACCTTGCTGCTGAATTTCTTTCTAAACAGTATAGTTACTGTAGTCAAAGTTAAAAACCAAAGACAAGAAGCACAAGCTACTCCTAAAATAAACCTAGTGGATGATTCTATAGGAAGTGTTGCCCTAAAAGCACCTAATAAAAGTGAGCCATCAATAAGTGCTTGGGGATTAAACCAAGTCACAACACAAGCCATTCCTATTACTTTTACCATGGAGATATTAACATCCCTACTATTATCTAAATCGGTTTTTTCTGTTATAAGTTTAATTCCCATTATAATTACAACAATACATCCAATTAATAAAATAATCATCTTTAATAAGTAGAAACGATCCATAAGAAATCCAATTCCAAAGAAACAAGCCATTGCCAAGGTAATATCAAAGAATATTACGATAAAAGCAGTTTGATATGCCTTTACTCTGGATCTCATTATAGATGAATTAATAATAAATAGGTTCTGAACTCCAATAGGTGCTACATAGGCTAACCCTAAAGTCAGCCCCTGCAAAAAATATAACATTAATTTCTCCTCATATAATTACTACTTTATATATATCTTACTTTTGCTCTAAAATATCATTTAATAAATGATCATTAAATTTACCGTTTTTTAACATCTCAATTTCATATTTATATGGTGCAAAAAAAGTTTTACCATCAGATGCTGCAACATAAGGAGTTTCCAAAATCTTAGGTACAGATTCAAAATCTTTATGATGCACAATATAATTAATTGCTTCAAAGCCAATATGTCCAAGACCAATATTTTCATGTCTGTCTTTTTTAGCTCCTAATTTGTTTTTACTGTCATTAATATGAAAAACAGCTATTTGGTCCTTTCCAATCAATTTATCAAATTCTGTCATAACACCGTCAAAATCATTTACTATATCGTACCCATTGTCATTTAAGTGACATGTATCAACACAAACTCTTAATTTATCATTATGCGAAACTCCATCATAAATTTTAGCAAGTTCTTCAAAATTACCTAATTCAGAGCCTTTACCTGCCATAGTTTCTAATGTAATAAAAACATTTGTATCTTTAGTCAAAACTTCATTAATACCTTTTATGATCTGCTTTACACCTACATCTTTACCTTCTCCCACATGAGCCCCGGGATGAACAATTAGAACTTTGCTTTTCATGGCTTCTGCCCTGTCTAATTCCAATGTTAAAAAATCTGTAGCCAACTTAAAAGTCTCAGGCTTTACTGCATTGCCAAGATTAATAATATATGGAGCATGTACAACAATTTCATCTATTCCATTTTCCTTCATAAAATCCCAGCCTTCATCTATCTTAAGCTCAGAAATATTTTTACGCCTTGTATTTTGCGGCGCTCCTGTATATACCATAAATGTATTTGCACCATAAGAAGCTGCCTCTTTTGCTGATCCTAAAAACATATCTTTTCCTCTCATTTTTACATGAGAACCTAATTTTATCATATCATTATCCTTTCAAAATTCTTATAACAAACAAAATATATATTACTCTATATATTCTTTTACCCTTTTATACAATTATAAACTAAAAATGTAAAATTTACAGAATCAAAGATTTTCATTAGTACATTTTGATAATTTAATGCTTAATTGCAAAATTAAAATATTTTTAATTTTTATATTACACTTTATCCTAAGCAAAACTTTATCCATGAAGATTGTAATAATCCATCTTAATAAAGATATCATACTAGCCGTTTATATGGTAGTGTTTGCTTACATATTTTTATATACACTATACAATATAAACTAAATAGTGAGCTTTAGTAAATATTGTTGTTTATAACAGAATATGATAAACTGATTACGTTAAATTCAACATTTTATATATCAATCTTTTTATTAATTTAAACGGAGGAATCAATGAAACAAAAAACTAATAATATACATATCATCGGCACGCAAATGGATTTAGGCGCTTCTAAACGCGGCGTTAATATGGGTCCCTCAGCCATAAGATATACGGATCTAGGAGGGAAACTTACCAACATGGGCTTTAATGTTATTGACAAAGGTGATATTGTTCCCGGTGATCCTCAAACAGAAGATCCAAAGAGAAAAAACTTTAAACCAATCTTTGATGCAAATAAAAAACTTTATGAAAAAGTAACAGATACCTTAAAGACCGGTGCTTTCCCTGTCATCATCGGAGGTGACCACAGCATATCCGCAGGAAGCGTCACAGCAATCAGCAGGTATTTTAAAAATATCGGAGTAATATGGATAGATGCTCACGGAGATTATAATGATGAAAGCAGCTCTCCAAGTGGCAACATGCACGGAATGCCCCTTTCAGCAGTATGCGGGCAAGGGCCCAGCGACATGGTTGATTTTGGCGGAGAACATTGTTTTGTAGATCCAAAAAAAGTAGCAATAATCGGATGCAGAGATATTGATAAATTGGAAGGAAAACGTCTTGTTGAAACAGGTGTAAATATTTTTACAATACATGATGTGGATAAACTCGGTATGGCAGAAATAGTTAAAAAAGCTATTGAAGTTACAGGAACAGATACCGTAGGAATTCATGTAAGTTTTGATTTAGATTCCATTACACCAGAAGAAGCACCGGGAGTAGGAACTTTAGTTTATAATGGCTTAACAGTAAGAGAATCTTTTTTAGCTGCTGAAATGCTCGCTGAAAGCGGCAAAATCTTATCACTTGATATGGTGGAACTAAATCCAATTCTCGATAATAATAACAGAACAGGAGAATTAGCCTGCGAGCTTATTTTATCACTTCTTGGAAAAAGCATTTATTAAAATTCTTACAAATATAATTAAAGACAAATTTTATTTGTGTTCAAGATAAGCTAATGAGAGCTGGCTTGTACATAGCCTCCTCTCCAGTTCAATTACTATATCCTAATTTGCATCCCAGGTGCATCAGAGTCTCTTTCCTCAAATCCTAACTTCTCATAAAATTTTTTCTTCCCCTTTGCTGCAGACAATTGAATCCATTGCAGACCTTTTGATTTACACCTCTTCATAAGAAGCTTTACAATTTCACTGCCAATTCCCTTTCTTTGAAAATCAGGATGAATTATAACATCTGTGATAAATGTTTGATATACACCATCAGATATAACACGTCCAAATCCTATAAATTTGTCTTCGTTGTATGCAGCTATAAGATACCAACTGTTACCTATGGCATTGTATAAATCTTCTTTTGAATATATACCTACTCTTCCATTCCATCCTGTTGTTTCATATAATTGATAAAAATCTTCTTTCTTAGGTACTGTACTTTCAAACTTAATATCCATTTAAATCGAAATCTCCTACACTTTAATTATTTATTCTTTACCAAAATAAACTTAGCATCAGTAAACTGATGCTAATGTTAAATCCATATCTAAACATTTTTTAATGCACGATATTTTAATTAAATTTATTTGTTATATAAAGGAAATGCTTCACATAATTCTTTTACAATAGCTCTTGCTTTATCCGCTGAAGCTTTATCACCAGGATTATCAATTACAAGTGCAATTGCTTCTGCAACCTTTGCAAATTCAGCTTCCTTAAAGCCTCTTGTAGTCATTGCAGGTGTACCAAGTCTAATTCCGCTAGTTACAAACGGACCATTTGGATCTTCAGGAATAGTATTTTTATTTGTAGTAATAAATGCATCATCTAAAAGTTTTTCAGCTTCCTTACCAGTTATATTTTTATTTGTTAAGTTTACAAGAATTAAATGATTATCTGTTCCTCCAGATACCAGCTTAAATCCTCTTGCCATAAGTTCATTTGCTAAAGCCTGAGCATTTGCAATTACTTGTTTCTGATATTCAACAAATTCCGGAGTAGAAGCTTCCTTGAAGCAAACTGCCTTACCTGCAATAATATGCATTAAAGGTCCTCCCTGAATTCCAGGAAATATAGCTTTATTTATTTTAGCTCCAAACTCTTCTTTAGCAAGAATAGCTCCGCCTCTTGGTCCTCTTAAAGTTTTATGAGTAGTAGTTGTAACAATATGTGCATGATCCATTGGATTTGGATGAAGTCCTGCTGCTACCAAACCTGCAATATGCGCCATGTCTACCATTAAAAGAGCTCCTACTTCGTCTGCAATTTCTCTGAATTTATCAGTTTCAATAGTTCTAGGATAAGCACTAGCTCCTGCAACAATCATCTTTGGTTTGTGTTCTTTTGCAAGTTTTCTTACCTCATCAAAATCAATAACTTCAGTTTCACTATCCACTCTATATGGTATAAAATTAAAATATTTTCCAGATAGATTTACTGGGCTTCCATGGGTTAAATGTCCTCCATTTGAAAGGTCCAGTCCAAGCACAGTATCACCTGGTTCCAATAGTGCAAAATATACGGCAATATTTGCACTTGCCCCAGAATGTGGCTGCACATTTGCATATTCTGCATTAAACAGCTTTTTAAGTCTCTCAATTGCTAAAGTTTCAGCTTCATCCACATATTCGCAGCCGCCATAGTATCTCTTCCCCGGATACCCTTCGGCATATTTATTTGTAAGAGCGCTTCCGCACGCCTCCATTACCGCAGCACTTGTAAAGTTTTCTGATGCTATTAATTCGATTTTGTTTTCCTGTCTGCCCATTTCTCTTTTTATAGCGGCACTTATTTCAGGATCAACCTTGTCCATATTATTGAAATACATTTCTACTTCTCCTTTCACCCAAGTAATAATGTGAATATTATATAAAAATTTTGTAGTGTAATCAAGTTATTATCAAAATTTTACTCATTCAATTAAATTACAATAAAAAAATATAACACAAATTATAATAATAATTGTTTTACAATAAATCAGATAAAAGCCTTGAGACAGATTCTTTAAATTTTACTATAAGTGGCCTGTTTCTGTATAGCGATCTTGTAAGTTCATGGGACTTTATCATATCTTCTTCAAAAATAGATTCTAATTTATAGACTTCTTCAGCATCATAAATAAAAGCATTAGCTTCAAAATTCAAACGAAAACTTCTGATATCAAAATTTGCAGACCCTATTGACCCGACTTCGCCATCCACTGCCATAGTCTTAGCATGTAAAAATCCATTATCATAAATATAAATTTTTGCCCCTAAGTTGGCTAAAATACCTACATAAGAATACGTTGCCCAATATACAAACATATGATCCGGCATACAAGGTATCATAATTCTTACATCTACTCCACATAATACAGCTGTTTTCAGAGCTTCCATAATACTGGCATCAGGAACAAAATAAGGACTTTGAATATATATATTCTTCTTTGCAGAAGAAATCATTTTTAGATAGCCCTGTTTAACTTCTTCTCTTGGGGAATCCGGGCCTGAAGCCACAATTTGAATACCTGTAATTCCCACTTCTTTAGGTTCGTTATAATAAGCTTGCGCCATTACCAACTTTTCTTTAGATGCAAAACGCCAGTCTAAAATAAATCTGGCATTCATGTCCTGAACGCAGCCTCCTGTTAACTTCAAATGAGTATCACGCCAATATCCAAACTTCTTTACCTTACCTAAATATTCATTGGCAATATTAAATCCACCTAAATAGCCAACTTCATCATCTATTACAACTAATTTTCTATGATTTCTGTAATTTAATTTCATATTCAAACATTTAAATTTAGGTGGGAAAAAAAATGCAGCTTTACCACCTGCATTAATAAAATCCTGTAATCTTTTCTCATTTATCTGCCTGCTCCCCATGGCATCTAAAAGAAGTCTTACTTCAACTCCTTCTTTTGCCTTTTCAATAAGAGCATCAATTAAAGTTCTTCCCACACTATCATATTTTACAATATAATATGTAATATTTATAGTTTCCTTTGCATTTTTAATGTCTTCTAGTAAACTATTAAACATGTGCTTTCCATCAGTAATAATGGAAATGCTGTTATTTTGTGTGAAATAAGCTAAAGCATTTGTTTGATTGAGTCTGATCATATCATACCATTTTTTTGACTCTTTATTTGTAAATTCAAAACTTCCATTAATCATACTATTAGTCTGTTCATGGAGAGACCCTCCTAATACTTCAGCTTCATATTTAGTTAATTTAAAAATTTTCTTTCTGGCAATATTTTGCGAAAACAAAAAATAAAAGACAATCCCTACTATAGGAAGAAGAAATAAAATCATAATCCAAGCAAGGGTTGCCGAAGGGTTCTTTCTTTCAAGAAAAATAATTGTTAAAGCAATTACAATATTTACAATAAAAAGAACTGTTATAAGATTAGGCATATTGAAAAATCCAAACGAAAACATTAGAAATCCCCCTTAACTCCTTATTAAACTAAGGAGATTTAATATTATACTAATGCTTTTATTTTTTCTTCCAAATCTCTTTGTGGTAATGCACCTGTAATTCTTTCCTTTATTTCTCCGTTCTTAATAAAAAACAAAGTAGGAATACTCATTACCTTATGTTCTATTGCGAGCTTACGTTCTTCATCAATATTGATCTTGCAAACTTTTGCTTTGCCTTCATATTTTGCGGCTAAATCAGCAAGAACAGGCCCTACCATTTTACAAGGTCCACACCAATCAGCATAAAAATCAACGATTACCGGAACTTCAGAATTCATTACTTCTTGTTCAAAATTATCATTAGTTAATTTAATCATATTTTCCATCTTTTCTTACCTCCAAATGTAACTATAATTCCAATTTATATATAATAATTATACCTCAATCTGATATTATTAAACCTATTATGATAAAATTTAATTTATAATATATTTAATAATGATCAATTAAACCAATCCACCTCAGAAGATTAATCGTCTTCAAATAAATTATGTTTAATTTTTTTCAATTATACCATTATAATAACATTCTGTCATTGTCAATTTCAAATTGTTCAATAAGTTTTTCTACTGTCATATCTGCTCTTTCATCACCTGAAATATCCATAACAATCTTACCTTCCTTCATTAGTATAGTTCTGTTTCCATACTGAAGGGCATCTTTCATATTATGTGTAATCATCATAGTAGAAAGACCTGGTTCTTTCGAAAATCTATTTGTTAATTCAAGAACTTTTTTAGCTGCTCCCGGATCAAGTGCAGCCGTATGTTCATCCAAAAGTAAAAGCTTTGGTTTAGAGATAACTGCCATAAATAAGGTAAGTGCTTGTCTTTGACCTCCTGATAAAAGTTTTGCTTTCTGTTTCATCCTATCTTCAAGACCCATGCCAAGTAAAGCTAATTTCTCCCTGAAAACTTCTTTTTGTTTCCTATTTATTCCGGATTGAAGTCCTCGAAAACTATTTTTATTATATGCAATAGATAAGTTTTCTTCAATTGTCATATCAAAAGCTGTGCCCTTCAAAGGATCTTGAAAAACTCTTCCTATGAATTTTGACCTCTTAAATTCCGGCTGTCTTGTTATATTCTTACCATCTAAAATAATTTTGCCCTTATCTATGGGAAATACTCCCGATATACAATTTAAAAGAGTTGATTTACCCGCACCGTTGCTTCCTATTATAGTAACAAAATCTCCCGGTCTCAAATTAAAATCAATATTATCTATTGCAACTTTTTCATTTATTGTGCCTTTGCCGAAGGTCTTATGCATTTTTTCTATTTTAAGCATATTATTTTGCCTCCTTTTTTGCAAATAACGAGTTCAAGGAGAAGTTTCCACCGAATGCTCCAACAGCCAATGCTATCGTTATAATTGCAGCCGACACTAACTTTAAATCACTAGTTGGAAGACCTAATTTAAATGCCTGCGCTATTATTAATCTATATACTACTGCACCTAAAGAAACAGCAATTAACCTTCTTAATAATGATTTTGTGCCAAAAATAGCTTCGCCTAATATTACTGAAGCCAATCCGATTACAACCATACCTGTTCCCATAGTTACATCTGCAAAAGACTGATATTGTGCCAGCATTCCTCCTGCAAGTGCAACAAATCCATTTGAAAGTGCTAGTCCCAATACTTTCATTCCATCACTGTTAATTGCATAAGCTCTCACCATATCTTCGTTGTCTCCAGTAGCACGAAGTGCAAAGCCAATTCGTGTTTTTAAGAAGAAAAAAAATAAGATAATAATAATTGCCAATATAACAACACCCATAATCAATTTTGGATATTCTATATGTAATGAATTTTCTGCCCATTTATATAAAGTATCACTTCTTGTTAGGGGTATATTAGGTCTGCTTCCCATAATTCTCAAATTAATCGAATATAGTCCAAACATTACAAGTATGCCCGCTAAAAGAGGCTGAATCTTTAATTTTGTATTCAATAATGCCGTTACAGTACCTGCCAAAAGACCGCATATAAATGCTAAAAGCAATCCTAACAAAGGATTGCCGCCAATACTACATATTACAGCAGAAGCAGCAGCACCTGTTACGATGCTGCCGTCTACTGTTAAATCCGGTAAATTTAATGTTCTGAATGAGAGAAATACTCCCAAAGCTAATATTGCATAAATCATTCCCTGTTCCAAAGAACCCATGAACGCTGCAAAGGTTAATAACATAATTTCCTCCAAGTTTATCTAGCATCAGATAATTTAAATATAAATTATTCTGATAAATCTGTGGCTTTTTCTAAAATTTCTTTTGGAATTTTAATACCAATATCATCTGCTGTTTTCTTATTAATATAAATTTGTGTATCTGACATAACTTGTACCGGCATAGTTGCTGTATCAGCTCCGTTTAATACTTCTGCCGCCATACTGCCTGTTGCTTTTCCAAGTGCCACATAATTAACACCATCTGTTGCTAAACCTCCATCTGCCACCATTGAATCGGCTGCAACATAATAAGGAATTTTTGCTTTATTTAAAACGTCTACAATAGTAGGCATAGATGAAGCAACTGTATTGTCTATCGGAGAAAATACTGCATCAACGTTACCAATTAAAGATTGTGCAGCCTGTTGAATTTCACTGCTGTTCATAATAGTTGCTTCAACAACTTCAATGTCCTTTGTTTTGGCATATTGTTTAAGTTCATTTATAACCGATACAGAATTTACTTCGCCTGTACTATATATGGCACCTATTTTTTTAATATCAGGTGTTATCTGTAAAGCTAAATCCATAATTTTAGAAGCTGACACCGCATCAGAAGTACCTGTTATATTTCCTCCCGGATTTTCCATGCTGTCTACAAGTTTTGCTCCTACAGGGTCAGTTACAGCTGAAAAAACGATTGGAATTTCTGTAGTTTCACCAAGGGCTGCTTGAGCTGATGGTGTTGCAATGGCAATAATCAAATCATAATTATTTGCTGTAAATGATTGACATATAGTCTTTAAATTATTTGTATCATTCTGAGCATTTTTATAATCAATTTTTACTGTTTCCCCATCAATAAAGCCTTCATCTACAAGTTGTTTTATAATATTTTCACGAATTGTATCTAATGATGGATGTTCAACAATCTGAACAATACCTATAGTAGGAAGATCTGAAGCTACCTTATCTTTATTATCTGTATTTGGGACATCTTCTCCTCCACATCCTGTAAATACAACTGTCATTAGCATAACTGCCATTAATAATACTGCTATCTTTTTCATTTTTTTCTCCTTTTTTGTTTGTTTATTTTTGTTTGCACAAAACATATTATATGTAATTTAATAAAAAATAAATGAAAAGGGTTTTCTCTGCATTTAGTATAATATAGATATCACTTTAATAATACTGTCCAGTCAATAAAATCAATGCCAAACAAGATTTCAATTTGCATATATTGACAGCTTAATACTTTAAGTCCTGTTAATTATTAATGTATTTTCTTTGATATCCCATCAATATGGTAAAAAATAATTCAAATAAAAAAACACTTATCCCATATTCAAGGACAAGTGTTAACCTGCGGTACCACCTTGTTTGATATACTTTTGCATATCCTCTTTGCAGAGTGCCATCACACCCTCAGCCCTATAACGCTGGCCAGCGTCTCCGCTACTAAGATAAACCCTTTCGCTTCACCCTCAGAGGCCCACTTGCTGTATCGTCATCTGTTCGGCTTCCACCAATCCGAATTCGCTGTTAGATCGTTTTACAGTTTAACTCCCTCGTCAACAGTTTATAAATATGTTAGCATTGCATATTCATTTTGTCAATCTAAAAATATTGACATCTACCTAATTATCTGAAAATATTATATTCTAACTAATTAAAAATCATATTATTAAATAAATTTAAAATATTTTACATCCACTTTGAATCACCTGAAGCTCCATCGTAACCGGGATGATTGTCAAATCTTACTACTCCTACTTGTAACTTTCCTTCAACTGCTTCCGTAACTTTAGCATGACCTATCGTTCCAAATCCTCCGCAAAGTTCTATTACTAAAGCTCCTTCATCTACAAGTTTTTTTGCCTCTACGCAAGCCATGTCATAATTTGCTACTCCTACAGTAATCATTTCTCCATTTTCTCCAACTTGCATAACCGTTCTTTGAGGCTCTTCGATACTTCCGTTTACAAACATAAATACTATTTTTCTTTTCATCTTCTATTCCTTTCTCTTTAGTAAGTATATTAAAATTAAAATATATCTAAATAATTACATTTATTATTGTTTTATTATATAATTATAACAGTATTTATTTACCATGTCATAAAGTATAAAAATTTTTATTGATTTATTTACTAAAATATTCACATACTATACATTATACTATTTTATAAAAGGATTTTAGCTTATATGAAACAAACAAATGAAAATAAAAATAATTTAGAGATTAATAATTCTCCCACTAACCATCAACTGGCGACCTTATTTGTTGTAATTATTACATCATTTATTACAACATTTACAGGAAGCGCTTTAAATTTATCGATTCCCACTATTGGCACTGAATTTCATGCAAGTGCCAGTTTTATTGGCTGGATAATAACAGGTTATATGCTGGCATCTGCAACTTTGTCTGTACCATTTGGCAGAATTTCTGACTTAACTAATCGTAAAAGAATTCTAGTTATTGGGATATTAATATTTGCACTTTGTTCATGTGCTGCTGCTTTCGCATGGTCTATTAAAATCCTTCTTCTGTTCAGAATTGTTCAAGGTATTGGTGCAGCTATGATTTTCAGTACAAATACCGCTGTTCTAATAAGTGCTTTCCCTTCAGAAAAAAGAGGTAAAGTTTTAGGATATTCTATAGCTTCCACTTATATAGGTCTTTCCGCCGGTCCTGTTATTGGTGGTATGCTTAATCATCACTTCGGCTGGCGTTCTATATTTACAGTTACATTTTTAATAAGTATAACAGTATTTATAATCGCCATAAAATATCTTCCAAAATCAATTAAAGATGCAAGTGGTCAAGGTATAGACTTTTTAGGAAATATTCTTTACATGACAATGATTGTAACAATTATGTACGGTTTTTCCTCATTTACATCTGTATGGTTTGCAAAATATTTAATAATATCAGGTGTAGTACTTTTTATTTTATTTGTAATGCATGAACTGAAAACAAAATATCCTATTATTGAAGTTCGATTATTTGCCCATAATATAAGCTATACTTTTTCAAATATAGCAGCTCTTTTAAATTATGGAGCAACCTTTGCACTGGGATATTTACTGTCTATTTATCTTCAATTGATTATGGGCTTTGATTCACAAATTTCAGGATTAATTTTAATTAGTCAACCACTTCTTATGGCAGTTTTATCCCCGTATGCCGGGAAATTGTCAGATAAGATTTCACCTTTTAAGCTGGCATCATTTGGTATGGCATTATGTGCCTTAGGACTGTTTTCATTTATATTCATATCAAAAGATTATCCTCTTTGGCTTATCATAGTTAACTTAATTGTTATGGGTGTTGGTTTTGCCTTTTTCTCTTCACCAAATACCAATGCAGTTATGGCTTGTGTGGAGAAAGAAAATTATGGAGTTGCATCCTCTATTTTAGCAACTATGCGTTCTATTGGTCATACATCTAGCATGGCAGTAGTAACATTTATTGTAGCTTTAAAAATGGATGCTATACCTCTTGCAAAAGCCACTCCTGAAATGCTTATTTCCACAATGCATATTTCTTTTATAGTATTTACCTGTGTATGTACCGTTGGAATCTTTATATCTTTAAAGCGTAAAAATACCAATTAATATTTTGACCTATATTTTCAAGGTATAATATTTAATTTTTATACTTTACAAATATTGACTAATTATTTATAATTATAACTAATTAAAACCAACTGGTTTTTAATTAAAATTATACTCTTGTAATAATTATTAACAGAATCAGATATAAAAGTAATAAAAAATATATAATAATTATAAAGGGAAGAAATCATTTAAAATATTTAAAAATTAAAATTACAGATTAATTATAATTGAAATGGAAGGAGAGTATTGGTGTATTTGGTTTTAAATACATCGTACAATTATTAAAATGCTGATTTGGAAAGATCAAACTATTGAATGGTATATGAATGCAAATAAAAAGACACAATATTTTTCAAAATTAAGTATTCCGATTTTAGAATATATAGAAAAAAGTGATAGAATTTGTGAAATTGCATGTGGCTTAGGCTTCCTTTCTATGGAGCTTGCAAAAAAAGCTAAAGAAGTTCTCTCCATTGATATAAGTCCGGAAGCCATTGACTTTATGAATACATATTTAGAAAAAAATTCAATAAAAAATATAAATACTTCATGCGGAGATTGGAGGAAGCTTTGTAAAGAAAAGGTATTTGATGTGGTAATTTTAAGCTATTTTGGTGCAATATTAAACGATTGGTCTTTACTTAAATCAATTGCCTCTAAATATATAATAGCTATTTTACCTCAAACCTACCGAAAAGACAAAGTATCAAATGAAGATTTAGCTACATATAACCGAGAAACAGTTGATAATGTAACAGAATTTTTAACAGAGAAAAAAATACCTTTTAAACTTATGAAAGATGAAATCGAATTTGGGCAACCCTTTGATAAAATTGAAGACGCTTTTAATTTTATAAGTCATTATTATAATATATCTGATAGAAATTATGCTAAAGAGTATCTAAATAAAAATTTAATAAAAAAAGAAGGTTATTATTACCTTCCTAAAACAAGGAAATTTGGAATTTTTATAATTGGTCCTTTTAAATAATTTTAAGCCAAATTTTCTTAAGATGTAGATTATAATATATTTTTTCCATTAAGGCTTTCATAAAGATATTTTGAGACTTCTTCCTTTAAATTATTTCTATTTTCAACATTTACATCAAATACTTTTACTTTTTTATGGTTTCTTATGCGATTTAGAAATTCAGTATTCATTGGTTTAATTACACCTAATACCGGAATGTTTCCATTTAAAACGCTTATAACCTTTTCTTGAAATATTTTTGCTTCATTTTCCATAAATCCCAGTTCATCCATTATAATAAGGTCTGACCCTTCTAAATTTGAAAGAGTTTTGCTCCCAAAATCGTCAAAAGCTTCTTTGTAACCTTTAAAACGTCCATCACCATATCTGTACGCTACAGCAACTCTGCTGTCTTTATTGCCTTTAATAATATTGTACATATAAACATATGAGGAACTGCATTTTTCAAATTTCTCTGCCAGTGTACAAAAACCATTAATTTCTATTGGCAGTTTTTCTGTTATACTTGTTATTATTGTAGATTTTCCCACACCAGGGATACCTGATAAAAAAATATGCATAAAGTTTTACCTAATTTCTTATTCTCCAAGTTTAATTTATATCGTTAATTATCTCTATATCGTTATTCTTACAAAAATTCTATAAGCATTTTGTAAATTAATTCAATTACTATGATTACAGCATTATAATATCATAGTATCTTTTATATGTCTTTCCCAAAATTTATCTAACTGTTTTGCTTTAATAATTTAGTAAATTTATTTACTATTTACTCTGGAAAATGTAACTAAATGAAAAGCTGCATCTTTTCTTCTTTGATAGTATAGATCTCATCTAATGATGAAAAAATTTGCCGTATTTGAGGCTTTGATAAAAAACTGACTGATATTAATTATTGTATTTTTAAGGTTTTCGGCTATATTAATTTTGAAGGTTACATACTTAATGCTGCAAAATCATTAGTAAGGATACATAATGAAATTATAAGAATTATATTATAATACGGCAATTTTTCATTATTTATTATTTCCTTTTGCTGCTAAACTTTTTATCAGGAACTAATAGTTTTTTTATAATTTAACATATAAATATAAAAAAGTATGTTGCCATGACAACATACTTATAAAAAATTTGCATAATCTATACTTTTTTATAAAATTTATTAGTTTTCCCTTAAATAAATCAAATATTTCTTTACTGCTCCTGCTGTAAACAGCATTATAAATATTGCGGCTATGCAAATGCTTGGAATTTTCGATTCTTTCTGCTTCTGTAAAGGTACTGCATCTGCTGACATCTCATAAATACGCCAAGGCTGAATACCTCCTTGCTTATCGGATGAAATCTTAGTAGAATTAACAGCAGTGAGCAATTTACTTTCTGATAAATCTTTCTTTTCTTCTTTGCTTGATGAATTATCATCCTTTTTTGGTGAATCTATCTTTTCTATAAGTTTAAGCTGTTCACCACTAACCTCTTGGGCATCTTTTTTTGAGCCATCAGTACCGGCAGTTGTAATGCCTGCTTTAGAACTATTCTTCGGACCATTTATAATACAAGTTGCTGCTATATCACCGACTACTGTACTTACCGTAATGGTGGCAGTACCATCTCCAACTACTGAAACAACACCATTTTTATCAACTGTAGCCACATCTGTATCACTGCTGCTCCAATTAACACTTTTTTCTGTGGCATCGTCGGGAGCTACCGTTGCAGTTAGTTGCAACGTGCTGCCTACTTTGAGATTTATATTATTTTGATCTAAAGAAATATTTGAAGGCGGCATACCACCAAGCATTACTTCAATTGAATGTACCCATTTAGCCGACATAGATGCATTATGTTCATTTGTGCCCACTTGACCAAAAAGCAGCCTAAATCTTGTTGAAGTGTCAAAGTTGCTAAAATCCGGAGTATCGGCATACCTTTGCCAATTATCTTTATAAGCCATTATTGTATCTACCTGCACTGCACCGGCTATTGCTTCCGGCGGAGCAGACTGAGTATCATAATTCCATTTTGACGGAAGGTTAGGATAATAGTAACGTGGTGTATCAAACAAATAAGTTTTATCAAGACACTGATACCATCCATTTTCTATATCCGTGGAATAAAAATATAATTTCTGTATTGAATTTATATCAATTCCCGCATCTTCCAATAAATCTGACAGCTTTACACCTTCTGCCGAATCAACGCAGATAGCTGGCAAATTATCAATGTAAGTATAAGCTTGCTGTACCTGCGGAAGTTTATCAAAATCTGTAATTGTATATACCTTTTTTGTATAATAAGGACCACCAAAATAGCCTACCTTTATAGTCAACGTATCTGAAGGAAGACCTGTACTTCCGCAAACTGCTCTTACTTCATTTATATCTGCTGACCACAGTAAGGCAACAAGTAAAGTCACAGCCATAAAAGCAGCAAAAAATTTTCGTATATATGATAAGTTAAAAAAGCCTAGCTTCTTACATACAAAAATGAGTGATTTCATAATATTTCTCCTTATGACCTAATCTATCCTAAAAGCTTTCTTTTATATAAATAACAATAAGTATAAGCGTAACTGAAAAAGATAAGAGCATTACTGAAATATCTAAAGAGGATAATATCAATTTTTTCATATAGGTACGTTTTGGATATACTCTAAATCCTCGACTTTCCATTGAAACAGCCATTTGTCTAGCTTTAATCAATACTCCATAGATTAAAGGAAGAAGCAAATGAATATAAATTTCTATTTTTCTTCCCCATTTTATCTTTTTCAATTCAACTCCTCTTAGCTGTAGTGCAGTAAATGTATTTACTGCTTCATCCCTAAAAAGCGGCAGGAAACGAATAGCTAAAGAGACCATAAAAACCAGTTCATAAGGAAGTTTACATTGTGTCAGTCCCAAAATAAATTCCCTTGAACTGAAAGTTGTAAGTAATAGTACCACTGCGACAAGTATCATTATTCTTAAAGCAACTCCCACTCCTTGTAATAATCCACCACTTGTTAAAATCGTTACATTTCCAATAGTTAAAAGTGAACTGCCACTTCGTATAAATACACATTGGATAAAAAAAAGACTAAAAACCATAAATAAAAAGGGTTTTAGGCTGCCCCATACTGATTTTAAATTAATACGAAAAACAAGCAGCAATAACATAGTTAGTAAAAGCAGGAAAAAAAGCTTGTCTGGCGTATTATAAATAACAGCTAATGAGGAGATACAAACTGCTATAACCATTTTTGTACGAGGATCAAGCTTCATTGCCTAAAACCCCTTTCAATATAACGTCACTTGTAATCTTTCCTTTTTCCATGGTCACAATCCTTTGTGCTAGATCTCCTACAAAATTTTCATCATGACTGACCAATAAAACACCCTTGCCAAGTAGCGCTGCTTTTTTAAGATATTCTTCCAGCTTTTTTTTACGTAAACCATCAAGACCGGTAGTAGGCTCATCAAGTATTAAAAAATCCGAATCATTAGCCAGAACAGCAGCTATGGCGATCCGTTGTTTTTCTCCCTGGCTTAAATGCAGAGGGAAAGTATTCCTATATTTTTTCAGATCAAAATAGTCCAAATAAAAGTCAACCTTTTCCTTTACAAGTTCAGGTTGATAACCCCGATTCCTTAAAGAAAAACCCACTTCTTCACCTACTGAACTGCAAAACAACTGGACTTCAGGATTTTGAAAAACATATCCAATATGCTGACCCACCTGTGCCAGTGTATAATCAGTTACAGCTTGTCCATCTAGGAATATTTCTCCATTGCACGGCTTAATAATCCCCATTATAACCTTTGTAAGAGTAGTTTTCCCACTTCCATTAGAACCAATGAGTGCTGTTATTCCATCTTTTTTAATTTTTAAATTAATTTCAGATAAAACTATCTTTTCTTCATGGGGATAAAAATAACTTACATCTTTTAATTCTATATATGACACGTATTATCCTCTCCGTTTAGATCCCTGAAAGATTTCAGTTTACCATCTTGTAATACCATAATATGATGTACAGATTCAATTGCTTTAATGTCATGCTCAACAGCGATAATAGTTTTACCCATATCACAAAGCATCCTGATTACATCAATAACCCTCATTTTACTCTTTTTATCTAACTGTGACATAACTTCATCCATAATTACTACAGGAGGATCAAGTGCCAGAACCGCCGCTAGTACCACTAAGCTTTTCTCTCCCCCTGAAAGCCTGTGAGGATGCGATTCTCTTAGATATTCAATTCCTAAAAGATTTAATAAATAATCTACCCTTTCTTTGATTTTTTCAGGAGGCAGGCAAAGATTTTCAGGAGCAAATGCAATCTCATCTTCAACTGTAAATGAAAAAAGCTGTGTATCCATATTTTGAAATACAATCCCAACTTCCAAAGCACGTTCTGCTGCATTTATCTTATGTATATCTTTTCCGTTTATGATAACTTCTCCTGTTAATATACCATCCGGATTCATAAGTTCATCTGCTCCACTGATACAAAGGCAAAGGGTACTTTTTCCGCAGCCGCTAAGACCCGTAACTAATGTAAATTCTCCTTTTGGTATACAAAATTCTATATTTTTTAAAACAATAGAACCATTTATTCTATACTGATATGTAAGTCCCCTGATTACTACAGCATTGTTTTTTGTCTCACTCTTCATTCATTTCCCAGCCTTGTTCTTTTAATTTAGATATCTGCTCTATTATTTTATACGCTATTATACCTCCAATACCGCCTGATAAAGCTGCAAGACCTAAACTCAATAACAAAGGGAATAAAGGGAATCGATAATTAGTTAAATTGACCATTAACGTTCCCACAACATTACAAGTCATTCCTGCTGTAAACGAACACATCATGCAGCAAGCTCTGTGCCCAATAAGCAGCATTACAATATCTGCCACAAGTCCCGGCATGGTATAAGTTATTATGCTTAACGCTCCTTGTGATCCGAATAAACCCACAGACATGACCAAAATACCTTGAACCAATCCCATAAGTGTCATTGTGCCTCTTTTTTTAGTTATACCAAATCCCAACACCAGCCACAACATATAAATACCGCCCGTAACCGCACCGGGAGGTATTGGAAGAGGTCCTATAAGAATATGACTCAAAGGTGCAATAATAGGTTTTATTGCGATTCCAAGAGATGATAACATGGCGATAACAATTAAATCAAAAATATTAAATCTGTTCAAATTACTCTGCCAAAAACTCATTTTATTAATTACACCCCTTTAACCTTATATACGCATTTACATGAGAATTTTCTATATAAATTCTTACTCTTTCTGCTTCTTGATTTATGTTTCCTGATTAATATGTTTATATAGACGTGCCATAACAGAAGCAGCCTGTGCACGTGTTAACACTGTTTTAGGACTAAATGTATTTTCATTGGTTCCATTCATCATCTTACGATTAACAACAAGTGCAACGCTTTCCTTTGCCCATGACGAAATATTATCTTGATCATTAAACTTTTGCAAAACTTGATTTGTAATACTCTCCGATACAACTGTACCTGCACTCATTTTTAGAGTTCTTGCCACAATTGTAGCCAATTGTTCCCTTTGAAGTTTATCATCAGGTGCAAAACTAGTATCTCTGTATCCTGTTATCAATCCTTGTTTATTGACTATTACTATATCATCATAATACTTAGAATCTTTAGGGACATCTTTAAAAGAAAGTTCTTCATCTTCATCCTTTTTTAGATTTAAAGCATTTACTAACATTTCTGCCAATTCAGCCCTTGTTATTTGATCGTTTGGTCTGAATTTCATATCTTGAGTGCCTTCAATTATACCTTTACCTGCCAGATAATTTATATCATCTTTTGCCCAATGATTGTCCACATCGGAGAAAAATGTGTCAGTATTATACTGGAAGGTTACAATATCACTGTCTAATTTTCCAAAACCTATAGTCCTTGCTTTGATAGTAGTATTTTCATTAATTGGTATTGGAGCATTTAACGCCGGCTGAAATGTAGGATAGCTTATATTAAAAATACTGCTTCCATAATCCGGATCACTGCCATCTACTGTATAATACATCATAACGTTATCAGGAACATCTTCTTTTTTTATTAAAGAAACTTTTGTTCCCGGTTCAACCTTGCCCGGAGCTATGTCAGGTGTAGGAGCCTCCCATTTATCCGGCTGCTCAGTTGTTACTTCAAGAACACCATTGTTGACTATTTCCTGTATCATTACACAATCCCCCCCTGTAGGTTCATTTGGGGCTCTTTGTCCAAAACATATTCTGCCGTTGGAATCATCTAAACCAATAATAGTTTCAACAGGTACTTTTCCTTTTTCACTCCGAGCAGGAGGCCAGCTAACAACATCCCCCGGTTGTTCGCCATCAGGGAAATAATATCTCTGTTCTTCAAGAAGCTGACTTACTGTAAAATCCACATGAACATACTTACCGCCATTTGGTTTAAATTTCAATAATGTGGCACTATCCTTCAAACCAGCAACATCCAAAATACTTTTAAGTGTAGGGCCTTCTTCATTAAAAACTCTAAGAGCCGGCCAATGATTATACCCTGAGTATGTATACTTTTTCTGAGGAAGCGCTTTCAAATCTGACATTGTAAATTCTACTTCCTTTAAAACTCCATCTCCTTTTACAGTAAGCGCCACAGGTTCAGCTGCATTTACATTTTGTGGAGTAATTGACCATAATGATGCAATTGTAACTGTAATTATAATTAAGCAAATAAAGAGCTTTTTTAACCTAAAATTTTCCGTACTTATCACTTTTTTTATCCTCCTTACTGAAGTTCAAGACTTACAAGCCATTTTGTAAATCTCTGCCCGTATTTATCTCCTGTAACAATCACCTGCATACCACCCTCTTTATTATCTTTTGTCGTTAGCAGCTTGCCATAGTCTTTGTAAACTATATATATATTGTCAGGCTTTTGCACATCTTCCATATCCATAACTTGACTATAATAATCTACCCCTTTTGTAATTATTTTTTTATATTTTAATGTTAAATTGGGATCAATGCTGTTAAGCACTTCATTTAGAGGTGTACCTGTATAAACATGGTCTTCACTTCCATCTTTTTTGCTGTCATCCTTGCTGCTGCTTTTACATCCATTATTACAGCTTGTAAAAACCTTCATTTCTATTTCAGAGCTTGGCAGTTTTTCAATATCATCCAATGTCAATCTGCCAATTACAATATCCCCTGCTTTTATGACAATTGTACCTTCTTTAAAATCATCATTATTACTGCTGAAATACCATGAAACTACAACTATAAGAATAAGAACAACTATTATTAAAATCAGTTTCTTTGCTGATTTTCCACCCTTTTTAACTTTATCAGTATATTCCATGAAATTCATTACCTCTTCTTTTCTTATTGAAAACCTATCTTAAATCTTCAATAAATATATTTAATCACCTGATACTGTAAAGTTGAATTTATGATATGGCATATCAATAGGCACATTTCCCTCATCTAATACAAAGACATCCACAAAGGCTGTACCTTCAGAAATATCCGGCAATGTAAACTGTGCATATGCATCAGCACCATCTGTAGGAACATCTGCATTCACACTTACAACTCCCAAAATTTTACCGCCGCATGTTGATGATGCACCATCTCCGCAGCGAACCTGAACAACAGTCTGCACCTTCTGCGAGCTGCTGCTGTTATTATTAAGATGAACCTTTATCTTAAAATTCCCTTTTGAGGCTACAGAATTAATTTCATTAAAAGAGTTGTCTAAAAGCTTCACACTGCTGACTGCCACTCTTGAATCCATAGTCTTGCCTTTATTAATCACATATTCATCTTTAATTACACCATCCGAGTTTAAACTTGTCAGCTTAAGCATATCACCATCAATACTTATGATTCCGTAAATGTTAGTACCTTCCTCCGATCCATAATATACCTTTTGAATATAATCATGTGTTTCAGGATTAACATAATATTTATCTGTTGAATTTTCCATTACGTATGTAATACCATCTGCTTGATTCTCTTGTATCTTTCCATTCTTTATAGGATAAGTACGCATATACATGTGCTGGTGACCTACAAAGACCATATCAACACCGTTATCTTCTAATATAGGCAGCCATTTTTCCTGAATCATAGCAGCTCTTTCTTTATCTCCGGAATTTCCCGAATTAACACCATAAGGGGGATGATGAAATACAGCAAATTTCCATTTTTTATTACTTTGCTCAAGATCACTGCTTAACCAATCAAGTAAAGGCTGACACTGTACTGAATTTCCCATAGCATTACTGTTCAACACTACAAAATGAGCATTGCCATAATCAAAGGAATAAAATTGCTCTTTATATCCCTCCGGTCCGTTTTGCGGAAGTACCATTGATTTGTAGTAAAGTGCATTATCCTCTGATTCATGATTTCCAAAAGCGGTAAATAGAGGAATATGATCAAAAGTACCCTCAGCTGCTTCATAAAATTTTTCCCATTGTTTTGAACTTGTTGGATCATCTATTAAATCACCGTTAGCAAGTGAAAATTTTATATCCGGGTAATTGGTATAAGCATGCTCCAATAGTTTTTTAAATTCACTGGTATCCTCACCTTCCTGAACATCACCCAAATCCATAAATGTGAATTTTTCTGTGGAGAGAGCTTCTGTTTCAAAACTGAAAGTTTTACTCCATAAGCTTCCATTTCCAACACGATAAACATAAGCAGTTCTCGGTTCCAAATTGTCCAGCTGTACCTCAAAATGATAATATTCGTCATATAAGGTACTGCTTTGGGCAGCTTTTTCCATGGCTCCGCTGAAATTATCAGTCTTTTCACTTTCTTTCATATATTGTACTTTTCCTTCAGATGCCTTTGCCCTCCACGATACTGTCTGCGTTGTCTGTGGACTGGCTGTCCAAGACAGAGCTACTTGATCCGGTAAAGAAGTGTTGTCTGCCATTGCTGTAATTCCGCTTAAAGCCATCAATAAGATAAATACTATTGAAACAGCGGTGAGCCTTTTCAGCAGGCTTTTTTTCTTATTCATAGGGATTTCTCCTCCTTAATATTTTCTTCTATTAATCTACCTTTATCTTTAGAGATTGATTAGCTTCAGCTCTCGGAGCCAGATTATCACCTTTATCCCATGCAAATACATCTACATAAACATGTCCGCTTATGTTTTCAGGCATGGTAAAGTCAGCACTTACTGTACTTCCTTCAAGGGGTACATCAATGTTCTGTTCGCTGCAGCTTATCACATTTCCCCCTCCGGAAGCTTCTGCACCTTCGCCTCCTCGTACCTGTATGATTACATTGCATTTTGTATCCTCACAATAATAGTTATCAATCTTTGCATTTATCTTATATGTTCCATTGGCGGTTACCGAAGTTGCACTTTTTCCTTCTGAATCGTTCAATTCTACATCATGTGCTGAAAAATAGTGACCTGATAAGACATTTACTTTTCCTGCAATTTCCTGCAACTCTGCAAACTCAGTAGAATTAAGAGAAGCTCTATAGTAACAATCCAAGTCACCGCCTCGGTAAATGACAAATCTATCTCCTATGTATACCACATCTTTTGCTTGACTCAAGTATACTTCCTTTTTTTCCCAATTGGAACCCCATATTGATACTGTACCATCTTTCTTCAGAGCATGAATACGCTTTGTGCCACTGGCACTGGCACTATAAACTCTTACTGCTACTATATCATGAAGTCCTGCAGGCATATTCTTTACCACGCTGCTATCATTGCCCCATGCTGCAACTGTACCGTCAGCTTTTAATACAGCAATACATCCAGTAACAACATTAGAAATTGAAACTACATTTCTTAAACCTTCCGGTACATCACAAAGACCATAATCATTGTCACCCCAAATTACAACTGAACCATCTTTTTTAACGGCAATTGCATTCCAGATTTCTGCTCTGATATATGCTACATTATTTAAATCCGAAGGTACATTACACTCACCATGCTCATTTGATCCCCATGCTGCCACTGTACCATCTTCTTTTAGCGCAAGAGCAAATTTACCATCTGAATCTATTGCTATATCTGTAACTCCGTTTAAACCTTCCGGTACATCACAAAGACCATAATAATTTGATCCCCATGCTTTTACAGTGCCGTCTTCTTTTAAAACTAAACAGCAATTATAGCCTCCTAATATTTGTCTAACTCCGCTTAATCCTTCCGGTACAGTACACTGACTCTTATCATTCTTTCCCCAAACTACCACCGTGCTATCTTCCTTTAATGCAATACAGAAATCAGAACTAAAACCTGTCTCTATATTTGTCACTCCTTTTAAGCCTTCTGGTACATTACATAGACCGGTATCAGGGCTTCCCCATGCAACCACCGTACCGTCATCCTTTAACGCCACAAGATTGTTAAGTGTTTCTATTACTTTCTTTACATGATTTAGATTATCAGGCAAATCGTACTGCCCCATAGCTACTGGATATCTGCCCAAATTTTTGTATCTTGTAACGGAACCATCTTGATTTATAAAAATAAAGTTTCCCTCACCAACAACTTTATCTAAAGCATGGGCATATTCACTGTCATTGTAAGCTTTTATAGATTGAGGTATTCCCGGTGATGGTCCGTCATATTCTTCCACATTGACAGTTATAGTGTAAGTTTTAACATCTCCGTTTTCTGCTGTAACTTTTATATCAATATCATTAGCTCCAACGTAAAGGCTTACATTGTATGCTGTACCGTTCTCCCCTTCTTCATCATTTATCGTCATTGATGCTTTTACACTTGAAGTTGTTGCCGTTACTGCTACTTGAGTAACATTATTAGGCAGAACTTCATTAAATTCATAATTGATCACTTCGGAAGTAAAATCCGAGTTCAAGTCATAACCTTCCACAGAAAGACCGCTTAAATCAGCATCATTACTCTTTTCTGTGCCGTCGCCTGCCCTTACAGCTTTTATTGTATACGTTTTTACAGTTCCGTCTTCCGCTGTAACTTTCACAGTTATATTATTATCTCCCACCTTAAGGTCTTTAACTGTGTATGCAGTGCCGCTTTCCGCTGTTTCTTCGTTTACCGTCAATGCGGCTTTTACACTTGAAGTTGTTGCCGTTACTGCTACTTGAGAGACATTATTAGGCAGGCTAATTGCATATTGTGTAACTCCTTTGTCAAATTCAGGACTTAGTTCATAGCTTTCAACATCAAGACCACTTAAATCAGCATCATTGCTCTTTTCTGTGCCGTCGCCTGCTCTTACAGCTTTTATTGTATACGTTTTTACGGTTCCGTCTTCTGCTGTGACTTTTACAGTTATATTATTATCTCCCACCTTAAGGTCTTTAACTGTGTATGCAGTGCCGCTTTCCGCTATTTCTTCGTTTACCGTCAATGCAGCTTTTACACTTGAAGTTGTTGCCGTTACTGCTACTTGAGAGACATTATTAGGCAGGCTAATTGCATATTGTGTAACTCCTTTGTCAAATTTAGGACTTAGGTTATAGTCTAAAGCAGCAAGATCACTTAAATCAGCATCGCTTGACTGCGGCGTTGAATTTGACAATAAATTCAAACCTTCCGGAATATTCTTTAACAGAGTATCTTCACTGCTATAAGCAACTACCTTACCATTAGTTTGCATTATTAGTGCATTACATGTTTGTAGATATTCCGTTGTTACAAAAATTGCTGCCACATTTTCAGCCTCATTTAATTTATTTTTATTTAAATCACTCGGTATTGAACTTCTATAATTTGTAAACTCTTCAATCGATCTATCCTCAAACAATGCCAATGCTAATCTATGTCCCGCTGCTATAGCTTTTACATTTGATTCATTTATAATTTTCTTTTCTTTAGACTTAAGTACACCCCATATTGCTACTGTTCCATCTTTTTTTAATGCTAGCCAAATATTGCCTCCTGAAGTTATATCAACAAAACCTTCGCCGGTGGGTGCACCATTTATTCTGTTGCTTTCTCCCCAGCATGTAACTTTCCCTGATGTATCTAATGCTGCTACCTGAAAATCGTTAATTTCCACGGTTACAACATCAGATAAGTCTGGTACATTTTCTAGTCCGTAATCGCCAGAATGGTTAGATCCCCAAACAACAACTGAACCATCTTTTTTAACGGCAGCAGACATTGAATTCCCTGCAGCTATTGATTTAAATTCTACGTTCTTCAATTCTTCCGGAATTGTATAAGTAACAGTCTCTCCACTTTCATTTAATACACTTCCCCAGCCTACAATTGTCCCGTCTTCTTTTAACGCTAGCGTATTATACGTTCCTGCTGCTATTGCTTTTACATCTGACAAACCTTCCGGTACATCTGCCTGTTTATATATATTGTCTCCCCCCCATGCCACTACTGTTCCATCTGCCTTTACAGCTGCCATATGATTTTCACCTGCAGTCATCCTTGCTCTGTACTTAGCATAATCACTTTGTGCATATGCTTCCGGAGTCTGCGGCAGGGCAGTATCATCTGCCCAAGCTTGGTTCATGGGTATACAAGTTAGAAACATGGTAAAGCAAATAATATATGATATTATTTTTTTCACGTAATTAACCTCCCTTTTCTTATTTCATTATTGATTTTCAAATATTATAATTAATATTATATTTTATCTATGTATTACGCAGGCAAGCTGCTGATTTTTACTTGTCTTAAATTTATTAATAAATATTGGGTCGCAGCAAATTTGAATTAATTTACTCTATACTCTTTGTTCTTTTTATCTTACTGAACATATAATGTAATTGTTGCTGTGTTCTTAATAAAATTCGCAATTACATAATCAGTAAAGCTAGTCTGTCCATAAAAATCTCTAAGAGTATTACTTGTACTTAATGTATTGTCAGCTGCGTTTAATCCTGACGTATAGCTTGTAGCAAGTATAGCTTTTGTTGTACCACCAAAACTATGATCAGTGTTATACCAAGATCTTGATGCTAACAAATCATCTTTTGAAATTTCAATTGATGTATCAGAAGCAATGATTTCCACATCTTCAACATCATTTAGTGATACACCTGAACCAGATAAAGCTTTAGTAAAAATCTCCTGAAGTTCAGGACCCTTTGCAGTATAATACTGATAAGTATTATGGCATGTAATAGATGAATAATTATGTTTTGCAATTGTTGTAAACTCGCTTGTATCATTCAAATCTGTAAGGTCATATGTTGCTACCAAAGTATCGGTATCAGCACTTATATCATGCACGTAAATTGCAACTGAATCTGTATCAGCAAAAGCTGTTATGCTGAACATCCCCACAACTAATACCATTACAACTAACATTCTCAGTAATTTATTATTTTTTAATCCCATTTTAAGTACCTCCTAAAATTCCTTTCGTCCTGCTGCGACCCAAGACATTTTACTTTTAACTCATAAAATCAATATATATAAGAAATCTCTTTAAAATGGCTGCACTTTGCGCTCTGTCTGCATAAGACTTCGGAGAAAAACTATCCGCCGCCATTCCTTTTATGATTCCTGCATTTATAGCTAATGCCACATCTTCCTTAGCCCAAGATGAAATATTTGTATTATCTTTGAGATCTTTAAGAATCTTTGCCTGTTCACTCTCCGATAAAGTTGTACTTTGACCTGCCACAACTGCCGCACGTGCAATCATAACTGTCATTTCTTCCCTTGTAATATTTTTGTTAGGTTTAAATTCATCCTTGGAATAACCTGTAATAATATTTTCTTTTGCAGCTGCAGCAACACTTCCTGCATACCATGCATCAACAGCCACATCTTTATATTGACCTTCTTTTAATGTTACTTCCTCTAAACCTAAAGCTCGTGCAAGAAGGGCTGCAAATTCTGCTCTTGTCACATTGCTTTTCGGTGCATATGAGGTATCACTCTTACCTGTTATAAGCATTTTGGATGCCAGCAATTCTATATCTTCTTTTGCCCAGTTATTTTTAATATCTTCAAAAGATTTATCAGATTGTAAAACTGTATATAAGCTGTTGCTTCTGCTTAATATTACAGCATGCTTTTTATTGTTTTTAGTTTCAAATCTGGTTGGAACAGGTGTAAAGCTGCCTTTTTCTTCATTCCAACGTACACCTATAGCCCTATTGATGTTTACATCACTACTTAACAAAATATATCTTTCCACATAATTACCGTTAAAGTAGCTGAGTTCTTTCTTTTTACTTTGAGAATCCCATATTTCTACACTAAACTCTATAGGGTCAGTCAACATTTGCTGTCCATTTTTCACTTTAGCTGCAAGTTTGTTTTTGACTTCTGCATCTTCTTTAGAAATTACTATATTTAATTTTAAATCATCAGATTTAACACCTAATTCAGCTGCTATTTTATCTATATCTATAGTACTTAATGGTAATGTATAGCCACCATTTTGACTATCCAATCCTATGAATAATTCTTTTTCTTTAGCTTTTTTAATGTTGGAAGAAGAAATCTCTAACCTCACTTTATCTGCACTACTATCTGAAGCAATTGCCAATCGGCTTCCCTTCTTCGCATTAGTAATATCATTCACAACACCGGTAAGTAAAGTAATTTTTTCCTCACTGCGACCGTTACCCAAATTTGAAGATTCTCTTTTAATATTTGATTCATCAACTTTCTTTTCAGGTATTGGAGTTTTATCAGTTGAACCCGGTACTGTAAATTCATATGTAATCACATCACTGTTTGTTTTGCCTCTTCCTACTACCATTGCTTTTACAGTAGTATTATTATTTGTAACGATAGGATCGTATTTCCCAACGTCTGCTCCACATCCATGAGGATTGAAAATTGTGCTGTTAAGATCGGGAGTGCTGCCATCTGTGGTATAATAAATTTTTCCACCTGAATCACATTCAAGATAAACTTTAGATTGGCTTTCCACCTGACCTCCCTTTGTTTCAACTTTTGTTTCTGAATCTTTGGTTGTTATTTTTGCTGTAGGCTCGTCCCATTGCTTTGGGCTATCCGTGGTTACGGTAATAGTTTTTAAATACTTTACAAAAGAAAATAGTGTCTGATCTGTTTCTGCCCGCTGTCCAAAACATAAAACCGGCGTTTCATCAGTTGACAAATTATTGAAATTTGAAGTTCTCTCCGCCCTTTCCAATGCAACTAATGCTCCTACTCTTTCTTTACCGGGAAAGACATAGCGACTTTGATTTAACAATTCATCCACCGTAAAATCAGCAGTATATCCATCAGTTGCTTTAAAAGAAATCATTTTTGCTTGACTTTTTAATCCAGCCTTGTCCAATAAATCGGTAAGCAAAACTCCTTTAGCTGCTACTTTTAAGTCCTCCGGTAAATCGCTTGTTACTGAGAAAACAGTTTTTTCCTGACTCATTGCTTCAAGCTGACTCAATGAAAAAGAAACTTCATTTTTTACACCATTTCCTTTAATAGTTAAGACAGTAGGACCAGTGGGATCATCTGGATTTCCAGGATTTCCCGAATCACCTGAGTCACCAGGATTTCCCGAATCACCGCTTCCTGATGAATCTACTTTAAAAATATCTTTTGTAATGCTTGTCATACCGTAAGCATTGAGATTTATTTTACATTGCCCTGAAACTGTATTATCAGGCAAGCTGAACTTTGTTGTAAATGCTCCATTCTCAATAGATGGCTGATCCACAAAAATTCTGCCACCTTCACTATTACGAACACAAAGGGTAAAAGAATCAACATTTGCTGCTATACCGGTTATTTCTACTTCCTCTCCCGGCTTATATTCTTTGCTTGCTACGTTATCATCAATGCTGAGATAAGCTTCTGTTGAGCTACTTACAATAAAATTTCTTTTAGAATCATATAAACCAATACTGCCTACAATAAGTGTATACTTACCTTCATCTGCATTTGAATCAAGAGTAAATTTCTCACTAAAGCTTCCGCTTTTTACCTTAGGCTGTGCTGCAAATACTAATTCATTCTTAGTATTTTTAACCTTCAAAGCAACTTCACTTAATCCAGATGCTTCGCCGCTTATTTCAATTGTATCACCGGGTTTGTATACTTGATTAACAGTAGGATTACTCAGAATTACATTTATAGCAGTATCAGCATAGTTTATTCCCGTCATTGAAAATAAGGTCACTAAAATCAAAATAATATATAAAATCTTATTATTCTTGAACTTTAAAAGGTTCATTTCTTTCTCCTTTCCTTTCAAAGAAGTAAAATTTATTCTATGTTAAAGCTAAGGTCATGACTGGCTTTACCAAGGCTTTTTCCATCTACTGCATTATTCCAGACAAGAACATCCACATATACATTTCCACTTAATCCTGACGGCATGGTGAATTCAGCCAAAGCTTTACCTCCATTTACAGGTACCTTTGTCTGCATAGCAACATATCCTATGGTCTTACCTCCGTTAAGTGCTGTTGCCTCATCTCCGTTTCGTACCTGAAATATTAATAATGCATCCTTTACATAGTCTACATTGTTAGCAAACATTGCTTCGATACGATAACATCCGCCGGCTGCTACTGAAGAAATATTATTACCTGCTTTATTTATTAACCTGACACTGTTTATCGTAATTTCATCATCAACGCTTACCAACTTTATAGTTGTAATATTTTTTAACCTGTTATCTTCTGAAATACTGTTACTGTAATTTCGCAATATCTGAATATATGAGGTTGCCTCTCCTGCTTCATCTTCCACTGCAGCACCGTTAACTTCATATGCCAATAAACACTTGTGATTCTTCACTTCCGCTACTGTTCCTCCGTCATATTCTTTTCCGTCTGTGCTTATATATTTCACCTTCCATCTGTCAGAAACTGAAAATTTATTGAGAAGTGTCTCTAAAAATACTCCTTTTCCATTTAATTCAACGATTTTTTCCGATTCTAAAGTTTTATAAGTGCCTGTTTCAGGAGTCATTTGTTTCAAAGTTTCCAAAGCATATTTAGTAGTATCAATCAATCCCTCTCCTTCGATAGTACATGCCAATTCTCCTAAATTATATTCATAGGTCGCTACATCACTATCCAACTTTCCAAGACCTATAGTCCTAGTCTTAATAGTCACATCTTCAGTAATTGGGATTGGAGCATTTAGCGCAGGCTGAAAATAAGGATAACTGATATTCGCTATATTACTCTTCACAGTTGGTTCACTTCCATCTAACGTGTAATACACTAAAGCACCATAGGGTGTTCCGTCTCCATGCTGCAGCTTCACCTTTGTACCCGGCACAACAGTTCCAGACTCAATAGAAGCATGTGGAGCATCCCATTTTTTAGGAGTCTGGGTCATAACTTTAATTTTAGCGCCGAGCAGCCCATTCATCTGTTCACTCTTACAGGCTGTTGGTTCTAATGGAGATCTTTGTCCGTAGCAAAGCTTGCCATCCTCCAAAGTAATCTCTTTCTCATTTTGATCTTTATAGCTAAGTCCTAATATAGTGGGAACAATCTTTTTTCCTTCTTCTGTACGTTTAGGAGGCCATTCCACCAAATCTCCCGTAGTACCATCAGGATAATAATACCTTTCATCTTTTAATAATTCTTTTACAGTATAATCTGCATATCCTCCGCTTGCTGTTTCAAATTTAATTATAGTAGCATTATCCTTTAATCTTGCCACAGCCAAAATAGATTGAAGTGTTGGTCCTGTCGTATCTTTAAAAACCTGAAGAGACGGCCAATGATTATATCCTGAATATGTGTAAGTAACCTGCGGCAATGCTTTAAGCTCAGCCAAAGTAATGTCCACGGTTTTTTCTACGCCATCTCCGGAAATAGTCAAAACTATATCATCGTCATTAAATTCAGTATCAGCATATGTAAAATTCCCGGGAATTATAGATATCATACTTATGATTACCATTACGCAAATCAGTACTTTTATTAGATTTGACTTTTTCATTTAAATTCACCTCTTTGCTTTCTGTTTTCTTATATTCATTCTTCCAACATATACATTTTCCCAGTTACGGGATCTTTGTATACTGTACCTAATTTTTCATAACTGTCTCCTCCATTTTTACTTTCTTCTACTTTATCTTGTATCTCTTCCACTTGTGTTACGTCGGTCCCTTTGTCAATTTGAACCATTTTGCTTCCTTCTAAATCAACATTCCAGTAAATTACTAAGGATAACATTAATCCGCAAGCAAAAACCAACATTGCATCTACTATATTTACCACACCGTCTAAAGGATTTATTTCTTCCTCATATACTTTTCTGCGGTATAAGCTACTGTTGTTCCTTAATCCTGCTTTCATTACCATACATCTCCTCTAAAATTCCTTCCATTATTGCCTCTGTTGAAATCATATCGTCCTCATACCACCTTTTACGCAATTTAGATATAATAAAGGCTACTCCTGCGGTTGCCAAACCTGCCACTGTAGCGTCAAACGCTGTAAGCAAAGAATCCGCTAAAGTTTTTGTATCTCCTTGTCCTAGGGCAAGTAATCCCGGCCCTAAGGGTATTAATGTAGCCATTAATCCAAACATAGGTCCTAATCTTACAATTACATCCGTTCGATAAATAGTCTTTTGATACTGCAAATCTTCAGTGGATAATATTCTTCTTGCCAATGTCTGCCCTGAAGACGGCGATAATTGATTATTTTGCAGTAATTCATCTAAAGCCAATCTTTGACGTTTAAGAAGATTACTGCCTCTTATGATTTCTTGTATTTGATTTATCTTCTTATTTTGAATCTCATTTAAAATTTTTGATACCTTAGTTTTTTCTTTTCTTCTTTCAAAAATTATTTCTACTGCCAGACTTCCCAATTCAAAAACCACAACTACTACAAATATAAGTAATATAATAATTGCCGGAATCTTCAATGAAGAAGAGATAATATGTATTGCATTACTTATGGATGATGAAAAACCCATTCTTAATAATCCTCCTGTTTATGTTTTTATAACCTATTGTTTCACCTATAATAAAAATAAATAATTCAGCTGAATTTACTTAAATCCAAAATGTCCTCCTATCCTTTGACTTTTACTTTAAATTAATAATTTTTTTAATATTCCACAATATGTTTTATCACAATAAATAAAAAAAGTATGTTGGCAAGCCAACATACTTCTGACAAATTTCACATATTTTTCACTTTTTTAACAAAGTTCTATCATATTATACTATATTTGCAATTTTCTAAGTATTCTTATTTATTTTTTCGTTAATTAGTCATAAAAAGTAAATACATCTTTATTAAATGATATTATTCCTTCTTTCTTCATTAAACTCAGTTCATGAGATAAAGCACTTCTATTTACACATAAGTATTGAGCAAACTGTTCTCTGTTCATGCCAATGGAAAATGTTGATGTGCCTCTTTTATTTTTAATTAAATATAAATAAGTTAAAATCCTTCCTCTTAAAGATTTGCTGGAAAGGGTCTCTATCTTATATATTTTTTTCATATCCTCATTTGCAATTAATCTAATCATATTAGATAATAATTTAATTTGAAATTTAGGAGGTAAAATTTCTTGCAATATTAATTTATTTTTTGAAAACTTCAAAACTGATGAATCTTCCACGCTGATAATAGTAACAGGACTTATACATGTCTTTGTAGCCATAATTTCAAGACCAAAAAAATTTCCTTTTTCTATAATTTGCATTAAATGCATATTTCCTTCATAGTCATATTTTACACTTGTCAGTTTACCTTTACACAAAATTCCGAGATATTGTAATTTTTCTTTTTCATGAACAATAACTTCACCTTTTATTAAACTTTTCATTGTAGGTTTTAAAAGAGAATAAAGAATCATGCAATCTGAAGCATTAAAACCTTCAAATAGCTTTGATTGTAACATGACACTTATTTCCTTATCCATACTGATAAAACCCCTCTGACCTCACAAACAAAAACAAACTAAATACAATTATACAAAACTCATTATAACTATTTTAATATTATTGTCAACAATTAAATTTCTTTTTTTGTTAAAATTCTAAATAATATTACAATTAAATTCATTAAATTTTTTATACAAAAATACCAATATAACTAAATATTCATAGTTATATTGGTTTAATATTTGTATGATTTGCATTTTTTCATAATCATTAAATAACTGATTTAAAACATCTTGAAAATAGTTCACGTTTTAAAGGATGATTAATAGGCAGTGATTGAAAAAGATTACCGTATTGTCCGTATAATAAAAAAACCACATTGAATTTTACTTCAATATGGTATGGTTATTAATACTATTTTAAACTATAAATTAATTATTTTATAAATCGATCTATGGCTTTATTCATATTATCTATAACTTCTCTGTCACCTGATTCCACAGCATCTACTATGCAATTTTCAATATGATCTTTTAATATCAGCTTGCCTGTATTGTTTAAAGCAGCTATTACGGCTGACAATTGAATCAAAACTTCACTGCAGTCTCTTCCGTCTTCTATCATTCTCTTTACTGATTCTAAGTGACCGCTTGCACGAGATATGCGGTTTAATACTGCTTTCGTATGCTTATGACTATGTTTATGACCATGCATCTCATCGTGACTGTGTGAATACTCTGTTCCGTCAGATGCCGTATGGGTATGGAATTCTCCATTTTCTTTCATAATCAACTTATCTCCTTTTAAATCTATATATTGAATAATTAATAATATTTGTATTTTAAGCTATCTTATTTTATCTAAAATTGTTTGATTTATCAATACATACTTTATTAAAGCGTTTATAAAAAATTTTAAATTAGTCTATTTTTTAAATTTCCTACTTATTTTATGTGTTAGTTTATAAAATAAAGTGCCTTAGTTAATGATTTGTAAATTATATTTTAAAAACTATTTACTATGATAAATATCATTTTCATTAACTATCTAAGAGATAAAATCCAAACTAAAACAAAGTAAAAAATTATTTATAATTTATTTTAAATCCTAAGAATAGAGATAATTATAATAATAGTATTAACAATAAAAGCAAAAATCAGAAAATAAATATTAACTAAAAATATTGATAAAGTGGATTGCACTTGGAAAATGATTCCTTAACATTACTTTGTAAATTCTTAAATATTTTACTCTGAGATTTTTAATATTTAAATTTTATCATTAATTTTTATATAAAAATTATTCTATCATTAATAATTCACAAAAACAAAAAATATGAGTTAATAAAAACTCATATTTTCTGTTTTATAAACATTGCCAATATTTTATTAATTTGAGTAGCAGGTTATCTTTAAGACTTATAATTTTTTCAACCTTATAATTATTCTATTTCCATAGCCACCGCTCTTACCGGAGAACCATCTGTTCCTACTATTTTCATTGGAAAAGCTGCAACTACCACATTATCAAAATCTATATGATCAAAATAAGCCATGTTTTCACCAATCATAAGTCTCTTCTCAGAAAAAAGATCATGAACAGGGAATTCTGTTCCGCCTGTGTTGTCCGCATTGATTGTATCAATACAAATAAATCTAATACCTTGGTTTACAAGAAAATGTGCAACTTCAGCAGAAACATAAGGATGATCAAAAAACTCTTCTGTACCTACTTTTTTATACCAATTAGTATTAAAAAGTACAATTTTCCCTTTTGTAATCTTATCTCTATATGGTTTTAAATCTTCCATTGTAATTTCTTCTTTTGCTTTTTTATCAGTTACTCTTATAATAACAGCTTCTCCGAAAAAGAAATCTAATTCCATCTGTTCAATTGTTGCTCCTTCATTACTAAAGTGATAAGGTGCATCTACATGTGTCCCTGTTTGTGTTCCTACATATACACCTGAAAGATTATACCCCTCATTTTCCAATGTAGTTGCGACTTCAATTTTAGGTTCAGGATCTCCAGGATAAATAGGAGTATTTTCTGTTAAATCCCAAGTTAAATCTACAAATTTCTTTACTTTAAACATTTTTATCTCTCACTTTCTTTTCTACTGCACTGCAGTTCATATTTACAAACAAATTGATTATTTATTTCTTTCCAAATAGCTTCATTGCAATAATATATAAGAAAAATGCAATAAAGAAAGTAGGAAGGGTCGCTCCTATTGCAACAGTATGAATCATACTCAGATAGTAAGCTATTACTGCCGAAATCACAAAAACAATCATAGAAATAATATTCACACCGTTATTATAACGATAGTCTTTATATTTTTGGGGATTCACTATAGCTTCTACATTATATTTGCATTTTTTAATAACAAAAAAGTCTGCAATCATTATTGAGAATATAGGCATAAATAAAACTCCAATTATGTTTACAAAGCTCAAGAAGGCATCTAAAATACCGCTGAATAAAGCTCCGATAACACAAATTACACCAATTACAATTGCAGTTTTTTTAAACCCTGGTTTTGGGTACACGTTTAAAAATGACATTGTTGCACTGTATACACACATTACATTTGCAGCAATTACTGACATAAAGATTACTACAGAACCTGCAAGACCAAATCCAATTTCTCCAAACACTTGAGATGGTTCATAAGTTAAATTCATGTTACCTGCCAAAATCATACCTATCATTAGTGCACCAACACCCATTGAAAGAGTCGTGCCTAAAGCCCATCCTGCTCCGCATCCAATTGCGGCACCTTTTATTGTCTTACAATTTCGGTTATAGTCTGCTGCCATAGGAGTCCAAGATAAAGCCGTAGCAACTACAATATCAAAAGCTGCCATTGCAGTCAATCCACTTACATTATCTGATGGCACAGAAAGAATTAGATCCATTCCAATTGAGGTAAAAGCCTTTACAATAACGCTTCCTGTAATTACTATAATAAGAATCATTGCAATTTTTTCATAAAGCGCTATACCTTTAATTGCATATAAAGAAATAACTACAACTAAAATTTCAGTAATAATAGTAAACAGTGCCGGGCTGCTAAATCCTGTGTAATAGTTTACTGCATAATTTAACGCTAAACCGCCAAGACCGGCTTGTGCCCATGACCAAGCTACTAAAATAAAGATATTAACAGATGATGGCAGCAAAGAGCCTTTTTCTCCGAAAACTGCTCTGCTTAATACCATTGTAACAAGTCCTGTCTTTGTTCCCATTACACCAATTAAAGCTAAAGGTATTACACCAATAATGGACCCAATAAAGACTACTTTTAATGCTGTTCCAAAAGTCAAGTCCGGAACCATGTACATACCCGTCAACATAGTTGTAACAACTAAGTTGCATGCAAACCATATAGCGAAGTTTGAAACTCCTGACAAAGTTCTGTTTTCCAGTGCTATAGGCATTACATCATCTTGATAGGCCTCTGAATTTTGATTTTCTTTCATGTAAAGATCCTCCCTTTATCATTTTTAAAAACCTATTGCTTAATTTTTAAATATGCAAGACCAATGCCAAGATAATTTTATTGAAATTTCAACAATTTAACTATATTGATGGGTTTAATTAACATTTATTAATCATTAATTTATTCATTATTGAATAATACTTAATAAATTTATTTTTAATTTTCCTTTTAAATTTTTTAATTAACTGAAAAATCAAACATATCGCAATATTGCAAAATATATTTAATTATTCAAAAACAAATAAAGGATATTCATTTTTGAATATCCTTTATTTCTTTCTTATATTTTCTTTACATATTTTTGTATCTTTCTCACCGCAGAAGGCTGACTTATGCCCAGTATTTTAGCAACTCCTATAGTTGAGCCGCATTTATTATATGCTTCGCAAACAATTTCCCTCTCATACTTTTCCAACCTCTGTCTTAATGATACATTATTATCCAATTCATACATAGTAATATTTTTGTTAATATATTTGGGTAAATGTGAAGGCAGTATAAAGTCTGATTCAGATGTTAAAACTAAACGTTCTAGGGCATTTTCCAATTCTCTTATATTACCTGGCCATTTATATTCACATAATAAATCAAATGCGCCTTGTGACAGTTTCTTTTTTAATTTGTAGGATTCATTAAATCTTTCTAAGAATAATTTAATAAGATGGATTAAATCTTCTCTTCTTTCTCTCAAAGGTGGTATATCTATGGTTATTACATTTAATCTGTAATATAAGTCTTCACGAAAGAGATTATCTCTAATCAAGGCTTTAAAGTCCTTGTTAGAGGCTGCTATTAAGCGAAAATCCACTTGGATTTCTTTTGTTCCTCCGACTCTGATTATTGTTTTGTCTTGAATTACTTTTAAAAGTTTTACTTGTAAGCTAGGCGGTATTTCACTTACTTCATCTAAAAATAATGTTCCATTTTCAGTTAGTTCAATAAGACCTATTTTCCCTTCTTTATTTGCTCCTGTAAATGACCCTTTTTCATAACCAAACAGTTCGGATTCAAGAAGATTTTCCGGAATAGCGCCACAATTTATTTCTATAAAAGGGCCCTCTGCCCGATTACTTTTATTATGAATCAATTTTGCAAACATCGTTTTTCCTACACCGGATTCTCCTGTTAGTAAAACATTAACATCAAATTTTGCCACTTTATTTATTGTTTTTATTACATTCTGTGACACGATTGATTTTGAGACAACACCTGCTATTTCCAAGCTTTCGCTTCTCAAAAGCTCCAACTCTTCAGCATATTTTTCGAATTTATTTTCAAGTAATTCATGCTGCTGCTGCAAATTTTTAAATTCTGTAATATCTCTTGAATAGCTGATCACTCTGGTTATTTCGCCTTGTGTATTTTTAACCGGCGTTGCTGTAACTATGATATCTCTGTTCTTATTGTTTATTTGTGTCATTGTAACCTTTTGTCCGGTTTTCAAAACGATAGCAATTATAGATGGTTTGAATACTCCTTGTCTTTCCATATCATAAACGCTCTGACCAATTGCATCTTCTCTGCTGACACCGTATACACTTTCAAAAGTAGGACTTACATTAATTACGATACCTTTTCCGTCAGTAATTAAAATATCATCATGGATTGCAGATAATATATTATCTAATTCTTTCTCAAATTCATACGCCTTATTATTCTCCGACATTTTAAACCTCTCAATCCTAAATTTTACTACTTTTAACGTATATTATATATTTATAGAAATTATTTAACAGTGTATTCAATTAATATTATATAACAAATTTAAAATTTTAATAATCTTTGTAAGGTATTTTGAATCTTATATCTAACTTTACTTTAATTTTTATTATAACACAAGGAAAACCTCCTGTTTCTACACAAATTGCTGTAGTTTTCAAGAGGTTTGTTGAAGCTTTTTTATATTTATATATTTATTTACTGATTTACAATATTTATAATACGATACAAATGAAATAGTCCTTTCCTTCATCACTAATTTTCTGCAATGATCTTTGAACTTTAGTTCTAATATGATCGGGAACATTAGATAATTTATTTTCCATCTGTTCTGTAACCATTTCATATAAGGATTTTCCAAATATATTTGTATCCCAAATTTTAGACGGATCATTTTCAAATTCGGTAAGCAGATATTTTATTAAATCTTCCGACTGTTTTTCTGACCCGACTACAGGGGATACTTCTGTTGTAATGTCCGTCTTTATAATATGTAATGACGGTGCTTTCGCTTTAAGACGAACTCCGAATTTATTACCTTGTTTAAAAATTTCGGGTTCTTCAAGTACCATTTCTGTAAGTTTAGGCTGCACAATACCATATCCGCTGTCTTCAACTTGTTCCATTGCGGATTTCAGTTTGTCATAAGATTTTTTCGCTTGCGAAAATTCTTTAATTAACTTAAAGAAATGATAATCATTTTTAACTTCTTCATCCATGATTTCTTCCAGTACTTTATAGAATAATCCTTTTACAGCTTCTACTTCTACTTCAATATTTCCTGTTCCCAAATCCATATTACTTATAGAAATTCCTTGTATAATTTGACCATCTTCTAAAGTATTAATACTGTCTCTTATATCTTTTACGTTATCAAAAGTCTTGCTCCATTCTTTAATGTTATTTATAATTGTAGCTTTAATCCAATGGTCACTTCCAAGACCTTCAATAAATCCAGGTAAATGAAAACTTATCTGGGTAGCTGGGAATTCATAAAGCGTATCGCTGAGTATATGATTTAAAGTATTTACATTCATTCTTGCACAATTTGTTGCTATTACTGGAACTTGATATTTTGTTTCCAGACTGCATCTTAAATCCTGTGCTGCTTCTTCCTCAGGCTCTACAGAATTTAATATTATAACAAAAGGTTTTTTTAATTCTTTTAGTTCTCTTACAACTCTTTCTTCTGCCGGAACATAGTTTTCTCTTTCAATTTCTCCTATTGTCCCATCAGTAGTAACTACAACACCAATAGTTGAATGATCTGTTATAACTTTTCTTGTTCCTATTTCTGCGGCATCTTCAAAAGGAATTTTATCTTCCTGCCAAGGTGTATTTACCATTCTCATCTTATTATTTTCCATATGGCCAATAGCAGAGTTAACCATATACCCTACGCAATCTACCATTTTTACTTTAAATTTCGTATTACCTTGTAATTCTAAAGGTACTGCATCTGCCGGTATAAATTTTGGTTCAGTTGTTGTAATTGTTCTTCCTGAGCCACTTTGTGGCAATTCATCTGTAATTCTTTCTTTTACATAAGAATTTTTCACATTTGGAATGACTAATAAATCCATAAAACGTTTTATGAATGTGGATTTACCAGTACGAACGGGACCTACTACGCCGATATATATGTCGCCTTGCGTCCGCTCGGATATACTTTCATATATGTTTAGGTTTTCCAATTTTCTAACCTCCTCTAATATTCGTTCCACTTATGTCTGTACAATATATTATAGGCAGGCCATGTTTATGACTATAAAAGTATCATAATTGCATTTGAAATTAATTTTTAATATATATTGAAACAAAAAAGGCTTATCAATTATATAAATTTTACATAATTAATAAGTCTTTACATTTTATGTAATTAAAATGTAGATAGTTTTTTATAATTCCTAAAATATGTTAGTCAATAATTTTTATATTAATTAATATTGAATCTAATAATTCTTTTAAAAAACTTTTATTATTTTCATTATCCATTTCATCACTCATTCCTATTAATTTTTGCTTAAAATTATCTGAATTTTTATCATAATAGCTTTCACCTAATAATAGATCATAATGACCTGACAAATCACCTTTATCCCAAAACAATCTAATAAATCCAAACGGACATCTACTATTTTTATCTACTTCTATTTTATAAATATTGGCATTCATACATTACCCCTTCTATTATTTTAATAATTATTTTTTATTTTTATTTATTAGGTTTAAAATTATGAAGCAGTCTCTATATATTCTGCTTCATAATTTTAAGTCCAATATCAATACTATCAATAATATACTTTCTTTCACTATTAATAATTTTACCATCTGACAAAAAAATATCTGCATTATTTAACACGCTTTTTATTTCTTTAATAAAATCCTCAATTATAATTTTATTAATTTCATCTTCTTTAAAATAGTCATATTTAGCAATTTCCAAATCATATTTATCTTCTATTATATTAAAAAAATAGTCTATAGATACACCAAAGTAATCAGCAATTCTCTTAACCTTAACTGCTTCAATACCTTCCAAAGTATCTTTCTTCATGTATTTGTTAATTGTGTCTGGACTAAGACCTACATTTTCAGCAAATTCATTAACATATTTTACATTATTTTTTACCATTAAATACTTGATTTTTTCTCCAAAATTCATATTTTACCTCTATTTTAACAATTGCCATTTCCCATTAATATAATTTAATCCTATATTGCATAAATTTTTATGTTGAAAATAACAATATTTTTGTCTTAAATCAATAAAAATTAAAGCTCTTCTTACATCTACATTATTTAAATTTTCTAGATCAATTACTAAATTATAATCTTCTGGGCACTCTAAAATATTTGCTAAATATTCTTCTCCAGAAATTATTTTTTTTAATCGACGATTAGAAGATTTAATCAGTAGATCACATAGACTCTTATAGGATAATTGTTTTATAATTTCATCTATTATTTCAATTTGTAATTTAATATAAAGAGTTTCATTTTTTGTATATCCAATTTTATTAACTTCATATAAGTAATTGCATAAAAAATCTTTATTTCTATTCATGTTAATAATTAGATCGTTAATATTTAAATACTCTATCATATTAATCACGCTCACTTAATATTTTTTTCCAATCTAAATATTGTGCTTTGTAGCTTTGAATATTATTAGGATTTATACCAAATCTAATACATATATCTTTATAATCCTGAGTCTTTAACTCTCCCTTTTCATTCTCCAAATTCATACAATAATCAAAATATCCACTTTTAAATATATTTTGCAAATTTAAAAATTCACAATCTCCAACAAATGGTATTTCAACAAACTCACCAGTAACAACATCTCTTTTTCCTTTAAAAAATTTAGTAGCTTTAGATGCAATAAAACCTGAACTTACTAGTTCATTATTCTTTGATGTATTAGGTCTATTTATTTTTCTTATAATGTAAGGTGTGTCAGTTAATTCAAATTCTGTTCTCTTACTTCTATTTGCTTCACCATTTCCTATCAAATATGTATTTTGTTTTTGTGCTTCTTTTAAAATATCTAAACTTTTTTTATAAGTTATAACTATCTCTCTTATATCTCCTTTTTCATTAGCAACATGAACTTTACCTGTCTGAAAATCTATATCACTATATTTTAAATTAATCATTTCAAAATGACCTTTACCATCTATACCCTCAAAAGCTAGAACTATTATGGCTCTATCAATAGGATTTATTAGCTGCTCACATATTACATACATTTCTTCTCTATAAATATAACTATTAATATGTGCATGTTTCCAAACATAATCTTTTAATTTATCTCCCATAAACAAATTAGTTATATCAATTTTAGATTTAACAAATCCATTTTTATTTGCCCATCTTATATATTCTAAAATAGGACTAACATTACGTCTAACACCAGACATTGTTTTTGATCTTATTGATTTAAAAGCATTATCTAATTGATCATAATTAAAATCAAATATATCTTTTTTATAAAATTCTTCGGATTCACTAATTTGTAACAAACTATATTTATAGATTTTCGCTGTATCATCGGAATAGATATTTAGAAATCTATTTTTTAATGATTCATTATACATAGGTTATATCCTTTCAATATATAATTTCATTGAAATAACTAATAATATTTTTTAAATTTGATTTAGTCAAACTTATTGTTGGATTTAATTTTTTATTTATAATACCTATTTTCACCCATTCTGGATTATTAATATCAAAGTTAGTATTATCTAAAAAATCAATTAACCTTTTTTCCCAATCTTCCTCATGTTGTAACTTTTTTGCTACACATAAATATCCTACAAACATTGCAGGCATAGTAACAACACTTTGACTTTTAGAACCCTTTAAATCATCAATAAAATCTTCAACCTTATAACCTATTACATAATCAAAAAAATTAGTTAAATAATTAGCTAAATTGTTTACTTCCATATTAGTTTTAATTTCCCATAACATATCAATAGTATTTGACATCATATCAAACATTGTAAAAGCTTTATTCATTCTAATCAAAGTAAAATCAGTAGTAATCTTACCTTTTAAATCACCTTGTCCATCATTAATTTTATTTACGACTTTATTCCCCCATTTATTAATATTTATAATTGATTGTATATATTTTGAGTTTATCTTATTTCTAATATTTTCCTGATGAATAAAGTTCCTGCATTTTTGTACATCCCAATTAGTAAAACGAACCTCCATAATATAGTCTAAATCTGGATTTTCTCCCAAAGCTTTTATTATACCTAAACACCTATGAAAACCATCTATTATATTTATTTGTCCCGAGGCTATAACTAATTCATTTGTTTTATCATTATATCCAAATTCGTCATTTCCATCTTGTAATAAATTTAAAGTAATTGTATTGGGAATAAATCTTCCTTCCAAAAAAAAATCAGCAATCTCTGAAACTGATTGTTTATTTACGTTTGCTACTTTTATTAAATCTCCATCTTTGCTTAATTTATGTTTAGGAGATCTTTGCGTTTCAAAATTATAAGTTATTATACTGCTATCTTGTAGTTGTTTAATTTTTTGTATTGGTAGATATAAAATATATTGATCATCTTTACCTTTCAAAACGTTATTAAATATAATAGGATATGATATTGTATTATCTATAATCTGTTTTTTATATTTATTTCCATCATCTATTTCTACTTCCGTAAAATAATCTTCTTTTTTTATTGAAGGTTCATTTGTCTTTTCGTATAAATATTTAGTTAATAAATACAAAGTAACTTCATCTATTGTATCCAGCGGAGTATTTTTGAACCAAATTTCTTGAAATTCTCCAGTTAAAATATTATGTTTATTCATATTTTTTTTAACAGCATCGGCTACTTTTTTATTTGCGTTATATGTTGTAATGATACTATCAAGATTTTTCTCTAATTCGAACCTCTCCTTTAACATTCTAACACCTCCATTGCTTTTATAAATAATATACTATTTATTATTTATTTAGTCAATAGTTTTTATTTCTATTTAGTTTAATCTTAAAAGGTGTTATTTTATTATTTTTTTGTATTTATTTTTTATTTTTATTCTATATTTTAAAGGCTCTATGTTGCCTTTCTTTCTTTAAATAAATGTATTATATAAATCATATGATATTTGTTTTTATTTTCATTCCAAATTTCATAAAATAGCTTTAAATCTTGCTCAGAATTTATAGTTTTCAACAGTTCATTTAATGTACTTATATGTAATCTATCTATTAAAGAAGTTATATTTAAATCTCTTAATTTGTATTCTAACATTATAATTTTATTAATATTATCCTTATATTTAATAAAAGTCTTTAAAATTAAATTAGGAGCATAAAAACCTTTCATTATATTTATATAATCACGTAATTTATGTAATTCTTCTTCTGTTTCTATTTTTAATTGCAATTTTTTAAAATCACTTTCATTAGTAAGATTATTAATTGAAAAATCAATATTATTAGTACTATTTTTTTTATACATATTTATCTCCTTTATTATTATAATTAAAAAAATGAAAATTATGTCGAAAAATACAAAATTATGTCAAAGCTTAATATATTGACGAATAAAATAATAAATTTTAAAATTTTATTAAAAGATATAGATATAAAATATAAATTAAAATTTATTTTTTATTTTAATTTATATTAACACGAAAAATTTTACATGTCAAATTTATTACTATTATTTTTTATTTTTATTATATAAAATAATAACGATTATTATCAATATCATTATATTTTGTTTGTTATTATTAGTTTTATTTAAGTCACTATTATATCTTTTTCAAAATATTAGTTACTAATATTTTAATTGATAAGTTAAGTAGCCTTAAATAGTCTTTTAATTTATAAAAATCATGTGTTTTAAATCAAATAATTAGAAAAATAATAATAAAAAATTATTAAATCATTATTATTTCGCAATTTTAATAAATAGAAATAAAAAATATTTATATAAATTGACATATATTTTTTATTATGGTACATTGTTTATAATATTTTGATATCATTATTGAAGTTTAAAACAATATGAAAATATTATTTTAATCACTATTATTGGAAGAATCTAAAAACAATATAAAATAAAGCAATATAATAAATATTTAGAATATCCAAGATAAAAAATAATAAAGGGGTTGCTAGTAAATTGATAAAACAAAGTACAAGTTTAAAATTTGTTTATAAAATACACTCATCTAGATTAAGAAATGCTAATTGGGACTTAAAAATTACACTTAGTGAAGCAAGAAAAAATGATGAATTAATAACAATTTCAGATAATGAATTAATTAGATTTATTTATAATATTAAAAATTATAATTTTTCTGAAGAAAAAGTTGAAAATATAAAAAATAAAATTAAGCAGATTAAAATATTGGATACAAATATGAATAATATTAATAATATAAAAAAGTTATATTCGCAACTAGATGAAATTTTATTCATTCCTGATATAGTAAATATAATAATTGATAAAAATAGTGACTTTGATAGAGCAAATAAAGGTTTTTTTATAAACGGATTAAAATTCCAAAGACTACTAGCATCTACCGGAGGTGTTAAAAGTAAAACTATAATCTATGTATTAGTAGAGATATATAATAAACTTAAAGAAAGAATAGATAACGGTAGAAACTTAAATAAAAAATTAATACCTGGAAAATTAGAAGCTTATCAAGCTTTAATTTGTAGTGCTAGTATACCAATGATAAATACAAAAAATATATTAGTAGTTAATGATTGTATCACTGATTTTACAGAAGATATTATTAAAATAGATGATGGCAAAGGTACATATCCTATTATGCAATTAGAAAAAAATGCAAAGCTTAAATTAAATGATAGTGATGGATATGGCTTAATATCTCCTGATTTTAGCAAAAAATGGAGTTCATATTTGGGTCTTAAATATGAACCTTCTGGATATTGCATTAGAAACAGTTTTTGTAAAGGTATGCTATTTACTTTTGATTTTAAAGAATTTGCCAGAAAAATTGCAAAAAAAATTATTGCAGTTGATGTCTGGGGAAACAAATATAATATAAATGAAATAGATATAATTCTTACAACATCAATGTTAAAACTATGGGATTCCTACGAAAATTTAAGTCATTACATAAGTAATTGTGAAAAAAACAAATATAATTTCAGTATAACAAAAGTAATGCCCGAAAAATTAGAAAACGAAAGAAATTTAAACTATCAGTTTATTCAATCCCTAAATTTAAATGATAATGATATTGAGCAATTAATTAAACCAACAGTTGATGAAATTAAAGATGTTTTATATGGTGATTACAGAAAAAGCATATTATTTCTAAGGGGACATCATATTAATGAAAATAATGTTGATATTGGAGATTATAATTTTATAAAAGCATTAATGATTGATAAAAAAATTATTGAAGATCCATTTGTTAAAAATAGCATACATAAAATGATAAAAAAACGTATAAACGATGCCAAAATAGGTGTTTTAAAAATTAATGGAAACTTTTCAACTGTATCCGGAGATCCCTACAGTTTATGCCAAAGTATATTTAACTTAAAAGTAACAGGTTTATTAAAATCAGGCGAATTTTATTCAAATTATTGGAACAAACTTAATGTTAATAAAGTAGCTTGTTTTAGAGCTCCAATGACATGTCACAATAATATCAGGATACTTGATTTTAAAAAAAATACTGATACAGAATATTGGTATAGATATATGAATACTGTAACAATTTTTAATTCTTGGGACGCAACTGCATACGCTTTAAATGGGTTAGATAAAGATGGAGATACAATATTAACAACAAATAATCCTATAATATTGAAAGGTATTACTCAAATGCCTGCAATTGTATGTATGCAGAAATCAGCAGAAAAAATTATTGTTAAGGAGGAAGATCTAATTAAATCAAATAAAAATAATTTTGGTAATGAAATTGGGACTATTACAAATAAAATCACCTCTATGTTTGATGTTTTATCAAAGTTTAATAAAGATACTAAAGAATATAAAGAATTAATTTATAGAATATCCTGCGGACAAAATTATCAACAAAACTCAATAGATAAAACCAAAGGAATCATATGTAAAGACATGCCAAAAGAATGGTATGATTTTAAACCAAATAAAATTTTAGAAAAGGATACATTAAACACAATAAAAGAAAAGGAATTTAATTTAAATATTCTTGCTGATAAAAAGCCTTACTTTTTTATTTATATATATCCAGATCTAATGAAGAACTATAAAAATTACATTAAACAAACCAATAGAAATTCCTTAGGCAGATTTGGTTTAAGCATAAATAATCTTATAGAAAAAGATAATAAATCGGATGAAGAAATAACTTTTCTTGATTACTACTATACGCTAATGCCTGTATTTATAAACAATTCTATTATGAATAAAATATGTTGGAAAATTGAATATTACTTTGATGACTGTATAAAATCTAAAATCAAAATAAATAACTTTGATTATAATTTATTAAAATCACACGTGAAATATTCAAAAAGTAAATATAATAAAATTTATGAACTATATGAAGAATACAAATATAATCTGCAACAATTTTCTAAATTAGCTAAAAAAGATAGACTTGATAAAAGTGAGAAAAGAATTAAAAGGAGTTTATTTAAAAATACATTTAAGCAAAAATCTTTTGAAATCTGTAATAATAAATTTGAATTATGCGATATAATTCTTGATATTTGTTATCAAAACAATAATTCAAAACAATTTGCGTGGGATATTGTTGGCAATATTATAATAGAAAATTTATTAAATAAAAATAATAATACTTATAATTATCCTTCTTTAGATAAAAATGGAGATATATTATTTTGCGGAATGCGTTTTATAATGAAAAAGAAATATATTACAAGTTATGAGGAAATTTATGAATATAATAATTAATGAAAACGATATAGTAAATAATGCTTTAAAATATAATATAATACATAAAAAACCCACTATAACTATTAAAGCATTAATCAAATATTACTATAGTTTAGGCTACAATAAAAAAAATATAAAAATAGAAATTGAAAGCTTCATGTCTAAAAATTATATATCTTTTAATAATATTACATGGGATAATATTATTAATAAATTAATAAATAAATATGCAAATGATAGTTATAAATTATTAGTAATTAATAACATAAAAATTACTCAAATTGAATTAGTAACTATTAGTAATTTAAATAATCTTAAACAAGAAAAGATATTATTTGTATTATTAGTTTATGCTAAAATATTTAATCAAATAAATAACGAAAATAATAATTGGACTAACAGTAAAGATAAAGATATATTTAGTGACGCAAAATTAACTTTAAAAATTGTAGATCAAAGATTGGCCTTACATAAATTGTTTCAAACAAATTTAATTAGTCCGGCAAAAAAAGTTGATAATACAAATATTTGTGTAAATTTCATAAATGAAAATAGCAAAAATGTAATAATATTAAGTGACTTTAGAAATTTTGTATATGAATATTTAAAGTGGAAGGGCGAGAAAATTGGTTATTGCATTAAATGTGGAAATAGATTCAAAATAACAAGTAATAGAAAACAATATTGCAATAGTTGCTGGAAAGAAAGAGAAAAAGAATTATGGAGGAATAGTAAAAAAAGAAATAGAAATAAATAACTTCCAAGTTTTAAAAAAATATATAGTTATTGAATTTTAAATATTTACTAATATATTAGCAAACTATCTAATATGAAAGATATAAATATGTATTACCAGCACATTAAAGTTGCTGGTTTTTAATTTAAAAGGGAAAATCGCTCTAAATGTATCTTAAAATAAATCTTTTACTTTACATTTATTTTATATTTGATATTATCCAAACTTCAAAAATTTATGGAAATATTGAAAATTAAATGTTTGTAATCATATTAACAATTTTTCTAATATGAAAGGATCATAGTTCTAAGTTCATAGATTATCTCCCAATGAAACATTAATATAATATATAAATTTAAATTATATAAATATTAATTAGGGAGTATTACATTTAGATTATATTAAAAAATTTATACATAAAGGAGGTGATTATTATAATTAGACTAGTTAGAATATTTATCCACAAAATTTTACTGCAAATTATTATATTATATAAACTACGTATTCAACAAGAATATACTTGAGAAAATATTCTTTATTTAGAACTATGAAATATAGGAGGTGTATTTAATGGCTGGTAAAACAATTACTGATTATAAAAATATTATTACATCAAAGCTTATTGGAGATGAGTTATTACTTAAAGCATTAATCAATAACGAATCTGACTTTCTTGTTAATAATATTAATATATAACCAGAAGATACATTATATACATATATTTATCCTTATAAAATAGCAGAAAATTTCTTTGTAGAAACAAATTCAATTTTATCTATATTTTCTAATTTCTATTCAGATAATAGTAATAATTTCTATACAGGCTATATTCTTTTTAATGCCATATGCCCTAAAGATTTATTGAAAACAGATTATTATTTTTAACTTTATTCAAAACTTTTTCTAATATAGATACATAATATTTATAAACATTAATAAACCCGAACAATAAAAACAGATACAGCATAAAAAGATGAAACAAATACAAATAAGATAACTTCAGAAGGAGGATTAAACAGAAATGGGACAAAATAAAAAAGATACAAGAACAAAAGAACAACCAGATAATAAAAACTCAAAAGGAACAATCAAAACAGGTACAGCAGAAGAAGATAAAATAAATACGAATATAGAAAAACAGAGTAATATAAGTTCAGAAAATAATAGTTTACCGGATTTTGTAGCAGAAAAGATATTTAATAAGTTAGATACCTCATCTCTTTCAACAGAATTGGCTCGTAAATTATATTATACTATGATAGATTACCAAGGAACAAAAGATGAACTCCTTGTTGAGTCTATAGGTATACTAAAAATCCTCACACTGTCAAGCTCAATTTACAGCCAATTGACAGAGGATAACAAATTAAAACTATGTAAGTTCTTTGGAATTAGCGAAAACTTTTTTAATTATTCAGAAGAAAAAGGTGAAAATTTAGAAAAAGCTATTCTTATTTATTCAAATATGTTGGGATATGGATTGACAGATGAAAAAATAGAAAAATCAATCCAAGAAGATACAAGAGATGCGTTAATATCTACAAAAAAACAAGAACAATTAAGCCACTTAAATTCAACTCAAAAAAATCTTATAAGACTATCTTCAACAGATGAAGATCCTTTTTCAGATGTTAAATATGATAAAGAGAAAACACTAGAAGCACCATTTAATCATAATAATACTGCAAATGAACAGATTGACTTAGGCTCAGGAACATTGAAGTATATTGTAACAGATGTTATATTACCAGGTGCTGGGGGATTAGATTTGGTAATTCAAAGACAATATAGTACTGAGCAGGCTAATTATTATGATATAAGTGGCAAACTGGCATATGGGACAAGCTCTAGAGGGAAACCAATATATTCTTATATGAATGTATATGAAAGAGAAAAATATTTTGAAAAAAATGCAGATGACACAATGGGGGAACAAATTGATGCTACTTCCTATGACGCCATAGGTGAAGATTATATGGAGTCAAGAGCCTTTAAAGGCCTTTATAATATGAAGCAAATAGAAGATAAAGGAGATTATTATTCTGCTCATTTATATAAAAATACGATGAGCACCAGTCTTACTAGTAATATGTTTGCTAAACAGATATCAAATCCTATTACAAGGAATGAAGAATTATGGCAGCTTGGTGCAGGATGGAAATTTAATTTTTCTTATATAGATACGGATTTATTCTACTATGACTTTATAAAATTACATCTATCTGATGGTAGAGAATTTGGAGTATCTTCAAACTGGGTAAATAATCTAGGGTATTATCTTTATAAAGATGTAATTTTTGCAACAGAGTCAAATACAATAGCAGGACAGAGTTCATCTTATACAGTTACATATGCTGATGGTAAAAAAGAATATTTTAACTCTGCAGGCAGATTAATTGCAATTGTAGATCGATTTGGGAATACCATTTCTTTTACCTATACAACTGTTAACAATATGTTGGAGATGCAGATAACTGATACTCTTGGAAGAATTATAACTCTAAAAAATGAAGTGACTGCCTCTGGATATAATAAGGTTTTAAGGTTACCTGACGGAAAAACAATCACATATATACTAAATCATAATACTGCAAGAACCTTAAATGCTTTTGATAAATATGAATCTTTTGCAGGACAGCATAATGAATATAACTTAATGAAAGCAATTAACCAAGAAGGAGAAGCAACATCTTATACTTATTCTGATATAAAGTGTGCTTCAGATTTTGCTGCTCGCTTTCACTTGACTAGTAGTAATAAGTTTCTAAGTGTGGAGCCTTTTGATGATGAAGATACATATTATCCAAACTATTATGCCGGGCTTACAAAGATTATATATCCTACAGGTTTAATGGTAAACTATGAATATTATCAAAGAAGAAATAATTGGTATGACTATGGAAGTATGGAGGATATTGCACTAAAAAGGAGGTATGATCAACAGGGAACAACATTGTATAATGAAAAAGAGTATGATTATTCATATCGATATAAGAAAAATGGTGTATTAACGAATTTCCTATACAATGCTGATGGATACCACAATGAACTTTCAGAAAGTAACCCATTTGATGATTGGATGAATTGGTGGGTAAAAGAAACAGATCTTAATAGAAATATTACAACAAAATACACTTTTGATTATAGAAGAGGAAATTGTGTTGAAGAAGATATCTATGTAGGTTCCGGTTTAACCCAGAAAAACACTATTGATTATCATACATTTAATTTGTTTGTTCACCCTTCCAAATCCAAAGTAACAACAAACCGATATAATACATCAAATGTTCAAACATTGACGACTATTGATTGCTATGACTATGACAATAAAGGGAACGTCATCAGCTATTGGCCGGCACTTTCAGAAGGAAACACTTCTGATACAGAGTATAAGGTAACAATGACTTATAATAATCAGTATAACTATTTAACAGGTAAGACTTATAAGAGAGATGTGGCTAGTACAATTAATGAAAAGTATGTACCGACTGCAGATCAAAAAAGTATTGCTCAGTTTTTGACTTATGAAAATGGTAATTTAAAAGCAAAGAGCGAACTTAGCTATGATACTTACGGTAACGTAATAAAAAATAAACAATATACAGACCTCCAAGCAGGGATATATACTGAAACAGACCATACCTATATGAATGGTACCTACCTCTCAAATATTGCAGTGCAAAATGTAAAAAATGCAGATGGAATCAATTTAGGGGGAATCTTAAGACAAGCAACCTATGACATCTATGGAAGAATTCTAACGGAAACAGATGGCAAAGGAAATGTGACTACCTATACCTATGATGACCTTGGAAGAGTAATAAAAATTATGTATCCAAATAATAGCACAAAGACTTATAATTATAATACAGTGTCTAATGAAACTACTATAACTGATGAAAGAGGATACGCAACTCGTTATAAGTATGATCCTGCAGGAAACCTGACTGCTGTCTACAGCATAGATGGAGGAAATGCTACTTTACTCAAAGCAAACGAGTATGACAGGGTGTATAGGCTCATAAAATACCAGAATAATCTTTCAGAAGGAGGAGGAGCAACTACTTATAGCTACGACTATCTTGATCGTATTCTTAAAAAAAGCTCTGTAAATGCCTCTAATCAGATTTTATCACAGGAAAACAATAGCTATTATGATGATAAAGTGATTAAGACTATCTTAGGAGATGCAAACAGTAAGACCATTGTCACTACTGAATATATGGATAAGTATGGCAGATTAATAAAACAAGGAAGAAGTAATAACGGAAAAGAAGTTTTCAGTACTTTTGTATATAACTACCTTGGAGAAGTGATAAAAGAAAATTCTGCTCGTGCTAATGAGGAAAGTTATCCAGAGGACTTTACTACGAAATATAAATATGCCCATGATGGAAAAGTCATAAAAAAATATGATGTCCTAGGAAATTTTATCACCACAGGTTATGATGCAGCAGGAAGAAAGATATCACAAACAGATGCTAAAAGCAATGCATCAGGAGGAAGCTATCGTACCCTTTACACCTATGATACACTTGGAAGACTCATAAAAGAAGAAACACCATTTACTGCAGGAGCAGCATCAGTAACAAAATACTATTATGATAAAAATGGGAATCTAATTCAAAAACAAATAGAAAACAGCCTTCCAGGAGCAGATGCAGCCTTTACAAAGATTGAATATACATATAACAATCAAAACAAGCTGGTACAGGTAAAAAGTTATGATGGTAGTAACGTTGCAAATGAAGTAAATTATGAATACGATACTGCAGGAAATATGACCACCATGGTAACAGGTAACGGTACTCAAAGGACAACCTATGAATATGACCGCTTTGGATATTTAAAAACATTAACCGATCCACTTGGGCAGAAAGAGACCTACAGCTATGATATCAACGGCAACATGATTTCCAAAACCGACAAGAATGGTCTGACTACAGCCTATACTTATGATGGACTATCTAGAAATCTTAGTCAAAGCATTACCAAGGAGGGAACTAAGCAGCAAGAAATAAAAGCATACACTTTAACAGGAGCTATAGCATATGTCCAAAATGAAAACCTGAAAACAAGTTATACCTATGATGAACAGGGTAAAGTCATCACAGAGGTAGATTCTAATGGAATAGAAAAGAATTACACTTATGATGCAAACGGCAATGTAAAGACTTCGGTTGTAAAGGTTAATGATGCAGTAGTGAAAACAATGTCTTATGTATATGATAAAAAAGACAGATTAAGTGAAGTTTATGAAGCCGGGAATTTAGTAGCAACGTATATTTATGATGCAAATGGAAATAGAAGACGCTTTATTTATGGAAACGGTAACAGTGTAGATTATGCATATAATTTGGCAAACCTTGTTACTTCTCTTGAAAATAAAAAAGGAACTGAAACAATCTCAAGCTATGATTATACATATTATTTAAACGGAAATCAGGCAGCAAAAGTTGATAATAATGGACTACAGACCAGTTATATTTATGATGGCCTTGGAAGGCTGACTAAAGAATCAGAAAGCGGAACAGCAGATGCCATTACCAAGACCTATACCTTCGATGCAGCAGGAAATAGAGCTACAATAACAGTGACTGGAGCAGAGAATTATACCACAGGCTATCAGTATGATTTGAATAATAGACTGACTACAGAAACAAAACAATTAAGTGACAAAACTGAAGTTATGGACTATTATTATGACAATAACGGAAATACCATAGCAAAGAACACAGGAACCTTAAGTGCCATCAGTGGCGCTGAAACTCTTACTATTTCTCTTGATATGACAGGAGCAGAACTGTACAGCTACGATGGCTTTGACCGAATGACTGGTGTTCAAAATAGTAAAGGCAGAAGTTCTTACACTTACAGACCAGATGGACTTAGACTGTCAAAGACAGTGAATGGCGAAAAAACAACCCAAGTATGGGAAGGACAGGATATAACCTTAGAATTGAATGAAAATGATGAAGTAATTAACCGTTATATAAGAGGAATAGGATTAATAAATAGCGATAATAACGGATGGTATCTGTTCAATGGACATGGAAATGTGGTACAATTAACTGACAGCACAGGAAATGTAACAAAAGAATATGTCTATGATGCATTTGGAAACGAAAAGAATATATATACTAATGATACAAACCCATTTAGGTATAGCGGAGAGTATTTTGATGCAGAAACAGGAACTGTTTATCTAAGAGCTAGATATTATGATCCTGTTATAGGGAGATTTATTACAGAAGACAGTTATACGGGAAATAGTGAAGATCCATTAAGTTTGAATTTGTATACATATTGCAAAAACAATCCAATCTTATATACTGATCCTAGTGGTCATAGTATTGCTGATGCAAAATGGAGCCAGAATCAATATAATTACTATAAAGACTTAGCTTCTAAGGGAAATAAATGGGCTCAAAAACAAATTGATGAAAATAATGTATATGTTGATAATGATGGACATGTTTATACTAATAAACAAGTCTGGGAATATAAGCACCCTAATTTTATAGATGGTATATATATAAAAGCAACAAAGTTTCATTTTGAAAATAGGGATAAGTTGAATGGCGTCCCTCCGACATATGAAGAAGTAACTAAAAGAAATTCAGGATGGATATTATTAAGTCAAGATATGTCTGTATATCATGACAATGGGAAAGGTAAACCAGAATTAAAGTTTATCAATCCTAATGGTAGAGAGGCTGTATTTGATGGAGACACTTTAAAACCTATAACTGATTCTAAATATAAAGCAACCTATAATTATGTAACCCCTGCACCGAAACCTTCGAAAGCCACAGATATTAAAGGCTGGGCAAAGTTTGCAGGAAAAGGAGCAGGGCATTTTGTAACAGATATGCTACCATACTATCTTACAAATAATAAAAATGATAGAATCCAGTAAAATCTTGGAGGTCATACAATGAAATTATTTAAACTTTTTATGATACTTTTAGTAATAATAATACTTGCTATAGGTATACTTACAGTTGTAACATCCCGCGGAGTTACACAGATTATTGATTTAATTAATAAAGATACTGATACATTAAATGTGGAAGAAGGATTTGATTTTTCTGAACCTATTTTAAATAAGTATGAAATAAATAAAACTTTATTTATTCCTTATATGGTAAAGAATACACCCAAAAGTAATGATGAGAAATATTACACTTATTCATTAAAATTAGCATCATATAAAGAAAAAAATAATAATAAAATCGTTATTAATTATGTGATTATAGATGAAATGCAAGATGTATACTTTAATAAAGTCGAGAAAGAGATTAATCAAGAAGTAGCTTTTGATAATAATGAGATACAGAGCGGTGATATGATACTCATTGATGCAATAAATAGCTACGATATGAAGCTAAATAAAAAAAGTAGAATAAGAATTGTAATAAATATAAGCGTAGAAGAAAATGGCAAAATAATAACTAATGATTTAAAATATGATTTTCAAACTAGAATAAGAGAATACTTAGTACAACCATAAAATTTAAGCTGAGGCGCTTAGGGTAGTAATGACATATTCTAAGGCATAAAAAGGTAAGTAAGGTCGTAGGTGTCACTTTGACGATTACGGCCTTATTTATAGAAATGGAAGCAGTATATTTTGCTAATTAATCGACCAAGACAGACCAAACAGGAAGATTAACAAACTATCAATATGACGGTTTAGGAAGATTAACTAGGGAAGCAGAAAGCGAAGTAACCGATGCCATTACCAAGACCTATACCTTCGATGCAGCCCTTAATCCTGCTTGACTACCAGATATCACAGTCCTCTGTCCCAGTCAAGGGAGACAAAGCCATTAATTTCGACACTTGACCAGGGCAGATAGCCGTGCCATTTATGCTTAATTAACACGGCTGCTTCCTCACTTTACAGGTGCATAAAAATTGGCGAATAGGATTGGATCGATAAGAAAAACGTGTTGGCATATCAAACTTCCGTTTTGCGTCCACCGTCCCCGCCTCTCTACTTGCGTTTCCTGAAAAACCGGGCGAACTTTGAACGGCTGAGAAAACTCAGCACAGACTGTTTTTCTTCGTCCGGCGCTTTTTCAGATTAGCACTACGCCGATTTGCAGGCACTCGACTCGACCTCATTGTGCTTAGCGAGCTGATTGAAAAAATCACCGTGGGCGAGGCCCGAATTGAGAACGGCGAGAAAATTATTGATGTGACGATTTATTACCAATTTGTCGGTGCGGTCGAGCAATCTGTAGCCTGACCTACACCGAAATCGCAAGTATATATCCCCACTTCTTTATGACAAGTACTGCGGGGAGTATTTTGATACATAAACTGGAAGTGTCTATCTAAGAGCTAGGTATTATGATCCAAGTATAGGACGATTTATTACAGAAGACAGTTTTAATGGAAAGAGCGAAGATCCATTAAGTTTGAATTTGTATACATATTGCAAAAACAATCCAATCTTATATACTGATCCTAGTGGTCATTCAGCTAAAACTACAAAATGGAGTAATGATCAATATAACTATTTGTATTGGCAGGCAAATCATGGTAGTGAAGGAGAACGTAAATGGGCATTAAATCAGATTAATTCAAAAGCATTTTTTGTTGATCAATATGGAAATGCTTATACTAATGATGAAGTGTGGAACGCTAGACATCCAAAAGTGAAAGCGGAATCATTTTACACGTCTGGTAATGGACCTAGAGCAAGTATTAATAAAAAAGAAGTTGCATTGCAATTAGTTGGAGGAGAAGCTGGACTTGTAAATGTAAACGGAGATTATAAATATGGACAATGGGGATTAACTGGACAATCTGCACAAGGAAATGTAGGAATTGTATATAGCGAAAACGAAAAATCTATGGGTGTTTATGGAAAAATAAGCACAGCAAAAGCAAACGGAGCGGTAAAAATTCCGTTACCAATAACTGATCATAAACTAGTCGTAGGAGGAGAGATTGATTTTCTTTCTTTTGGTGGAGGATATTATTATAAAGATGGGAAATTTAAATCAGGAGTTCACTTTGGAGTAGGTGCAGATATAATCTTTGGCTTAGATTAAGAATAATAATAAACCAATCCATAAAAGGAATTATTTTATGGATTGGTTTAAAATAAAATTAAAGGAGATAGATTCTATATGAAAAAGAGACTGTGAAAAAAAGTCTGTAAAATATTAAAACTATATAGCTTTCTATGATAAAATCAAATTATTATAGGAGGCTATTTTTATGGCAAAGAA
>NZ_AUFC01000012.1 GCF_000426305.1 Anaerovorax odorimutans DSM 5092 | reverse complement strand
GATATAAATAATATTCCTCGGTTACGTTCCTACTCTTCTTATTCATCTGATTTCTGGCTAATGTATTATTTTATAAGTAGCGATTTGTACTATAAATCGCTTCAGTCCTTCAGCTTTTATACCTACTATGACTTCATCTGACTCCCTCCCTAAACCTTTTTCGACCATATCATTTAATATGTGGGTAGGGTCTCCCAGGGTAAGGCTCTAATCTTTCATTCCACAACCTCTTGATTTACAACTTCGGTTTACGTTTACCATTTGGGCTTAAGCTTGTTCCGCAGCCTCACCCACCTAATCGCCTTATCAAGTTTCTGTTCGTAGGCTCAAGAATTTTGCTACACCACTTCCTTCATCCATACCATTACTGATACCAACTTGTGGTTCGCTACACTTGGCGGTAAATACCCGTGACTGGACTTACACCAGCAAGATTAGTGCCATGCCTGGCACACGGTAAAAAAATAGATCCAGTAGAAACTGAATCTATATATTAAATAGTTTACTTTGGTATTATCATATTGCATGAAAAGCCTTCACCTTTATTACTTATATATTTTGCTTTCCCTCCCACAAGTTCAAGTCTGCTGTCTATTCCTTTAAGTCCGTTTCCTTTTTTCAAGTTATTTATTCCTATACCATTATCCATCAACTGAATAGATATATTTTCATCATATATCCCTATAGAAAGTAATAAACTACTTGCTTTAGCATGTTTTAATGTATTAGTTACTAGCTCAGTTGAGACTTTTTTTATAATGTCAAAAGTCTTTTCATCTAGCTTTTCTTCTTTACCTCTCATATAAAAGTTAGCTTTAATACCGCTCATCTCCACAACTTTCAGCATACTATTAAGTTCTCTTTGTAAAATTGATGTATTATAAATTATTTCATCATCTTTATCTCTTAATTCTTTCATTTCCTGAAATCCTTTTTTTATAGAAATCTTTGCTTTTTCAAGGCTTTCAAATGCTCTATTCTTATTTTTACAATAAAATATTTTTGTAACTTCAAGTAACTTCATCGTTACAACAAGCGAATGTCCTATTATATCATGCAGTTCTCTTGCAACATAATTTCTTGCTCCAATATACGAGGTTTGTTTTAGCATTTCTATCTGACACTCAAGCTTTTCATTTGCGTTTTCAAGATCTTCATTTTCTTTGTATAATTCATTTTTAGCAATTTGATAGGATGTGATATCATTAAAAGTTATAATATATTTATTATTTCCAAACATTTTTAAAATGCTAACATTACATTTATAATACTGATCCATATTTTTAATTATCTTATCTTCTTCATTCAACTTGTCATAAGTCTTACATTTATTTAAAATTCCCTTTTCTTTTATATATTCATTTGTTATCCTAAAATTTTGTTTTAAATATTTGTTCATGTAAAGAATTCTTCCTATAGAATCTATTATAAGAATAAATGCATCTAATTTACTTGTTACTTCATGCTTCATAATAGGAGTAAGGTTAAAAAATTCATACTTGAAAGTTGCATATATAAATACTAATAGGGACCATGTATAAACTATGGGCGTAATATCAAATATCTGAATTTGCAGCATGTTAAACAACGTTTCCAAAGTTCTTGTTATATAAATAAAATTTAAAATTATAGGAGCTAAGATTGCAACAAAAATAATATTTCTTTCTAATCTGCCCCTATCCTTTAATTGTTTTTTAAATTTATTACTGCATAGCAGAAGACCTATAATCATAAACAAATAATTTATTGCCATATGAAAGTAGAACAATATTCCGAAATCATCACCCCAAAAACTATATTCACTGTAAAATAAAAAGTGATATGGATTTGTAAAGATAATTATAAATTGCAATAATGCTATTACATATATAAATATTCTTATCCTTTTTTTTAATGGTTTTCCTTTATTGTATATATAAGCGAAATCCAAAAAACTAACCTCAAGCAAGCATATGCCAAAATAATAAAATACAATAAAAGCCCACCTTATGTCTGCTGTTGGAGACACTGTTTTAAATACTTTGCCTATAAGCCAGATTAACATAGAAAGCTGCACTAAAAAAAATGCCTTAAGTGAAGCATTACGATTTGCTTTCATATAAAGAACCGCAAATACTATTACGTTTACTATTATTGCTGCAAAATTCCAAAGAGTAATTGTTGCAATTTTAATTTGTGTTATCTCTTCCATAAGATTACCTATATGATACCGTTTTCTATTGCAAATATAGCAATTTGCATACGATCAGACATATTAAGTTTTTCTAATATTTTACTTACATTATTTTTAATAGTACCTTCAGAATAACTTAATGTATTCCCTATTTCTTTATTACTGTTTCCCTGTGCAATAAGTCTTACTATTTCAATTTCTTTTTCTGTTAAAACGCCTTTATATTTTAACTTATAGTCGCTGAGTCCTTTAAATCTATTAATTATAATTTGTTTCACACTTTCATGAATAACAGTAAGACCACTGCATACACATTTTACAGTAAAAACTAAATCCTTATGACTAATATTTTTCACAATATATCCATCGGTCTCAGCAACAAATGATTCTATTATATTATCGGTATTTTCAAAGGTTGTAAGTATAATTACTTTTGTGTCTTTATATTTTTCCTTTATTATTTTTGTGGCTTTCACACCATCCAGTTTTGGCATTTCTATATCCATAAGAATTATATCGGGTCTTAACTTTTCACAAAGTTCAAGAACTTCATATCCGTCACCTGCCATACCGACCACAGCAATATCTTCATCATTATCTAAGATATAACCAATTGATTCTCTTAATAAAATTTGATCATCAGCTAAAACCACATTTATCATCCTTAACCTCCATAATGCTGTCTATACGTATTAACAGCCTGCCTTACATCATCTAAAATACTGCGATTATATTCAATTGCTTCATCAACTAAATTCTCAAAATTTTCATTATCAATTTCACCTTCTAAATCGTTTATCATAAATATTAAATTTTCCATATCATTTTCTCTTGATGTAATAATTTCATCAAGCAATACATTAATCTGCTTTTCTTTTTCTAAGTTATAGACTACTTTAGAATAGTTTTCAAGTTTCTTATTAGCCTCTTTAGATTTTTCTTTTTTGTCTTCTAAAGAAAATACTAAGTCCATGAGGGGTGTAATATCCGAAATAGTAATGATATAGCCTATTAATTCTTCTTTATCCATAAGGGGTTTACTTTTATGTGTAAAATAAAAAGTATTACTTCCAGCAGTAAGTTGTATATAATCCTTACCTAAATGACTTTTCTTTGATTTAATATTGCCTTTATAAAGATCTGTTATATTATTTATGCTAACAGTTTCTTCTTTAGTTAAAAATCCGGAATTTGCAGCACTTTTATTTTTATAAACTATGTTTCCATTGTTATTTATAACAAATATATAATCTCTTATCATATCCCCAATCTTATCAAAAGCTAATGTTGTAAGCCCAAGTTCAGCTTCAGAATATATGGAAATATTTAATATAGTACAGAGCATATAATATATAAAAAACTCCACAAAATCTAAATATGTATGTTTTAAAATAATTGCATATATATAGAACATCAAAGGGATAACTAATATACTTGATATTACAAATAATAATATTGAGTTTTTATATACATTATGTACTTGCTTTTTACGTAAAAGCATAATGATCATTGCCAATATTACCATAAATAAAAAAGTACATACGCATATTAAATAGACTATACTATATTTAGCAGATGAGAAATCATACGATAAAATCAGAAATTTTCCATTAGTAACAATTCCAAAAATCAATAATGAGATAAATACTGATTCTATTATCAGATTAAAGTATTTATAAGATAATTTAAATATGGAAAGTAACTCTATAAATAGATAATAATATAAAATCCAAATCAAAATAATGAACAAAGTAAGCTGAATATATCTTAATAAGTTTGCAATAGCAATATTGGGAATAACACACTCTATCACTCTAAAAATATCTACTATAAGTATACAAAGGAAAATAGATAAAATATATTCTTTATCATTTTTTTCTTTATACCTATAATAGCTTATTACCATACTGCATACTACAAAAATACATAAGAAAACAAGTACTATGATACTAAAAAATTGATAAAACGTATAGTATCTTCCATCATTCATAAGTTTCTCCTAAGTATAATTTTCTTTATAATTATACACTAACTAAAACATCTTTTATATACTATTTTTCTGTAAATTTCTTGGTTGTCAGAAAATTTCATTTTATTTTATTACCATAAAAAAACAGATAACACGTCAGGTTATCTGCTTATTATAAAAAAATTGCCGTCTGTTTTAATAATACAGTTCTTTTGGACCTTTATACTCTTGAATAGTATTTCCTCCATCCACAATAAAGGCTTGTCCTGTAATATATGAAGCTTTTTCTGAAGCTAAAAATACATTCATGTTAGCAACTTCCTCTGCACTTCCTCCTCTTCCCGCAGGAGTATTTTCACCTCCTGCTGCTTCACTTTCTGTTTGTGATGCTGTGGCTATCCATCCAGGCAAAACATTATTTATCATAATATTATACTTTGCAACTTCAATAGCAATAGATCTACTCATTCCTATTACTGCTGATTTTGCGGCGCTATATGCCGCCTCTCCCGGATTACTTACTATGGGCCCTGTAACAGAAGAAGTATTAACAATTCTTCCATAATTATTTTTAGTCATATGAGGTAAAACTTCTTTTGTTACATTAAATGTAATATTCAAATTCCTGTTTATTGAGTCATCCCAGCTTTCATAAGTTACTTCATTAAAAGTTGCAAAGTCCTCTTCATATCCGACCTGCGCCATACCTGCATTATTTATAAGTACATCTATTTTAGAATATTCATTAATAATATTCTTAACCAATTCTTTTACTTGATTTCTATCCATAAGATCTGCAATATATCCCGCAGCTTTAATATTCAAGTTTCTAAGCTCTTTAACACGTTCATCAACTCTGTTTGTAGTTGCAACTAAAATGACTGTTCCTCCCAGTTCACCTAATATCTTTGCAGTCTGAAATCCTATTCCTGTGGGGCTGCCTGTACCTGTTACCAAACATATCTGATTTTCAAAATTTATAAATTGCCTCATATCAGTCTCCTCTGTTAGAAAAATAAAACATCTTAAAATTCTGTTTAAAAATATTTTTGTAATTAAATAATTTAAGTTTAACTTTGTAATAAATAATACCTTCATAAAGACAAGATTACAATACCTATTATTAAAAAGTATTTTTAAATATACTATAAACATATTGCTTTCCGTATTATTAATTTCTTTTTCTAACTGCATTATTTATACATAAAAAATCAGATAGCATTTAATTTATATCTATGCCATCTGATTTTTATTTAACTCTTAATCTTTATTAAGCAATATTCATAGCAAAATTTGCTGTGAGTATATATCTATCATTCTCGTCAATTATATTTATATCTTTAAATCCCGCCTCTCTAAACATTAAAATCATATCTTTGTCTTCTGGTAATATATCTTCTCCTACAACACCTCCAAGAGATTTATGCATGGAGTTTAATTCTCTTCTGCTGCTAAGGTGACAAATTATGACTCTGCCATTTAGCTTAAGTATTCTTGCCATCTCTTTTACAGAAGCTTGTTTATTTAAAAAATGCGGAAAGCATGAATTACAAATGATCACATCAAAAGTGTTGGTTTCAAAAGAAGTATCTTCAATATCTCCTTGAACATAATTCACGGAATCTTCACCATTTTTTAATTTAGCTCTTAATAACATTTCCTCAGAAATATCAAAGGCTGTTATATTCCCTGATGAACCTACTAAATTCTTTAATATAGGAATCATGACTCCTGTTCCTGTTCCTACATCTAACACTGTACTTTCATTGCTAATACTCAAATCAGCAAAAATTTCTTTAAGTTTTTCATGTGGCTTATGTTTCATCATCTGATCCCAAATTTCAGCCTTTTCATTAAAATATGCTCTATGTTTCTCTGACATTAAATCACCTCATTTATTCTATAGTTATGCCTTTTAATTCTAACCAAGGATCTTCAGCAGAAATTTTATAACCTTTTACATTACTTCTTGTTGCAACTATTTTTTCTTCATGAACAATATAAAATGCCGGTAAATCTTCAAGAACTAATTTTTGAATATCTCCATAAATCTGCTTTTTCTGAGCTTCATCATTTGTACTTTCTCCTTTTAGTACAAGTTCATCATAAGCAGAATTGTTGTAGTGACTTGCGAAGTTCTTAGAAAAATGTACTTTTACATGATGAGGATACGGACCCCAAACAAAGTAACCTGTACGCATTAGCATATCGAAATCACCTTTCTTTTCAAGTTCACTTAACGCAGCGCTTTCCAGCTGTTTTACTTTAACATCAAATCCTACTTCTCCAAGTTGAGCTTGACATGCTTCTGCTATTCTCTTTTCCCTAGGACTCCAAGATTGACCTACTAATAAACTAACTTCCAAATTCTTCCCATTTTTTTCTACTATTCCATCACCGTTTTCATCTTTCCAACCGGATTCGGCTAGTAAACTTTTAGCTTTCTCTTGGTCTACATTGTAGAGAGGAAGATCTTCACAGCTATACATCATATTAGGAGAATATAATCTTCCCTGTGCTGCAATACCTATATTATCTAAGATATTACTTACTATACTCTTTGTATCAACTGCATAAGCAACAGCTTTTCTTACATTTAAATCATCAAAAGGTGAGTTTTTACAATTAAATTGTAAAAAGTCTGTAAATGTTGTCAATTTTCTGTTTACAGTAATATCTTTATCTTTTTCCAATTTAGCTACACTACTTTCAGGAACTTTAATTATCATATCAACATCACCTGAAGATAAAGCCATAACTCTTGCAGAAGCATCAGGAATTATATTAAAAATAACTTTATCAAGCTTTACATCATCTCCCCAATAATTTTCATTCTTCTCTAATACAATTTTTTGTTCTTTAACATAATCAACCAATTTAAAAGGTCCTGTTCCAATTGGATCTTTAAATTCACCTGCTGAATCTACACTGCTTGGACTTACTATAGGCCAAGCTATATGTGTAAGATATGTAGGTAAAGGCATTGGTCTTGCACATGTAAATTTAACTGTATTTTCATCAATTGCCTCAACATTTTCCAATTGCAATGTATTGGTTTTTGTTACATAAGCACGATCACTGTATGAATATACTACTGCTTCTGCATTAAAAGGTGTTCCATCATGAAATTTAATATTTTTTCTTAGATGAAAAATCCAAACTTTTCCGTTATCTTCAGGCTCCCAAGACTCTGCTAAACCTGGAACCATATTAAGGTCTGAATCTAAACGCACAAGAGTATCATAAATTTGTGCCCATACAAACCTTGCATCACCATCAGGGAAATTAACTATGTCCCACGTATTTATGTCTGTCCCAATGCCAACTTTTAAAACCTGTTCATTATTTTTTGACTGTTTTTCCGAATCACATCCTCCAAAAACAATACTAATGCATAAAATAAAACATAAAAAAATACATATCCTCTTTTTTCTCATTTGTAACTTTCCTCCTTAAATTTTTTAAAAACTATTATTTTTTCCTGGCTATTAAAATTGTTGATCCATTATCTCCTACTGAAAATGAACCTTCAACATTAAACCCTATTCCAGTTAGCATTTCTTCTGCCTCATTTAAAGTGTAAACATGAGATTGATCATTCATAATTTTACATTTTAGAGCAAATATTGCCGCATTATCAGGCTTTGTTCTTGTAGAATCAAGAAACCATAATTTATAAAAAAGATATCCATTTTTATTTAAACAATTATATGCTTTTTTAAAAACTTCTTCTTTTTTAGTTGTTGGTACAGGATGTAAAATATCAAAAGTAAGTACAATATCCTGTCCCAAAGGGAAATCATTCTCATAAAAATTACCTGCTATAAAATCAATCTTCGCATTATATTTATTTGCATAATCCCTCGTAACAGGTTCAACCTGAGGTAGATCAAACACTGCAACTTTAAGCTTAGGTTTTTTCTTCTGTAATGCAATAGGAAATAATCCATGTCCGCCTCCTACATCTAAAAGTTTTTCGGCAGATTTAAAACATGCGTGATTACTAATCAGCTCTACAGTTTTACCAATACTGCTATCAATAAGGACCCCTTGAGCCATGGCCTTTATAAAAGATGGTTTAAAAACTTCTTTAGGATTATGTCCTTCATTACTGAAATAACCCTTTAACCATGCTTCTAGATTTTCCCAGTCATCTCTTTGCTTATTTGTAAATTCCAATTCAAATAAATCACCTATATAAAATTCACTATTTTTACAAAGATATGTTGCTGATACAGGTGAAAGAGAATATAGTTCTTCTTTTTTTTGTACCATATTAATTGAGGTTAAAGCATCAAGTAAAAATATTAGTCTGTCTATATTACAACCCATAGTTTTTGATATTTCTTCAATACTTTTAGGTTTATCTGTAAGATATTCAAATACTCTGCAAGAAAAAGCCTGATAAAGAAATTGTGCTTTACTGTATCCACGTATTATAGAAAACAATTCTTCTCCTTCAACTTTAAATAAAAAATCTTTTACATCTTCATTTTGCAAATTTCTATCCTCCTTTGTTCCTTATTAATTAAACCTTCCAACAAGCAACATAATGATCTTTTGATTTTTTTCTCATAACAGGAGCCTTTTCACACTCAGCTCCATATTTAGGGCAAAACGGTGCATAACTGCACCTACACAATTTATTTATATTATCATTCTCTCTCAATAAGCCTCCTGCCGGAAAAGAATGTTGCAAAGAAGTAAAGGTTTCCACCAATAAACAACTGTATGGATGGAGAGGATTTTTATAAAATTCATCTGCAGGTGCAATTTCAATTATTTGACCTTGATACATTACTGCAATCCGATCACTCATCCAGGAAACTAATTCAAGATCATGAGAAATAAATAATAAGCTTATCCCATAATTAAGCTGAATTTTTTTCAAGATACGTATAACCTGCGCCTGAACGGAAACATCTAACATTGAAGTTGGTTCATCTGCTATTATAAACTCTGGTTTCAAAGAAAGAATACGAGCAAGAACTACTCTTTGAATCTGCCCTCCACTCAATTCATTAGGATAACGACTTAAATGTTCTTCTAGCAATCCAACCTCTTGTAAAATATTTTTAATTTCACTTTTGAATTCTTTTTCATTTAAATTATGTTTCCGAATAGCCATAGGCTCCATAAGGCTTTTATATATTTTCATTCTGGGATTTAATACATTTTCCGGATGTTGAAAAATTATCTGCATTTTACCGTAAAACTCTTTTTTCAATTCTCCTTTGCAAGATAATGCTTCCTGATTTTTGAAAAAAATCTTGCCAGAAGTAGGGGGAATTAAACCAAGCATTGTTCTAGCTAAAGTAGATTTGCCACAACCACTTTCTCCTACCAATCCCAAAGTTTCTCCGGAATGGATAGTAAAACTCACATTATCTAAAGCTTTATATGTAACACGTTTGATAAATCCATTACTATAGCTCTTATTTAGTTCTTCTACTCTAATCAAAACCAAAACACCTCACATAAGTGCCATCTATCTCTTTATACGGAACTTCTGAATTATTACACTTATTATTCCTTAATGGGCAACGAGAATAAAATCTGCATCCAGGTAATTTTTCAAGTAAACTTGGACTATAACCTTTTATTGGGTGCAATCCTTTTTCAGGCATGGATTTTAATAATCCTTGTGTATACGGATGATAAGGATTATTTAAAACTTTTTCCGCACTGCCTCTTTCAACTATTTCTCCTGAATACATAACTGCAATTTCATCACAAAGGGAAGAAGCTACTTTTAAATCATGCGTTATTAACAATAATGATGTACCTGTTTCTTTTGTTAATTTATGTAAAAGATCAACAACCTGCGCCTTCATTAATGCATCCAGGCCCTTAGTAGGTTCATCGGCAATAAGTAAAGAAGGATTTCCCGTTATACTGATTGCCGCCAGTATTCTCTGTTTCATTCCTCCGCTTAACTGATGAGGATAATATTTAAAATTTTTCTCACTGTTTTTTAAGCCAAGCAAGTTCAATATCTTTATACTGCTATTTATTGCTATATCTTTTTTCATACCTCTATGCAGCTGAAATCCCTCTAATATCTGACTGCCTATCTTAACCACCGGATTAAGAGAGGTGGCTGGACTTTGAGGTAAAAGGCTTATTTCTTTTCCTCTTATCTGCCTCATTTTATTTGAAGGTAAGTTTAATAAATCCAAATCTTTATAAATAATTTTTCCACTTATTCTGGCATTATTAGGCAGCAGATTTAGAACAGACATACCGAGAACAGATTTTCCACATCCTGTTTCTCCAATAAGTCCAACGATTTCTCCTTGTTCTAAATCAAGATTTATGTTACTACAAGCTTTTACTTCACCTTTTTTAGAATAAAATACTGTATTTAAATTCTGAATACTAAGTAATGGCACGTTTATCACTCCTATTCTATCTTTTGAATATTAGATCTTGGATCTAAATAATCACGCAAACCATCTCCTAAAAAATTAAATGCAAGAACCGTTATCATTATTGCTATGCCAGGAAAAATAGTTAAATGAGGAGATGTTTGAATATATACTTTCCCACTACTTAACATTGACCCCCATTCCGGTGTAGGCGGTTGTACCCCAATTCCAAGAAAACTCAATCCTGCGGCCGATAAGATGGCATACCCAACTCCTATGCTTGCCATTATAATTACAGGATTAATAACATTTGGCAACATATGATGATATATTATATATAGATCACTTGCTCCAAGTGATCGTGCATTTTCTACAAACTCTTTTTCCTTTTCTGACAAAACAACTCCCCTTACAACTCTGGCATATCCCATCCAGCCCACTAAAGATAATGCTATTATTACATTTAACCTTCCCGGACCCAGCAGTCCTGCCACAACCAAGGCTAAAATCAATCCCGGAAAAGCTAAAAAAATATCAACAATACGCATAATAATTTCATCTATTACCCCTCCATAAAAACCGGAGATTAAGCCAAGAGTAATTCCTATAACTGATGATATAAATGTAATAGTAACTCCTATTTGCAATGAAATTCTGGAACCATATAATACCCTAGAAAATATGCACCTGCCAAATTCATCAGTGCCAAAAGGATATTCTATGGATGGATGTTTAAGTGCTTGTTCTAAAATCTGTTCATTTGGATTATTAGGAGCTATTAAAGGAGCAAAAACAGCTCCTATCGCTATTATGACAATAATAACTAAACCAATTAAAGCTAATTTGTTTTTAAATAAAGTCACACTTTTACCCTTCCTTTTTATAATGTATTCTGGGATCAATAAACATATAAAGAATATCTATAACTAAATTAATAATTACAAATAAAATTGCAAACAAAAGCACACATGCCTGGACCATGGCAAAATCTCTTGCAAAAATGGAATCAACCAAAAGCTTTCCAATACCCGGCCAAGCAAATATTGATTCAACAATGACAGTACCCTCCAAAAGATGCCCAAGCTGCATGCCAATTATAGTTATTATAGGAATTAATGCATTCTTTAAAGCATGATGTAATATAACACACTTTTCATATAGACCCTTAGATCTGGCAGTTATAATATAATCCTGATTTAAAACTTCAAGCATACTTGAACGGGTAAGCCTTGTAATAATTGCTGCCAAACCTGTGCCTAATGTAATGGAAGGTAAAATAATATGCCGCACCTCTCCGTAACCAAATACAGGAAGCCACCCTAATGTAACAGAGAAAAAAAGTATTAAAAGTAAACCTAACCAAAAATTAGGTATGCTGGTTCCAAGCATAGCTCCTGTCCTAGTCAAATAATCAATGCAGGAATTTTGTTTTACAGCAGATATAATACCTGCCGGTATTGAAATCAACAAAGATATTATTAATGATATAAATGCTAATATCATGGTAGCCGGAAATCGAGCTGAAATTTCTTTTAAAATGGGATCTCCCGTAATCAAAGATCTTCCAAAATCACCTTTTAGAACATGACCAAGCCAGCAAAAATACTGAATTATTAATGGGTCGTCCAGCCCTTCCGACTGTCTTATTTGTTCTATTTCATCAGCAGTAATATTTTCTAAGCCATATCGTGCTATTGCTATCATTTCAGCAGGATCTCCCGGCGCAATATTAATTAATAAAAAAGTCATCATAGTAACACCTAACAATACTACTATTAATAAAAGAAATCTTTTGGCTATAAAGGCCAGCATAGTTTTTATTCCCCCAAGTTTTATATTATAAAAAAAGAACTCACGAAAGTAAGCAAAATGCTTAAACCCTTCATGAGTTCATTTTAATTATAGTTTACTATATTTATTTCATATTATAATTTACCCTTGTAAGACCTTCTTGATCTTAATTCCTTAATAAGGATAACATAGCTGTCTATTGTTGTCAATTTATAAAAAAATATAATATTTGTATAGTATTTTTGCCGAAATAATTATATAATATGGAATAATAAACTAATTATTCTGAAAAATTAATTTATTATTTTGAAAAAAATATATTGACATTTTTAAAATTATAGTATATATTAAAGATAGTTGTTAGCACTCATCTTAAGTGAGTGCTAACAATAAGAGGTACTATTTAATTTATTAATATGTCAAATAATACTTTTGAATTATAATAAAATACTTCAAAAGTATTAATAATAAAGAATATATAATAAAACATTATGTGAAGGAGGAATTATTATGTATGGATTAACACCTTTTAACAAAAACATATTAAAGAAGAATGGTCAAAATTATCTGAACTATTATGATATGCTAGATGATTTCTTTGATACAGGTATTTTTAACCCTAGAAGTATTAGAAATGATACTTTCAAAATGGATATTAAAGAAGAAGAAAAAGCTTATATCATTGAAGCAGAAATGCCTGGTATAAATAGGGAAAACATTTCTATTGATTATGAAAACGAAAATTTAACTATTGGTGTAAAATCATGTCAAATAGTAAATGAAGAAGAAGAAAATAATTATATTCATAAAGAAAGAAGAGCCACATCAATGCACAGATCCGTTTATTTAAAAGATATAGACGTTAAAAACATTGATGCAAAGCTTGAGAATGGTATTCTTATAATTAATATTCCAAAGCTTGAAGTATCAACTAATAAATTACAAATTGAAGTTAAATAATTTTAAAATTTAAAAGTTATTATAAATCACCTCATATCGTGATGATATGAGGTGATTTATTTTTGTGTTTTTACATTTTAGCTTTACTACTAATATCTGCAGCAGCAGTAAATAATACATCTGTTGATGAATTTAATGCGGTTTCACAAGAATCTTGAATAACGCTAACTAGAAAACCAACGCTGACAACTTTCATAGCAATATCATTTGGTATGCCAAATAAGCTGCAAGCTAAAGGTATTAGAAGTAAAGAGCCTCCTGCAACACCCGATGCACCACAAGCACTTAAAGCTGAAAGAAAACTTAAAATAACAGCTGTCGGCAAATCCACATTAATTCCTAAAGTATGAGTTGCAGCTAAAGTTAATGTTGCAACAGTTACTGCTGCTCCTGCCATATTTATTGTAGCTCCTAAAGGAATTGAAATTGAATATGTGTCTTTATCTAAATTTAACCTTTCACATAAAGCCATATTAACAGGAATATTGGCTGCTGAACTTCTTGTGAAAAATGCCGTTATTCCGCTTTCTCTTAAACATTTAAATACCAGTGGATAAGGGTTTTTGCGTATTTTAATATATACGATTATTGGATTTACGATCAATGCCACAAATAACATTACCCCAACTAACAATACAATAAGTTGCCCATACTTAAGCAAACTTTTTAAGCCGTTTGTTGCAACTGTATTGAATACTATCCCCATAATTCCAAACGGTGCAAATTTTATAACCCATTTTACAATATTTGAAACTGCAACAGAAATATCCAAAATCATATTCTTTGTACTTTCTGAAGCATATTTTAATGCAAGTCCAAGCAAAATTGCCCAAGTCAAAATACCTATATAGTTTGCATTAAGTATTGCACTAACCGGATTATCAACGATATTAAAAACCAAAGACTTCAACACTTCAACAAGACCGTCGGGAGCTGAAATATTCTCTTCTCCAGCGTTTAAAATAAGCTGTACTTTAAAAATATAGCTAGCAATAACAGCCGAAAGACCTGCTAAAAAAGTTCCTATAAGATAAAGAATTATTATAGCTTTCATATTAGTTTTTTGACCTTTTTTATGCTGCGAAATAGCAGACATAACTAAAAATAAAACTAAAACCGGAGCCACAGCCTTTAATGCTCCTACAAAAAGTTCACCCAATATTGATAGACCAGCTAATTGCTTAGGTAATATCAACGCAAGTATAATACCTATTATTAGGCCTACAATAATCTGCTTAACTAAGCTTACTTTATTCCAATATGCAAACAAATTTTTAACAAACATACCTTCCTCCAATTCTATACTATATATATTATTCCCAATTTTGCTAATCCCTATTTCCATCTCACTACAAATAAAATTTGATATAAGATGGATTAAGTATAAGCTTTTTATTTGCGGGTACATTATAATACTTTTACTGGTAAAATTCAATGTATGCTGCTTTTAGAATATCTTTTCAATGCATATAAGTTCTGGAGGGTTGTTTATCTGATTTAAAAAACGAAATTTCACTACAGTATATTCTTTCTGATCCAATTGTGATGTGAAAATTTCCAAACTCTCTTTTTCTTCTTTACCATTATTATGCCCTGGATAAACTACCAATAATATTATTCCATTGCGTTTAAGAATATTTAAGCATTTCTTTACTGATTCAATAGTTGTTTCTTTTTTAGTTGTGATATTATGATTACCTTTAGGTAAATAGCCCAGATTAAATATAATTAGCTTTACCTTCTCTTTTACATATTTATCAATATTTTCATGACCATCTAAAATCAAATACGTTCTTTCAAGAAAACCTAATTTCAAAAGCTTATCTCTTGTATTTAAAACTGCGTTTTGTTGTACATCAAAAGCATATACTTTTCCGCTATTTCCAATTAAGCTGCATAAAAATGCTGTATCATTTCCATTTCCCATAGTACAGTCAACAGCTATGTCTCCATCTTCCAAAATCGATTCACATATTTTTTTAGATATGTCCACCGAATTTATAAAAAAAGCCTTCATAAAATATAATATCTCCTGTTAATTTTTATCTAATTTGTATAAGTAAAATGTTTAATTTATATACTAACATTAATTTATTTATGCCAACAACGAAAATAAAACAGAATCATCTGTAATTTTAATTTTAAAAAATAACTGCCGCCAAAATTTAAATTTTATTGGCAGCAGTTTAAATATATTCGACTAGTACTTAAATTTTAATTTTAATTATTTTGCGTTTCCTCAGGCGGAGTCATATTACCGTCAGGTCTTTCTCCACCATTCATACCAGGACCTCCTTCTCCGTTCATCTCAGGTCTTTCTCCGCCGTTCATATCACCACCGTTATGTCCTCCAGGCATTCCACCTTCTCCTCCGCTGCCGTATATAAGACTGGTCATTTCTACAGTTTCTGTATCACTTCCTAAGGTAACAGAATATGTGGAACCTTCTTTAATATCAGGTATACTGATTACAACAGAATTATATTGCTTTTCAGGAGTATAGCTTAATATTTCATTCCCATTACTGTCTTTAAGCACTATTTTACCACTTTGCATATTTTCAGTAGTAACCAGCATAGAAGCTTGAGTTGAAGTACTGCCAAAATTTTGTGCCATACCACTTGCACCTGCTGCTACAAATATACCTCCGGTAATTTCAGCGGTTCCGTTATAGTCGAGTGGCCCGTTTCCATTATTTGTCGGTCCTGAAACATAAGTTTCACCGCCGGTTACATAAAGGTTTCCGTTTGAATCTACACCATCACCACTAGCATTTATGTTTATAGTCCCTCCTGTTATTTTGATGTATGCATCTTCATCAGTTTCGAAAGTCCCCTGTCCCGGTCTTCCGTCAGCAGCTGAATCATCATTACCTCCAGCAGCATTAAGCCCATCATCAGATGCCGTTACATCTATTGTTCCTCCATTGAGATCAATACTTTGACCTTCAATTCCTTCATAACTTTTTATAATATTAATACTTCCATCTGCAATAGTTACATTAGAATCCGCATGAATCCCATCGTCTCCTGAAGAGATTTCAAATTTACCGTCATTTATAATAACATCTTCATTAGCGTGAACACTGTCATCAGATGAATCAATGCTAAAATTACCTTCATTTATTGTGATCAATCCATCTGCTTTTACTGCCTTTGCACTTGAAGTTTCATTTGTATCTGCCTCGGTTGATTCAGTAGTCACAGCTGACTCAGTAGTCTTAGTTGTTTCTCCCCATTTGCCCCAGTCAGGACGCATGCCACCTTTATTATCCGTAGAAGCATTTTCACTTCCGCCACCTGTCGTAAGGTTAAAATCACCATCATCTATCTGAACCCAAACTGCCCCATCAATACCATCTGTTTCAGAAGTAATATTATAATTGCCATCTGCTATATATACAAATCCAAGGGTAGTATCATCGGAATTTTCACTATGAATACCATCTTTTCCAGTAGTAACATTAAACTCTCCATCTGCAATACGTACACTGTCTTTGCCTTCTAAACCATGACCGCTTACATTAATCTCATATGTGCCTCCTGTAATAACTAAATCATCTTTTGATGTTATGCCATTGCCATATTCAGAATTTATGGCAAGTGAACCTTCACCATTTATTGTTAAATCATCCTTAGAATATATAACAGCATCTATATTATTATCATCAACAGCGACAAATTCACCACTTGTTGAAAGTATGTTTTCAGAGTTTTCGGCTAAAGTAAGAAAAACCTTATCTGCCTGCTTAACATATATTGGTGCGGAAGATTTATTACCAATTTCCACATTATTTAAAACTATTTGCAGCTTATCATCCTTATCTGCATCTACAATAATTTGTCCATTTGACAAAGAACCTGTCAAAAGATATGTCCCTTCATCAGAAATGGTAATAGTATTTTCACTTATACTTACATTATCACTGTCTGATTCGCTTTCGTCCTCACTTAAATTAATTTTAATACAGTTATCTTCATCATAACTGGCATCCATGTCTCTGTCTGAAAACATTTCTGATACATCTATTTTGTTTGTTTCCGCATTACTCGTATTAGATGTTCCACAGCCTGAGAAACAACTAATAAAAAAGACTATACAAAGAAACAATATTAATATTTTTTTCAATTTCATAATCATACTCCTTATAATTCACCAACTAAACTTGATTGCTTTGCCAATGTAATTTCAAGATTTCCATTTCTGCATCTAATATCATCAATAAAATCTTTTTCTTCATCTTCACTTATTAAGGTTATATCATATATAAGCTTAAACAGACTTCCCATATTAGTTGTTTTTACACTTAAAAGCTCATATTTTGATGTATATTTTTTAAATATATCTTCAAAAACATCTGTATAGTCTAAGTTTTCGGGAATTGTAATTTTCATAGTCCTCTGTGAACTTTTAACATTACCTATACTGCTGATACTGTAAAGTATGCTCACTAAACTTACTATAACTGTGAATATCACAGCAAATCCAAGATATCCCATACCTGTTGCAAGCCCTGCGCTCATAGTAAGAAAAATTGCTCCAATTTCCTTTGCTGTACCGGGAACAGAACGAAATCTTACTAAGCTGAATGCCCCTGCTACAGCTACACCTGCACCTATGTTTCCGTTTACCATCATAATAACCATAGAAACAACTGCCGGAAGAATAGCCAGGGTTACAACGAAACTCTTTGTATATTTAGTTTTGTAAGTATAAGTTAAGGCTATAAACAGCCCTATTAGTAAAGCAACCACAGTGCTTAGGAAAAAGTTTGATACTGTAATTGAAGATGTAATTGAACTGTCATAAAGTCCGGTAAATAAATCACTATGCGACATTTTTAATTCCTCCTAAAGATTTTTGTAACATTAATTGCTTATATGCATTTCCGTATTTTGAAAATGATGTTTTATAAATTTTATTTTCACTAAAGAAATCAAGTAACCAGCTAGGAATACCTAACGCAGTTTTTACTTCTAAAAGTGCCATACCTTGTGGTAGAATATTCTCTCCATAGATACCGTTTGTAAGAGAAAAATCATAATCTCTGAAAAGTATATTTTCATCAAAAGTCATTCTGAAATTTTCATCTGTCTTGCTGAAAAATGCTTCCCGTTCATATGATAAAAATACTGAAGGTTCAATATTATCATAAAGATCCATAAAATAATCAATTTCTCTTGAAATTTGGCTTGGATTATCAAGAGGAAAACCATTCAGCAAATAGTCTACAGCAGCTTGTTCCTTCATACTCATTCGTCTCTTATACACTACTCCTTTATATTTCTTTTTAAGTTCTACAAACACTGTACTGTCTGGTTTTGCTACGCCGTAACTTCTTACTCTTAGCTTTTCTTTGTATTTTGGTTTTTCCAAAGATCTTCTTATAAGAAGTTTATTAGGTGTATCAAAGTAAAGATTACTTATGGTACTTTTCCCGAATTTATCTGGAATCATATAATCCCCCATAATTTTTAATAATTCTTCTTTTTGTTCTTTTGTTATTTGATATTTAAGTTCATATCTTTTAAAAATATTTTGATAACTCATAATCGCGCCTCCCTAAAGGTTTTTTAATTTTGTTTTGTTTATTATAAAAAGCGAACCTAAAACAAACTTAAAAGGTAAAATTATTTTTTTATTCAATAAATATTATTCAATATTATTAAATGTTAAATCCTCTTCAAACCTTGATTTTAAATATGTTAAATGAGTTTTATTCTTATGTATTTTTTATTATTCTCGTAAAATCAAAGTTAAAAAAAAGACCCCTCACAATTTGTTTTAATCATTGTAAAGGGCTTACTTTAAAAATAGTTTAAATTAAAGTTGTACTGTTATAATTAATTTTTTTCCATCCGGACTTTCTGCTGTAATTTTCCCTTTATGCTGCATAACTATAGATTTAGCAACAGATAATCCTATTCCATATCCTCCTTTTTTACTGTTTCTTGAACTGTCGGCTCTATAAAAACGTTCAAATAATATATCATAATTTTGAGAATTTAAATTATAAGCTTCATTCATTGACTGTAAAATATATTTTTTGCCTTGCCTTTTTAAGGATAATACCATTTGACTGTTGTCAGTTGCATATTTTATAGCGTTGTCCAAAAGTATGGAAATAAGTTGTCGAATTGCCTGCTCATTTCCACAATACGATAAATTCTTTTCAACTTTAACTATAAGTTCTTTACTATCAATTTTAGCAATAGTTTTAAATGGTTCAGCAGTTTCAGAAATTGCGTCCGATAAAGAAAAATCTGTTTTTAGCAATTCATTTTTTTCTTCATCCATACGAGTCAGTGAAATCAAACTAGAAATAAGTTCTGACATTCTTCCTATTTGATTATGAATATTTCTTGTCCATTCACTCTCACCATAATCCATTTCAAGAACTTCTGTATTGGTACTAATAATAGCAAGAGGAGTTTTTAATTCATGACTTGCATCAGTAATAAATTGTTTTTGTTTTTCATAGCTTTCAGCAACAGGCGCAATTACCTTTTTAGAAAAGATAAACACTAATATAAAGACTGCCGTTATACCAATCAAACAAATTTCTATACTGTTATATAGAAAAGTATGAAACATTTGAAGGTCTCTGCCACAATCAACAAAGACAATCATATTGCCATAATCTTTTTGTATAATTCTATACTTATAATCTTTTATAAATCCGCTACTTTTTTCCTTTTTTAATACTTGTTTTGCATAATCAATAGCTTCCGTAGTTGTAGCAGAAGAGATTTTCCCAATATCAATAGCCACCGGATCATTATTTTCATCAGTTTTCACAATAAAAAATCTGGTTGTAAAAGGTGCTTCTGGCGACATTTTAGGAGGTAAATCATATTTATCCTTAGAATTGTTTTCTTTGGGGAAATTGCCATTATTCTCTTCAAGTATATTAAGAAGCTCATCGGCATGTGTTACTATTTGAGAATAATTTGAAATATTAATAAAACCGGCAATTACCAAAAGTACTGCAAAAACAACGCCGACAGATAAAATAATAAACTTCTTGCGTAATTTTTCTGCCATCATTTTTCCTCCAATGAATATCCCATATTTCTTGTTGCTTTTATTTGAACTTTATCACTGATTGCAGAAAGTTTTTTTCTAAGATATGAAATATAAACCCAGACCACATTAATTTCTGCTTCACTATCATAACCCCAAATTTTTTCCATAAATCGTTCAGTAGAAATAAGTTGTTTAGGGTTAGTCATTAACATTTCAAGCATTTGAAATTCTTTATTGGCAAGGCGAAATGATCCCTTATCTGATTTCAATTCAAAGTTTGCCCTGTCAAGGGTTATATTGGCAAAAGAAAGTACTGTATTTGTAATTTCCGTTTGCCTTCTTGTCATAGAACGTATTCGGGCAAGTAATTCTTTTGTAGCAAATGGTTTTGTTAAATAATCATCAGCTCCACAATCAAGACCTAAAACCTTATCATTGATTTCAGATTTTGCTGTAAGCAAAATCACAGGAATATTATTACCTTTTTTTCTAATTGTTTTAAGTACAGTTATTCCATCTACTTTAGGCATCATAATATCTAAAATAACACCATCATAGTTTTCAGCTTCTAAGTATTCAAGTGCTTCTTGACCATCATAAACAGCATCAACAGAATAATTGTTATGCTTTAGTATCGCCACAAGAGCATTAGAAAGTTCTATCTCATCTTCACATAATAATAAACGCATAAACACACCTCCTTACGAAAACTATATATATTGTACCTTAAAATTAATTAAAATTACTTAATCAACTTTAAAAAAACATTAATTCAAATATTAATATTATTTTAATATAATTAAGAAATAATATTAATATTTGAGACTATACTACATATAGCCGGTTATATTATAATCCATATGAATACATCTTTAAAAACTTCTTTCATAGTTTATTTATCACATCCTTTATACAAATTCTTAATAAAATAATTTTAAAATTTCTAATATTCTATATACCTTTGATTATAAAATAATCCTTTGATTAATTAAATTAATATATAAATTTACCTATAATAGATATAGAATATAACAATTATACACAAAATATTCCATATGTTAATATATAAATATAATAGATGTCCCAAATAAAGCGGGTAATTACTGAAAGGAGAATTAATTATGACTATAAGTGCAAGAAATCAACTAAAAGGTAAAATTGAATCAATTAAAGAAGGGGCTGTAAATGCAGCTGTTACTTTAAAAACAGAATCAGGAGAAAAAATTACTTCAACTATTTCTTTAGAAGCAGTAAAAGAACTTAAGCTTGAGGCTGGTAAAGATGCAACTGCTATTATTAAAGCTACAGAAGTATTAATAGGTCTTGGCGAACTACAAATCAGTGCAAGGAATAAGCTTGTTGGAGAAGTTGTAAATATTAATGAAGGCCCGGTTAACGCTATTGTTACATTAAAAACAAAGAACGGCGGTAATATATCTTCTACAATCTCTTTAGCTGCTGTAAAAGAACTTGGACTAGCTCAGGGAATAAAAGCTACAGCAATTATTAAAGCAACCTCTGTTATGATTGCAATTTAAAATAAAATTTAATAACGATCAACAAAATACCTTGAATAGATAAATTTTATAGTTATACTGTTCAAGGTATTTTTTATTAATTAGGAAAAATATTATCAAGTAATGATAGCAATATTTAAGATTATTAAATTGCTAACTTTTTAGATAAAATCTTGGGTTTAATAATAGAATCTTTTTTATAAAGGCTCATGACATATCTTTAAAAATTCTTTTATTGTACTGTTAAGATATTTATTTTTATGATAAACAATTGCAAGATGCCTTTTTAAATCCACTTCTTTAAGCTCTAGCTCTTTCAAAGAACCAGCCTCAATATACTTTTTGACAAGCTGAAATGGCAATACTGCAATTCCAAGTTTTTTTTGTGCAGCATTAATCAATGCAGTTGTACTTGTACTTTCCCAAAAAGGAGTAATGAAAAACCCCAATTCATTCATCTTTGTTTCAAACAGCTTTCTTACGCCAGCACCTTTTTCTCTCAACAGCAAATGTTCATTCACAATATCCAATGCAGTTATATTACTTTTATCAAATATGCCATGCTCCGGATGAGCCACAATTACAATCCTATCATTAGAAAAAATTTCTTGAACAATATCAGATTCGGAATTTATTTCTTCAACAAGAGCAAAATCCAATTGATTTTCCCTTAATTTCTTTATTAAATCAGATGTATTATTAACAAATACTCTTATCTCAGAATCAGGATATAGCATATTAAATTTTTCCATATACTTATTTATTAACACAGTACCTACTGTATAATTGGCTCCTATTATCAAATTTTTATTTAAAGAATTCTCCTTTAAGTTATCTTCCAATTCATCAAGGAGCTTGATAATATGTATTGCATATTGATAAACTTTTTTACCTGCTGGAGTAACATATAACTTATGAGATAACCTTTCAAAGAGTATGGTCTCATAGTAGTTTTCAAGCTCTTTTATTGCCTGACTTACGGAAGGTTGTGTCATGAACAATTTATTTGCAGCAGTAGTCATATTGTTTTCATTGTATACTGCAATAAATATTTTCAAATGTCGTATTGTCATAACTATCTCCATTATTCAATCTTTATATTTTATTTTTCAGAGAAATACTCCAATACATCTGCTGCATTGGTAGCAGCCTTAACTTTATGCATTACCATTTCAATCATTCCCTTTTCATTAATAATATAAGTAGTTCTCACAACGCCCATACTTACCTTACCATATATCTTCTTTTCTTTCCAAACATCATAAGCTGTAATAGCCTGCAAATCAGGATCAGAAAGCAAAATAAAAGGCAGATTATATTTTTCTGCAAATTTCTGGTGTGATTTAACACTGTCTTTACTTATACCTATAACAATAATATCTTTAGCTTGAAATTCCTGAAATAATTCAGCAAAACCATTGGCCTGCTTTGTGCATCCTGCAGTATTATCTTTGGAATAAAAATATAGAACTACTTTTTTGCCATAGAAATCAGATAATGAAACTTTTTTTCCATCCTTATCAAGCAATGTAAAGTTTGGTGCTTTTGTATCTTTCTCTAACATTTGATTTCTCCTTTTGTAAACTTTTATACTGTATTCAAGATAAATTCATATACATTATAGCAGGATTTACCAGTAGTATATATGGAAAAGAAATAAAAAAGTGAAATTAATTCTTACTTTTCTTCTTTTTTATATATGTTATCAATGATGTTTTAATTGAAGAATAAACACCTACTGCCGCATTTCCATAAAAAAAAAACATAAAAATCCCAGCGCTAAGATTTCCTCTATGTGCAAAAAAAATTGATATAATAAGACCTATTAAATTGGCAATTGTCGGTACAAAAATACCTGGTACATGAAATAACAATTTAATAACTTGAGTAGCTATTACCACAATGGGAATTGCTATAATGGCATCCCAAAAATTTGTTTGAATAATTGGAAAAGCTTCCATATTTACCTCCTAAAATTATCTTAGAGATATTTTAGGTTAAATGATAATAAAATATTCATAACTATCTTTTCTTTTTATTCCAATTTTACAGCCATTTAATCTTCCCATACAAAGATAATTTTATTGGAAATTTAACTATGTTTTAAAGCATTTTAATATTTCCCCAAAAAATAAAGCCACCTAATTAGGCATAAAAATCTAACCAGGCGGTGTTTATAATATTCATCAATCATTCTTTCATATTTTGCCTTAATTAAATGATTAATTTATAATGTAATTATTAAATTTATATATATCATTTTACAAAATATTATCATTCCAAGTTTTATTTAATATCTTTTCAACAAATATTTTCGCAATCCCAGGATCAAATTGTGTTCCTGCATTATTATAAATTTCTTTAACAGCTTCTTTTTCAGTTAAAGCTTTTCTGTATGGCTGATCATTAATCATGATATCATAACTTTCAGCAACAGCAATAATTCTGGAAGCTAAAGGAATTTCTTCACCTTTTAAACCTTTTGGGTAACCTTTACCATCCCATCTTTCATGATGTGCATATATATTATCAGCTAATTCCAACATACTATATGATGAACTTAAAATTCTATGTCCAATATCGCAATGTCTTTTTATTTCATTTTTTTCTTGTTCAGAAAGTACTTTAGTATTATTAAGTACATTTTTCGCAATGGCAATTTTCCCGATATCATGGAAGATACCTGACATCTCAATCTTATTCAATTTATCACCAAAAATACCCATCATTGTTCCTATATTTTTACACAATTCACCCACTCTCTTTGAATGATGTTTCTCTCTAGGTTCTTTTATATATAAAGAATTAATTATTTTTTTTATAGTTTTACTTCGTAAACTCTCTTTTTCAAGAAGTTTATAATTGTACATATAATCTTCAGCATTTTTAAATATTTTTATTATATCTTCTTCTTTTTTAGTCTTTGTATCCAATCCAAATGAAATACTGATGGTAATATCATTAACATTTTCATATACGCATAGTTGCTTAACTCTATCAATGATTTGCTTTGCTTCTTTTTTATCAGTTCTGGGCAGAAGTATAACAAATTCATCTCCACCCCAACGTGCAATTATATCATCACTTCTGCATGCATTTTTTATAACTTTCGCAACTTTTTTTAAAAGTTCATCTCCTTTATAATGACCAAAAGCATCATTTATTAATTTTAACCCATTTACATCACCCATAATTATGGAAATAGGAAAATTTCTCTCCGTGTCAAGTCGCTTAATTTCTTCCTCATAAAATCTTCTGTTATATAAACCTGTTAATTTATCATTATAACTTAAATAAATAATTTCTTCTTCTACCCTTTTACGCTCAGTTATATCTTGGATGGTACCAATCATTTGAACTGGTTCACCTTGGTTATTGTATTTAAATTCGCCAAGCCCATAAACCCACCGTTCTTTTTTATCATTAAATCTTATTATTTTATACTCACAATCAAATCGAAGTTTATCCGCATCTACTCCAGCTTTATACTTTAATACTTTTGTACGCCATTTTGGATGAATTAACTTTAACCACCCATTCATATTATGAGGATAAGTCTCATCTATACCAAAAATTGTATGTAGCTCCTCTGTACATTTCCATATTCCACTCTTTGTATCTACCACATAACTTCCTAAACGTGCAACTCTTTGGGATTCACGCAGTATGTATTCTCGTTCTTTTAATTCATTGGTAATATTTTTTAGAACTGTAATATCCTTAGAAATACACAAAACCATTTCAATATTGCCCATACTGTCTCTAATTGGTTTTATTGATGTAATCAAATGAATAATACAATCATTTCTATAGTTTTTATGTTCAATAACTTTAGTATTTCCTGTCTCGAATACTTCTTTAATAATCTCTAACCTTTTTTGAACTTCATCTTTAGAATATAAATCATATAAATTTTTTCCTATTATATTTGTTCTTTTTTTATTCAATAAATTTGCATAAACATGATTTACATATATATATTCACCCGTTCTATCTAAACATAATATTGAATCACATGATTTATCTACAAGAGATTTATAAAATAAAAATTTGGATTTAATTTTTTTTTTATTATAATAAACTTTATCCAACTTTTTTTCAAAAGAAATTATCACAATTTTTTCTCCCATTATTATATTTATTTTTTAAGCATTTTTATTTCTAAATCAAAATTTAATTTTTGTGGGTTAATTTATTTTTTAATTCTTTTGACAAAAGTGCAAATTATGAAATCAAAGACTTCAATTTGTACGTATTGGCATATTACTGATCCAGCTGCCAATTATTTATATGCTCTTTTGATATTCCGTCCATATCGCAATGCAATATTCTCCATATAAATGCTGTATAATAAAAAAACCAACAATTGAATTGCCGGTCGGTTGCACCACTAATTCAAAATTCCTAAGGTGCCCATATATAAGGAATTTCTCAATATTTCCAACTTAAAGATATAATTTAAAAATGCTTTTGTAATTATACCATTAAACTAAGATACAGTATTTAATAAAAAATGCTTTTTCGCTATAAATATTCTTAAAAAACACAATTATATCCGTAAAAGTTTAATGTTAAAAAAATAACAATTTCACCCCTTTCTGATTGATATTTTTAACATATATTTTATTGAATTTTTAAATATAATCATTATTGTTTTTAAATAATATCTAAATTTAATTGTTCCTTTATGAAACTATTTTTTATTATTATAGTTCTGATAAGAAACTTTGTCAACATGGTGTGATAAAAATGTTCATAATGGGCACAATTATTACAAATAACTTTTTTTTCATTTAAAATAAAATATCAGGGTTTAAAGCTTTGGGTAAAGGTGGTTTAATTTAATAATGATATTTTCCATGCGATTAAAAGAATTAAGGAATGAAAAGAAATTAACACAGCAACAATTAGCAGAATTGATGAAAGTAGGACGTGCAACTATTGCCGGATATGAAGTTAAAAACAAACAGCCGGACTACGTTAAATTAATTTGGTTAGCTGATTTTTTTGATGTTTCCTTAGATTATATTCTAGGTAGAACAAATATAAAAAAACCACTACCAGAATCTAATCTTTCGGATGACCAAAAAGAATGTTTAACTCTTTTTAACCAATTACCTGCAGATGATAAACGAAAAATAACTGAAATAATCAGAACTTTAGTAAATATGTCTGAAAGTAAAATTGAGTAGAAGGCGGATAATCATTCTATCTGCCTAATTTTTTCTTACAATCATATAACTTATATAATAACTTTTCCAAACCTTTGTACGTACCTTTTTAAGTTATAAAGATATACTTCCATATAATCATTCCATTTATTTAAAGATATAACCTTATACGTCTTATTTTCAATATCCACATAGCTGTCTATTGTAATTGGGGTATCGTTTTTACACAAAATTCTGTCGGTAATATTAATTTCCAAATCATCACCAAATACTATTCTTTTAGAATAAGGTTGAAATTCTGCATAAATAGATTCTATGTAAGAATCTAAATTATGATTCAAATATATTCTTGTTAAAGTATTGTTCAAATTATATATACCTACCTTTTATTTACCTTTTATTGAGTATATTATACCCTTCTTACTTTAATTACATTTTTAAAAATTTTTCTTAATTTTCCTGAAGAAATTTTATATCTTTTTATTTTACAAAAGAGAATATAGTTAGCATTTACTAACTATATTCTTTGAAAAAACGTCTTCTTAGCTTATTAACTTTTTTGGTCTAATATTTTATCATTACCCTAAAGCAACATCTAAAATCATCATAATCAAAAATCCTACCATTACACCCATAGTACCGATATTAGAATGTTCTCCAAGATGAGCCTCAGGAATTAATTCTTCAACAACAACATACATCATGGCTCCTGCAGCAAAAGCCAACAGCCACGGCATAAAAGGAATAATAAGTCCTGCAATTAATACAGTAAAAATCCCAAATATAGGTTCAACAATTCCTGTCATACTACCAATAAAAAAAGATAACCCTGTTGCCATACCCTCTTGTCGCAGTGGGAGAGAGATTGCAGCTCCTTCAGGAAAATTTTGTATTCCAATACCAATAGCCATTGCTATCGCTGACGCATATAAGGCAGAATCACCTGCATGCTGTGCAGCCAGGGCAAATGATAAACCTACTGCCATTCCTTCTGGTATATTATGCAGTGTAACTGCAAGAACCAATAATGAAGTTCTCTTCATAGATGATGAAATGCCTTCTGTTTTATTTACTCCGGGATGAAAATGAGGAATCAGCCTATCCAATCCATATAAAAATATGACGCCAAGTATAAAACCACCAGCAGCTGGGATCCATCCAATCTGTCCATTGGCTTCGGCTTCCTCGATGGCAGGAATCAAAAGGCTCCAAACAGATGCTGCAATCATTACACCAGCAGCAAAGCCAAGAAAGATTTTTTGTATTTGATTATTCATATTTTTACGAAACAAAAATACCATAGCAGAACCTAAAGTTGTCATTAAAAAAGTAAAGCCAGTTCCACTCATTGCCCATAATAAAGGCTCCATTATTCTTACACCTCTTCTCATATTTATTTTTTATATATTACAATATTCACGACTAGTTAGTATATGCTAACTTAGTATAATACATTATCATTCTAATGTAAACTTGTCAATAAATCCTCTTATTTTTTTAACTAACATCTCCATAAATTGGCAGATAAATAAATATTTTTTATTTGTTAAGAAACATTATTCAAATAGCATACTAAATGCACATTGAATCAACATTACTGCCAATATAATATTAATAACATGGAAATGCTTTTCATAAGCCTGTCTGAATAATTTACCAAGTAAAATCCATGTTAGCGTAGCAATGGTTCCAACAGTGGCAATTATAAGTTCAAATAATATCAACATTTCAAGTGAAGATTTATATGGGACAACATATCCTGACAAGGCTGTCACTCCAAAAAAATATATTTTTACATTTACAAGCTGAAGAATAAAACCTTTGAAAAAAGAGGCACTTTTTTGTTCTTCCGATTTTATCGGTTTACTTATTGCTATATGAAAAGAAAGATATATTATATAGGCTGCTCCTAAGTATTTCATAGCAAACATTACTGGATTCATTAATTCATTTAATCCAAAAACAAAAACCGCACATATAATCTGTACAACATAATATCCTGTAAAAATACCTAAAAATAAATTAATACCTTTAGACCAGCCATAGTTCGTCACAGTATTTAATGCAAGTATATTTCCTGGACCTGGAGTAAAAGCATTAATTAGAACATATATAAGAAATGCAATAATAGCATGTGTACTCATTATAAATCACCTCTTTTTTGGTAATTTACAAAAAATATTTCTATATATTTAACATTTTTATTCCTTAAAAATAAATGTTTTCCTTTATATTTCATAGCCTGTATGCCCCCTACGATGTATTTTTTTAATACCACACAACTGTTCTTGTGCTATTGAAAGCATACCACAACGTTTTCGTTATAGAGTAACACTAATTTTATATATCATGCTATAGATTCTCTCTATTATAATATATTACACCTATCTATAACATCTCATACTCAAATGGAATTACTTAAATATAAAATAACTTCTGTACTTTATATAAAAAGGAAATATAAATGCAAAATTTTATGCATATTTAGCATATTGACGTAATTCTTGTGTATATATTTTCCCCAGTTCAGATAAAACAGTATCTTTATGTACAATTATACCAATCTGAATTTTTTCATCAACATTTAAAGGAAGTGAAATAATGTCATCACCATGAAGATATTTGGGAAATACTCCCGATGAAATAGTATATCCATTGAGCCCAATTAAGAAATTAACTACCGCAGCACGATCACTTACCTTTATGCTCTTACTCACAGTTCTGGTACTCAAAATTTCTTCAGAGAAATAAAAGGAATTGTTCTTACCTTGACTATACCATATGCAAGGATAATCCTTAAGGTCTTCTAATTGTACTTCTTTTTTATTCGCAAGAGGATGCTGATTACAAATAAAAATATGAGGCTTAGCAGTAAAAAGTTCTGTATAAACCAAGTTATTTTCTTTGAGAATCTTACGTATAACATTTTCGTTGTAATCACTTAAATATATTATTCCCATTTCGCTGAACATTGTTTTTACATCTTCAATAATTTGATAAGTTGTTGTTTCATTCAACGTAAATTCATACTCATCAATACCAAACTCCTTAACCAATTCCACAAATGCATTTGCCGCAAAAGTATAATGCTGGGTAGATACGCAAAAACGCTGTTTAATCTTTGTATTATTAATATATTTTGATTCTAGCAGCTCTGACTGAGTTAATACCTGTCTTGCATATCCTAAAAACTCCATACCTTCATTTGTAACAGAAACACCCCTGTTATTCCGAATAAAAATTGTTATATGAATTTCTTTTTCTAGTTCAATAATTGCACTGGACAAGCTGGGCTGAGAAATTAACAATTCCTTTGCCGCTTCATTTATAGAGCTTTTTTCTGCAACCTTTACCACATATTTTAGCTGCTGCAAAGTCATAAGTACCGCCTCCTAGTAACCAAGTTCTTTTTCTACTATGATAACCTTTATTCTTCCTTTAATAAACTGACCTCTAATACTTACAAAATCATTACAAATTCTTTGTTCATGGCTGCAGTCAACACAATACCCTAATTTTGTACATGGAGTTTCTTTTCCCAGCCTCTTTGCATCTATAGGAGCTGCATAACGCCTTACTCTTTTTTCTGCTTCTTCTAAATTTTTAACAATTTTATTAATACCTATTACTATAATAACCTGTTTAGGTCCGTAAATCATGGGCGCAACTCTGCTTCCATTACCATCAATATTAAACAATTCTCCATTTTCTGTTATTGCATTTGAACTTGATAAAAATGTATCACAAGAGAAATTTTTAATATAAATTTCTTCTTTTTCTTCCCTTGTAATCCCTTCTCTATATTTATCTAGGAAATTAAACTTTCCTTCTCTTAAAAAATCTATAATTCCTAATTGGAAAAGAGTCATAGAATCACCTATACCAATAGTTGAACCCTCGGCAAGAAAACCTTTTAAAATCTCTATAAGCTTTTCTTTATCCTTAACGTAATAGCCCTGCATATTATTTTTGTCTAAATTCTTAATTAATCTTGAAATTTGATTTTCTCTATACCATAACACATTATTATCCATAATTTCAGTTCCCTCATAATAATTTTAAACATTCTTTAAAGCTTGCAAAAATATAATATCTGCTAATATCCCCTCAAAATTACAAGTCAATATTTCCTACATAGCAAACATAACAAAAAATTTTGCTTATGCTTATCTTTTTATATTTTATTTTTCTTTATAATAACTGAATAAGGGTGGTCATCATTTGATGGAGCAACTTCAATCAATTCTTCTGATTGTAGCATAGCTTGTATTCTCATAAAAAGCCAACTATCAACAACTCCGGATATTTGATTTAATGTTTTTCCTATTAGCTGTCCGATTCTAATCTCTTCTTCTGGCATATTTTCTCTAAGTGCAAAGTCATAAAAATCCACCGGAACACTTATTAGATTACCATTCACAATTACTCTTAGAGAAGCATTTTCATTTACAAGCTCCTTCCACATATTTGCATAAGTTTCACGTTGGCATTGACTTATTGATTCCTCATATTTAATAAGTTTTCCAAACTCTTCTGCAGGTATTTCCCCTGTATTTCTGTAACGAATATTATAGTTATCCATTTCAATCCATGCAGGAATACGAACAACAGAAAGAGGAATATTTGATTTTATCATTAAATGACATATAAAATATAAACTGCACACTTCATTAGGATCATTTAAACTTATCCACATTCTTATAGGTTCCAGTGTCGACCCTGCCTCCTTTATCCTCTCTAATGCATGTTGATTGGTTTCCCATATTTCATCGGATACGTCACTATAATGATTATACAAATCTTTAATCACATTTTTTCGTGATTCCATGCCAGTATGTAAATTTGAAATATCACCAATATCTAAATAGAGTGAAAAAGATTCAACATCCATTGAACTGCCTTCCATAGTTAATCCTGACCACTTATAAGTTTTGTTTTTGTTTCTCGTTTTTTGTTTACTTCCTTTTTCTACGGCAGCTATACCTGAAGAATATTCCTTTCCATGTTTCATTGATTTAGCCAGTTTTAAACCACCGCCAGCACTTTCATTAAAGGCAAGTTCTACCATAAACATACTCCCTTTCCTGCTACGTTATAATTTTGTTATCGTTACACTTGTACTATTAACTTAATTATACCTTATATCACCAATATACTCTTATACATTTTCTATATTTTCATCTTTTACAGAGAACTTTATGTATGTCATAATCATTTCTGAAGCCTTGTTTGAATTTAATCCAGTAACATCCAAGCATAGGTTATAATTGGGCGAAAAACCCCATATTTGTCCCGTATAATATTTATAATGTATAAATCGTTTCTTATTAATATCGCGCATATGCTTTAATGCTTGTTTTTTATCAATATGCTCACGTTCCATAATCTGCTTGATCTTATAGTCTTCTTTCGCATGTATAAATACATTATAACAATTATCCATATTTTTTAAAATATAATCTGCACATCTTCCAACAATTACGCAATTTCCTTTACTTGCCGCCTCTTTAATAATATTAGCTTCAACTTCATATAATTTATCAAGCTCTGTTTCTTCTTCTGTCAATGCATAATATTGAGAAAATAAATCATATAATAAACTATTTTTCATCTTTTGCTCTTTTGCTTCTATATAATCTTCCGGTAAGTCACTATTTTGTGCAGTCATCGTTATAATATTTCTGTCATAGTATTCAAATCCCAGCTTTTCCGCTAATTCCTGAGCAATCTGCCTTCCTCCGCTGCCATACTCTCTGCTTATTGTAACAACAATATTGTTATTTTCTTTTATAACTTGACCATCTTGTATATTATCATTACCAATTATAAAGCTTTCAACAAAGCTTAATTTTCTCTTTAAGAATCTTGCAATCATGCCAACAAGGAGTGCTGATATAACAGTTCCTTCACGTACTCCTGCAAATTTGTGAAATAAAATAAGACCAATAATGCCCGCAATAATTGTAACTGATGAATCAAACGCAACTTTGGTCTTACCAAAATCTTTATGAAAAGTTACAGAAACAGCCTTTACAAATGATTCACCCGGCAGCATAACCACATCTGCAACCATTTCCGTATATACACCGATACCCAAGATTATACATCCTGCTATTAAAGATATAAATTTCATCAAATAAGTTTCTGGAGCCATAAAAGATAATAAACTCATAGTTAAATCAATAAACCATGAAAATACAAAAGAAACGGGTATTTGTAAAATATACTGTTTAGGAAATTTCTTCCGAAGCAGAATGATTTGAATAATAATCAAAATAATGCTCATGTAAAGGGTAAACATACCCAGTGTAGGTTTAAAACCAAGACTTAAGGTATAAGGAATACTTGATATAGGTGATGTACCAAGGCTGGCTTTTGTTATAAAACTTACTCCAAATGAATTGATAAATAATCCTATTATAAATATAATGTATCTTTTTAATAATTCTACTTTGCTCATTGAAGCCTCTCCGTTTCTGTCATATTACAGCATATTTTAATAAATGTATTCATAAACTGTTCTTTTTCTTCTGTTCCTATTCCTTTAAAGATTTTCTCTTCTATTTCCAGAAAAATTTCTGATACTTTTTCTGCTTTTTTTCTTCCCTTTTCAGTTAAATACACAAAACTGGAACGACGGTTGCCTTTTATTACTCTTCGCTCTACTAACTCTTTTTCTTCCATACGTTCCAAAATTCCTGTAAGTGTAGCTGGATCTATCTGGCACCCATAAGCGATATCTTTTTGTATACTTCCATCATGTGTACTAAGATAATCTAGAATTTTAGGCTGCCCTGGCGTTAATCCAATTTCGATTATTTTTTTTAGTACTCTTTTTTGAAACAATGCCTGATTTATCATACTTAAATAATGAAAACTCTTATCCATATATCCTCCTAATATTTGTTTGCTAATTGTTAGCTTGCTAATTATTATGATATATTATAATTAAATGAAAAGTCAAGTCAATAAGATATCATTTCTTTCTTAAAAGATTCCTCTTCAAACCTGCTTACAGGTAAAAATAAAAAACCTGACAGAGCCAACACAACAAGTATTGGCTTCATCAGGCCTTGTTTTATTTGATAATCTTCTATACCTCAATTCCCTTCAACAGCAACTTAAAATGCTCCACCGCCTGCTCTTTCAAATCAAATTCAGGATAACGGATACACCATTCGTAGCTGATACCTCTTATTGCCATTACAAGTTGTCGAGAAGTAATATCAACCGACAGGGTGCTTCTAAATTCACCCTGTTGTATTCCCTTCTCTAATACGTTATGGAACAGCGTGTAAAGCTCACGTCTGTATCCCTTGACCGCCTCGGTATCAACAGTCCTCTCAAGCAGCATATGATAAACCTTTTTCATGTTTTCATAACCAATTGTACCAGCCAAAACATCGGTTATTTTTTCAATCAAAACAAGCAGTACCTCTGAAGAAGATATATCGGATGGCAGTGTTTCTAAAAAGGACTTGTAATTCATATCAGCTCGAGCAGCATAATCTGCAATCAACATGGCTATCAACGCGTCCTTTGATTCAAAATGCACATAAAAAGCACCTTTTGTAATTCCTGCAGCATCAGTAATATCTTCCACACTGACATCATCAAAATCATGTTCCGTAAACAGCTTCTCAGCAATTTCATAAAGTTTCTTTTTTGTTTCGGCTCCTTGCACCTTTTTCTTGTTGGGTTTTTTTTCTCTCATATCCTGCTCCTCTATTGATTTTTTTTAAAGAATACCATATAATAAGCTAGGTTAATAACCGTGTTTACTAAATATGGTTATCGTAATTACAGTATAACACTTTTAAAGATAAAATTCAAGTAATTGTAACTAAGCAAGCATGGCATTTAAGATTTTCATCTTACTAACTATGGGTATTAATTGATGATTAAACAACAATTTTCAAGTTGCGAAATGGAGGAAACAGTATGCACAAAAACAAAACTATTCAAAAGCTTATGACCGTGATGCTTTCCATCATCATGGCTGTAGGTATGATCCCTGTTTCAGTTTCGGCTGAAACGGACGAAGTTCCCGACAGCTTAAGCAAAGAAATTACTGCGTTTGCAGAATTAGCGGCTGACATTGCGGCACAAAGTGTACCACTAAGCACATCTAAAGCCGATTTAAATTTACCTGAAACCTTAAGGGCAACGGTAAGACCTATTGCTTCGGAAGACGGTGATGTGACAGATTATAGTGAGACTTCTTCAGAAGCAGACGACAGTACCAACGCAACAAGCAGCACTGCAATAGATATAGTTGAATCAGATGTTCAAACGCTGGATATTCAGGTAACATGGGAAGCCGTTCCGTCGTATTCTCCTGAAACATCAGGAACTTATGTTTTCCACCCCGTTTGTCCGCAAGATTACATAATAAAAGAAGATCTGAGCTTACCAATAATCACTGTCACTGTTGGAGTACAGTCGGTAATGCCTACGGAAACAGGACCAACTTCACAAATTACTTTTATGGATAGATTTGATAAAGAGGAAACTGTAACAGCAACAAAGCTTACGAATAGTACCACCGAGCTGCCAGATGGATGGTACTATGCCACAGGTAATCTGTGTATTAACAGTACTCTCACCGTTACCGGCAATGCACAAATTATTCTTACCGACGGCTGCAATTTAACTGTGACCTCAAGTCATACTCCCTCACATAATGGAGCCGGCATCAATGTATGGGCAGGTGATTACTTTACGCCAAAGCGAAGCCTTACCATTTACGCACAATCTGAAGGTACTGGTACATTAAATGCCTATGGAGATGTTAATGGGGCGGGCATCGGAGGCGGTACATGTCAAAGTGCTGGCAACATCACCATTGTTGGCGGAACAGTCAATGCATACGGTAAGGATGAGGGTGCCGGTATCGGCGGCGGGCAGTTCGGTACAGGTGCTACAGTTACCATTTACGGCGGAACGATAAACGCAGTAGGTGGCAAACAGACTGCTGCAGGCATAGGAGGCGGTACACGTGGCTCAGGCAATAAAGTATATATTCACGGTGGTACAATAAATGCAACTGGTGGAAATAACGGCGCAGGGATTGGTGGCGGGGATTTCTATAACGGTGGCGATGTCTATATTTATGGCGGTACAGTCAATGCAGCCGGAGGTACTTACGGCGCAGGCATTGGTGGCGGCTATGGAGGCAACGGCGGTAACGTCATTATTGACGGCGGTACAGTAAGGGCCGTTGGTGGTTCATATGGAGGCAAAGACATTGGAGGCGGTTGGGGGCTCTCCCCTACCCTAGACGGATCAATAAAAAACAGTCATTGTGAAAATGTGTATCTGAATGTTCTTACTCTGCCGGACAAAGCAAACACCCCTATTACAGATGGCAGCATCAACAATGTTACCTGCGTAAAGAGTTTCAACAGCCTTGATCCCTTTCACAATTATAATAATAAAGCCTATGGTATCAAAGATGTAAAAACCAATTCAAACAGCAAATTATATTTTTACTTGCTGGCATCTGATGACAAAGAGCTTGTCAGCCTGACCGCTGACAACAACACCCACCATGCCATATATTCACGCGGTACCACCACGGTTAATGAAACTCTATACACTTCACCGCATACCTGGGATGATGTTCAAACTTTCCTTGACTACATGGATGAAGTAACACTAGATTTTTCCAATTTTACAACACCAGAAAATGGCATGTTATATACCTTTGATGTAGGTTCAAACAAAACTGTGACACTTAAAGGCAATGGAACACAAATTAAAAATATTGCCTTTATATTTAACGAATCCAATAATATTACAATTGAAAATATAAATATTATGTCAGCTGATTTGAATACCGGCAGCAATAGTAGTAAAAAATGCTATACGCCGCTTTATTTTACCGGAAAGAATAACACTCTGATAATTAAGGGAACCAATACCATTACCAGCCAATATGGCTCAGCCATTGGTGTTCCTTTTTATGCATCGCTTATGATAACGGCTGACTCCGACAATACAAATTCCATCCTCAATGCTTATAGTAGTGATACTTCAATTGCAGCTATTGGTAACGGCTATAATCAAATACATGGTAGAATCAATATTGTCAATGTAACGATTAACACAAACAACAGTTTGCCTGGCTCATACCATCATAATAGTGAATCAAGCAGCAACTCTAATGGCAGCAGTTCATCTGTAGATATTAAAACTGAATCTGTTGTATCAACACTGCAAACGCATCCTGACCAACCTATAACAGCAACTGCTTATGTTACCGCAACCGCCGGGGTAAACGGTATAGCCAGTGTATCCGTCCCGGAAAAAACAGTAACCGATGCCATTGCCAAGGCACAGGTCGATGCAAAGATACAGGAAGGAACCTCAAACGGAGTTTCCGTGAATCTCAACTTCATAATGCCAAAAGATTCAGCCTCACTGACAGCAACCCTATTTCGCAATTCCCTGAACGACCTTGTGAAAGCTGGTGTGTCCACCCTTGAAATCAACAGTTCTTCAATAAATGTGAGCTTTGATCTGAAAGCATTACAGGAAATTCAAAAACAAAGTAACGGCAACATGACCATCACAATTAATCCTGTAAAATCCCTTTCCTCCGGTGCAGCAACCATGATTGGCACAAGACCGGTGTATGATATCACGGTCCGCTCCATAAAAGATGGCAAAACAGTTACAATATCAAGTTTTAACGATGGTGGTGCAATAATCTCCATTCCTTACACTCCAGGAAAATACGAATCCGGGACATATCTCTATGGCGTGTACGTTGATACGAAAGGCAACCCTTCCCTCGTAGCTGGTTCTGCTTACGATGCCGACACAGGAACAATTATCATACCTACTGGACATCTGTCAGTGTACGGCGTAGGTTATACAAATCCAGCAGCAAAGTTTACCGACATCAGTTCCCATTGGGGCAAGGATGACATTGACTATGTGGTCGGTCGCGGACTTTTCTCCGGCGTCTCAGATAATACTTTTGCACCCAACAACACTATGACACGTGGAATGCTGTTAACTGTGCTTGGCAGACTGTCGAATGTGGATACAAAACTTCACACTTCAAACAGCTTCATTGATGTAAAAGCAGATAACACATACCGTCCATATATTGAATGGGCATATCAGGAAAACATCATACAGGGTATAGGCAATGGTAAATTTGAGCCTAACCGCACTGTCACTCGCGAAGAAATTGCCATGATCTTTGCAAACTATGCTAAAGCCACTGGCTATTCACTGCCTATCGCCCGTGAGGAAAAAACCTACGCAGATGTTTGCGACATAAGTGACCTCTATATAAATTCAGTGAAAATCATGCAACAGGCGGGCATTATGATGGGCAACACAGAAAACAGGTTCAATCCCAAGTCTAGCGCCACCCGTACAGAGGTTTCTTCCATGCTACATCGCTACATTAATTTGACAATTGACCCGCATACCGCACAGGGTTGGACGTTAAACGATGCCGGGCAATATCTCTACTACAAGGATGGCCATATCTTAACCGGTACACAGACCATTGACAGTGTAAAGTATTTCTTTGAAACCACAGGTATTTTAAAAACATGCTGGGTAAAGGACGGTGACAATTGGCGTTACTACTCTGGCAACAAAATGCTCATCGGATGGAAAGATTTTGAATCCAATGACAACAAGAAGACCTACTACTTTACCAAGGATGGCATCATGGTATCCGAAAAATGGATTCAGATTGACAGCAAGTGGTATTACTTCTACCACGACGGCTCTCTTGCCGTAAACGCCAAGATTGACGGTTACAAGATAGATGGAAATGGCGTAAGAAAATCACAATAGCTTTAAAAACCAACCACGTTTAATTAAGTTGTAAAATAAAACTAGACAAGAATAGCCATCTTTCCTACTAATATTTTATAATTATTTAAAATGATATGATATTATGGGAATTTTGAAGTCTTGACGTTAAATATTTCAATAACGAGTGCTCTGTTACGCCTTAGACTATTTAAGCCCAATTTAATATAAGATTGAATTGGGCTTTTCATAATATTGTTATTAAATTTGTTATTTATTTCATCAGATTGACAACTTCAGCTTTTATTTAGATATCTATTTTAAAGATATTAGAAATCATTTTTTTTAATAAATTCTTCCATTTGTTTTTTTATTTCATCAGTCAATGAATCCATTAAATAATTACGCTTTTTACCCTGTTCTTCCTTGTGGTTCTTTTGAATTCTTTCGTTAGCAGATTCAACCTCAATCTTTAATTCTCTGGCAGATAATAAAGCTCCCCCTACCCCTCTTACAATTATCTGCTGCAAACCATCTGAAGTCGCCACTGTTATATTATATTTTTTATGATTATCATGTGTAAATTTCTCAATATACTGATCCGCGGTTTGAGCTTCTCTTGTATACACCACATGTATATTATTATAATCTAATATTTCTTCTCTATGGCCTAGAACTCTATATGCATCAAATACAACAATAATTTTACACTGACAAATTCCCTGATAATTACTAAGTATCTCAAGCAATTTCATTCTTGCACCTTCCATATTATCAACAATAAGCTCTTTAAGCTCTGGCCAATCGTGTATAATATTGTATCCATCTACAAGAAGATATTCTTCATTAGCTTCTCTGTTTATGGTTATATATTTTTCCTCACCGTAATAACTTTCTGATGAAGGTTTATTTCTTTTCCAGATAGACTTTTTCCCTTGATTCGCATAAAAAGTTTTATTAAAAATTTCATCTACTTCTTCTAAACTGATGCTTTTTTCTTCTGAATATAAAGACTGATTTATATTTGTTTCTTCTGAAAAATTATTTTTTCTATCAAAATAACTTTCAATATGCATATAATCTTTAACTTTATCCCATTCCACTAAAAATCCCGCACCATGTGTGCAAAAAACAGACCCAGTTGGATTTTCCAAATCTCGTTCCGAATCATATCCAATACTATGAATTACCTCATCTGAATTATGGCATAATTCATAACCTTTTAAACTGCAGAATAATCTTCCAAGCCCTTTGCTATATGTAACAACTTCTTTTTGATAATTTCTCATAGTTGAAACAGGAGCACTGCCTGTAAGAATGACCCTTTCATCATCTGTTTGTAAAATTTCACTAATACCATTCATTCTTTCAATATCAGTCATAGCCCTGCCTACCATTTTCTCGGGAATCTCAAGTTGGAAAGAATAATAAGGTTCAAGCAACACTGATTCTGCTTCTTTTAAACCCTGACGAACTGCACGATAAGTGGCCTGCCTGAAATCTCCGCCTTCTGTATGCTTATTATGAGCTTTGCCTGAAACTAAAGTAATTTTCATATCCGTAACAGCTGCGCCTGTTAAAACACCTTTATGTTCTTTCTCATTAAGATGGGTTAAAACAAGTCTTTGCCAGTTTTTACTGAGTAAATCCTCACTGCATTGTGTTTCGAATTGAATACCACTCCCCGGCTCACTTGGTTCCATTAACAAATGTACTTCTGCATAATGTCGAAGTGGTTCAAAATGACCTACCCCTTCAACAGCATTTGCAATTGTTTCCTTATAAACAATCCTCCCTTCGCCAAAACCCACATTAATTCCGTAGCGGCTTTCAATAATGCTCTGCAAAATTTCAATCTGTACCTCACCCATGATTTGCGCATGGAGTTCTTGTAACTGCTCATTCCAAACAATATGAAGTTCCGGTTCTTCTTCTTCGATCTGACGTAACTTTGGGAGCATTTCTCTTGGCTGACAATTCTTCGGAAGTATTATCTGATAAAACAAAACTGGTTCCAATACGGGTGTGCTGGAATTTTCTTCTATTCCTAAACCTTCTCCAGGCTTTGTTTGACTAAGTCCTGTTACTGCACATACAGAACCTGCCTCTGTTTCACTTATCGCATTATATTTATTTCCAGAATATATACGAATTTGATTTACTTTTTCCTGCCAATCATTATTTGTTAAAACATCTTTTACTTTAAGTTTTCCCCCTGTGATTTTCATATGAGTAAGGCGATTTCCCTGCTCATCTCTTGTTATTTTGTATACTTTAGCTCCAAATTCACGAGGATAAGATGGTATGGAAGTATACTTTTTAATTCCCTTTAAAAATTCTTCAATACCTTCTAACTTTAAGGCAGAGCCAAAGAAACAGGGATATACTTTTCTAGTTTTTACGGCTTTTCTAATATCTATCGTTTCAATGTGTCCTATTTCAAGATACTTTTCCATTAAAATTTCATGGCACATGGCAAGTTCATCATAAAAATCATTTGTCTCGCTTTGTCCAAATTCAATGCAGCCGTCACTCAGTTGTTTTTTAATTTCCTCTATTAATTTCCCTTTATCCGTACCATTCTGATCCATCTTGTTTATGAATAAAAATATTGGTATTTTATATTTATCAAGTAACTGCCATAATGTTTTGGTATGCCCCTGTACACCATCTGCACCACTTATTACTAAAACGGCATAGTCGAGAACCTGAAATGTTCTCTCCATCTCTGCTGAAAAATCCACATGTCCTGGAGTATCCATTAATGTAATTTGAGTATCTCCTATATTAAATACAGCCTGCTTAGAAAAAATTGTGATTCCTCTTGATTTTTCTAAATCATAAGTATCTAAATAAGCATCTTTCTTATCTACCCTTCCTAATTTTTCAATTTTACCGCTCAGATATAACATACTTTCTGATAAAGTGGTTTTACCTGCATCCACATGTGCTAATATACCAATAATTAATTTCTTCATAATCTATTTCAAATCCTTTATTTTTAAGCTATTTTTATAGCAGTGCTCTTTTAAGCATGCATATTTTTTATTATTCTTAATTATTAGGATACCAGTTGATTTATAATTTGACAAATTTATTTTTCTTTTATTAATAAAATCAGATTTGTTATATCTGTTATAATATTTTAATCACTTAAATTTATAGTAATGTATATGAATACATAATAATATAAAATTAATTTGTTTTATCAATTACCGATAAACAAGCATTCATTACATATTTCGTAATATTACTCCTATTTATAATTCCAATCATATGTCCATTTTCTATTACAGGTGCTTTTTTCAAATTATGTTCACTCAAAATTCTGCAGACTTCATCAAGTTTATCATCTGCATTTACTGTAAAAACTTGTTTAGAAGCAATTTCAATTACATTTAATGATATCAAATTTTGCATCTTTTTATTGAATCCGTAGCCTTCATTATTTACTATTGCTTGTGAATAAGCACTAATGAATAAAGGATTATATTTTGTTAAATAACGTACAATATCACCATCACTTATAAATCCAATCATATTTTTGTTTTTATCCACTACTGGTAAACCACTAACTTTTTTTTCTACAATAACCTTTATAGCATCTAAAAGTGTTACATCCGCACTAACTGTATAAACATCTTCTTTCATAATAGATCGGACAGATACAAGTTCCTGTTTTTCTCCCGTTTCATTCTTTTTAAACTTCCTTACATACAAAGCTAATATAAAACCAACAAAAGAAAATATTGCTGCAATTAAAGATACTGCCATGAAACCGTTCCCAAAAGCTTCAACACTATTAGCATCCGACATCAAGTTTATTTTCATAACAGCGTAATATATTCCTGTAAAAAGAGAAGCTCCAATACATCCTGCAATCTGAAAACCCATACTAATAACGGTAATTCCATGAGCATTCAGATTCCTGTTTAAATAAGACAATGCAAAACTCTGCACAGGTCCGATAACCAACGCAGAACCACAAATTACAGGTATGTAAATGATGGCAAACAACAAAAAAGAATCTATATTTTTACATAAGGACAATATAACAGTAAAAACGCAAACCATTAAAAAGCCTAAGGGCAATAAAACATTGACTCCATGCCTATCATAAATTTTACCCGCTATAGGAGCTACTGCACAGGAAAGTAAAATTGCAGGGAATAATGTCAGTGAGGCTACTAAAGAAGTTGCTCCCATAGCACTTTGCATATACATAGGCAAAATTATGTTCAGCGCAAAAATTATAATTAACGATATCATGTTAATAATGACACCAATAGCAAAAGGCTTAACTAATAAAGGTTCAAGATCAATAAACGGTTCATCAAGTTTCTGCTGACGTACAATAAAAACAAATAATAAAATTATACCAATTAATATAGAAAAGACAGCAATACTTATATTTCCGGAAAAGATTGTAGATATGCCATAGAGAATACCAATTAAAGCTAAGCTTATTAACGCAACAGATGATGCATCAAGCTTTGGGTGAGTTAATTCTGCTAAATCTTCTAAAAATAAAGCTCCATTTATAAAACATATAGTTGACAACCCAGCAAATATCCAAAACAATGCATGCCAATTAAAAAATGCTAAAATAAATCCAGCTATTATCAAGCTTAAAGAAGGTCCCAGTGTAGTCATCGCCCCCATAATACCCATATATGTCCCCAATTTTTTTTTGGTGCTACCTCTAAAGTAATATTCATTCCAATAGGAACCAACATACCTGTACCAATGGACTGCACAATTCTTCCAATAAGTAATATAGAAAATACTGATGCCAATCCACAAATTATACTCCCTATAATAAGAAAACTGACAGTTATCAAAAACAAACGTTTTGTAGATACATTTCTATAAATAAAAGCTGATACTGGTACCATTACAGCAGCTCCCAGCATGTAAGCTGTAGAAAGCCAAGAAACAGTAGATTCACTAATATTTAGTGTTTGAGTTATAGGTGTGAAGGCAACGTTTAAGAACGTTTCATTAAAAGTTGCCAAAAATGCTGTAAACGCTGCAACCATTATAATCATTTTAATTTTTTTTGATGAATTCATATATTCCCTCTTCTTTCATTTTTGAACACAAAAAAACACATATAATGTTTTGTCCCGTAATCAGATTTACGTGCAAAGCACTACATGTGTCGTTTCTTAATGTTTATTATATTATAAAGTTAATATATCATATTAATTTTTAAAAATCAAGATTACAATTCTAGCCAAAATAATTTAAGCATTTATAACCTATTGGTATTGCTTTTTTAACATGGAAGAAAAGATTCCATCTTTCTCTTTTAATTCCATAGGAGTTCCTGTTTCTGTTATAGCCCCGTCTTTAAGAACAACAATCTTATCAGCTCCTAAGACAGTTCTCATACGATGTGCAATAATTAAAACTGTCTTATTTTTTATAAGTTCACTGAGGGCTCTTTGTATTTTGCTCTCATTTTCTGTATCAAGAGATGCTGTAGCTTCATCAAGAAGAATAATTGGAGAATCTTTTAAAATTGCCCTTGCTATTGAAATACGCTGCCTTTCTCCCCCTGATAGTCTTTCTCCATTTTCCCCAATCAATGTATCATATCCATGGGAAAGTTTTTTAACAAATTCATCGCATTGAGCTAGCTTTGCAGCTTTCATTACTTCTTCATCCGAAGCATCTCTCTTTCCAATACGGATATTATCCATAACACTTGAATTAAAAAGTGTAACATCCTGAAAAACTATTGAATAATTGTTTAAGAGGGTTTCAGGTTCAACAAGAGAAATATCTTCTCCTCCTAAAGTAATCACTCCTTTATTTATATCCCAAAATCGTGCAGATAATTTGGCCACTGTACTTTTTCCTCCTCCTGAAGGACCCACAAGTGCCGTTACCTCGCCTTGCTTCGCAGTAAAGCTTACATGCTTCAAAGTTTGAACTCCATCTTGATATGAAAAATCAACGTTATTGAATTTAATATCATAATTTTTTGGATAAAACTCTGACTTGCCTTCTTGCCTTGGCATTTCATCCATTTCTTTCATACGCTTTATACGTACATTTAAAAAGATAAGTAATGCAATATTATTCATTGCATCCATTATCGGATTATAAATACGTGCTGTAACTACGAGAAAAACAAGATAAGTAAAAATATTTACGGAGCCAACTGATAAAAGATAGGCACCTGTTAATATAACAGTTGGAAGTCCAAGTTTTAATAATACATAGGAAAGGTTAATCAATGCCCCTGTTAAAAGTTCACCTTTAATCATTAATTTTTCGTAATTATCAAGCTTTGAACTTAAAGTATGTGAATAAGACTCTTCTCTGTTGTATGACTTTATTTCATAAACTGAATCAAGTCCCTCTTGGATTTTATCTGAAATATCCCTTTTTACATAATAAAGTTTTGAATGCATAGTATCTTGAAACTTTCTTGATAAATAAAATACCAAAGCTGCTACAGGAACAACCCAGAACACAGCAAGAGACAACTGCCAATTATAAAAGAACAATAACACACTCATAATTAAAACAGTTATTATTCCTCCATAAATCTGGGGAACAGCATGAGAGAAAAGAGTCTCTACCTGAGTTGCATCCTCCATTATTGTTGCACTTAAATCAGAAATATCTTTTTTACCGAAAAATGCCAGTGGCAGCTTTCTTAAAGTTTCAGCCAAACTTATTCTTCTTTTTGCACTCTCTTCATAAATTTTAGTATATGTGGAATCATATTGAAAATACGCAATAATAAATATGACTACGAAAAAAGCTACAGACATAATAACATAGTAAAGAATACTGTTTACCTGATTATTGGAATTATTTAAAAGGACGTTCATATATTCGTCTAAAAACATAAAACTCAGGATTACAGGAATCATAAGACTAAGGTCCATTACTATAGTCCATATAATTGACCGAAAAAGATCTTTCGCCCCTTTTTCAGACATAGCAAATTTATTTTGAAAATATTTAAGCATTTTGTCCTCCTTTATTTACAGTTTCTTTAGTAGCTATCTTCCAAGCCACAGATTTTTGATATTCTTCCCACATATTTTTATATATGCCTCCCTTTTTTACAAGCTCATCATGTGTCCCTGTTTCAGCAATTTTTCCACCGTCTATAACCAGTATTCGGTCAACATTTTGTACGCTTGTAAGCCTATGAGCAATCATCAAAGTAGTTTTTCCTCGGCTAAGTTCTTTAAGAGCTTTTTGAATTAAATGTTCATTTTCTGGATCAGCAAAAGCAGTCGCTTCATCCAAAAGTACTATAGGAGCATTTTTTACAATAGCTCTTGCAAGGGCTATTCTTTGCTGTTCACCCCCAGAAAGATAAGTTCCTTTAGATCCTATTATCGTATCAATACCGCTTTCAAAGTTATCAATTATTTCTCTCGACTGAGAAAAATTAATTGCTTTATTTATTTCGTCTTCACTTACGTTTTCTTTTCCAAACAGTATATTATCTCTCAATGAGCCTTTAAATAACTTCGTACTTTGAAAAACGAAAGAAATTTTATCCATAAGTTCTTTTTTAGGAATATCTTTTACATTTATTCCACCTACTAAGACTTCACCTCCATCTACATCCCAAAATCTAGCGGCTAATCTTGCAATTGTTGTTTTTCCTCCTCCTGATGCTCCTACAAGGGCAATAGTTTCTCCTTCATTCAATTTAAAACTTATTTTATCAATTGAACGTTTATCACTGTCTTCATATGAAAATACTACATCTTTAAATTCAATGCTGCTACTTTTAATATTCTTTGGATTTTCCGTATAGTTCATAACCTGGTAATCTAATATGTTATCTAATCTGTCTATGGCTTGTTCAGCAATCATTACATTTTGCTGAAAATGCATTGATTTCATTAAAAGCATACTAAATATGGGCGATATGAGAATATAGAAAATAAAATCAGCAAGTACAAGAGCAATATTTTCTCCTCTTCCTATTAAAAAAATAGCCACAGGAATTATGAAAAATGCTGCAGATTGCATAATTGTGCTGTAAAACGACATTGGCGTTCTCCAAAGAAGAGTATAAGCATAAACCATTTCTTTATATTTTATTATGCTGTCATAAAATCGTCTAAAAGAAAATATAGTCTGACCAAATGTTTTTACAACAGGAATACCCCTGATATATTCTACTGACTCAGAACTCATTTCTTCTAAAGAGTCATAATACATTTGCTGGAATTTTTTCCCCTCAGCACTCATCATAAATCTCATAGTTATAAAGCCCAATACTATTGGCACTAAAGAGGCAAGCCCCATTCTCCAATCTACAACAAAAAGTAAAACCAAAAGTATAATAGGTGTTACTACACTCCCTGCCATATCTGGCAATTGATGTGCTAAAAATGTATGGGTTGTTCCTGCTCCATCATTTACAATTTTTCGTATTCTTCCACTAGAGTTTTTATCAAAAAATCCAAGAGGCATAGACATTATTTTTTTCATACCTACTTTTTGCATACCTACCTCTACTCTAAAAGCTGCAAGATGTGAACTCAAAAGGGAAATGAAATATAATAATACTCCTCCTATTGCACTTGCAAATGCAATCCATGCATAAAAGCTAACATTAGAAACGTCAATGGATTGTGGCGACGACAAGATATTACGAACTATGTACCATACAAGTACAAAAGGCAAAATGTTAAGAACCGCTGAAATTCCTGACAATACAAGTGATAACGGCAAAAGCCCTTTCTTATTACCCATATAAGGTGTGAACCGACTTAAAACAAATTTCTTTTTCTCTTTTGGCATAATTTAAATCCTCCTATCCCTAACTGAACTTACTTTGATTAATGTAAAAATTATAAGCAACTTGGTTAGCTTTTGCTAACTAACGGTCAAAAAAATATTAATACAAATGGAAGCATATTTATATTTTTTTAAATAGAGTTTTTCAATACCGGCATGAATAAAAACAGCCATTCGATTAACGTAATCATCAATCTCTTTTCTTTCTGGCTCGTAACACAATTTCCTCCAAAAATCTGACATATATAGTCGCAAGAGTATGAACAAACATTCCATTTTTTAAATTAATATAAACAATATGAGGAAATAAAATTTAAGCTTTATAAAACTCAAATACTTTTTTTTCTCAATTTTATAAGTTATACTATAATTAATCTATTATTCTCACCATGCTCATAGCTTTATAAAAACATAAGTTATAATAAACTCTCAAATATGGAGGAAGTTAAATGGAAAAACTTACATTTACTATGGAAAATTACCTAGAAGCAATATATGAACTTTCAAAACAAGGAGAAGGAGTACGTGTATCTGATATTGCAAAAAGAATGAATGTAACAAAAGCAAGTACCAACAGTGCTATGTCAACACTATCTGAAAAAGGCCTCATTACAAATGAAAAATACAAGGAAATATTTCTTACCCCAAAAGGTTTTAAATTAGCTAAGTTCACTGCTGAAAAACATCATGTAATAGAAAACTTCTTTATTAATATATTGAAAGTTAAAGCTTCAACTGCTACAAAAGATGCCTGTGCCATTGAACATGTCATAAGCAGTGATTCTATTACTGCAATGCAGGAATTTATGAATTTATACAATGAGGAATAGCATAAAAGCCCTTTAATTTCTCCAATGTTTCTATAAATAATTATAATATCATTTTAAAAATTTAACAGCATAGCAAATATGTAAAGTGTTCTTATTCAAAAGAAATTTAGAACAATCAAAGAAATTGATTCTTTCGTTTCCATATATTTTTCAATGTTAGTCAAAATTCCATTTTCACAAGATAATCATTTAACATTAATTTTTTATCATATCTATTATTAAGAAGTTAATATTTAATTTTAGCCGATACTGTTTTATAAGTTTTTTTACTTTCTTGCAATATCTACATCCATGTCTCCTGAAAACATGCTAACCGTTTGTTTATAAACAGTTTTAAATCCACACCTAAGTGCAGAATCACTAACTTCTCCTTGTCTCAAACTAAAATCAAAACCTTTTAAAAAACTAGGCAGCCATGAAACAACTATCTCTTTAGGTTTTGTATCTTCACACGTTAACCCTTCAGAGATGCACATAAAAACACCACCTGGATTTAATGCATCATATATTTTTTTCATAATAAAATCCATATTATGTTTAGCAAAATTCAAAGTAGCTATGGCAAGAATAAAATCATAATCCTTTCCTATATAATCCTTTAAATAGTCTCCTGTTAAAACTTCAACACGGTTTTCCAGTTTATTTTCTTTAATTGATTCATCTGCCACCTTCCCAACATCGGCCGCATCAAAAATAACTCCCTTTAATTTTGGATTTTTCTTAATAATCTCTATTCCTATTAACCCAGGACCGCCTCCTAGATCAAGCATTTTTTTAAAGTGTAGAAATTCAGGTAAATCAGATACCATTTCTGCTATTTCTTTGGCTCTTCCTCCCTTCTGCCCAGTTTTTAAAATCTCAGTCCAATCACCAAATACTGCATATGCCTCCAGACCTTCTTTATCTGACTCCTCATTTTTAGGTCCTTCTTTTATTAACTTTACTATATCAAGTCCATCATAACCTGAACTGCTATTATAAATTCTCAAATGATCACCAATAAACCAATCAGAGTCTTTTACAAGATATCTGTTTGATAATGATGAATTCCTATAAAAGCCCTTCTCTTTATGTAACAGTTCCATCCCTGCCAAAGCATTTAGCAGCCATTTTGTATTATCCCGATTAAGCTTTAGATTTTCAGCAACTTCAGTATATAGCTTTGATTCTTTTAACTCTGAAAATATATTAAGCTCTATCGCTGCAAATAATGTTTTAGTATACATAGGCGCATAAATCATATCAAGTAACTTCTTTACTTTTAAATCTACAAAAGAATTACAATTCATAAAACCTCTCCATTTCTATCCTAAAAAATAATTTTAGTCTTTCTACACATTATATAAATTTCTAATAAAGCATTTAAGCTAATTCCCACATGTCAACAGTTGAAATATTATTATTTGAAATTGAACAACCCATACATTTATTTTTGCACCCCATATTCGGTCTTACCTTTCTAACATATCCAAGTTTTTCTAAATATTCCATTTGCACTTTTAAAGTATCTGTATCTGTATTAAGAATATCAGCCATTTCATTCATTAAATATGTTCTTTCTTTATTTAATAAAGCTAAAATTTCAATCAACATAAGTTTTCACCTTTTCACCCTAAAATATTAAAAGTCCAACATGGTATGCTATTGCAGACATAAGTAATGCAATTACTATATAATAACCAACAATACGTAAGGTCCATTTAGCAGAGTGTGATTCCTGCAATGTAGAAACAACTGTTAAAAGACAAGGAACATTAAAGAAGAACGCATAAACAAACGCTAATGCTTCTGCTTTTGAAATACCGGCTTGCAGTGCACCTCCAATTCCCGAAGTAGTTACGACTGCATTATTAGAAATGACATCCCATATACCTGCTATTTGGCCAGGGGAATTAAACAGAGATGCCAAAACACCAAGCGCAGCCTCTTTACCCATGGCAGCAGCTAAAAACGCCATAAACGTCTGCCATCGCAAACCAAACCACATAGTAACAGGTTCAATAAATGTTCCTATTTTATAAATTATACTGTTTGTAATATCACCTTCTTTAGTATATGATAATGCCCAAAAGACAACTGCTACAATTACAATAGTCTTTAATGCACGCTTAAGTACATCCCCCATACGGAGAAAGACAAATCGAAATAAATTTCTGTATTTAGGTTTATGATACGGCGGTAATTCCATAATCAAACCATTCCTGTCATTTTCTTTTATTAAATACTTTCCAAATATTTTAGAAGTGATAAACATATGTAAAAATGCTATTGCAAACAGTGATATAACTACTAAAAATGCCGTGCTTCCAAAGAATACAGTACTTACTAATCCAATTACACTCCATGTGGCCGCACAAGGAATAACCCAAGAAAGTGCGATTGTTGTTACACGCTGTCCCCATGAATCTATAACTCTTGTTCCGCTTACACCACCAATATTGCATCCGAAGCTTACCAAAAACGGCATAATTGCTTTTCCCTGTAATCCAAGTTTGGACATAGTATTATCAAAAACATAAGAAATACGGGCCATATAACCAATTTCTTCAACAAATCCAAACACGAGGCTAATGCCAAATACAAAGCTGACCATCATCAATGCAAAAACAACAGCTGTTAATATGCCATCACGAATCAATGAAATAATTATTACCGGTACACCTATAGCAGATAAACCATTAGAAATTGGCAATACAATAATGCTCTGTAAGTAACCAAACAATCCCATAATTGGTATAGCAACTGCCATAGATATAATAAGACCTAAGACAATAACACCTATAGCCAGCGGCTTCCCCCAAATCTTACTAGTTGCAATACGGTCAAACCGGTTTATTTTTTTATTATCATTTTTAGTTTTTATTACATTCTCTTTTAATAAACTTTCTATCCATTTGAATTTGCTGTCTGCTGTTAATAAGCTTCCATTTTCTACTTCTTTTAATAGCTTATTAATTTCATTCCAGTCCATCGCACTTATATTAGACTTAACAGTCTGTATCACCGGAGGATCCTGTTCCAGCAACTTTGCGGAAAGCCAGGCTGAGGAGAAAGCTCCGATTCCATCTTTAGGTAATAAACTAAATACGGAGCTATATATGTCTCCTATATTTGTTTGATACATGCTAAAAATATCTTTTTCATCTATTTTACAAGACATGGATGCTGTCTTTTCCAGTATATTTAAAAAGCTATCATAGCAACCTCTATCTGAAGCAACAATTGGAATTACAGGAATACCAAGTTTTTTTGAAATTTTATCACTATTAATTTTTTTGCCTTGTTCAGTAGCTACATCCATCATATTTAGTAATAGTAGTACAGGTGTTTTTATACCTGCATAATCAGCAAGCATAAATAAACTTCTTTCAAGTTGAGATGCGTCTGCAAAAATACAAACTAAATCAGCATTGCCACTTGTAATATAATCTCTTGTAACAATTTCCTCTTCAGAATTTGCAGATAAACTATATGTACCTGGTAAGTCCATAACTGTATAGCTATTACCATTATAGTTAAAATAACCTTCTTTTTTTTCTACTGTTTTTCCCGGCCAATTTCCCACATGCTGACGGGAACCAGTTAAACCGTTAAATAATGTAGATTTGCCTATGTTCGGCTGGCCAAGAAGGGCTATTGTTATATTTTTCATTCTGAAACCACCTCCAACATTATTTTTTCGCACTCACTTCGATTGATGGCAATCATTGTATCTCGGCCAAATACTAAAACCGGATATTTTTTTTGATTCTGTATAATTTCAACGTTACTTCCTACAGTAAGCCCTATTGAAGTAATTCGGCTTAAAAAACGTGAATCTCCTTTAATCGAAGTAATTTTACCCTTTTCACCTTTATTCGCTGAGCTCAATTTCTTCATATTCTCTCCTCCTAAACTTTGAATTTAATATAACTAATATCATATATAACTTTTTATATCCCTTTTATTATTTTTTTGTTAGATTGTTCTAACTTTATGATAATTTTTTTGAGGTTCCTTTCGGCACCTCATCCAAAAATTATTCTTTACTAATACTTGTATTCTCTTTATGGGTTTAAAATCGTTTCCCAACCTGCCATAAAAAATTGTTTTAGGCTATCTACATAACTGTCTGCAACTTCTTTTGACATATCATGTTTAACCACTTCAAAAACAGCTGTAAAAAATGCACTTGCAATAATATGCAATAGTTCAGGTGTAGCTCTACCGGTAACCAAAGCATCATTTCCTGTGGATTTAATAAATTTCAAAGTATACTCCAACTCAATTTCCACCAGATCATGAATAAAATCTGAGAAGGCTGTTCCATCTGCACATGAAACAAGCAATTTAAATTCATCAAAATAATCATATATGAAATTAACAAGCCCCTTTACCTCATCAGTTGTATAATTATATAAAATCCCCTTTTTTACATCTTCAGGTAGACTATCAAATTCTTGCTGCCCTGACAAAAATATATCTTTTAACCCACTAACTGCTGGAAGAACTAAAGCTTCAAACAAAGCATTTTTATCTTTATAATATCCGTAAAACGCCCCTGTAGTAACACCAGCACGTTTTACAATATTTCTCAAAGAAGCATCATTGAAACCCCTTTCTAAAAATTCTTTTTTACCTTCAGTCATTATTTTTTGTAATGTATTTAAATCATCACTGCTCATATTATCACCACCAAAATATAACAGTGTTATATAACACTGTTATATTACACTAACTTATTTTTTTTGTCAAGCAACTATTACAAAATTTAACTATAATAAAATAACCTTCATTATAAGGAATTCCAGAATAACAGTTTTTCATAAAAGCTTTTGAAGAAAAAATGAAATTATAGGGAAGGAGTAATAAGAAACATTAGAAAAATAAATCGAAAAAAAACTTTCTGAAAAACAGGCTGATATATTTATTAACACATGTATCATAACAACAATTTTAATTAAATATTTTCAATCCGATAAAATGGTTAACAGCAAAAATAGCTTAAGAGATAGACATTTATTATATAAAAACTGCAAATATATTTATATAATAATCTATTAATATAGGGCAGATTTAATAAATCTGCCCCCAATTTTTTTACCTATATATACTAGAGAGTACGTAATTAATCATTATCAAGATTTACAATAGTTCTCCCTTTTAATTGTCCATTAAGAATTTTTTCTATTTTATCATCTAATTCCTTCAAAGTCACTTCTTCAACATTCTCATGCAAATTATCAGGTTTCCAATCCGCTGAAAGCTTATCCCATAATTCTGTTCTCAAATTCATAGGGCATTGAACAGAATCTACCCCCATTAAGGAAACACCTCGTAAGATAAAAGGATATACAGTAGTTAAAAGCTTATGGGAGGCTACATTTCCGCAACAAGTTACACAACCTCCATATTGAGTAGATTTTAGAACTGTTGCTAAAATATTCCCTCCTACCGTATCAATAGCACCTGCCCATCTTCCTTTAATCAAAGGTTTTCCTGACTGGTCATCTAACTCATCTCTTAAAATGATATCTTTTGCTCCCAATTTTAGTAGCATATCTTTCAATTGAGACTTACCTGTTGCAGCTATAACATTGTACCCCAACTTACTTAAAATAGAAACAGCTACACTTCCAACTCCACCTGTAGCACCTGTTACCAAGATTTCTCCATCATCAGGTTTTATTTTGTAATTTACTAGTTTACTTACAGAGAGTGCTGCCGTAAATCCTGCCGTGCCTAAAATCATACTTTCTTTTAATGAAAAGTTTTTAGGTAATTTCACAATCCATTCAGCTGGTACCCTGATATACTGGCCAAATCCCCCAGATGTGTTCATGCCTAAATCATACCCTGTTACAATTACCTGATCTCCTATTTTAAAATTTTCATTCGTGCTTTCTTTCACAATCCCGGCAGCATCTACTCCAGGAGTATGAGGATATTTTCTCGTTACCCCTTTATTACCTGTAGCTGAAAGAGCATCCTTATAATTTAAGGAGGAATATTTTACATTAATCAAAACATCACCTGAAGGTAAAGAGGAAATATCTTTAGTCACAATGTTTCTTGAAAATTCTCCATTTTCGTTTTCACTGACTACTATAGCTTTAAAATTCGTTGTCATTTTCAGTTAACTCCTTTCTCTTTACAATAAGTTAAATATTAAACTTATTGTAACACGACAATAGTTTTGTGTAATTTGTAGTAAAAGTTACATCTATGTTTTACATTTCTATTATATAAAAAATTATTATAAATATATTAAAATACTTATATGAATAACCGTAGTCCTATTTATATTCAGTAATTTTAAAAACTAAATCTTTTAATTAGTATTAATTACTGAATATAATATGTTATCAGATCAATAATCATCATCTACTATCTATTATCGTTAAATTATTTTTAGGCATTTTGTTCATTTATGTTACGCATATTTTATTGTACATATTCTTTATAGCTTTAAAATCTTCCCATGCATCTTTTTTCTTATCTGCATCTCGTAAAATTGCTGCTGGATGATATGTTGCTATTATATTAAATTTACCTTTACTGTACCAGATTCCCCTATTTTTAGTAATTCTAAAATCTTTCTGAATAATATTTTTAGCTGCGACAGCACCTAAGCATACTATTATATCAGGATCTATTATTTTTACCTGCCATCTTAAAAACTCAATGCAATTCTTGCTTTCTTCTTCTAAAGGATTTCTATTGTTTGGAGGCCTACATTTAACAATATTAGCAATGTAAATATCGTCTCTTGTTAACTCAACTGCTTTTAACATCTTGTCAAATAGTTCTCCTGCCCTACCTACAAAAGGTCTTCCTATTTTATCCTCATTATATCCCGGACCTTCTCCTATAAACATAATACGATTACTTACGTCCCCTTCTCCAAATACTACATTGGTTCTGGTCTCTGATAAGGGACATCTTCTGCATCTTTTTACTATTTCTTCTAATTCCTTTAGACTATACACATTATCCACCATATAAATACTTTATTTTATCTTTATCTATAATTTATAAAAAGACTTTATTTATCTGTTATTTTGTTATTATTATAGTCCTTTTTCCTATTTAAAACAATAATCTGTCTTAACCTTATCCAATATTTTCCCTATTTTAAAATTCCTTATAATACTTTTTATAGTGTCTTTATCCATTTAAAGGCAATCCTCCAAAGACAACATTTTTAAATCAGATGATATAATTTTAAAAACTTTCAATTTTAATGATTATATTTCTTACTGTATATCCTTAAGTAAATTTTGTACATTTTTAAGGTCATGTCCTGTAGGACTTTGAAAAATGCGAAGATCAAACTGAGGAAGAATTGCAAAGATATGATCAAATATATCTGCTTGTATATCTTCATAATCCTTCCATACTGTAGTATTTGTAAAAGCATAAATCTCAATTGGCAGTCCGTGTTCTGTAGGATTAAGCTGTCTAACTATCCTAGTCATGCTCTTATGAATTTTAGGATGATTTTTCAGATAGGCATCCACATATGCACGGAATGTACCAATATTTGTCAATGCCCTCCCATTTACCACACTTGATTCATCAATTTTATGCCTCTTATTGTAAGTGTCAACCTCGTATACCTTTTCTTTCAAATAATCTCTAATATATTGTACTTTTTCATATCTTTCCAGCATTTCCGTATCACAAAACTTAATACTGGTCATATCAATATAAACAGACTTGGCAATCCTTCTGCCTCCTGCTTCTTGCATAGGTCTCCAATTTTTAAACGACTCAGATACAAGTGCATACGTTGGAATTGTAGTAATTGTATTATCCCAATTCTGGACTTTTACTGTATGCAGGGTGATTTCTGTAACTTCTCCATCTGCGCCATGTTTTGACATCTCAATCCAGTCTCCCAGACGTACCATATCATTTTCAGTAAGTTGAAGGCTTGCAACAAAACCTAAAATGGTATTTTGAAAAATAAGTAAAAGCACTGCAGTTGCAGCTCCTATACCTCCTAGTAAAAGCAGCGGAGATTTATCCATTAGGGCACTTAGAATAATTATAGCACCAATAATATATGCAACAATTTTCAGAACTTGTAGATATCCTTTAATTGGTCTGAACTTTGAAATCTCATAATTACTATAAATATCATCTATAGCGTCCAAAAGTTTATCCAGAGCCATAAGGATTCCAAATACAATTAGGCAAAAAGCTATACGCCGAATCCATTCTTGTGCAGCAGGAAATGTCGGTGCAAAGGAATGAACTATAAGTGCAGGAATTACAAGAATCAAACGTTCAAATACTTTATGATGCAAAATTATGTCATCCCATTTTGTTTTACTTTTTGCTATGATTGCACTTAAGATTTTAAGTAAAATTTTAATGGCAATAAAATATGCAAGCATACTGACAATCACGATAAAAATGAGTATAACCACACCGGAAATATATTTACTTATTGTTTCACTCAATCCTTGTGCAATTAAAAATTTATCAAACCATTTAATCATTCTTATAACTATTCCTTTCATTTATGTAATATTTTTATAACTAGAATTACATTGCTAAATTACAATTATCTATAAATTTTATTTTTAATTTAAACATAAATCACTACAAGTTTTTATTAAGAGAATCATTCAAGCCTTTCCATTATTTTCAGGCTATATCCAATACGTTCAATCTCTTTTCGGTCTAATATCTCCCCTTCCGGCGGCCTTTCATTTAATTTAAAAACAATAGCAATCTGCCCTATTTGTTGGAAGAATTCAATTCTATTCATTAAAATATTATCTTCCAATAATTCTGACATAATTTCAGCTGTAGCTTTATGACCAATTGCTGATATAAATCCATTTTTCTTTATATATTTTTTTGCTGTTTCAGAATCTATATCTTTTATCCTATATAATCCATTTGTAGTAGCTACTGTACCATTAAATAATCCAATCGGTAAATTATCGTTTATCATAACATATCTGCCTTTCTTTATTTAGAATAATTATTTATACCCTAAAATATAATCAACTAAAATTATATCTGATATTTTGTTATGTATATGCTCTATGTTTATTATATTGCTTAATAAAAGTTAAGTTTATCCAATTAAGTTTTAAAATTTATTTTAAAATATTAATACTTTACAAAATTTATTTAGTATACTGAGTTTTTTAATCATAAAACCCTAGATTTCTCTAGGGTTTTTATTTAGTATAAATTTATAAGATTAAAGTCTGAATAAAAGTATTCTATATCATTTCCATACTAGATTCAAGACTGTGCTTTACTCTATCAGCTTCTTCTGCTCGTTTTGAATTATTCCATGAATCTAAAGTTCCAGTTAAATACCCTGTAATCCTTCGTATTCTTTCAAATGGCTCCGGCTGAAAATGATAGCTTAAATCTACATAATCATCATCTAATTTAATTTCAAGGCTTGCAATCTTACGATTGTATTTTTCTTCCAAATATTTAACATATGCCTGCTTCTCTTTTTGATCAATCTCTTGACCTTTTACGATAATTTCCATTAATATTCCCCCTATCTATTGTGTTCTATTCCATTTTACCCCTATATATTGTGGAAGTCAATCTATTTAAAAAATTTTCATTTAATTAAGCTGTAATAAAAATATTAAATATTTTTATTACAGCTTAAACCGGATTTATATAATTTAATAATTTAACTTTATCTATAATTAGCTAATCTATTAACTCATAAATATTAAGAAGTTATTTGTTATTATTGCTAAATCTGGCCTTGTAGCATTATCGTATGGTGTCCATAATTCCTTTTTTCTTCCATCTCTTTCTGTTACAGTCATAGATAATTATTAGAGTCAGTTAAAAAAATTTATGATTACATATATTGAGGAATATAATTTACATTAAGAAAAATAAAATAAGATAATAGAACAAAACATATTTTGACCCTCACCCAACCCTCTCCCCTATAGGAGAGGGAATTGGTTTTTTATTAAATGTGAGAATGAGGACTTTTAGATGAGGGTACTAGAATCTATGCAAAAGTAATAACTGTCCCCGCGTTTCCATCAAGAGCATCCGTTGCTTTATATAAGGAGGTACATATAGCTTTTTAGTTGGAATTACTCTTACAAATTTCATTGCAGTCTGTACTTTTAGAAGTATGCTTCCGGGTATGAAATGACTTTCTTCTATATATTGCGCTGCTTCTTCTAATGTTATTTTATCAAGGTTTTCCTGATTTGGCTTATTAAGGTTTATGGCTATTTTTTCTAATTATTTCTATCTAATACATATTCATAGGCTTTAAATTTTCCGCTCTACTCTCCCAGATAAACTCCTTGTTTTTCAGGTACAGATCTTGGAAATCGATTCCCAATATTAGAAAATATTTTTGTGCTGTTTCATTTCATTTTTTCCCGGTACTACACAAAAGATTATTGGAGGATAAAGTAATGCTCCTTCTAATGCTATTTCTCCGAATTCTTTTTCTGAGTCAGTCTATATAACTGCCTCCATATCTGCAAGGATTACTACAAACCCGAAACACGGATGTACAAACTGAACAATTAGGATTATACATATAGGTTTCAATTTGTCTCAAAATTCTTCAAAAAATATATTTTTTTAACAAAAAAAATCATAAAAAATTTAATTTTTATGATTTTTAAAGTATTTTTATGTTCAGTTGTAATAAAATATTTTAAAATTTATCTTGGCTTTGAAGTATCAATCTTTCAATAAATTTATCAATGTTGACCTGACCTCCCGCCAAACTCTTTTTTCTGACATAATCCATTTCCTTTTTTACGCTTTCAAAATCAAAGAAAACATTAGAATAATTTTGAAATATATCATTATAGAAGTCTTCTATTCCTAAATAAGCCATATTAATAAGACCTTTTTTTATAGCTCTTCTTATTCTTTGCTTTAATATCTTTGGATTTTCATTAATCTGTATACACATTTCAGGAATAGTTTCATGAGTATAGTCGGAATTTTTATTCATCAAATATTCGCATATAAGCAAAATGTCACCAGTCCCTTTTTCCCCTAACATTCCAAGCATATTCAACAAATATTTTATTTCTTTTAATTTATCAGGTTTTGATTGTTCTTTTATTTCTGTATTGCCAAACATTTCTTTTATGTTTGATAATAAATTTGCCATCTGTATTTTTTCAGCTACAAGTGCTGTAACTTTCTCAACTTCTATTATATTTATAGGCTTAGTAATAAAAAATTCAATACCTGATTTATAAACTTCAGAAATCAATTCTTTATCTGATATTTGTGAAATCATTATAAAATTAATCATAGGCTTAATGGTTTTTATTTCTTTTACTAAACTGTTTCCATCTTTTTGAGGCATTAAAAAATCAACAAAAACAATATCAGGACTTTTTAAAATAATATCTTTTAAAGCCTTCTCACCATCATAAGAATAACCTACTACTTCACCAATATCCTTTTGCTCAATAATATTAGTCAATATTTTTACTATATTAACATCATCATCTACAATGTAATATTTCATTACTGATCCTCCTTTACTAAACAAATCTCAGTAATCTTCGGAATGTTCTTTAAATATACACACTTTTCCAAAAAATAAACATTTTATAATTTTTAACTTTATTACAAATATTTTTAAATATATTTCTATAAAAATATTAAGATATAATGATTCCTATAATTAAAACAGCGTTGCTGAGAGGAAGAAATCATTGAATCATGCTTGGATAACCTGAGTCATGATATAATGTTTTCTATGATTAATACAGCGTTGCTGTAAGGAGGAAACCATTGAAACATGTTTGGAGAACTTGTGGCATGTTATAATAAAAGCTTCCTATTATTGTATATAATATCACATTTTTTCATAGTGCTTCACAATGCTTCAAAAATAATCATAATTTTACTGATTTAAATAAAGATTCTCAATTGTCAGAGAACTAACGGGAATTTTTACAGTAAAAATTGTTCCTATTTTTTCTTCGGATTTAAAAGAAATACTTCCTTTAAATACATCTTGAATTAAATCTCTAACTAAAGTCAGTCCCACGCCTCTGCTTATATCTCCAGTTTCTTTGTCAAATTTAGTGGAAAATCCCGGATTGAATATATAATCAGCATTACTACTTTTTATTCCATTTCCATTATCTATAACTTCAATAATATAGTACCCTTCTATTTGAAAAACTTTCAAATTAACTTTACCATTTTTTTTACCATCTAAACTCTCGATAGAATTTACTGTTAAATTTTTAAGAATAGACATTAAATAAAAATGTTCTTCTATATAAAAATTAGTTTTAACCTCTGTATAGAAAATTATATCTAAGTTTTCATGTCTTATTTGTTCATCAATATCAAATTTTAAAATACGAATAATATCACGAATACTCATCTTAGAAACATCAAGCTGCTCAATGGAAATATCTTCAAGACCTGCTACTACTCTCATATATCCTTTTTTTATTTCATGAATATCTTTTGAAATATCCAAGGCTAATTTTTTTAATTCATCTAAATAATTTTGTTCTTCTATAATCTTATATGCTTTAAAAGCTTTTTTAGTAATATCTTCAATTTCGTTCATATTTTTATTCATGATATAGATTTCACTTTTAAAGCTAGATGTCAAAATCATAAGTTTACGATATCGTGCCTCATGGTCCTCTTTTATTAGAAAAGCTTTGTAATGTCTGAAAATCATTGTAATTACCAAAACAATAATTGACCTTATTAAAGCTATTATAATTAATCCTTCAATAATTTTTACATTATATTTTATAACGCTTGTCCTAACTGACATTTCCGCTATGTTAGAAATGAAATCACAAGCTAAGATTGTAAAGAAAAATCTGGTATAATCCTTTTCCCTGTTATAATAAAGAAAATAATAAACAATTCCGTAAGTAAAATAAAATACAACATCCGGAGAAACAAGTGCTAAGGATTGTTCTAAATCGCCTATCTGAAAATACACTATCAGCTCTCTGAAAACCGGAGATACAATCCCTGTTACTATAGCTGTTTTTATAGGATTTAATTTATAATAATTGTCTAGAAAAATAGGGAAAAGAATAATAGAAAGTGTAATAATAAAGCCTTTTATAAATATATCTATATTAAATAATGATGCAAATGCTATGGAAAAAGCTACGATAAAAGTATGCTTTAATTTGTTCATAAATAAGCCTCCTAAAAAACGATAAAAATGCTAATAACCTACAGGTATTATATATAATTTTATAAAAATGCAAAACCACATTTTATATAAACCTTAGAAAAACTTCTAAAGCCAAAAATTCCGTATACTTAAATATAAAAGATTTCATAATTCTATTAGTAATTTTAAAATTTATTTATTGTCCTTATTTTCAACACAAAATTCATAAGTATACTTAATAATTGTTAGTATAAAATTATTTACAAAAGAAAAATAAAATTTAAAAAGACTTACTTATTTAACTACAATGATCAAGATAGAGAAATAAAGCTATAAATCTAAAATTAATTTAATAAAAATAACTTATATTCCTTTAAACGCTACCTTATCATATTTTTAACTTTAAAATTTGTTTTAAAGTGTATATATTCCGTTATTTTGAATTTTTATTTTGAATAATCATATGGTACTAAATATTCTTTAGGAAGTAAAATATATTTTTATATTTTATAAAAATATAACGTGAGAGTAAAACCCTCACGCCTATTCTAAATTATTAATCTTACATATTTTTAAGTATAATTGCTTTACTGCAATTCAAATTCATCTTTGCCGACTCCGCATAACGGACAAACCCAATCTTCAGGTAAATCTTCCCATTTTGTACCTGGCTCAATTCCATCAGATGGAATACCTTCCGCTTCATCATATACATAACCGCAGACACTACATACATATTTGTTCATAACTTGACCTCCTTGTTTTAATTCAAATTTAAATTGTTTTTTTGTTTAATAAGTATATTTTTAGTTTTACCCAATACTTGCACAAAATAAACAATTATTCAAAATTATTTAATCCCCATCTCGCTTTGTTTTTTTACATCATATCATATAGTTTAAATATCATTTATCTTTTCTTTTATTTGTTTCATTAATTACATAGTAAATAAATTCATTTACCGTTGGAATATAATCTTTACAAGGAATCTTGTTTTGATATGCTTTTGTAATACCATCATCATGTGGATTTTTATATGCCATATTTATCGCTTCCTGCATTTCATTTTTTAATTTGGCAACAGTAATTCCATTTTTCTTTGCAATTATATATATATCTTCCATGCTCATATAATATCCTACAAAATATAGGACTTATATTAGTCCCATTATAACAAAAAATAACTTTAAAATAAAGAATATTAGGACTAAAACAAGTTCAAAAATTTAGGAGGAGTTTTTCATATGTATGAGCAAAAAATAAAATCAGATAATTTAATTTCAATTGGTAAAAATATACGTGAAATAAGAACCTCTAAAAAAATTGGGCAAACAGAACTTGTACGTTTATTAAATTTAAAAGGAATTTCTATTACACGTGAATCTCTAGTAAAAATCGAACGTGGAATACAACACATATACGCATCTCAACTTAAAGGAATTAAAGAAGTATTGCATACCAGTTATGATGAATTACTGAAATAGCAGAAAGTATGTACTTATTTAGAAGCTTTTACTTTGATATCTGGTCTTTTATCGCACTAAACTTTCTGCAATAGTGCATATATCCTTATACCAATTTTCAAAAACTTCATGACTTGCGATTCTTTGCGGATGATAAAATGAAATAACAGGAGTTTTATTTTCTTTTCCATAAAATTGAGTATAGAAATAGTTAAATCCGTTTATTGGCGGCTGCCATTTAGTCAATGTATTTTCTCCTAATATTTCTTCATACAATAAATCAGCATTTTTACCCGTTCCACGACCACAGCAAATAATAATATCCGGACGATAAATATTAAGCTGCTCCAGAAGATATTTTGAATCATTTATTGCATATTTACGAATTTCCTTATCATTGGCTTTACTATCGCCGCCTACCTTTTTTAGATTTATAAAGCTAATTCTGCTGAGCCAATATGTTTTATCTTTTTTAGAAACATGGACTGGATACTCCCCACCTTCTAAAATACCTTTTGTCCATCTTGAAATATTATTCCAAGTTTTCCAATATGTAGGGCTTGATTCAGATAAAATCCAAGCCTTCATATCAACATCCTCGTTTTCCCAATTAGCTTCTTTTAGAACAAAAGTTATCTTAATTTTTTGTTTTTCCCAAACTTGAGGATTAACAACTCCATCTTTTATAAAATAATCATAATTACGTTCTTTTTTCCATTTACTGAATAACTGTTCTTCTAAATAAGCTATATCATTCTTCATCAAATTTTCCATAATTCCTTGTACCTCATATAGCTAAAATAATGCGTCTTACATAAAATTTATATTCTTTTATTTCTGCTGTATATTACATAAACATGAATTATATTTTCATCATCACTTATTCCACATCCAAGTTTTATCTGTACTTCAAGTTTAACATGTGATTTTATTTCAGATGCAATTTTATTAATAACTTGTATTGATATATCTTTACCGCAAGATATGTAAAGTAAAATATTCTCTGCGTCAAAAACTTCAGTATTAAATATTTCATCTTTTAAAATATGTTGAATTTTATGATTCAACTCTGTTAACATAAACGATGAAGCCATAAAGTGCAAACCTACTTTCCCGCAAATCATATCTTTAACATCATATTCATCAAGAAATATAATTGGCTTATCCTCATTTATAATTTCTAAAATTGCTGATACAATTTTCATATCTAATTCACTTAAATCATGTATTTTCAATGTATCAATCAAGGAATTTCGTTCTTCCAATAACTTTGTTAATTCCGAAATGCACAATTTCACACCTCCGTTTACTCTTTCATAAAATGCCAATATAACTTTTTCCTATATTGTAATTTTCTAGATTTTCTAATACCTAAGCTTTTTTTGAAACAAGACAATTTAATTAAATATCTGGCACTTAAAATAATTTCTTTAGAAATCCCCCCAAAGTACTGATTTTCCCTCTAAAAGCTTCCACCCTTTTATAGTTGTATCATATTCTATCCACTCTCCTGCTGCCCGCAGTGCCTCAATGTATCTCTGTATTGTTCGTTCAGATCTTTCACAGCGTTTCGCTAATTGTTTCGTAGTTATGCCAGGCTTTTTTCTTATTTCACTTAAAATTAAGATTCCATATGATAATTTACTACTAAAATCATCTGCTTTTTTAGTTTTTTGATACGCAGAAAGAATTATATACTTTAGTTCAGAAACTACATCTTCAAATTTCTCATATAATTTTATCTTACCTTTTAATTTCTTCGGTAATTCAACTTGATTTGTAAAAATAATTGTTTCTGAAAAAACATCAATTTCTCCAAAATAATCAAGAATCATATTAATTTCATCAGTCTGTAATAAAGTTGGATCAATTATCAGAGCAAATGCTGGCAAAGCTATAAGATCTTCGGCACATACTGCTTCTTGTATTTCATAATCTTTTAATTTGATTTCATTTTTTATGATATTCATCTCATCTTTTTTCAGATATGCCAGCAATATACTTTGCATTACAATCACCACCTAAAATATTTTATAACACGTTATCTTAATATTCCATACATGATTCCTACCTTACAGCAACGCTGTTTCAATCATAGAAACCATTATAACATGCCACAAACTGCCAAACATGTTTCAATGGTTTCATCCTTACAGCAACGCTGTTTCAATCATAGAAACCATTATAACATGCCACAAGTTATCCAAACATGTTTCAATAATTCCTACCTTACAGCAACGCTGTCTCAATCATAGAAACCATTATAACATGCCACAAGTTATCCAAACATGTTTCAATAATTCCTACCTTACAGCAACGCTGTCTCAATCACAGGAATTATTATAACACTCACCCGCGACAACAGTATGGAAGACATTTATGCATTAATAATCATAAGTATAGCAGACACCCCTTTTCTCGCTCCTTCAGATGTCTTAAAGCTTATTGATATTCTATCAGCATTCTTTTTATAAGAATACTCTCTTAATACTTTTTCTACTGCAGTTTTAATATATCTGGGCTTATTTTTCTAGAAAAGAACAAGTTATCCGATATTAAATAAGATAAAGCTAATTATCTTATTTAATTATATAAAGCTTCCTTATCTATTTTTCTTTATTAAAATCTAAAAACAATTCATCTTTTAAAAGATGTTTTTCAAATTTATTTGGATTCTTAAGAATGTAAGAAACAATTATTGCAGTTAAAGGTATAACTAAAATACAAGCTATGCAGCTGATAATAATATTTATAAATTCCTGGCAAAATGCTTTTGAATTAATTAAATCTAATATGGAATATTTATAAATCTTTAATAACGCAAACATGGATAAGGACTCTCCAAGACATGCAAAAAATAAAGTATTCACTGATGCTCCCAAAATATCGCTGCCGATATTAATACCTGATTTAAACAATTCCATTAAGTTTAAACATCTATTGTTTTTATACACTTCATAAACAGCAGATGCAATTGCTATTGACGCATCTATTGCAGCTCCAATCAGTCCTGTAATAATCATTGCAACAGCTATTTTAGACATATTAATATTAATATCATGAGAAAGCATATCTATTTCATCTTCGTATCGAATTATCTCATCAATACCTCCAAGATGAGCCTCATATCCCACATAATATGATAGAGAAAATAAAACCAATAAAACTACAACAACAGAAAAAAATGATGCAATAGTTTTAGAATTTTTACCATTTTGATAAAATAAAGTAATATAGCATATTATCAAGCTGCTGATAAATGTAACAATCACCGGATCCCAACCATAAGTCATCAGCAATATTGAAAGGGAAAGAACGGCAATATTAAAAAAAAGTGATTTGAAAGTTATTATTCCGCGATTTCCACCAACTATATAAAGCAGTATAACTAAAACCACAGCTAATGCTTTTATCATATGAGCCTCCTCAACTTTTTAAATATAACAATTGAAGTAAACAAAGAAATTGGTATAGCCAGCAGAACTCCTATACTTCCTATCATAAACCCATATATTTCCATTGGTATTTGAGTCACAATTGTACTTATTTTTATATTGTTCTTCATTTTTAATATAATTAATGGAATTATTCCGCAAATATAAGTAAAAAGCAAAATGTTAATCATCGTTCCCATAATGTCATAACCCACTTCATAGCCTGACTTTATTAAAGTTTTTATGGATATCTCTTTGTTTATATTAACTAATTCGTTAATTGCCGATGCTTCGGTTATTGCTACATCCATTATAGCTCCCATTCCTCCTATTAATATTTGTGATAGAAAAAGACCCGACAAAGAATTTTGACCTGTATTATACTCCATATAGGTATAGTCTACCCCTTGTGTATAAATCATAAAAATTTTGAATATTATCATTGTAATAAATAACGAAATCAATGTGGAAAGTATGGCAACGAAAGTTTTCTTTTTTAATCCGCTTATGAAAATTAAAGAAAAAAAAGTAAAGAAAAGTACAAGACATATACTAATTATTAAAATATTATAGCCTTTATGATTTAAAGCTAAAGCATACCATAATACACATATATTTACAAAAAGAGAAATAAAAATAAAGAATCCTTTTTTGTTTGTCACAACAAAAAGTAAAAAAATAAATAAAGCTAATACAATAGCCATATATTTATCTCTTTTTAAATTCAAAATAGATCCTGAAATTCCATTATCATTAGCATTAATTTTAATAAAAACCTCATCTCCAGGCTTATACTTATCATCAAGGACACCTGACAATGAATACTCGTTTTTCAAAGATGCACTTTGTCCCTTAAAGTCACCATTCATTATGATTCCTGATATTTCCTGGTCATAATATTTTTCTTCCGTACCACTTTGAACATTACTTAATGAACTTTCTACTCTTTTAATTTTAACGATAGTAGTATCATACCACTCATAATTATTGAATATAATTATTACTCCTATTATCAAAACAATCATCACTACTAAGTTCAGTATGATATATTTTTTCTCTATCTTTTTTATACAATTACATATGATATTTACTGCATCAAATTTTGCCAACATATATTTGCTTCCTTATTTAATATATTTTCTAGCTGTACATTACGATTTTTATCCTAACAATTACTCTTTTATACCAAATTATACCATGTATATACTTTAATATCATCTATTTCATAAGTTTTAATCTCTTAAACACCTTTTTCTTACCACAATAAATAAAAGAGTAAAATTACTAAATCAAAATATCCATTGCATAATTTACATATTTAATCAATTTAATAATTAAAAGTCTATCAATTATTAAGGTTCTTTTATTTCACTCAATATATTAATGAGAAATTTTCATAATAAAATACCAAGAGACTTTTAGGTAGGTTAAACTCTTTCGTTTACCGATAAGTCATGTAACATTTTTAAGCTACCATATTATAATATTGTTAACAAGGTATTTTGCACAAGCGGTCGAAAATCTGCACAAGCGGTAACACTCTTTCAATTTTTGGTAAACTCAGTGCAAAGTTTACCATATTAAAAAAGACAGTATCAGTACTTGAATAAAAAACTGACCTCCTAAAAGTTAGATTTTTAGGTCTAACTTTTAGGGGTCACATCATAAATCAAGTTACGAACACTGTCTTTTACTATAATATAGTCTTATATTAATTTTGATAGAGCTTCAATATTTTGCTGATATAGAAAGTTATAAAAATACTTATTTCTTTTGAACCAATTCTGCAAAGCGCTTAAGCACTGCACTAACCTCAGCTCTGGTAGCTGTACCCTTCGGATCAAACTTGTTGCCGTCCTTTCCTGCTAGTACACCTGCAATCTGCATCTGCTTTACTGCTTCTTTAGCATAGCTTGATATTTCTCCATTATCTGTAAAAGTATTTTCTTTATTTACCTGCGGTAATTCAAAGCCTATGGATTTTGCATAGCTTACCATAATAACTGCCATCTGTTCACGGGTTATACTTTGGTCTGGCGCAAATCCTGTTCCAGAGACACCATTGGCAATGCCTTTTTCACCCGCCCACTGAATATATGGCATATAATAAGCATTTGCTTTTACATCAGTAAAGTTGCTATTGGTATAGCTGCTCACATCAGCGTTAGCAAGTCTGCCAAGTACTGTAACAAACATACCTCTTGTCATAGACATATTTGGTGAAAAGTTACCGTTCCCTGTACCACTAAACAATCCTTTTTCTGTTACAAACTCAATGTCGTCCTTTGCCCAATGATTAGCTATATCGCTAAATGAAATTTTACCTTGTGTTATTGTATCGGTATTCTTTGTACTTGTATCTGTTGAAGTGTTGCCTTTATGGGAACCAGATGATGAATTCTTACCCGAGCTACTATTTCCTCCGGAGTTGTGCTTTATAACCGTCAGCTTACCTTTCCCAATTTGAATATTATAGTTTTTTTCAATATCACCGCTTAGTTGAAATGTAGGTGCTGTGGTAAATACAATATCAAAGGTACCTGTCTTTACAGCAGGAAGCTTTGTACCATTCTCCTGTGCTTCCATCGCAATCCTTTCCCCATTGGTTGCGGAAATTATTTCCCCTGAAATACCTGTTTCCACGCTCCAAGAATATTGAGGAAAGGATGCATTGGATTTGATGCTTACATCATTTGGCTTAGCAACTATTTGCTTCTTCTTAATTTCAAAGTCGATAGTAGTTGTGCCCCCATAGGTATTTGTGCTTTCTCCACTTACTGTAAGGATCAGGTTGTATTTTCCTGCATTGATTGGCGCAGTTTCGCTTTCCGTGTAGCTTGTATCGTCTCGGCCCGCATATTTTGCTGTATAGGTAATGCCCGATACGGGTTTTTCACCATTCTTAAAAGTCGGTGTACCTGTATAAGCACACTCTTTTCCGTTATACGTTCCCCCCGTAAACTCAGCTTCCATGTTCAGCGGTATCTTATCTACGGTTTTCAAACTCAAATCAGCGGTAAAAGCCTTGTAATTATCAGAGGCCACTTTAATCTGTATGGATGCTGTTTTGTCTTTTGCAGGTACCTTCGCCACCTTTATCGTTATTTTACCGTCTTGAATATCACTGTCTGCAGGATTCTGTGCCAAAACATTGTCTGTATTGCTGACTGCTTCTACGGTGTAGGCAATCTCTCCAAAACGCTTGCTCTCAGAAAGATCAGGAAGCAGCTTACTTAAATCAAAGGTATACTCTTTTGCCAGGTCTTTTACCACTTGCAGCTCTTGATCCACACCCGCAGCCGTTGCCTGTGTAATTGCTACCTTCCCGCTGATCACGGCTTCATCAATGCTGAGTCTGTAGTAGTCTTTATCATCACCCTCCAAAACAATGCCGCTTGCAGTGAAAGCTTTATCTGTACCAACATTTGAATCGGTTACCGTACCCTCCGCGGTTGCTTTTACAGTATCACCGCTTTCCACCCCTGTCAAAGAGTTAAGCGCAACACCCATAAAGCTGTTTGTTCCGTCATATTCCTTGCTTGCAGAAGCATCAGAATCATTCACCACTGCTGCGGTGATTACCTTTTTATGCAATGTAACCGTTATATTTTCGCTGTAATCTGCCATATTGCTATTGCCTGTATATTTTGCGGTTATCGTATTGTCACCAATTGCAAGTCCTTTTTCTTTTGTATTATAAGTAATCGTGTAAATACCATTATTGTCCGCATTTACAGGCTCTGTGATCTGCGTGGTTCCTGCAAATAAAGCCATCTGATTGGCTGTTGGTGCGGAAAAGCTGCGCAGCTTTAAACTATTTACTGCCGGTGCAGTGCCTGTTGCCTTTGGCGTCACCTTTACGGTAATGGTATCGCCGTATGTAAAGCTGTTTGTTTCTGTGGTGCCGTTATAGGCTTTCATCCCGCCGTCAAAGGTCGTACCGGATTGTACAATTTTAAAGGATTTCTCTAGCTTATCATTCGCATCTGCTGTATTTGTAAATATTACCTTTGCAGTCCCTGCATTTATGTTATTCTCATAAGACTTCGCATAGCTGCTTGCATCAGCTATAAATTCCTTGCCCATTAGAGCTTTCGCATTAAAGGTTACCTCCGGCAAGACAGCACTGCCGGTATAGGTCTGATCCGGAATATCTTGAATATCGTCTGCTGTGAATACGTTCGTCGTTAATACTTTGGCTGTAAATACATTCGCCTTAAAGTCTCCTGACCCTGCAATCGTCCCTGTGCCATTCAGCGTACCATTCAATAATAACGTACCGTTGTTGGTAAGAGTTGCTTCATCTAAAATCGTAAGGGTTGCATCTTTTGGAACAGTAAAGGTTTTACCGCTTGGTATCTCTGCATCAATCGGCAAGACAGCACTTCCCTTTATCTGCCAGCCGGTCAGGCTTGTCATATCCGTCCAAGCATCTGGATTATAGTAATTGTCTCCTTCCTTTGTATCTCCGAAGATTGCTCCATTGTTGAAAATAATGGAGCCAGTTGCGGCTGCGTCATTGTTATCCCATACCGTCCCGATCAGTACTCCTCCGTCAATTGCAATGTTATTTACACCATTGCTAAGAATCGAGCTATGTGTACCCTGAATTAGTCCTCCTGTCATATTCAAGCTACCGTTAAGGGTGCACCAAATACCATCATCCCCAATGAAATGTCCACCTTGAATGTTTACTGTACCGCCTGTTGTGTCTAAAGCATCTTGCTTCCCCTCAAGACAAGCGTTGCCGGTAATTGTAGCTGTTCCAGCAGAAACTATTACAGCAATTCCTACTGCATATGTCACTCCACTATCTTCTGCATACAGCTTCCCGTCATTTATGAATAGCGTTCCATAGGTTCTGATAACCGGTAAAGGGAAATCATCACTTGCAACGTTTCGTATTTCTCCTTTCTCGCCGCTGTCTGTGATGGTCAAATTTGCATTAAAATTAATCAGAAATAAACCCAGTTTACTTTGATCTGTTAACGCTGCAGAAATGGTCTTTCCGTTCAAATCAAGTGTTACTGTGCCCGTTGATTGGGTTATATTGGTTGCGGAGCCTAAATCAATATCTTGAAGCACCTTTATCGTTCCTGTTCCGCTGCCAATCAAGTCAAAGGCTCCTTGAAGCGTTTCTAGGTAGGTGACGGTCCCCTGCTTTGTTACCTCTGCAACGGCACTAACAATTTTAAATGTTTTCTCTATCTTATCATTTGAATCTGCTGTATTTGTAAAGATTACCTTTGCAGTCCCTGCATTTATGTTATTCTCATAAGTTTTTGTATAGCTGGTTGCATCAACGGTAAATTCCTTACCCATTCGGACTATCGTCACTTCAGGCTCAACTGCACTTCCGGTATAGGGTTGATCTGGAATGTCCTGAATATCATCCGCTGTAAACCTAGTGGTTTTGAAGTCACCTGACCCTGCAAGGGTCCCTGTGCCATTCAGCGTGCCGTTCAATAATAACGTACCGTTGTTGGTAAGGGTTGCTCCGTCTTCAATCGTAAGAGTTGCATCTTTTGGAACCGTAAAAGTTTTAGCGCTTGGTATCTCTGCATCAATCGGCAAGACAGCACTCCCCTTTGCCTGCCAGCCGGTCAGGCTTGTCATATCTGTCCAAGAAGTTGAACTATAGTAATTATCTCCTTCCTTTGTATCTCCGAAGATTGCTCCGCTGTTGAAAAGAATGGAGCCAGTTGCGGCTTCGTCATTATTGTCAAATGCCGTCCCGATCAGTATTCCTCCGTCAATTGTAATGTTATTTTTACCATTGCAAGCAATCGAACGATCTTTACCTTGAATCAAGCCTCCTGTCATATTTAAATTACCGTTGTTACCGCAATAAATACCATAATTACCAATTAAATCTCCCCCCTGAATATTTATTGTACCACCTGTTGTCTGTATAGCAAATTGTATCCCCTCAAGGCAAGCGTTGCCGGTCATTGTTACTGTTCCTCTATAAACTGATACAGCGGTTCCTCCTATACCATTAGTACCTTCTGCATACAACTTTCCGTCATTCATGGATAGTGTTCCAGATGTTGCGACAGCTGGTACAATTAAACCCTCACTCACATTTCTTATTTCTCCGTTTTCGCCGCTGTCTGTGATGGTCAAATTTGCATTATAGTCAATCCGAACTACGCCCAGTTTACTTTGATCCGTTAACGCTGCGGAAATGGTCTTTCCATTTAAATCAAGTGTTACTGTGCCTGTTGTTTGAGTTATATTGGTTGTAGCGCCTAAATCAATATCCTCAAGCACCTTTATCGTTCCTGTTCCGCTGCCAATCAAGTCAAAGGCTCCTTGAAGCGTGTCTGTATAGGTGACGGTCCCCTCCTTTGTTACCTCTGCAACGGCGCTGGCAGGAGGTTCTCCTGCATATGCAGCCGGCATACCCAACTGAAATATGAAACTGACAAATATAATTGCCGAAATCATCTTGTTTATAAATTTCGATTTCATTTGTTTTCTCCTTTTATTAAAAATTTAATCTTTAATTTTCCTGTTTTAAAATACTGTGTGATTAATATCCATTGCTTCTTAACAACCGTTCCGTTAAGCAAGCTCTATTTACAAAACCTAGAAATAATCTTCTATCTCTCTCTGTGCTAACTCAAAAATCTCTGTCACAGAAATCTCTGTCATTTCACCCCAGTATATCCGATTCCCATCTGTTTTAATTTGCTGAAAGAAATTTGTATCCATCAACTCTCTAAAACGAGTAGTCTGAACCTTATCCTTCAAATCCAGTATAATCGTATTTCCATTATTAAAACCAATTTCAATCCGATATTCCTCTACTGGCTTCAATCCTGTAATTTTAGGCATATAATACCCTCCCCTCTGTACTTCTTTTATTCATTTATTCGGTAAATCTAATTATATTACTTTAAAAAAATAACCCACCATACAAATTGTATGATAGGTTAAAATCCATTTCTATCACCCACTGGGTATTTTTTTAGTTGAACATTTCCTTTTTAAGGAGAATACGAGAGTTAATGCTTAACTTCGCAAACAGGTTTTTCATTTCTGCTTTTACTGTATTGGTAGAGATGTAAAGCTTCTCAGCAATTTCTCGATTGTTCAGTCCCTCCACAGCTAAAAGCCCAATCTGACGCTCTCGCGGGGTAAAACTTGGCATTTCACTGACAAAAATCTCTGCTTTAATCGCCTCAACCGACTTTCTATAGGCAGCATAACTCTGCTTTATTTTTTCAATCAAGTGCGTGTATCTGCCCTTCCCCGAAATTCTTTCCAGTACTGCCATAATATATTTTCCATTTTCCACAAAGGGAAGAATCAAATTATCTGGTGATGAAATATCAAGTGCACAGATAAGTGCTTTTTCCGCATCTGTACTGCGAAACAATCCTGCATTGGCAGCCGATTGATATATATAGGTGTAAACAAGTGCCAATAGATTCGGAAGCTCCAATGCTTGTCTTTGAAAGCACTCTGCTAAACCTAGTATCTTAGAATATTCGCCTTTCAGCAATAAGTTCTTTCCATAAATAATATTTGCATAGGCAATTGAATTAAAGATCAAGTGTTTTTCATATTCATTTTCCACAATCCATTCTGTAATCTGTTCAGGCCGCTCCAATTCTCCATATAGAAAACCTTTACAAAGATCCATAGCATATAAAAGCCAATAGGTACGGGATTCTTTAGCCTCACAACGTGCCAACACTTCAATTTCATTGATTAATTCCATTAAACGTGTACCTTGACCCCGGCATAGAGCTATTTTTGCCAATAAAAATAATCCGCATAGCTCAATATCTCCTTGCTGCTGCGCCCTGGCAAGAGAAATGCCTTCTAACGCAGCTATTTCAGCATTATTATAGTCATCCTGATAATACATAAATTCTCCCCTAAATACAGAGGCATACCCCTGTCCATGTCCTCTTGTACATTTCGCATAGCTACCGGGCACCTTGTTTACAAGAGCTATTAGATTTTCTAAATTGCCTGATTCACGATAATACAGGTAAAGAATTGACGGAGCACCAAAGGTAAATGTATTTTTCATATGGATAAATCTAGGGGGTTCCCGAAGCAGTGCAAATGCCTTTTCATGGTGCTGTCTCATTTTAATAAGATTGTTATATGCGTTATAGGATAAAATCAGCTGGTATTCTCCCAAAAGCTGGTCACGTTCATCATCAGTAATTCTAAAATTTGCCTGAATATCAATCTCAAAGTCTTGACAACCCCGTGCAAACCGTTCCGGTTCACGAAAGCGTGTAGTCATGTCCATACAAAAAGACAAAATCGACAACGGGTATTTTATTTTTACCTCCATAGGACATGCTTCATAGCAGCACAATAACAGCTCTTTATGCTCATTTCGTAAATCTCTGGGGTTATCTGTTCCCAGCATTTCCATTACGCCATCAAAATATCCAGCATAATAAAAGCATTCCATGGCAGAAATCAGCTGTCCCTCTTCTATCATAGCATCCCCTGTATTTCTCCACATTTTTTTTTGTATTCCCATCGGGAGTTTTTCAAATTCTTCTCTCAAGCACAGCCGGAAAATATTATGGAACGAATATCTTCCAAGAATATCCTCCCGGGTAATAAAAACATTTGAATATAACAATTGCTTAAGTAATTCCTCTGTGTTTTCCTTCTTCCATAAGGATTGCGCCTGTTTAAGGCTAAACACATCAAATTGGCATATTGCCAAAAGAAAATCCTTCATTTCATTGTTTAATGGCTCATATATGGTTTGATATACCAACTCAGAAACACTTGAGGTAAACACAAAATTTCCATGCATCCTGTAATCCATCATAAATAGATATAGCGCCGATATCCATCCCTCGCTGAAACGATACAGCTGCTGCAGCTGCTGATCCTCCAGTTTAATCCCCTGTATATAATAGTAGTGTTTTATATCCTCCTTAGAAAGAGTTAAATCCTTAGAGCCTATTACACTTAAATATCCTTTCAGTTGCAGTTCCCTTGCCCCCGGTAATGCATTTCTAGTGATAATAATCAGATGCAAATTTTGAGGCATATGTGAAATAAGTATGGATAGAAACTCATCCGCAATTTTAGATTTTACAAAGTGATAATCATCAATAATAAGGAAAGTCTTTTTCACTATATGCAGAGACTCAAGCACCGACATGAATTCACGTTTCATAAATCTTCCTTCAAACATTCCAATCTCAGAAAGTGTCCGTGCGCATTCTCCATCAATTTCACCAACTGCTTGATAAAATCCAGCCCAAAAATCACTTTCTGTCTTATCGTAAATTTTTTGCCATACTATATCTGCATCATTAATTCGATTCATCGCTTCAGATATGAATGTGGTCTTACCATAGCCCATAGGTGCTATTACAAGCGTGCAGGGATAATCAATTAGCTGCTTCATCCTTTGATTTAGCTTTTTGCTAAAATAAATTATATGTTTTGTTTCATTTTTTTCCCCTTGCATTAATCACACCTCTCATCCATTAATCTTCTATCATTCTATCCTATACAGTATTTTTACCTGACTTATAATTGTAAAATAATATAAGCGTTATAATATATATCTACGGGCTGATAAATATGTATCATCATCGTTCACCAGTAAATAAAAACGAGTCATCAGAATTCCAACTCATTCTGACGACTCTATGATTCCTGACACTTTATTACCCCTGTCATTACAGAAGAAAGATAATAAACTAGTTTTGCCATTTATTCTTCCCACATTTTCGATTACAACTTTTTAAATTTCATCATGTGATACGAGTAGAAAACATTATTTATTATATTAAATTAATATCTTACAATTTAATTTAAATATATATACTGAAATAAGAACGCTTATTACATTTTTCTGTTACAGAATAACATAAAAATATTGATAAATCAATATTTTCTCTGTACATGCAAAAGTTTCTAAAAGTATTTTTCCTATAATTTTTGAGCTCTCACTTCAATAACTAAACTTATGCTAATTGTCTTTTAATAAGATCAGCGAAAATCCCTTTTTTATTCATAAGTTCTTCATAAGTCCCACTCTCAACAATCTTTCCCTGATCCATAACAATAATCTTATTGCAGTTAATGATAGTACTAAGACGATGTGCGATCACTATTCGTGTAGCCTTAAGAGAATCAAGGCTTTTACTGACTATATCCTGAGTACGGTTATCTAATGCGCTGGTAGCTTCATCAAAGAAAATTATTTTAGGTTTATTAATGATAGCCCGGGCAATCATTAAACGTTGTTTTTGACCTCCTGATATTGTACCTGCCCCTTCACTTATAACTGTATGCATACCCATAGGCATTTCTTTGATATCTTCATCAACACCAGCCATCTTGGCAGCTTCCCAGGCATCATCCATTGTCAAGTAAGGATTTGCCCCCACAATATTACTGAATATATTTCCTGACATAAGCTGCCCATTTTGAAGCACCACACCTAGCTGTTTGCGTACGGCACGTACATCCACTTTATATAAATCCTGTCCATTGTAATAAACCTTTCCTGTTTCCGGTTTTTCAAACCCTAACAGAACTCTGAGCAAAGTTGACTTACCACATCCTGACGTACCAACTAAAGCAACATAATCCCCCTCGTTAATTTGAAAAGAAATATCCTTCAGTATTAAAGGACCTTCTTCTTTATAGCGAAAAGAAATGTGACTGACTTCAATAGAACCTGTCAAAGGTTTCGGATTTATTTTAGTATCATCATATTCAGGTAAAGTTTCCAAAATAGGCTTCATCCCTTGATAGAGTGGAATAACAATATTTGCGCAAATTAAAGCTTCTGATAAAGAAGCCATGGAAAACATAAAATTAACAAAGGCTGCATTAAAAGCAATAAACTTCCCTGGAGACAAATCACCTGTTAACCCTGTCATTTTATAAAAAATAACCATACTTGATAAAATAGGGAAAAATGCATTAAATGTCGCCAGCCAGTTTGCCAGAGTCTCTTTCCTAATGGTCAATCTCCATTGCTCACCGAACTCTTTTGACCATCTATGAAAAGCTCTTCGTTCCACTCCTGCTACCCGAAACTTATTGATTCCTCCTATCAACTGCAGTATCATGCCTGAAATGTTATTGGAAATTTCCAGTACCTTACTCTCATATCGCATCTGACAGTACCCTAATAAACCCATAACAAGCATGGCTAACACTGCCAGTACCGCAGATATGAGTGCCAATTTAATATCATAGAAAAAAAGCAGCACAAATGTAAATATAGAAAAAATACCAGAAAGAATAGTATTTAAAGTAACTCCGGAAAGGATCATACGTATCCGGCTGGCACCCATAGCCCGCATGGCAAGCTCTCCTGCAGAAAATTGCTTAAAAAACGGTACAGGAAGGCTGAGTAGTCGATCCCAAATGGAAGCCTCAAGAGAGCCTTCCATTTTACCCTCCACGCGCAGGGTTGCAAGAGAACGCATAAATTGAAAAATCATAGCCGCTAACGCACTTGCTCCCAAGAAAAAAACAATTTGCAACATCTGACTTTTTTCCCCTTCAGGAATAATGCTATTAAAAACAATACCTGTTGCCAGAGGAATTGCAGTCCCTAAGATACCTCCAAGAACTCCCATCACTGCTACCATCACCAAATCCAATTTCCAACAACTTTTACGACCAAAGGATAAAAAATCCCAAAATGTGATCTTCTTATTTTCAAGTGGACGATAAAAAACAAAACCAAAATATTTGATTTTTTCTGCAGTCTCCTTATCAACCAGTTTTTTTACTCCAAGCATAGGGTCATGTAATATATATCTAGAAGGCGATTCAGGTATTAAAGCAATAGGTCTGTCATCTTCTTTCATATAACCTAGAATAGCTCCTGCATCTTGTTTATACCATCCTTCTTTTAAAGTCACTTGTCTTATTCGAATACGTGAAGCCCTGGCAATATCCTCCAAGTAATCTTCACTTTTTCTATTAGCCCTGTTTTCAGCAGGCATAGCAATCTTGATTTTCATACTCTGACCTACCAATCTACATGCATCAAACAGGTTATCTCCGCTTTGTTCCTCAAAACCGATTTTTTTGTTTTTTTGGTTAATTGATGAAAGTTTTAATATTGAATTTTCCATTAACCTTTTGTCAAATTTTACTTTTTCTTGAAGACGTTTTTTTTCAGTCAAATTTTGTTTTTCACATAAATTAATTGCTGACTGAAGAACCTGGCTGTGATAAGCTTTCATAATCAAAGGATTATTGACATAATCAAGCTCATTCAATTTCGCTTCTTTTTTAGTATCAATTTCACATGGTGTCCCATCTTCTATTTCATTGATTTTATCCAAAGTGTTAAGCCAATTGCGAACCAGTGCCATAACTTCTTCTGATGATTCTGATTCTGATAATAGTGCTTTAAGCCGATTTACTTCAAGTCGTATCAGGCTAGACCCAGCTAGCCCTGAAACCAAAAAAATCTTTTTATTCAAGGAATCTTCAGGAATAACACCAAAAAGTAAATCTCCCTGCTTTGCTTCAAACAAGAATTTTTTTACCCCTGTTATGTTATCCTGTTTTAATGTGGTTAAGAAAACTGAAACCTTTCCTTGTCCAACAATCCATACATAACTGTCATCATCTAAAATTTGAGGTTTATTACCATCAATATAAATAATACTGCCTTCTTTATTAAAATAATCAAAAATCTTCATTTACCCACCTGCTTTAATTTTAATTAACCTGTTTGAATCAGCTTTGCGTAAATTCCGGCACTGTCTTTTAATTTTTCATGAGTACCCCTTTCCACAATTTTTCCCTTCTCTATGACGATGATTTCTTCACAATCGCGAATTGTACTTAAACGATGAGCTACTATAACACATGTACAACCCCTACGCCGAATATTTTCATCCACTATTTTTTCCGTTACAGGGTCAAGCGCACTAGTAGCTTCATCCATGATAATAATTGCTGGGTTTTGCACTAAAGCTCTGGCAATCTCCAACCGTTGTCTTTGTCCACCGCTGAAGTTTTTACCATTTTCTTCTACATAACTGTCATATCCTCCCATCCTGGCAGTAATATCATCGTGAATGCATGCATCTTTAGCTGCACGAATTATTTCAATTTCTGAGATAGTCTCATCCCACAAAGTAATATTGTCACGCACCGTTCCTTGAAACATATTGATTTCTTGGTCTACCATTGCTAAAGAATTATTAATGACATATCTGTGAAGTGATGTACGGGGCTGACAATCAAAAAGTATTTCACCAGACCATGGTTTATAAATTCCAGCTATTATTTTTGCAATTGTGGATTTTCCGCTGCCTGAACCACCAACAAGTGCTACTCTGGATCCTGGACTAAGAGATAAACTAAAATCTTCTATTAGTGGTAGTTCTAAAGAGCTATATCCAAAAGTTATTTGATTAAGCTGTATATATCCCTCTAGCTTTTCTCCATTATAGGAATTTATCTCTTTCTCCTCATCCTCGGTCTCCTGATCAACGGAATATTTTAATACATCGTCCAAACGATTCATTTCCCCTTCCACTTCTTGAAGCTGCACACCTAATCCTACGATTTCTGTAACAGGAGTCATAAAACTTGTCATAAGGCTTTGAAATGCAACCAGCATACCAATAGTCATTTTCCCGTCCATGATAAAAAAACCACCCAAAGCCAGTATAATAGCGTTATTTATACCTGTCAGGAAGGTGGGAAAAACTGTCAAAAATTGAGAAGATACGCCCAATTTTTGTTCTGAATTTAATGCTTTAGCCTGATATCCTGACCACTTTGCAAAAAAATCAGATTCTGAACCTGTAGCTTTTAAAGTCTCTATAATTTGCAATCCAGACATTCCCGTGCCCAATAATTTACCTTTGTCTTTCAATAGCTTACGATTCTGATCAACTCTATTAGATGAAACAAATTTTAAATAGAAAACATTAATCAAAGCGATAACTACCCCTACTAAAGCTAATATTACATTATACTGAAGCATTAAAATAAAATAGAAAATAATCATAATAAAATTCAAAGCTGTGGTAGCTAGCTGTCCTGACAAAAGTTTCGCAACCCTGTCATTACTCTGTATCCTAGAAGTTATATCCCCTGCAAACCGCTGAGAAAAAAACTCTGTGGGCAGCCTTAAAATATGCCATAAAAACTGGCTTGAAGTTGTTAAAGCAATTCTAAATTCTAATCTTAGCAGGTAATGGCACTGAAGCCATGTTAAAAATCCTCTTAAGACCGCCGTTACTCCCATACCTAATAATAGTGGAACGATCCATGAGTCTTTTCCTCCTAATAAAATATCGTCTACAAAAATTCTTGAAAATACAGGAATAGCCAATCCAGGAATTACCAGAGCTATTCCTGCAAGGATCACATAAACCAACGCTATTTTTGAATTTTTTAGCCGTTTTCTTAAAGAAGAGATAATGTTAGGCTTTTTCCCATCTTCTTTAAACTGGTCAGTTGGCGTAAAAGACAAAACAATCCCTGTAAAAGATCGGTTAAATTCTTCTTCCGTAACAACCCTGCTGCCTGAAGCAGGGTCATTTAAAAAAACTTTTCCCTTATGAAAACCTTCTAGTACAAGAAAATGCTCAAAGTTCCAGTGAATAACCACCGGCATTTGCATCTCCTTTAAAGACTCCGGCTCCTTCCGATAACCCTCGGCATTCAATCCATACTTTCTGGCTGCTTTCAGCACATTACTGGCTTTACTGCCATCTCGAGATATTCCACAAGCTATCCTTAGTTCCTCCAGCGGTATATATTTGCCAAAATAGGCTAAAATCATAGCCAGAGAGGCTGCTCCGCATTCCACTGCTTCCATCTGAAGTACAGTTGGAACTTTAGCTCTTCGGATTTTTTTTACCATGTTGCCTCCCCCTTTAATTATCTTGACTGCTAAAAAGAGGTATTACCTTGCTTATAGGTTTTTCCCTATTGGTAATCACTGAACCCTGAATAATCGTACCACTATTAACAGATATAGAAGGTCCCTTATTAGATGACCACTTATACCCACTTTCAGTGTTATCATCAGGAATCAAATCAATTAAAACCATTATAGTAGTGCCTTTCCCCTCCAACATAGAAACTAGATTTTTATTTTCAAGAGTCTGCATCATACTTTCAGTTGTAGCAGGATACTCTGAGACAGAAATAACTCTTCCTATCATAAAACCATACTCTTCTTTGTTCACTATTGTAGGAGATATTTGAGCTTTCATCCCTGGCAGGATTTCTCCTCCCTGCTCTGCAGGAACATAAAGCACCGCCTCCATCTTAACCGTTTCACCATATGGCTCCACCGTAGCAAGAACCTGCCCCGGTTGAATGATGCTTCCTTTTTTTATATTTACCTCTAAAATACGTCCGTTAATTTGTGAAATAATCTGAGATTTATGATCCAGTTCTTCCCTAAGTTCTATTACTTGATTTTTTGCTGTTTTATATTCAGGCGAACCGGTTTGTTGATTTTCTTTCATTTCGCTAATTATATCTTGTTGACTATTGATCTTTGTAACAAGTTGGGGCAGTTCGATTCTTGCTATAACATCACCTTTCTTAACCATATCCCCGACTTTAAATCTTACATCAACAACCTGCCCAGAGGTGTCATGTATGACAGAAAATACGCCTCCATTATTAAGAAGAATTCCTTGCCCTTCTATTTTTGTAGGAATATCTCCTACAAATCCCCAGACCACAATACTGGCTAGAATAAACCCAATAGCTATCAATGCAAGCCAAGCTCTAGGTGAAGTTACTTTTATCAATTCGTCTAGCTGTTCCGGAGATGAAAGTCTATCTAAGGATACTTCTCTAAATAAATTCCCGCTCATCTTTTCGCACCTCCATTTTACAGATATTATAAAAACTTAATTTTTATAAATTCATAAATTCTTTAATTGGCAATTAGAAACTACTTTATATATTTGAATTCTCCATCTTGTAATTTTTTAATCACTACTAAATCTCCAATATCATTTCCTTGTTCATCGAATTTATGGATGCCTGCTACACCAGACCAGTTACCTAAATTGATCAATTCGTTTGCAATTGTAGAGCGATTATCCAAATCAGAATTTTTAATAGCAGCAGCTATCATTTTTACTGCATCATATCCCAAAGCAGCGTAGGAATCCGGCATCTTCTTGTATTTTTTTGAAAAGTCTATTATAAACTTTTTCACTTCCGGACGATTTATATTAGGATTAAATACTGAACCTATAATAGTACCATCTGCTGCCTTGCCCCCAATCTCTAAAAGCAAAGGAGAGTCCAACGAATTTCCGGCTACAAAAGGTCCCTTAATTCCTACTTGACCGGCATCATAAATAAACCGCCCTCCTTCTGACAGCGTATTAGCTATAAAAATCCCGTCTGCACCATAAGCTTGCCATCTTTCATTTAAGCGCCTTAAATCTTCTAAACCTGTATAGCAGTTAAATCTATCTACAATCGTTATCCCTTGTATATTTGCTTGATCCTCGAATGAATCGGCCAAACCATAGCCATAAGAATCATCAGAATAATAAATAACCATCCGCCGATGTCCCTCTTTGGCAAGGTAAACCGCTAGTTGTTTTGCTATTTCATCATCACTTGGTATATCTCGAAAAATATGCTTATATCCATTTTGGGTAAGATCTGGTGCTGTAGATGCCGGAGACAGCATGACTAGCCCTGCATTCTCATAAATGGCAGAAGCAGGAACCGATATAAAAGAATTATCGTGACCAATCACTGCCTGAATATCTTTATTTTCTGCAAAAGACTGGGCTATTGACATACCTTTTGTGACTTCAGCTCCATCATCCTTTTTAATAAGTTTAAGTTTTTTACCGTTAATACCTCCACTGTTATTAATCTCCTTAGTGGCAAGTTCTATCCCTTCACTGAATAAATTGTTACTTGTATCAAACGGCCATGCTACTCCTATAATTATTTCATTATTTTTTTTTGATTTTGAACAGCCTGTTAATAAAAGGCAAATAAGCATACAAAAAATGATTATACGGTACATTGTCATTTTTTTTCGCATAACCTCACTGTCCTTCCTTTATTTTCAGTAATTGTGAATAGCTGATCTGATAAGCTGTTTCTGAAATGATATCCTTCATTTTTTCAAGATAGACTTGATCTTTGCTTATTTCATGGCATAGATGGCAAAGTGAAACATAGCTGCTTTTAGGATCTGAAAGCTTATATCCCTGGCTCTCTCCCATTTTTTTCAGCCATTCAGGTCCTCTGTAAACCATTACTTTAGTAAACTTATGCTGCTCTTTTTCCTTAATTATTTCTTCCAGTGTTTGCTTACATACCGACCCAATTTTTAAATTATCCATTCTCAATCCCTGGCTACAGCATGGATAGCATGCTCCATCGGGCATGATTGTTATAGTATTTGCATAGATACATTTTCCATCATAATCATCATATATATAATCATCCCAAGGCATTGTTTCTGCAGCTCTCCCTACTGGCTGGCATAATCCTTTACGCCAGGTATATTGAGGATATTTTATAGCTAATGGATGTTCCTGAGCTGTTTTTTTCGTAATCAAGCTTTGAAAAAAAATAGGAATTTTTATTTTATCATTGGCTTTTATTAAGTTTTCAATATATTTGTTTGGAATAAAAGATTGATGAAATTCATCTGCACTTACACTTAATATGGATAATCCCTTTTTTTTAAGTTCATATAGCATTTCATATGCACTATCAATACTTTCTGCCCAAAATGCATTTGTTGTTAAAAGTGTTTTAAAATGATATCTGCTGCTAAGCTCAATTAAATCTTCCACTTCATCTTTATAAAGAAGTGCTTCCCCACCAGTAAAACTGATTTCTTCAAATGCTTTAGTTTTAGCAGCCTGTTTAATGCAATCTGATACCATCTCATAATCCATTTTTTCATTTTTATCAGGACCGCAATTGAAACAGCATATTTGACATTCTGCATTACATTTTAAGGTATAAACAAAAATTAATTTCATCCTTTCCTCCTAGATATTAATAACTTTTATGATTACGATTTTTTTCATATAACCGCGCTAAAGAATAAGCACACAAATGTGTGCTCATTCTTTAACCGATTGCAATGTTTAGAAAACATGATCCGCCTGCCACTTGATCCAGCTGCTCATCTGATAAGTTTTGATTCAGCTTTTCAAATTCTGCAGCAGTAACCTGGAATCCCAGATCATTTGCTAACTTTGCTTGCTCTGCAGTACTCTTGCATGCCTTAAATTTATTAGCCATTTCTTGATCATTTTGAAGTTTTTTAATTAATTTTTTAATAGAATCGCTCATTTTATCACCTCCTTACGCCTCTTCCGCGTTCAATTTTAAATAAAGTCTGCCCTTTACTAAACCACTGTTCTTCTTCATAAACTTGATTAATCAAGTGCAAACATTTTAAGCGAATATCATTGCAGTTTTTGGATGTCTTTTCATTTCTTACCTTGCAGCCTCCTGCACAAAGGTATTTTGCAAAACAATTAATACACTTACCGTTTTGGGCTACGGAATATGCTTTTAAAGCCTGAATATTATCGTAACAAAGTCTTAATTCATGGGTATTAAAGTTAATTTCACCTATTTTCATTGCCTCGATTTTGGATTCCATACAAGCAAAGATTTCTCCCTTTAAATTTACATTCCAATTAGGTCTGGCTGTGGACGTGCAGTAGTGTCTTCTAGGTATATGATAATTCTGCATATCTTTATCAAGAATTTTAATAGACGTTTCTTTTGCATAGTCTATCGCTTCTATCAGCCTGCTTTGAAACAATGAATGATCTATCATTAAATTCCTTTGTTCTTTTAATGCTCTTCCTGCTAAATTAACCGGGCTAAAGGATATTTCTGTTCCGGAAAAATTTTGGTGAAAATAATCTACGGTATTTTTCAAGCTATTTAAATTTTTTGCAGTTACAACTACATTAAACCCTATCTTTATACCACTGTTATACAGTACTTTCGCGTTTTGGTATACAATTTCATATGAAGGGCTCCCATCAGAAAAAGGACGATGTTCGTTTTGTATAGATTCTAACCCATCAAAGGAAAGTGAAATACGATCAAAATTTTTTATGATAAAACTTCTTATATCACTGACAAATGCACCATTTGTGGGCATTGAGAAAAGTGGTTTCAAGCCATATCTTAAAGCCGTTTCCCTAATTTTTTCCACTGTATATATTAGTAAATCGGGTGAAAAAGTAGGTTCCGCATTATTTGAAAACGTAATATAGCAAACCTCATTTTCTAGAAAATTTGCCTGTTGCTGTAAATAATTAAAATATGCAGATATAATCAAATCAATATTTTCTTTTTTCTGGTACTTAATACTACCCTCTCCACGATCTGCATAACAATAAATACATTTCATATTACAGCCATTTGAAAAATCAATATTCAAGATGGGAAAACCTTTTTGCATAATATCTAAGTCTTTTAAAGGTATCTTCCTAAGACCTTGAATCAATTTTCTTACATTATCGTTTTTATCTAAATCTTCCATTGAAAAGATATTACCCTGTTCAATCACTTCTGCATCTTGTTGATCAATTAGTTCTGCATATCCTCGAATAGGTGCATAAAAAAGCTTTTTATTTGAAGATTTTTCATATTCTAATAGATAAATCTCTTCATGCAAAAACATCATGGTATCATACCTTCTTCTTTAAATTATCGTTAACAGATGTTATTATATCGTTTTCATTATTTTCTTACAATGTACCTGAGTACAGTCCAAAAAAAATAAAAAGTACAGTCTTTAAAACATAGACTGTACTATCTAACAGTTAACATAATAAGCTTTAATTCTTAGCAACCAGTTCCCTTATCCTCTATAAGCCCTATTTGAGCTGCATAGGCAATCACCTGTGCTCGGTTTTCCAAATGCAATAGTTCTATGATTCTTCCCATATGATACTTTACCGTTCTTTCGGTAAGTCCCAAAGAATCTCCTACTTCTTTATAAGTACTCCCTTTCGCTACCATCTCCAATACCTCTATTTGTCTTCCAGTCAATTGCTCATTTTTATGATTTCTTGATAAATTTCGAGGGAACTCATCAGATAATCCATTATGCCTGAATTCTCTTAACAGTCTGGCTGCAAGACCCGGAGAAAGCGGGACTTCCCCCTTCTCCAGATCATACAGCATATTCACAAGTACTTTAGCGTTGGTATTTTTTATTAAATATCCTGATGCTCCACATTTGATTGCATCAAAAAGATCTTCATCTTCCTCAGATGCAGTAAGCATTACGATTTTAATATCCGGCATCTCAGCCTTAATCAGCTTCAAAGCATCTATTCCGCTATATCCAGGCATTTTTATGTCCATTAGAATAATGTCGGGCTTTAAAATCCTTGCTTTGGCAAGTACATCCCTGCCGTTATTGACTACCCCCAAAACTTTTATCCCATAGGTTTCAAGAAGATATTGGAGCCCTTCCAAAAATAAAGGATGATCATCTACCAGCATTAATTTCATTTATACTCCTCCTAACTTGAAAACATAAGGTTACTCTGCTTCCCATTCCTATCATTGATTCTATAGAGATTTGAGCCCCTATTTCAGCTGCCCGCTCCCTCATGATATTTAACCCGAACTTGTTCTCATCTTTGTTATTCTGATACGAACCAACAATAAATCCTTCTCCATCATCCTCTATTATAATACTTAGCTGACCCTGTGAAAACAAAAGAGAAATGCATACATTTTTTGCTTTAGCATGCTTACCTATATTGTTTAAAGCCTCTTTAACAATATTAAGGATATTAACTTGTATATTTGTTTTTATTTTTTCTCCTATAAGTCCTCCGTGAAAATCCTGTTTTGCCCTAATCCCCCATTGCCTCTCAAAATTCAATATATCCTTTTTTAATACCTCGATAAAATCAGTTTTCATAAATTCTGTATTACGGGTTTTGCGAATATATTCTCTTATCTCCTCATGTGCTGATTGTGTTACAGTAACCAGTTTATCCAATTTAGACGTCACAATATTTACATCTGCTTTCGTTAGCTCTTGCCTGATCCCTTGTGCCTGAAGATTAATAAAACCCAATACTTGTCCCAAATTATCATGCATATCCCGGGCAAGCCGTTCCCGTTCCTCAGTAGCAGCAAGTTTTTGCTGCTGTTTCAAATATTCTTGTTGCTCCAGCTTTTTTTCAGTTATGTCATAAATTACTGCTAGCCTGCCTATGAATATATTCTTTTTATCTGTAAGAGGAGAGAGTAGTATCTCATAAGTCTTTGCTTCTCCATTAATATTTATTGAAAATTCTCCATGAGTAGTGGCTCTATCAACACAAGCTCTTGCAATCTCAGGAATTCTATGACATACTTCTCCTACCAACTTTGTACAAGCTGCTGAAGCAGTATACCCAACAATTCTTTCTAAAGCAGGATTAATATCCAATATTCGATTTTGCAAATCTAATACCATAACGCCTGCATCCATAGTCTCAATTACAGTCGCACGAGCTACAGGTATTACTTCAAACAGCTTGTACCTAAAAATGCCCCATGCTGCAATCATTCCAGACGGACCAAAGAACACTGGCGTCAAATCAAATGAGAGACCAAAGCCTAATATATACATCATATTAGGCACTATAATTAAACTTAATCCCCAAAAAAGTGCAGCAGCTTGTTTCCTATAGACAGTATTATTCAAAAAAACAGCCTTAATAAGTAAAACCCATGCAAGTAAATTTAAAACATGAGAATAAATGGCATGAACATAAAAGGCATAGCCATATTTTTTCCCCATAGTCGGAAATAGACCACTGTAATCCATATGTATATCATACCTCATTAAACCATGCAGACCATTAGTCCATACAAGAAAAATAATAATTGTAGGAACCACTGCAATAAATAAAATTTTTTTATTTTTGATCCACCTGTCATACCCTGTAAATTCCATACATAAAGCAAGAAGGGTTACAGGTGAATAACAGTAGGCAAAATACTGCATATTTGACCAGAAAAGCTTTGTTGTTAAGTCCACAGCTGACATCTCAAGTGCATTAGTACACGACCATAAAGTCAATGTAATCATACTAAGCATAAAACCCATGGCACCTTTCGCATTTTTTCGTCTCGTAAACGCATATATTCCAAGTAACAATGTGACAAAAGCTGAGGCAATCAAAGACCATATGTATGGGGTATATTGGTATTGCATATGCTTTTTTCCTTTCCAATGCACTTTAATTATACAAGTTTTTAAGGCTTTAAATTTTGTTTCAACCTAGTCTTAAGGATCTCTAGAGCTAGGCATTGACAATTATTTAATTTAGGACAAATTAGGGTAAAATCATTAAATTTTTCAATACTTGAGGAATTATTCAATTTCTTCACTTTATTTTATAGATACTCATAAGAAACAAAAACTTATATCTAATAAAAAAGTTTAATAAAAATAAAATAAAAAAATCTTGCCTATTGTTAACTATAAATCAACACGATTTAACGTATCTCCATTTATAAAACTTTTAATATTCTCATATGCAATGTTAAGGAGTAATTGCCTTGTTTCAATAGGCATCCATGCATGATGAGGTGTGATAAAACAATTTGGAGCTTCCATAAGAGTACAATTCACATCTGCTTTTGGAGGTTCAGTCCTTAAAACGTCTACGCCTGCAGCTGCAATTTTTCCTGATTTTAAAGCATTAAACAGAGCTAATTCGTCAACCAGCTCTCCCCGAGCAGTATTCAAAAAAATTACACCATCTTTCATTTTTGAAATAAACTCTGAATTAACGAATCGCTGATTTTCACGAGTAACAGGGCAATGTAAACTTATAACATCCGCTCTAATTGCCGCCTCCGGATCTTTACTATAAGGTATGATTTTCATTCCAAGGGCTTCTGCAATTCTTCCAACCCTTTTCCCAATATTTCCGTAACCAATAATCCCCATGGTTTTTCCATCCAAAAGAGTAAGAGGTTTTATATAAAAGCAATCATCAGGACATTTATGCCAAGCACCATTATGAACAGAATTACTGTGCAAGGCAACGTTATTTGTAATTTCTAACAAAAGTGCAATCGTATGCTGAGATACAGCCTCGGTTGAATATGTAGGAGTATTGCATACAGCTATCCCTTGTGCTTTCGCCACTAAAAGATCCACATTATTATATCCTGTTGCCAAAATAGAAATCAGCTTTAGTTTTGGTAATTGCTTTAAAACATCTACATTAAGTGTAACTGCATTGAGTATAATTACTTCAGCATCCTTTGCTCGCTCTACAATTTCATGAGGAGAAGTTCTTTCATAAACAATTAATTCGCCTAATTTATTAATTTTATCCCAGGATAAGTCACCTGAATTTGTTGTATAACCGTCTAGAACAACAATTTTCATAAATTCCACTCCCTATTTATCTCAATTTCTTAATAACCGAAAGTAACCGAAAATTTTATAATATCAATAGTTTACAGTACCTAATATAAGATTGTCAATAAAAGTAAAACCACTTATATAAAGATAAATTTAATAAATTATCCGTTATTTTAAACAAAGAATAAAGGAATTATATATTTTATTAATAAATTTTGACTTTTTATTTTTTTACATTTTTTAATCTTTGTAAACTCTTAAATTTTTTTATCCTATCTTGCTTAATTAAAAAAAATATTTCTATTCCTATCTCAGTATATATACTTTCAGCTTCACTGACTAATTCCTTTGCATAATCAAGAAGTCTGACAAGATGTTCTATATCATACTTACATACTTCTTCCTCAAATTGATTATATACCTCTTTACGGTTTTCTTCATTTTTCAACTTTTTATAAAATAAATATTCTTCCTTATCTTTTATATTATAATTCTTAAAAACTTTTCTCTTAATTTTCATATTTTCACCTTTAATTAACGTTATACGGTTAATTTATCATATTATATTCTTCTAGTCAACCTTATACCGTTAATATTTATTTATAAAACATTCTATACTCTTCTTAACCGTACAAAGTTAAGGAGGATTATATGACCTATTCTGATGCTATTATTAAAAGATTAAAAGAATTATGTGCTGATAGGAATATTACTATTAATAAACTTGCAACTTTATCAGGTATAACACAATCTACTGTGGATAATTTGATGAGGGGGACAACAAAGAATCCTAAGCTAAAAACACTTCATAAATTAGCTGTAGGTTTGGATATGACTATCTCTGAATTATTGGATTTTCCCGAAATGAATGAAACTGCATTTGAAGATGAATAAACGTAAAAAATTAATATAATATCTCCATATAACATATTCGTATTAATATAAATATTAATTTTAAAAGTCAATATATTTCATAATAAGAAGCATTTTTTATAAATTATTCTGATTGAATTTTAACCGCTAACAAACATAGACAATGTGTGTATATTATTAATGTGGATGTTATTAATGCGAATGTCTATGATGTAAATCCGGTAAATGAGCATGGGAATGTTCAATTCTTTCATGAGTATGTTCATGAAAATGCTCTCCTGTTATTTCATAGTCATGCGTATGATTATGATGACCATCATAATGATTATGCTTATGATTGTGAACTTCTTCTAAATGTACATGCCTATGATTATGATCTTCTGAAACTGCAAAATATGTGCCTGTCAGCATAATCAAAAGTGCTAAAATAAAAGTAGTTGTTATAGGTTCATTCAAGAAAATCCATGAAATAACCACACCAATGAAAGGTGCCATTGCATAATAAGCACTTGTCCTTGCTGCACCTAATTCTCTTTGCGCTTTGATGTATAAAAAGATACTCAAACCATAAGCCACAAATCCCAATAATAAGGTATAAACAATATATAACCAATTATAAGTTGACTCATTGAGAGCAAAAGAAATGATTAATGAACCTAAGCCAGAACCAAAGCCTTTGATTACAACAATTTGAAGAGGATCTTTTAAAGATAACATTCGAGTACAGTTATTTTCAAATCCCCAAGATATACACGCAAGTAATACAAAGAGTGAACCAAATGAAAACGATAAGCTACTGAAATCTGACACCGATAAAATCATACTTGATATTGTAATTAGTATTATTGCTAACCACATTCTTTTTCCAATTGTTTCTTTAAATATAAAAAGTGCTATCAAAGATGTCGCAACAATTTCAAAATTATTAAGTAGCGATGCATTTGATGAAGTTGTCATCGTAAGTCCTAACATTAAAAAAATGGGAGCTGCCATATCTAAAACAATCATACCTACTATAAATGGCATCTCTTTGACTGTCATTCGAGCTTCAAGCTGTTCTTTTTTTGTTGCTACTTTGTATAAATTAACACCAAGCATACCTATTCCTGCACCTAGATATAACAAAGCAGCCATCAGAGTAGGAGGTATTTCAACTAATAAAACCTTAGATACTGGTGAACTTATTCCATACAATAGTGCCGCAAGTATTGCAAAACTGATTGCTTGAAATTTACTGTCATGACATTTTAGCAGATTAATTTCTTTTAATTTAACTTTCATTCTCTATCCCTCAATTAAATATTAATTTATTCCTGATTTCTTATCATTATAAAACATATTGATTAAAGGTATTAATCTTTACCCTTTTCAACCATACTATCAAAATTTTAAATCCCTATAAAAAAACAATTTATATCTTAGACAATTATTTTATCATATTTTATCCCCCCATGGGGGTTCTTAATGTTTCCACATTCTGTAGTCGCTTTATAACTGCAGACACGATTCAATGATTCCTACCTTGCAGCAACACTGTATCAATCATAGAAATCATTATAACATATGATTCATTTATCTAAAATAAATATAAACACTATATAATATTTTAATAATTTTACTGAACTATATCAGGTACTATGATATACTAAAAATAACACAGTAAAACTTGGGAGAAAGCAAATGAGAAGCAATAAAGAATGTATATTGAACGGGTTGTTATATGTTCTCACAATAATAGCATTGTCAATGGTATTACTATTTCCTATAATCTTGCTCTTACTTCCAATTATTATTTTACAAACTTTCTTTAAGGCTGCTAATCTTCAAATTCATTCGGGTCACTTATTTCAAATCCGAACGGTCTGTAAACTAGAATAAATATTCCTTTGTACGTTCGTTAAAATTTAATAGCAAAGGAGTATTATTACATTGAAAAAAACACTGTTTCAAAAACAGTGTGTTCTTCCGTACGCTGATTTTGTATCTAAAGTAAATCAGTTTTCTTGGAGTACTCTTAATTCCTCGGAACTGATTTCCAACATTGAATCTTGTGATAAAACAAATCAGCCTCTTCTTTATAGTTTAATAAAAGAAGTAATCACCAGATGTACCGGATTCACACTGTTTGACACACAAATTTCCGCAGCCTATTCCATGGCACAGGGTAATATTGCGGAGCTTCCCACCGGAGAAGGTAAAACATTATCTGCGGTGATGACTGCCACTTGTCTTGCTTTACAAGGTAAGAAAGTTCATATCCTTACCTTTAACGACTATTTATCGAAACGTGATTATAATTTAAATAAAGATATTTTTGAATTTTGCCGACTTTCAAGCAGCTTTATTCATGAAGAATCAAATATTATGCAACGCAAACAAGCATACGCATGTAATGTTGTATATGCTTCTGCAAAACAGGTTGGTTTTGATTACCTTAAAAATTTTTTGTGTAATGATTCAAATGATATACTTTCTATATGCTTTGATGTAGCTCTTGTGGATGAAGCTGATTCAATCTTAATTGATGAAGCACGAATTCCTCTTGTGGTAGCCGGCAATTCAAAGTCTGAATCAGAACAAATCTCAAAAATCGATGAAATTATTGAATATATGAACCCCCAAGATATCATATATGATACATCAAAGCATACTTTCTGGTTCACTGATTCTGGCATTTCTTATATAGAAAATGCCTTGCAACTTGATAACCTTTTCAAAGAAGAAAACGGCGATACATTAACTTTTATCAATGCTGCAGTTGAAGCCCGATACCTTCTTGTAAAAGATAAAGATTATCTGATAAAAGACGGTCAAATATTTGTAATAGAACAAACTACAGGAAGAATAGCACTTACACGTAAATTCCCAGCTGCTTTACACCAAGCAGTGGAAGTGAAGGAAAAATTAAAAGACCGCAATCAAACAGTAATATATAATTCCATACCCTTACAATTTTTTCTTTTAAAATATCAGATTCTATGTGGTATGACAGGAACAGCCATATCCTCGGCTAAAGAATTAAAAACTATGTATGGGCTTGCTGTGGATGTTATACCTCCACATATTTCATGTATTAGAAAAGACTATCAAGATCGCATCTGTGATACTGAGGAAGAAAAAACAAATTTGATTCTTCAGCAAATAAAAATATCTCACAACAAAGGTCAGCCAGTTCTCATCGGCACACAAAGTGTAAAAGAATCAGAACAATACTCTAAGTTGCTCTCTGCAAACAATCTGCCTCATAAAGTCTTAAATGCAAGAAACGATGAGGAGGAAGCTGAAATCATAGCAAATGCGGGCAAGCCTTATAAAATAACAATTTCAACAAATATGGCCGGTCGTGGAGTAGATATACGACTTGGAGGTAAATCCGAAGAAGAGAAAACTTTTGTTGAAGAAGCTGGAGGTCTATTTGTAATAGGCTGTGGAATTAATGTAAGTTCACGAATTGACAGACAATTAATTGGCAGAAGCGGAAGGCAAGGTGATCCGGGAGAAAGTACTTTTTTTATCAGCAAAGAAGATACCCTTCTTTCAAATTATTTTTGTGAAAATAAACTTAGATCAGATAAACTAAATAAGAAAATTCGGCGCGCACAAAAATATGAAGAAGGGAAATCTGCAGAAGCACGTTATATGCTGAGTAAATATGCCTACATCTTAGAACTTCAGCGACAACAAATTACCACTTATAGGGATGAAATTCTTTTGGATGTTCGTACTCCGGATTTTCTGCGCGATTATGATCCTGCCCTTTTTACGTATTATTGTAATACCGTTGGTATAGACGGAATTCAACATGGAGAAAAACAATTGACCCTTTATTTTATCAATCAACATTGGGCGGATTATCTATATACTATGGAAAACATACGCAACGGAATTCACCTATGCATTATTGGCGGACTTAATCCTATTGATGAATATCATAAAGCTGCGGTTTCCGCCTTTTCTGACATGGAGAAAGATATAAAAAAAGATGTTCTGTATTATATGAAAACATGTAAGATCACATCTGCTGGTATAGATATGGAAGGCTCTGGTCTTTTAGGTACATCAAGTACCTGTACCTACATGATAGATGAAAGTAAAAATCAATTTGCCAGATTACCAAAATTTTTTCTCACCTGTCCAACGAAAATAGCAATACGTCTTCAATATGTCAACAATTCTCCTCTTTAATAAAATATTTAAAAAATAAATTAACTTAGTAAAAAGGTAAAAAGCTACATGTTATGCTTATAAAGCTTGAAATGTAGCTTTTATTATAAAAACTTAATATTACTAGTTTCATTGTCTCTTATAATTTTCTTTTATTTCACTAATTACATAAAAAATTTTTTTGCCATTTACTAAACATTTCCATTCCTTTATGTAAAACAAGTAAGTTAACTATAATAAGAACTGCCGCTATCAAAACTACCGCCAAAAGTTTTATGTATACTACTGAATATATAGAAAGGAATGTTTTAATGACATAAAAGCAAAGAGGCAGTAAAATAATACTAGTAGCTACTACCGGCACATAACATTTCATCATAATTGCCTGAACACAATGAATAATTAAATGGAATGTAAATACAAAAAATATTCCTAACCAAAGTGTATAAGTTTCATACTTATAGGTTATTAATGTCAATACCGTAAGCAGAACAAATTCCTCCCATACTGCAAAAGCGAAAGAAGATGTAGTTATGTTATTTATATGTGACAATGCTTTTTTGGCTAATTTAGGATATTTTCGTTGTATATCCGCTTTATTTTTTTCAAACCATGTTTTCATAAATATTATTTCTTCAAAGTCATGGAAGATGAAAAAAATTGGAAGCATCCAAATTAATACTTTTATATCCTGCATAAATTTACTCCTCTGTTTTTATTTGTTACTATGTAATCATACTTTTGCTGTAACAGAACTATAACTTACATATATCATAAAAATACTATTATGTATACAATAACTCTAATCATTATCTTAAACTTCTTTACTATTTTCTTTTTCTGCAGGTACAGTTCTTCATTAATAAATAAGGAACCTCAATAAATATTCTCTGAGAGCTTTAAATTTTTTATATCATTAATAAATTCAATCAATGATGAAATAACCGGATTCCAGTAAAACACATAAACATATTATATTTATCACAGGTATGGATAACATTATCATCTCGTATAGATCCACCCGGCTGTGCAATATAGTTTACACCACTTTTATGAGCACGTATAATATTATCTCCAAAAGGAAAGAATGCATCGGAAGCTAATGAAATATCTTTCATCTGCCCTAGCCATGCTTCTCGCTCTTTTTTTGTAAAGACCTCCGGTTTTAATTTGAAAAAATACTCCCAATTTCCGTCTGCTAATACATCCATATATTCATCACTAATATATATATCTATACAATTATCTCTCTCAGCTCTTTTAATTTGATCTTTAAAAGGTAGATTTAATACTTTAGGATTCTGACGCAAAAACCAGTTGTCCGCTTTTTGTCCCGCCAATCTGGTACAATGAATTCTTGACTGCTGTCCTGCACCGATTCCAATAGCCTGCCCGCCCTTCGCATAGCAAACGGAGTTTGACTGAGTATATTTTAACGTAATCATTGCAATAGTAAGATCAAGTTTAGCCTGTTCAGAAATGATTTTATTTTTTGTAACAATATTTTCAAATAGTTCATCATTAATAACGAGTTCATTTCTCTCTTGCTCAAAAGTTATACCAAATACATCTTTTCTCTCAACATGTTCCGGAATATAATTCTGATCAATCTGAATTACACAGTAATTACCCTTTTTCTTGCCGCTTAAAATAGCAAGTGCTTCCGGTTCATAAGAAGGAGCGATTATACCATCAGAAAACTCATTTTTAATTATTTTAGCTGTTTCGAGATCACAAGTATCCGATAACGCTATAAAGTCTCCATACGAAGACATTCTGTCTGCACCTCTAGCCCGTGCATACGCATTTGATAATGGAGATAATTTCATATCATCGGCTATCCAGTAAATTTTTCGTTCTACATCTGAAAGCGGAATTCCAACAGCAGCACCAGCAGGCGAGACATGTTTAAATGAAGTTGCAGCAGGAAGTCCTGTAGCTTTTTTCAATTCTTTTACTAGTTGCCATGCATTTAATGCATCTAGTAAATTAATATATCCCGGTCTACCATTTAAAATTTGAATTGGCAGTTCGCCTTGTTGTATAAAAACCCTTGCAGGTTTTTGATTTGGATTGCATCCGTATTTTAATTCATATTCCTTCATAGATTATACCTCCCTAAAATAAAGAAAAATCAACAACTATACCCTTAGCTTTTTTTCGCATACAAAAAATCCGCCTGGGAATCTAAAACGATTGCCCAGACGGTCGACTTACAAATATTTCTGCGCTCCCCTGTGGTATTCCACTTCCGTCAGTTACGCAGATTATGTAGTAAGTTTAACATAATTAAAAGCATAAATAAAGCAAAAGTATACTATTCAATTTTTATTATAGATGAGCACAAGAAAAATCCTAAAGTTGAGTTAAAATACAAACTTACAGTACCACAATTGAACCCTGATATCGACATGTATCGACACAGACAATATGTATTGAAAAAATCATTTTAAATTAGCCCTGATTTCTGCAATAATCTTTCAATGGTTGCAGCTACTTCAGCTCTTGTGATATAGTCTTTCGGTGCAACCTTAGTATCACTTTTACCAGATACAAGACCAGTCTCTATACAAGCCGCAATACTTGACTCGGCATAACTTGAAGCAAGATCACTGTCCATAAACTTGCTTAACTGTTTGTTGATTTCTTCCTCTGTCAAATTATACTTTATGCCTGTTAATTTCATTGCCCTTGCTACCATTACCATTGCTTGTTCTCTTGTAATTTGTTCGGCAGGATTGAACTCTTTCTTCGTTACACCTGAAACCAATCCATTTTCATATGCAATGGATACGGCATCATAATACCAATTGTTTTTTGAAACATCCTCAAAAATATCTTTGCCTGTTCCAGTTCTCATCAGACCAAGTCCTTTTACAAGGATTGATGCAAATTCGGCTCTTGTAATATTTCTATTGGGAGAAAAGTTTTCACTGTCTGTACCATTTGCTATTAATCGGGAGCCCATATCATTTACCGCCTCTTTTGACCAATGATTTTCAACGTCCTTAAAGGTTTTAGGACTCCAAATTACCGAATATGTACTGTTTGTCAAACTATTAATTTTTGCGTAATACTTCCCATCTACTGCAACGATTTGTGTAGGAACATGCGAAAATGTTCCGTCAACATTCAAGACAATTCCTGTTGTAATCTTGCTTGGATCGACTTCTGTCGGAATAGCTACCATTCTTTCTACATAAGAATTGAATCTTGAAACATCAACCGTTTTTCCTTCATTGGTACAGCTAATTTCAAATTGAACTGGCTGTACAACAATTTGATAACTGTTCTTGTCAGCCGTACTCTGAACCACCTTTAAGGTTTTTTCTGCTGGTTCTGCAACTCTCAAACTAACAACAATATCCTTTAGCTGAATTTCGCTGCCAATTTGTTCTGAGGCACTACTGATATCAATCTGTGCGGCAGGAATCGAATATGTTACATTTTTAGTCTTTATCTCTAAGACCGCTTCTTTTTCTTCCATATTCTTGACAATTTGACCATTCAATTGTCCTACAACCACATCGGAGGACTTGCTTACTGGAATTGTTATAACATAATTGTCTCCTTGTCCCCGCATTTTTTCTTCTAATTTTGCTTCGTTAACAACAACAGTTGTTACCGTTTTTTCGCCTTCCTTGCTTGTTGTAGATTCTGCCACAGTTTCACTTTTTCCATTCACCAAAACTGTTGCAGTTGCTCCCGACTCTGTTGAAGTACTTCCACCGCCACTTCTTCCTGATGATCCTCCTGATGAACCACCAGAGCTGCTTACGTGCGGAGTCACAGTTGCACTTGCTGCCGATTCCGATCCCGTACCAACACTGTTTACAGCTTTTACTTTAAAAGTGTAGGCTGTTCCGTTTGTTAATCCCGTAACCGTTATGGGACTGGAAGTTCCTTCAGCTATAATTCCAGCTGGATCAGATGTCACAATATATTTTGTAATAGGCGTTCCTCCATTATCTGTTGGTGTAGAGAAAGAAACTGTTACCTGTGCATTTCCTGCTACTACAGTTACATTTAACGGGGCACCCGGAATATCATTTGTTGCTGCAAAATGTAATGTCATTGTTGCTGCTGAAGAATATGAATTGCCGTCACTGGCTTTCCATGTAAAACTCGTATCTCCGTTAAAATCTGCCGTTGGTACAAACTTGATGCTTCCCAGATCAGCAGCGTTTATTTCCTGGTTTAGGGTAATATCTGTTTCACTAAGTTTCAATTTGCCATTAGCAGGGAGCCCTGTAATCTGTATTTTACTTAATGTATCACTTTCTTCATCCGCATATATTTCTGCCCCATTAAAATCTGCTGCTGTGAATGACATTGTCGTATCTTCTGTTCCATTCTTTGTACTGTTTTTTACCGTTGGCGCATCATTTACCTCATTTACAGTTATCGTTGCCGTTGCTTCTTCGGAATACACTGTTCCATCATTTACCTTCCATGTAAAGCTGTCTGTTCCAACATAATTTGTATCAGGAGTATATGTAAATGTACCATCTGTGTTTACCGTTACGCTTCCATGACTTGGATCTTTTACCTTTACATAAGTT
>NZ_KE384520.1:21248-129426 GCF_000426305.1 Anaerovorax odorimutans DSM 5092 | reverse complement strand
GCATACAGTAGTAATCTTAAATCAAACCGTATATATCAAAGTATGTCACGAAAAGGAAATTGCTACGATAATTCAATAATGGAGAATTTTTTTGGAGTGATGAAACAAGAAATGTATTATGGCTGCGTTTACTATAGTTATGAAGAATTGAAGGATGCAATAGAGAAATACATATATTATTATAATAATCAAAGAATCAAGCAAAAACTATCTTGGATGAATCCTGTTGAATATCGACTCAGCCAAGTAGCATAAAAATGGCGAAGCAGTAAAAAATACTACTTCGCTATAGAGTCTAACTTATTGGGGTCACATCAATTCAACCCCGGCTATTTTTATACTTTTAAACCTTAAATTAATTATTATTTCCAGTTCCAATTATTATTAGGTTTCCCAAATGATAAATTTAATGATTTAGGTATAAATTCAGTTTTATAAAATTTATTATAAAATTCTTGTGCCTCATCCATCATATTGTATTTAAAAACATCAGGATGTAAAATATTCGCTATGTTCATTAAACCCAACAGCCATCTAGGGCTTCCAAAATCCCAGTTTGGAAAAGTATGAGTAAATATACGTTTAGAATACACAGCATTAACTTTAACACCCATTTCAAGACAGTCTCGATAAAAATCATCAATATTATTGGATAAAAAAGATGAAATGAATATAACATCAGGATTCAATTCATTTAATTCATCAACACTAATAGATTTTCCGGGTCTTCCGTCTATCTTTTTTTCTCTATTGACACTAATACCTCCGGCAGCCGTAACTAACTGATTTTCAAATCTTCCTGCATTCAAACAAAATAGTGGTTTTCCCATACAATAATATACACGAGGTTTATTTTTTACAGTCTCTACCTTCTTATTAATTTCATTAATTTTTTCTCTCATATATGAAGCTAACAATTTTGCCTTCTCTTCTGCTCCACAATAACCAGCGAACTTCTCAATTGAACATAAGTAAGAATCAAGAAATTGAATATCTTCATGTAAATTTTCTATACCATTATCTTGTAAGATAATTTCCCAAACTTTTACTACATCACTTAACTTATTTACGCCTGATGTAATCAAAATGGCCTGTATCATTTCCAATGCTCTTGTAAAAGGATATCCTCCATTAAAACCATCTTCTTTAAATGGCTCTCTCTCTTTTAATCCTTTTATGGAAATTTTATTTCCACATTTTGAACATGCTGAATTTGTCGTTGAATTAATTACCTTAGCCCCCATTGGTCCATAAAAATCTCTCTCAATTATAATATTTTTACATTCAGGGCAGTATGTATTTAAAAATCTAGTGCCCGGAGTATTAAACAAATAAACATAATTCAATATAGTGCTTAATTTTTCACACAAATTTTCTGCTTCATTTATTGTAGGCTCCAATTCAACTATAGCATCTTCCAGTGGTATATACCTCATAATTTGTAAGGGAATATCTTTGTTTAAATTTGACATCCACACTGCAAGTTTTTCCAAATTTTCATTATCGCCTTTTTTATACATACAAGAGATTTCTAAATGAATACCTTTATTAAAAAAAGTTATTATATTTTCTAAAACGGGTTTGATTTCATTTGCACCACATAATTTATACGATTCATCATTAAAGCCTTTTACTCCTACATTAATAAAATCAATGTATTCAGCAATTTCATTTGCTGATTTTTCAGTAAAATATGCATTAGTGGAACATCCCACCAGCAAATTAGCTTCTTTTGCTTTTTTCGCAACTTCCAAAAATGTAAAATATGATGCAAGAGGATCATTCATTACAAAAGAAATCCCTATGCAGTTTTCTTTTTTTGCGGTTTCTATAATTTCACTCGGAGTTTTATATTTAAGCGCACTGCTATCAGGACCTAATTCTTTTACCATTACCGAAGAAACACATCCTGGGCAATTAAAATTACACCCTATCGTTGTAATTTGAAGAAATTTCCCCTTTGGATGAAAATGTAATATAGGCATTGTTTCTATTGAAATTCCGCAGATGACAAGATATTTATTTTCTGCAATTTCTTTAATCTTTCCATCTTTCAATGTATATTTTCCACATGCCCCTATTCGATTCTCAGACATATTACATTCTCTTGAGCAAATATAGCAATTCTTTACTTCTGAAATATTATCCATAGACCTGCTTTTCCTCTTTCTATTTCATAATTTGGTATTTTAGCTCTTTTAATTGTTTCTTCAAAAAATTTATGCCTATCTTCGCCAATTCTATCTTTTCTCTCTTCAAACCAATTTGGATTTTTTTTCACCATTTGAGCATTAATTTTTTCTGTTAGTTCTTCATTACCAAAGCCTCCGCCAATATATGCAAATCCACCCGGTTTCAATACTCTATAGATTTCCAAAATACCTTTATAAACATCTTCCCAGAAAAATATAGATCCACGGCTGACTATTAGATCTGCAATACTATCTTGAAAAGGTAATGCTTCGACATTACCTTTTTTAGTTTTAACTCTGTTACCATTTCCAGCCTTTTCTATATTTGTATCAGCTATTTTTATCATTTCTTCTGAAATATCAGATAAAATAACTTCCATATCCGGCAATTTTTTAGCTATAGCTAATCCTAAACAACCTGTACCGGTACCTATATCTATGCATAAGCCTTTATCAGCCTTTGTCTTTTTGATAATATTATCAGCAATAACAGGATATATAGGAGCAAATATTTCTTCTGCAGTTTTACGAAACTCTTTAATATCAGTACTATTCAAATTGTTTCCACCTTCCTTAGTTTAGTCTTGAAGTTGATAAAATATCATCTACTTGCTCGTCAGTTAAATCAACATTATAAAACAATTTATAGAATTCTTCCATTTTATCTTCTATATTATAATCATAAACATCAGGATATAATATATTTCCTAACCAAAGAATTCCTATTAAACGATTTACTGATGGTGGACGATCCGTGAAATTAAAAGGTTTATAAGGAACTTCGTATACTTTCTCATTTTTTATTGCATCCAAAGATTTAAATCTGTTATCTTTCAACACATTATTATAAGTATTTGTTTCTCCGCCAAATCCCTGATCATGGCAAGTAATTATTACATCTGGCTTCCAAACGACTAATTGTTCCGGTGATACTTCTGATCTTCCCATTCCACTTTTAATTTCTACTTCCGCAACATTAATACCGCCAACTAAATCAATTACTTCTGCATGTTCTGAACCACTTGGATCTGTCAATAATCCTTCTGGACCTTCTGCATAATAAACTTTTACTTTTTCATCATCTTTTATTGACTTTGCTTTTTTATCTACATCTGCCAAAAGCTCTTTAGTATATTTTGATAGCTTTTCTGCTCTCTTTTCTTCTCCTACTAATTTCCCTACAAATGTATACATCTCTTCCAGCTTATCTAAATTGGTATCTATAATAACAACAGGAATATTTAACTTATTTTGTATTTCGTCTGCTTGATCGATACTTGCCTGAGCAGATGTACCACTAGAGAAAATAATATCCGGAGATACCTTAAGAATTTCTTCCACATTTCCCGTTTTCCCATTAGCATACCAACCTGACAACATAGGTAGCTCCAAATATTCTTTAGATAAATATTCTTTCTCTACCTCTGTAGGTTCCCAGTTTAATCCGGCAATTTTTTCTGGATTCAAAGTATACATTATAATAGTACCTATCGGACATCTTGATAATACTGAATCAATATTACTAGGTACTTCAACTTCTCTTCCAGCCATATCTGTAATTACATATGTACTATCATCTGATGAAGTAGTTTTTGCATCATCATTACTATTATTAGTTGAACATGCAGGTAAAACCATTATTGTTAAAACCAATATACAAATCAATAATTTTTTCATAGTTTTTTCGTCTTTCCTTTCTTCTTACAATGCTTCAAGACATGGTACACATATCTTTTTTGATTCATTTATATTTGTTAATAAATTATGAACTTTTACATCAACGCCATATACTTCTTTTAATAACGATTCGGTAATTATTTTTTCAGGTTCCCCAATATTAACAAACCTCCCTTTCTGAAATATAACAACTTTAGTACCACATAAGAAAGCATGATCTGGTGCATGAGTGGTCATAATAATCGCAATATTTTTTTTCTTTAACATATTTATTTGATTTAGGATCCTTATTTGATTACCAAAATCTAAATTTGACGTTGGTTCATCTAAAACTAATATCTTTGGTTCTTGTACTAAGGCTCTGGCTATTAAAACCATCTGCTGTTCTCCGCCGCTGATCTGTGTATATAATTTATCCTTTAAATAACCTATCCCCAACTCTTCCATACATTCCAGCGCAATCTTATAATCCTTAGGGGTTGGCTTTGAAGTTATTCCCAAGTGAGCATTTCTGCCGGAAACAACAACATCTATTGTTGAAAAAGCAAAAGGAATACTATGTGCTTGTGGTACATACGCAATAACTTTTGCAAAATTTTTACGTGATAATTTTGTAATATCTTTATTGTCCAAAGTTATAGATCCATTTAATGGTTTTATAAAACCCAAAACAGTTTTAAAGAAAGTTGTCTTACCTACTCCATTTGGTCCTAATAAACATATACATTCCCCATTGGTTATACTAAATGATATATTTTCAATTATTTTTTTCTTTCCATAGCCGCACATTAATTTTTCTATTATTAATCTCATTTTAAACTCCTTTTTTATGAAATAGTAAATATAAAAAAAACGGTGCTCCAATTAGAGAGGTTAAAATACCTAACGGTATTTCTATACTGCATATTGTCCTTGCTACATCATCTACTATCATAAGATAGCTTGCTCCAATTGCTATTGATGTGGGTATTAATAAATTATTGTTAGGTCCTATTATAATTCTTGTTATATGCGGGATTATTAAACCTACCCAACCAATTATTCCCGAAACAGATATTGCTGCTGACGTAATTAATGTAGAACAAATAATAAATAATAATCTTACTCGTTCTGTATTTTCTCCTAAAGCTTGTGCTTCCTCATCACCAAAAGCTAATATATTAAGCTTATTCCTAAACATCACAAGGGGAAGAGTCCCTAAAATTATAGGAATTGAAATTATTAAATTATCTTTCATTGTAATGGAAGTTAAACTTCCCATTAACCAAAACGTTATCGCCGGCAACGCATCATCAGGATCGGCAACATATTTAGTTAATGATATTAAAGATGAAAAAATTGTACCGATAACCATACCTGACAAAATTAACATTAAAATAGAATCGCCTATTTTTTTACTTAATGCTGAACTAAGTAAATATGTAATCATAACAGCACATATTCCGAAAATGAATGAAGTAAATTGAACCCCTATTGATCCAAATGATAGAAGTATACCTACAGCCGCCCCAAAACCTGCTCCATTTGATACTCCTAAAATTCCCGGAGATACCATAGGATTTTTAAATATGCTTTGATAAACAGTTCCGGAAACAGACAAGGCACCTCCAATTAGTAAAGCTGCTATTATTCTAGGTAATCTCATATTAAAAATAACTGTATTTATAACTTCATAATCACCAAGTGGTTTATTGTTAAGTCTAATTGCCATTAAGTTAATTAAATCGCTGATCTTTATAAAATATCTTCCAAAAGTCAAAGAAAAAATAAATATAAGTATAGGTATAAATACAAAAATTAAAATTAATTTATATTTCTTTACAATGCTGATCACTATTAAACCCCTAACTTTAAAATATAAATCTATATAACATATTCATTATAAATGTAAACCAATATTTTTATATATAATTCGACAACATTTAATTATATTTGACTAAATCTAACTAAATCAAATAAAATACGACTATATTTTATTTAATTATAAATATTTTGTCAATAGTAAATAAAAAATAACAAAATTAATAAAAAATTGTAAACTTTAAGATATAATTAAAGCGTCAATTTTTGATTGACGCTTTAAACTTACGTTTAGTTCTTAATGAATTGTAAGATAAATTTATACATTTAAAAATCAGTATCCGTATTATATTTTTAATTGTCTAAATAAAATTTAAACTATTTTATTCTATCGGCTCAGCTATAACCCAAGGTTGTGCTTTTGGAGCTTCACCTGTACAAGATCCTTCCTCCCACATGTAATAAAAGCGCTCTGCTGGTACTACGTAATATCCATCCTGGTAATGATCACTTGTATCATAAGAATCTGCTAATATAATAACATCATCTCCGAAATTATCTTTCGTACCCATAGTATCATAACCAATAATTACTTGCCAATGTCCGCACCAATCTATCCAGTCTATCATTATTGGTGTCTCAGCAGAAAGATTCTCTATTACCCATTTTTCAAATTCTTCTGTATTATTAAAAGTATTTTCTCCATTGTATTCCAAAGAACTTTTAACATTCCAGCCTATTTGATTAAAGAAATCTGCAATTCCCTTTGGACCAACTCCTATTTTGTCGCTTATATTTGCCATTTTAGCTATAGTCATCTCATCATATTTATTATTGCCATAATAATTTAATACCATAAGCGCTGCACATGCTCCGCATGTATATTCAGTGGTCTGCTGATATGTTTTAAAATTAGGAATTATGGTTAAGTTATCACTTGAATTCATATTATAAAAATCTAAATGGCTAAAATATTGAGAATTAAAATGATCTCCTAAGCCATTATAGCTTGAAGCACCACTTTCATCAGTAATATATCCATCAGGGTAATCAATATTATGCTTCTCAAATGGACTTACATTATTTGCATTATTACCTCCTGTACATGCCGTAAATGAAATAACAAAAATAAATGAAATTAATATACACATTACTTTTTTTGCTTTCATAGATTTTCCTCCTTATTAAAAATAACGTTTTATGAATAATATGCTTTAATTTTTTTGAATATTTCAACTCATTTGATATATTCAAATAAAAACCCAAATTTAATAATTTATCGGGTTTAAATAATATTTCTTTAAGGAATACTAAGTATGATCAATATATGATTTTAATTTTAATATTTATAAAGGAGAAATATAATGAAAAAACTTTTATTAATTTTACTGATCTGCTCTATGAGTACAGGCCTTTTAACAGGGTGTTATAATTCTGATGAAAATGATTCCACAAATACAGTTTCCCCAACACCTTCTTCTCCTGAAGCTGTAAAAAACAGCTCTGAGAATGAATATGCTACTGATGTAAACAAAAATGCAGCTACACAGCTTGGAGACTTTAAAGCTCAAGATGTTAATGGAAAAGAAATTACAAATGATATTTTTTCCGACTATGATTTAACCCTTGTAAATCTTTTTGCAACATTTTGTTCTCCATGTATAGAAGAAATGCCTTATCTAAATGCAATTGACAAAGAAATGGCTGACAAAAAGGTTAACGTAATTGGAATAGTCCTTGATGTCAATGAGGATGGAAAAATTGATGATGCAAAATTTGATAAATTAAAGAAAATTATAGAATCCACAAAGGCTGAATATGATATTCTCTTACCTGATGAAGTGTTAAGGCAAGGAAGATTAAAAGGAGTTAATACAGTTCCAGAATCTTTTTTTGTAGATAAAGAAGGCAATATTGTAGGTGAAACGTATTCTGGATCACATTCTAAAGACGAATGGATTAAAATAATTGAAAATGAACTTGCAAAACTAAATAAACAATAGGAAAAATGTTTATGCAATTACAAAAATTAGAACACTCGAACCTTTTTACTTCGCTAGTCATTGTTATTAGTATTGGTTCAATATTTTGGGGAATTTCTCGTGGTGAAGTCCCTATTATGTTTGAAAAAGCAATTAATATATGTTTGGAGTGTATAGGAATTGGATAATAAAATAAAAACAAATGATCCCTTCAGGTTTACAATGCAAGCACTATGGGCAATTATTACTAATAGTTTTATCATAGGTTTTATTCAAGGTAAAATATATCAAGGAAAAATTAAAAATGTATGTGTTCCCGGTTTAAATTGTTACTCATGCCCAGGTGCAATAGCATCTTGTCCTATTGGATCGCTGCAGGCAGTTATAGGCAGTTATGAATTTAAATTTTCTTTTTACATTGCAGGTTTTATGATTTTTATAGGTGCATTAATGGGACGTTTTGTATGTGGATTTTTATGCCCTTTTGGATTTATACAAGATTTACTGAACAAAATACCTTTTCCTAAAAAATTAAAAACATTTAAAGGTGATGGCTTATTACGAAAATTAAAATATGTAATACTTATTGTATTTGTCATTTTAATGCCATTATTTATAGTTGACCTTATTGGACAAGGTAGTCCGTATTTTTGTGAACTTATATGCCCAGCCGGCACATTAGAAGGCGGAATACCTCTGGTACTAATGAATAAGACGCTTAAACAAACCATAGGTTGGCTGTATGTTTGGAAAAATGTATTATTGATAATTACTATTATAGCATCCATTATTATTTATCGCCCATTTTGCAAATATATTTGTCCATTGGGAGCAATTTATGCTATATTTAATCCAGTTTCTGTTTTTAAATACCATATAAACTCAGAAAAATGTATAAATTGTCATGCATGTGCTGACATTTGCCCAATGAATGTTAATCCTTTAAAAAATCCAAATGATCCGGAATGTATCCGCTGCGGAAAATGCAGAAGCATCTGTCCCACAGATGCAATTGAATATGATTATCTTAATATCAGAAGTAATAAAAACTCATTATCTACTATAAAAAAATGACCTCCCCTAAGTTAGATTTTTAAGTCTAACTTAGGCGGGTCAATTCAATTTCTTCAAGTCTAATATTTATTCAAAGTTATTCTTTCTCTGTTAAATCCATCAAGACTATATCATACCCGTCTTTTCCATTTGTTTCATATAAATATACTTTATTACCTTTTTTTAAATGATGAATTTTACTAACCTCATATTCTATATCTTTACTATCATTAAACTCATAACATAATACGTATGGATCTAATTCATAAGTTCCATTAGAACCTATTATTGATGTACCAGTATAACTTATTTCTTTAACAGTATCTTCTTTTTCAGGAGAAACTAAGCTCATCTCAGTTATTTTATCGCTATATTTAATTTTATATAAGGCTTGTACTGTATCAGAAAAATTAATCAAATCTTGTTTTGAAGTAAGCATAGTGAATTCTTTGCCATCTAAATACCCCTCTGGTTTATTTACTGTATCTTTATTATCTTTGACTTTATAGAAAGAATTAATAACTAAAAAACCGCTTTTTACATCTGTATCCGATACTGTTTTAGAACTATCTTGTGATGAATCATTTTTATCTGATTTTGTATCTGTATTAGAGCTGTCTTTTGAAGAATCTTTATTTGATTCTTCGTTATTATTAGTATTATCTTTTTTTTCTGTTTCTTCTTTTTGTGTAACAGTATCTTCTGTCTTCTTATCAGTAATAGTAATAGTTGTAGTTTTTCCATCATATGTAATATCTTTTCCTATTAATTCTGATACTTTTCTAATTGGCAAATATACTGAACCATTATAGTTCAAGCTATATGGTGTTGAATTTCCGTTTTCAAGAGTATAAGACTGCCCCTTCTCTGCAACTTGTGTTCCATTTAAATTAATGTTGACTGAATTCAAAATAACTTGAATTGTATCAGCATAAGCAAACATAGGAACAATCATCAATGAAGCTGCAACAAATCCTAAAATAAATCCTTTAATATTTCTTTTCATAATCCTTCTCCTTCTTTTACTATTTTATCAAGCACTTTTTTACTTTGTCTTTTATAAATAGTTCATCCCCTTCCCCTGTCTTTAAATATATTAATTACAACTATAAATAGTAAACGGATTAATTCTCTTAGTCAATACTTGATGCATAAGTTGACATATATACGCATAAGTTGACAAACAAACACGCTGCACAACCGCAAAATCATATCAATTATATGAAAATTCTAAATTAAAGGCTTATATTATTATCTATATTATTTTTCCTGCAAAATAATGGGATCTTTCATAACATTATTATATCTGTATGCTGAAAGCAAAAATCCTAATAAAGCCATATTAATCAAAAAACTTATCTTACCGGGTGATAATAACGGCAATGGGCAAAGACCATATGCCCAAACCCCTAGATTGGATAATAAAAACATTATACTCTGGATACTTATTGCCAGACAAATTGATAGAGATAGTATAAATCCTAATTCACTTCTTTGTTTTTTTACTGCGTTAAATATTCTTATTATTAGAAATGCTGTGACTGTAATAACTCCCAAACTTACAATCCAACCAAATTTATAAGTAAAGTAAAGTAAAGAATAATCATAATACCAGGAAGGTAAATAATTTTCTATATTATACTCTTTTAAACTAGCTAAACTCCCCTGACCAATAAATTGAGAATCTGCTAACAAATCTCTAACCATCATAAGTATATAACCATTATCTCTTAAGAGAACATCAGACCTAATATATAAAAAAATCAGAAATGAAAGTATTATTGGAACCCATACTAATAACAGTGTAAATTTTTTACTTACCTTAAACCAATTTTTTATAACTGCCACTGTAAGTATTATGGCTCCGCATAATGTAAACATCCATGCTGAAAGTATTGACGCAGCATATAAGAAAATAAGATTAGTCATTATACCTACAATTCCGCAAAAAACTATGCCTGTATAACCTTTATTTCTCTGACTGTAAACGATTAATGAATATAACACTATAAATAATAGTGCAAAATAAAATACATGGATGTAAGATCCATTACGGCGTGAACTAACTCCAAACAATAATATACAAACTCCTAATGCTGATCCATAAAGTATCTTAGGATATTTTGCTAATAGGCTGTAATCCATAAAATATGTAATAAGCAAAATTCCAATTCCAAAAGGAATAGTTTTTAAATAATCAGCCAAATATAATGGGTTAGTCCATTCACATTTTACTGAATTTAAAGAAATAAGGTATTGTGCAGCAACGCTAATTAATATGCAAATCCCTATTATTGCTAGTATACTCCATTCGGTCTTTGCTCTATGTATTCTATCAAGCTGCTGGCCTACAATAACAGCATCGCCCATCTGGGCAACTGCATTTAATTCCGCCGTCTTTTCATCCTGACCTTTATTTATAAAAGTATTTTTCTGATCATCAATATGATTTAATAATTCCTGAGAAATATTATCATGGGCTTTTTTCCATCTGATTTGGTGAAGTACCATATTAATATATTCATTTATTTTATTATTAGGCTCCCACATATGAAACACCTCCCAATACATTTTTTACGGCATTTGCATAATGTACCCACTCTTTCTCTTTTTCCTGTAATAATTTTTTCCCCTTTTCTGTTATCTTATAATACTTTCGCTTTCTGCCCTCATCAGAAATACCTTCATAAGCAGTAACCATATTTTGCTGTTCCAGTGAATGAAGAATCGGATATAAAGTTCCTGCTTTCAATGAAAAAACTGAATTTGACTTTTTCTCAAGTGATTCTATCATTTGATAACCATACATATCTTCTTCTTCTATTAATTTTAAAATCAGCATAGTAGTATTACCGCTGTTTAAACTTTTATCTAGTTTCATTTTTTAATCTCCACTCCTTTTCGTAATCATATATAGTTCATCTATATATGATTATATATAGATGAACTATATATGTCAATTATAAAAAAGGAATTTAAAATTAATTTTCACTTATAATAGTATCTATTCTCATTTCATCCAATGTCTCTTTTTCCATAAGTTCCTTAGCAATGCAATCAAGTTTTTTTCTATGTTTTACAAGAAATTCTATAGTATCTTTATAAAGATCATTTGCCAAACAAGCGGCTTCTTCTACAATATTAAATTGATTTGTAAGTTGAGTAATATCAATCATACCTTTGTCTCCCATACCATAAATACCAATATATTGCTTAATAATTTCCGTAGCTTGTTTAATGTCCTGAGATGCTCCGGTTGTAATATCCTCATCACTATCCAGCAATATTTCTTCTGCCGCTCTTCCCGCATACATGACTTTTATTAAGCTCTTTAGATATTTTTTACTCTTAAGCGGTACATCTTCTGGGGCTCTAAAGGTTACACCTCCTGCACCGGAGGTACTTTGTACTATAGTAACAGTTGGAACGCTGTCTTTTGTCAATAGTTTAGTTGCCAAAGTATGACCGGCTTCATGATAAGCTACTAATTTAGAATAATCATTATCATCTTTCAATCTTTCTTTACGGTTACCATTCATTATTAACTTAAAAAATGCTTCCTCTAAATCTGATTTCGTAATAGACTCTTTACCTTTTGTAGCTGAAATTAGAGCAGACTCATTTAATAAATTTTCAAGCTCTGCACCTGAAAAACCATTAGTCTTTTTAGCCAATCCCTCAATATCTATTTTAGGGGATAGTTTTTTATCTGCACTATGAAGTTTTAATATTTGGTGCCTTGCTTGTTTGTCGGGTAAATTTACCGCCAATTTTAAGTCAAATCTTCCCGGTCTAGTCAACGCTGAATCTAAAAGATCTAGCCTATTCGTAGCACATATTGTTAAAATACCTTCTGCAGCAGAAAATCCATCAAGCTCTGTCAGCAAAGCATTTATTGTCTGATCCCTCTCACTGTTATTTCCTTCACCTCTGTTTCCGCCTATTGCATCGATTTCATCAATAAATACAATACATGGTGTTACTTTCTTAGCTTTATTAAATAAGTCTCTTATTCTTGAGGCTCCTACTCCCACATATTTTTCTACAAAATCGCTTCCGGATGCTGAGAAAAAAGGTACTCCCGCTTCCCCTGAAATTGCTTTTGCTATCAATGTTTTACCCGTGCCTGGAGGTCCGTAAAGAATTAACCCCTTTGTCGGTCTTGCTCCTAATTTTTTATATTTATACGGAAATTTTAATATATCTACTAACCTTAACAAATCAGGCTTTAATTCATCTATACCTTGAACTTTATCAAAAGTTACATTTTTTTCAGTATTTGTTTCAGGTTTCTTTGTATTATTTTTCTCATTGACTATAAGTTTATCTTTTTTAAGGATTTTTTTATTTATAAAAAAGAACCATAAAACAAAAAAAGAAAATGATATAATTAAAGAAAAAATAATAAAAATACTTGTACTTCTTTTTGAGTCTATTTTATCTTCATTAATAGCTTTACTGCTTCCTACATTTAAAACACCGGTTAACTCCAAAGCATTAATATATTTTTGAGACATTTTAATAGCATAATAGGTATTATTTTTAGTTCTTATCAATAGATCATTACTCTTTGTCAAAGCAACATTCAATATTTCCATATTAAAATTTATATCATAAAATTGTTCTTCATCTATCTTCTTTACTTTTACATATTTTGATATTTCATCTATATTTATTTTATTTAATCCTAATTCATTAAAATCAGCAACTGTTTCACTATTTACTTCTTGCGACTCTTCTGTATTATAATTGCACTCCTCTTCATATAAATGCGGACTTCGCGTTACAATGGTCAAATTTTTGTTCTCAGAATCTTCTATTTTCACGTTATTATCAAATTCATTATTATCACTTTCTGCAAAAGTACAAATTACTTGTACATGTACAAAACTAACTACTAATAAAGCAAAAATAAGCTTATACAAATTCTTCTTTAACATATCTCTATACGAAACCCTCCTTTATAATTATGTAAATAAAAAATAATCTAACTTCTTATGAATTTTCATTTTGAACACAAACTTTTATTTATGTAAATAAAAGAAATTATTAGTTCTAGAAATTATGTATTTTAAATATATAACTAACAAAGATTAGTCTTTCTCTATATATGGAATTTATGCAAGTCCTTAAACAGTTTATCCTATATTTTCACTTTAAATTGTTATTACAATTTGCAGTACTAAAATACGTTTACAAAGTTCAAGAAATCTAATTAAAGCTTATTTTATATTTTAATTTTTCTAAGTTGAAAAATTTGTTTTTTCAATAAAAAATATGCCCTCCTTGCAATAAACAGTTTTTATAATTTAAACTATCTTCTTCAAAGAAAGCATATTAAAATACATTTACCTGATTTTTAGGTGTATTGTTTTAATTGATTTTTTATATAACAATATATTTACTTCTTTTTTACAGGATAGCAGACTTCTGTTACCCACTCTTCCGGATTTTGTGTTTCATGAGGACTTACATGATAAATATCAAAAAAATGTCCATCAAATTCATATCCATTATCACGTACCCAATTTGCCACTGCTTCACTCACTTCACTGATTTTATCATAGCCTCCTTTATGAATAGCTGATGCTATTTGAACAGGTGGCATAGTTTTAAATACTACATTTTCAGTATTTTCATATTTTCCTTTAACGGATTTTTGAACTTCCACATCAACATCATTTTCTTTAAATTCACCATCATGAAAAATTGCTAACGTATAGCAAGGCTCTCCATCTTTTAAATTCATATGAGCAGTTTCTTTCATAAGTATATGCCACAATTTACCTTCATAAGAATAATCTGTAATATTCTTGCGTACACTTGCAACATACATTTGAGGCAATTCTTTTAAAATTACATTATAATTCATATTTATACCATCCTTTCCAAGACGATTTAACGTTGTTTCCAACAATCTAAGTTTTTCGTCTAAACTGTCAACTTGCTCCTTTATCTCTGTTTGTTTTATTCTAAGATAGATTTTCAGTTTTTCAGAATCCTCATACTGGGATAAAATATCACCTATAACCGTAAGACTGAACCCCATATTTTTTAAAGCAGTAATGCGATTGGCAACAGAAAGCTGATCTTCACTATAATAGCGATAACCTGTAAAATCATTAACACTTTCGGGAATAAGCAAACCTATTTCATCATAGTGTCTGAGCATTCTTATACTAATTCTTGACAGTTTTGAAAAATCTCCTATTTTCAACATTTATTTTTACCTCACATATATGTGTTTTTTTGAGCTCATTTACAGTATAGAGTATACCATTATGTGAGAGTCAACAAATTAATTAAATATTTTAAGGTTATTTTAAGGTTGGCATTTTATACTCTTTCAATTAAGGAGGTGAGCGGAGTGAAACCAAGGCATGAATTTAAGCATTATATTAATAAAAATGATTATATGATTATTAAAAGCAGAATTTCAAAGATAATGAAAATTGATAGAAATGCAGGAGAAAATGGGGAATACAAAATTAGAAGTCTATATTTTGACAATTATAACAATAAAGCTTTACAGGAAAAATTAATAGGCATCAGTAAACGTGAAAAATTTCGTATTCGATTTTATAATAATGATTTAAATTTTATAAAGCTTGAAAAAAAATCAAAAGAAAGAGGTCTTTGTACTAAACAAAGCTGCAAATTATCAGTTGATGACTGCAATCTGATAATTTCAGGCAACATTCAGGAGCTTGAAGTTTCTGAAAGACCACTGCTTAGAGAATTAGTGTTAAAGATGAGAAATGAGTTACTAAGACCAAAAACAGTTGTGGACTATATTAGAGAAGCATATATTTTCTCAACAGGTAATGTCCGTATAACATTTGATAAATCAATAAGAACCGGAATAAATAATATTGATATTTTATCAGATAATTTACCAACTATTGCAAGTATAAATAAGGATTTAATTATACTTGAAGTGAAATATGATAATTTTTTACCTGAAATTATCTGTGACATAATACAGACAGGTCAACGAAGTAAAACAGCAATTTCAAAGTATGCATTATGCAGAATTTATGGATAAACGGAGGATTCAAAATTGAATAATACAATTAGTTTCAATGATATTTTTAAAAGCAGTTTTCTGGAAAATCAAAGTTCAATTTCTATTATAGATATGGTTATTGCTCTTGTACTTTCATTTGTAGTTGGACTTTTTATAATGTTGATTTATAAAAAAACCTTTAAGGGAGTAATGTATTCTTATAGTTTTTGTGTATCTCTTTTAGCAATGACACTAATAACAACACTTATTATTTTAGCAGTTACCTCAAATGTAGTTCTGTCACTAGGTATGGTGGGAGCATTATCTATAGTTCGTTTTAGAAGCGCTATTAAAGAACCTCTTGACATAGCTTTTCTGTTTTGGTCAATCAGTGTAGGTATAGTCTTAGGTGCAGGATTTATTCCATTAGGTATACTTGGTTCTTTGTTCATAGGATTGATTATGATTTTATTCGTAAATAAAGACACAAAAGATAACCCTTATATTTTAGTATTATCATGTGAAGATGATATTTCTGAAAAGAAAGCTATTGAATTTACACAAAATAAAGTTAAAAAACAAGTTGTAAAATCTAAAACCGTTTCTTCTGATGGAATTGAAATTACTGTGGAAATAAGGCTTAAAGATATGACAACAGAATTTATAAATGAAGTTTCAAAAATACCTGGAATAAAAAGCGCAGTACTTGTAAGTTATAACGGTGATTATATGGGATAAAATCCTCACATCCGAAAGGAGGTTTTTAACCTTGTTAAGTGAAAAGCATACTAAAATAATTACAATAATCTCTATTATATTGGCTGTTGTTTTATGCATTGTAAGTATGTATTTTTTTTATGATTCAAAAGAACAGCAATCAACATCTGAATATGAGGCAAAACTATTTGATGAAGATTTTATAGATATACAAGTAATCACTGATGATGATACTTGGAACAGTATAATAGAAAATGCACTTCTGGAACAATATACTATGGTAGATGTAATTGTGAATGGGAAAAAGTTCTCAAATGTTGGGATAAGACCAAAAGGTAATTCCAGCCTTAACCAAATAGCATCAAATGAAAACAGTGACAGATACAGTTTTAAAATAAAATTTGATGAATTTATTGACAATCAGACATGCTATGGATTGGATACACTTATACTTAATAATATGTTAAGTGATAATTCATATCTTAAAGAATATATAGCTTTCGATATTATGAACTCTATAGGAGTAAACAGTTCTCTATATAATTTTTCTAATTTAAGCGTAAACGGTGAAAACTTTGGGTTTTATCTTGCTTTAGAAGGATATAATGATAGCTTTGAAAAGCGCACTTTTAATGATATCAGTGGTCATCTTTACAGTGTTAAATCTTCTGAAATAGGCAATAAAATGGATAAAAATGAAGATGATGCAGGTAATAGCAAACAAGGACCTATGCCTCAAATGAACGTGAACACAAATCAGGATAAAACTCCGCCAATGGATGCAAAAATAAATCAAGATAATATTACTGAATTGCCAGGAAACAACAATCAAGGCAATACGCCACAAAGAAATGATGTTACAGGGTCCCCACCAGCAATATCAAAGTCGGGAGAAAATATTCAAGGAAATGTACCTCAAAATGATGAAAACAAAACTCATGGGGGTATGAAATCAATGGGTGAAAACAGCGGCACAACATTAAAATATACAGATGATGAGATTAGCAGTTATTTAGGAATTTTTGATAATGCAGTAGGTAACAAAACCACGAATAGTGATAAAAAAAGAATTATAACTGCAATCAAAAATCTAAATGAGGGAAAAGATCTTGAAAAATACTTTGATATAGACCAAATACTGAGATACCTTGCAGCACACACGGTAATGGTAAATATGGACAGTTATTCTTCTACCATGTGTCAAAACTATTATTTATATGAAAATAATGGCAAAGTTACAGTTTTACCTTGGGATTATGGTCTTTCCCTTGGAGGAATGCATTCCAAAGACTCAAGTACAGTTATTAATTTTCCAATAGATACTCCTGTTTCGGGGGTGGATATGGCGGATAGACCTCTTATTAGTAAATTACTTGAGATACCAAAGTATAAAAAACTTTATCATAATTATTTACAAGAAATTTATAATAGCTACCTCGCAGAAGATAAAATAACTTCTACAATAGATACTCTTACAAATAGAATCAACAGTTATGTAAAATCTGATTCATCCGCACTTTGTTCTTATGAAGAATATGAAAATGCAACAGCAACTTTAAAACAAATATTGATATTACGTGGCGAAAGTATCAAAGGGCAACTTGACGGAAGTATTCCAAGCACTACTACAGGTCAAAGCGAAAATCCCGAACTATTAATTACATCTGATGATATTGATCTTTCTTCTTTAGGAAGTATGGGAGGCGGAAAAGGAGATGGTAACGAAAAAGACAGAAATAAAGCATTTAATCCTATGGATGATAATATTCAAAATACTTTAGATAATGGCAATGATGAATCTACAAATACAAATGTAAATCAACTCCCTAAACAAGTAGATATGCAAAAGGTTATGAATATAGTCAACGAGGCAAAAGGAAGAGATCTAACAGAGGAAGAAATTACTCAATTGGCAGATTTAGGAATTAACAAAGATATGGTAAATAATTTTGATAATAATAATATGCATAAAAAATCAAATTCCCATGAATCACAACAATCTTCTTCCAAGCTTATACAAGTTTATATTAATATTGGACTCGGATTAATTATGTTAATAGTAATTTTTGCTTTAAGTAGGTTCAAACGAAGAAAATACAGAAGTTAGTATTAAAGCACCGCAAAACTAGCGGTGCTTTATACTTAAGCAAATACCTGCCCCCATTCTTTTCTTTACTCCCTTTTCTCCTCTATACGAGCAAAATAATTCTGGATTACAACAAGTACAATGACTGCTGACTTGAATATTTTTTACTCCTAAATCCAAAAGCTGTCTTTTATTGATTCCTTTTAAATCTATATAATACTTTTCACCCTTTTTTTCTGCAAATTCATCTGCAAAGTCCCATTTTTGCCTAAATTCTTCATATACTTCTCTGCCTACCTCAAAGCAGCATTTACTTATACCTGGACTTATAAAACTAATAATATCTTCAGGTTTACTGTTATATTCACACATCATGATTTTTACTGCATTTTGCGATATGCCTTTTACAGTTCCTCTCCATCCTGCATGTACTAACCCTATTGCTTTTTGTTCTTTATCATAAAAATACACTGCAAGACAATCAGCATGTACGGTTGTCAGTAAAACATCTGGATTATTTGTAACCAAACCATCAGTTTCAGGAATTATAACTTCCTTCTTATTGCCAATATCTTTAATAATTTCTACATTTGCCTTATGTACTTGTTTTGGCCATATTAATTTATAATCTTCCAATGATAATTCTTCTAGTACGTCTTTATTATAATATGGACTTTTAAGAGCTGCTCCCGCTTTGGTTGAAAAAAAACCTCTTACACCATCTTCATTTTCAAATACCGGTAAATATAATATGCTCATAATTTCCACCCCTTTTCATTATTGATTGTCTATATTCTACATAATAATTAAAATATACACAATAATATATTCATATATAAAAACAATATAATCTGTAAGTATACTTATGTGTAGATATTATGTTTTTGTACATAATAAGAATAATTTAATAAATTATAAAAGGAGGCTAACTATGTCTTTTCCAACTTCATTTCCACCGCAGCACCAAGACCAGCATCCAGGTCTTGAATATGCAATGATTCCATTTCCGATTTATGATAATGACAGTTATCTTACAAGGGGTACTTTATTGCAAGATAAAGTTGCCATTATAACCGGTGGTGACAGCGGTATTGGCAAAGCTGTAGCTTTAGCATTTGCAAAGCAAGGTGCTAATATTGTAATTGCTTATTATAATGAAAAAAAAGACGCTCAAACCGTCAGAGATATAATAGAAGCGGTTCAAAGAGAATGCCTAGTCATACAGGCAGATTTATCTTTAGAAACTGAATGTCAAAGAGTTATCTCTGAAACAATCAATCATTTTAATAAACTGGATATACTTGTAAATAATGCAGCCGTTCAATATGAAGCTCAAAAACTTGAGCTTATTTCTGAAGAGCAATTTGATAAAACCTTTAAAACCAATGTATATGGTACTTTTCATATGACCAAAGCTGCACTTCCACATCTTAAATCCGGTTGCAGTATTATAAATACAACTTCTGTAGTAGCTTTTCACGGAAATGAAACCTTAATTGATTATTCTATGACTAAAGGAGCTTTAGTAGCTTTTACACGCTCTCTTGCCACATCCCTTGCTAAATCTAAATCTGGAATCCGTGTAAATGCAGTAGCTCCCGGACCTATTTGGACACCACTTATTCCTTCAAGTTTTAGTGAAGAAAAAGTTTCCAAGTTCGGTGCAAATACTCCTATGGGGAGAGCTGGTCAACCTGTGGAATGTGCAGGAGCTTATGTTTTCCTTGCATCTGATGCCGCTTCTTATATTACAGGACAAACTATTCATATTAACGGAGGAGAAATAGTCAACGCATAAATATCGTCAAGATTACTTATTTTTCAACAGCAATCGCCTATTTACAATATGCTGTTATTTGTTGTATTATTGATAGAATCTTGTGTTATGCTAGATGAAATAATACCTCTTGCCATGTAACTTGCTATTAAAAAAATAACATCTTCAATCATATTATATGTTACAATTTCCTCATCATAATTTTCATTTATTACTGCACTAACTTCATCGATTTTTAATTTAATATATTGATAGAGTAAATATTTCCAATGTTTTTCATCCCAATATATATTTATCCTAGCTAATAATGATGCTAATTCATCTGCTGTTTTATACCATTTAATTATTTTTGAATTCGTTAATACTTTATCACCATATTTCATAGATTCCACTACACTCATAGCAGTTTTAATAAATTCCGTTAAAATATCCATTAATCTTTGTGCAGCTTCAGTGCCATAAAATATACTAAAAGTATTATAAAATTCCCTTGGTATATTAATTAAATAATTAGCAACTGATTTTAAATTTTTCGTATCATAAATTAAAGCTTTTATATACGTCCTCATCCAGCTAGCAATATTTAACCATAGTTTTTGAAAAGCAATTATTATATTCATTTGATCATATGTAATATAGTTATCATTTGATAATGTTTGATCCATTTTATGAAACACTATAAAAACCTCCATATACTTTTTATAATTTAGTATATGTTTTGCAGTATAAAATGATAATTTTAATCTAATTATTAAAATACCGTACAACAAAAAACTGTACGGTATTTCTATTTAATATTATTTACCTTATATTTTTATATCTAAAAAGTATATAATGCTTTAATTTTATACTAATTCATCTGATCTTTTCTTATAATGTGTATGGAGTAATTCATGTGCAAGATGGCTGTTTGGATTTCCTAAGAAGTCTTCGTACAATTGTATTACTTCAGGGTTTTCATGTGATTTTCTGATTGGCATTTCTCTATCTATTCTATAAATAGAATCCATTCTGCGAGCCTTTACTAATTTAGTTGATCTTACCGGTTGACCTCCTCCGCCTAAACATCCACCTGTGCAAGCCATTATTTCTATAAAAGCATATTCCGAGTTACCTTTTTTAACCTCTTCCATCAACTTATACGCATTACTTAATCCATGAGCTACAGCAACCTTAACAGAAGTTCCTGCTAAATCAACAGTTGCTTCTTTTATACCATCAAAACCTCTGACATCATGAAAATCAATATCTGTTAGAATTTCTCCTGTAACCTTTTCATATACCGTTCTGAGTGCAGCTTCCATAACACCGCCGGTTGCACCAAAAATTACAGCAGCACCAGTTGAAGTTCCCATCAATGTATCAAATTCCTCATCTTCAAGATCTGCAAAATCAATACCTGCGCTTTTAATCATTCTTGTCAACTCTCTTGTGGTCAAAACAACGTCCACATCCCTAAATCCGCTGGAATTAATATCAGGTCTTGCAGCTTCAAATTTTTTCGCAGTACATGGCATAATTGAAATAACGAAAACCTTTGCTGGATCAATATCCATCTTTTTTGCATAGTAAGTTTTAGCAACTGCTCCAAACATTTGTTGCGGAGACTTACATGTTGACACATGCTCTAATAAATCAGGGAAAAATCCTTCCGCATAATTTATCCATCCGGGACTGCATGATGTTATTAAAGGCAGTGTACCTCCAGTTTTAATCCTATGAAGAAGTTCATTTCCTTCTTCTAATATTGTTAAATCAGCAGTAAAGTTTGTATCAAAAACCTTATCAAAGCCTAACATTCTAAGAGCAGTTATCATTTTTCCAGTTACTTCTTCTCCCCTTGAAATACCAAGTTCATCACCAAGGGCAACTCGCACTGCGGGAGCTACTTGAACAACAACATGCTTGTTTGGATCATTTATTGCTTCCCAAGCTTTTTCAGTCTCATCATTTTCATATATTGCTCCAACTGGACAGACACTTGAACATTGTCCACAAAAAGTACAGAGTGTCTTATCAAGATTAGTATTAAAACCAGCCCCTACATTAGTATTTACCGATCTGTTATAAGGACTTAAAACACCTACCATCTGTGTTTCCTGGCAAACTTCTACACATCTCATGCATTTGATGCACTTATTACGGTCTCTTACCAATACACCTGAAGTATTATCAATTACATAAGTATCAATGTTATTAATCATATCGCTGTTATTAATATTGAATCTCCTGCATAAATCTTGAAGGCTGCATGATCCAGATCGAATACAATTTAGACAATCATTTGGATGATTTGCTATAATTAATTCCAACACGCCTTTTTGTAAATCTCTTACTTCCTGCGTATTTGTCAAAATTTCAGCTCCATCTGTTACCTTTGTGGAACAGGCCGTTACAAACTTATCTGAACTTTTATCATGCACTAAACAGATTCTACAGTTTGCTTTTACTTTTTGATCAGGATGATAGCATAAGGTAGGAATATTAATATTTAGTTTTTTTGCCGCTTCTAATATAGTCGTTTCCTCCGGTACTGTTATTTGCTTATTATTTATTGACAAAGTACATGTTTTCATGTTAATCTCTCCTATATTTTATTTTCAACCATGTTTTCTTTCAAATCGTCATAAAAATGCTTTATTGCAGTTACCATTACTGTAGGTGCTGCGGTTCCAAGACCGCAAAACGAACATTTTTGCATTATATTAGCCAATCGTTGAATTTTATAAATATCTTCCATTTCACCTTTTCTTTCAGCAAACCGATGTGCTATCTTAAGCAGCTGTCTGTTTCCTTCTCGACATGGCGTACATTTTCCACAGCTTTCATGTGCAAAAAACTCCTGAACAGTTACCATAAATTCTGAAATACGGTTTGTATCATCAGCAACTAAAACTGCCCCGGAGCCAATACTAAAATCTTTTTCCTTAAAATCTTCATAACTATATTTAATATCAAGCATAGACTTTGGAACAAGAGGACCAGATGCTCCACCGACTTGTGCAAATTTAAAATGTCTACCATCTTTAATGCCTCCTCCAAGGTCATATATAATTTCTCTTAAAGTTATACCAAACGGGACTTCATAAACGCCTGGTTTTTCAACATTTCCGCACAAACTGATAATCTTTGTACCTTTACTTATTGAAGTTCCACAATTTAAATATTTTTCTGCATCTTCTGAAAGCAGCGTAGTAACAACACCATATGATTCTATGTTGTTTGCCAAAGTAGGTTTATCAAACAATCCAGCCTCAGCTGTACGTTTTACTTTAATTCTAGGTCTTCCACCTCTTCCTTCTATAGATTCAATTAAAGCAGTTGTTTCACCGCATATAAATGCTCCTGCGCCTGATACAACTTTAATATCAAAGCTCAAGTTACTTCCTAATATATTTTCTCCTAAATATCCCCCAGCCTTTGCATTTGCAATTGCCTTCTTCATTATTTCTCTTATTCTTCCATATTCTTCTCTTATATATATTATTCCTTCTCTTCCACCCACAGCATAAGCTGCTATGGTCATTCCTTCAATGATTCTATAAGGGTCATATTCAAGAAAATACCTGTCTTTAAAAGTAGATGGTTCTCCTTCATCTGCATTGCAAAGAATGTAAGTATCACCTTCAACTTTCGAGGCTTGTTCCCACTTTTTCCCTGTAGGGAATGCTGCCCCACCTCTCCCTTTAAGACCTGATGATTTAACCATTTCAATAATCTCTGATGGCTCAATTGACAATGCTTTCTTTAAAGATTCATATCCTCCAACTTCTAAATAATCGTCAATTGTATCTACTTTTATTTTTTTAAAATTCTTAGAAACAATGCTTACTGACTTATCCATACTAATTACCTCTATAACTTTCAATTATTCGTTTCAACTTTAATTGATCAAGCATTCCATATACCTCATGACCAATTTTTATAGCCGGTGATATATCGCAAGCCCCGAAGCACGAACTATATTCGAGTGAAAACATTCCATCTGAAGTTGTTTCTCCAACCTTAATTTTTAGCTCTTTTTCAATCATTTCCTGCAATTTTTCATATTTTGAAACCTTGCAGCAGGTGCTGTTGCATATCTGAATCACATATCTTCCTTTTGGTTTGTCTGACAATGCAGAATAGAAAGACATAACATTAAAAACATTACTAACATGAGTATCAAGCTTTTTGCTGATATAGATCACTTCATCTTTTGAAATGTAATGATTTGGATTGATTTCCTGAACTTCAAGCAATATTGCAAGTAAATTATGCTTACTTGCTCCATGCATTGCGATAATTTCGTCAATCTTATGATACAAAGCATCATCTGTAATTAATTTTTCCATTCAATTTTTCCTCCATAAAACAAAGTACTTAATTTTATGCTAAAACATTTCGGCTTTTTCCCTTAAACACTAACACTCCTTTTCTAATTTTCCTCTCAATAAATTTTTAACAATGTATTATTAATATATTACTATAATTTTTTTAATATTCAAACAAGTTTTTTGTATTTTTTATGATTAAATTATATATAATTTTCAAAATTTTAGCAAAACAAACCCTTTACATGAGGTTATACAGTTTAATTTTTCAGTAATTTCAGTAATTTCTCAATACTTTTTAAAGAAATATCTTTTATAGTAAAAATAAAATCATTTCAAAATAAAAGAGTTATATTTTATCTTTATATATTAAGAATCACTAACTTTTATAACCAGAGTTCACTTATGTATGTGATTTTTATAACTTAAGTATTCATATCATTACACAAACTCAGAAATAATCCTATTTAATTACAAAGTATTTAATTTTTATTTATTTTTCAATATTAATCGTTTATTTTCGATATACGTTTATTTTGATGAAATCTCTATTTTTACAATGTTTTATCTATTTTTATAATAAAAGAAATAATTAAATATACTTTAAAATTGGACAATAAAATAAGAGATATTTTTATGTAATTAAATTAGTATTTTAATATTTAGTTATTTTTTATTATCTTTTTGATATTCAGCTTATATTGGAAAAGCTATATTTAAAGCTGATAAAAATGAGATCTACACCTTTTTTAGCTAAAATTTTTACTTAAATTAACGTTATTCATGACAGTTTACAATAATATGCATTATGTTTCTTCTGCCTAATTTAAAATTGTTGAAATTACAATGGTTATGTTATTTAATTTATAATTCAACACTGAATTTCCCATAATAAGTATACTTAGTATAGATTGGTAAATACTAAGTAAAAATCATATAGAGGTGATAAATTTGAATGAAGGATTAGTAGTAGTAGTAAGAGCCTTAATAGGTTTTTTTACACTATTAATATTTACAAGACTTTTAGGGAAACAGCAAATAAGTCAATTAACATTTTTTGATTATATACTTGGAATCACAGTTGGCTCCATTGCTGCTACACTTACTACTGATTTAACAAGCAGAACGTGGGCTCATTGGGTTGGATTAGTAACTTGGATTGCAGCAGTATTAGCTATGCAATTAATCACAATAAAATGGAGAGATGCATCTAAATATATAAATGGAGAACCAACTATTGTAATAATGAACGGTCTTATCATGGAGGATTCTATGAAAAAGATGAGATACAGAATTGATGATCTTAAGGAACAGCTAAGGGAAAAAGGAGCTTTTAATTTATCAGAAATAGAATTTGCCGTATTAGAAACAAGCGGGAACTTATCTGTTCTTAAAAAATCACAATATCAACCTCTTACGCCGAAAGATATGCAAATAAAAACTGATTACAGCGGTCTTGGTACTGAGCTTATTTATAATGGCTTAGTTATTGATAAAAATTTAAAACAAATTAATAAAGACAAGATTTGGCTATTCTCTGAACTAAAAAGTTCAGGAGTTAGGGATATATCCGAAGTATTTTATGCTGCTTTAGATTCTTCTGGAGAATTATATATTGATAAATATAAAGACCATATAACTAATAAGACCAGCTGCTAATACAGCTTTTTTAAAGGTGAAATTATGAAGAAAATTTTTAGTTATATTATACCAGTTATATTAATTGCCTTTTTTATTTTAATCATGTTATCTGCTCCTTTATTAAAACAATCATATGGAGAAAAAGATAATGTACTTGGTATAATAAAAACAATTGAATATGATATAGATAATGATAAATGGAAAAGTGCTGAAAAAAATATCGATAAACTTGATGATGCATGGAAAATAGTTTCTAAACGTGTTCAATTCAGTGCAGAATGGGATGAATTAATAAATGCAGAATCATGTATAGCAAGAGCTAGAGGATATGTTAAAGCAAACTATAAAGCAGGAGTGCTCTCCGAATTAAGTGAAGTAAAAGAACATTGGCACGACATAGGCAAATGATCAAAACTTATTACGAAACTCTAAAAAAACCTCCTATGTATTCATAGGAAGTCATTTTTAATTATCACTAATTTTTTATATACACTTTTACGTGTAATTAGTAAAGATAAGAATTAGTTACTTTCAACAAAAGATTTTCCCATTTCTTCTGCAGCACTTATCATTCCTCCAAATATTGCATCTGTAAGTTCATCATTTAAATCGATCTTCCACGTTCCATCTTTCATTTCTAAATTTATATCTACTGTTTTCGTAACGGTTTCATTCTCTTTTTGATTCATTAAATTTACAAATATTTCAATTGTCTTTTCGTTCATCTCTTCTTCATTTAAACCTGAAAATGCTAAAGTAAACAATTGCGGAATAAAATCTGCAAAGATTTTAGCCATATCGGTATTAGTAATTTTAGTTTTTACATTTGCCTTTTCCCCATCCACTTCAGATGAAATAATCTCATAATCTAAATTAATAAAAATAAGGCGAATCATTTCTTCCGCATCCGCTTTCTCATCTTCATTAAGATCTTCATAACTGTTATCTAATAATTTATCATAATCAATATACTTTATTGCTGATTCACGATCGCAGTATTTTACTGCACTCAATGTACTCTTTACTGTCTGTTCCGGTTTGTTTCCTCCGCAAGAAGCTAAGCTAAACAGTAAAGCAGCAATTAAAACAATTGATAAAATTTTCTTCATATATATGACCTTCTTTCTCATATAAATATAGATAACACATTTCTAATAATCAGTCTATCATACAGCAATATAATTTCAACAATATTTTATATTATCATATTTTCCGAATATATTTACTTACTATAATTAGTAATTAAATATTTATAATTCTTATTATTCATATTACAAAAGTAAAGATGATTTTCAATAAATATATAGGTCTCCTACTTCTTTTATGAAATTGAACTTCTTTTTTACTTTTCGAGGTGAATTAACATTTCTCTAGTGGGAAAGTTGAATTAATTACTTAAAAAATGGAGAAAAAGTAACTCCATTTTTTAAATAAATTGGTTATTTTAAAGAATAAACTTTAGTTAAAGTTATCTACTCTTTTATAACTTTTTCTGCAAAAGTATTATTGATAACTTTATCGTGCGGAGCTTTTTTCGTTAATTCCCCAGCTTGAGTCATTACTTCTTGCAATAATTCAAAAGAATCAGTGTTCAAAACAGGGTCACTGCTCCATACATCAATATCTTTATATCTTTGTATTACTGTTGTCAATAAGTCAATATCTGTATCAGGGAAAGATGGGGCAACGATTTCAGCTATTTTTTTTGCTTCATTAGCCTCAACCCATTTTTGACCTTTATAAATGGCTCTTGTAAATCGCTCTATTAAATCTTGATTTTCTTCAATAAAGCTCTTCTTTGCAAAATATGCTGTATACGATATTTCTCCACTCTCTCTTCCTATGGAGGATACTATGTATCCTTTGCCTTCTTTTTCAAGCATAGATGCTGTCGGCTCAAACAATGTTACATAATCTCCGGTTCCACTTGTAAAAGCTCCTGCCATTAATGCAAATTGAATACTGTTGTCTAAAGTTGTATCTTTTAAAGGATCTAAACCATTCTGACGAATTACATACTCTAAAGTCATATAAGGAACTCCACCTTTACGCCCAGGCAATACAGTTTTTCCACGAATTTTATCCCATGAAAAATCAGAATCAGGTTCACGTCCCACAAGGAAAGAGCCATCACGCTGAGTTAACAGTGAGAATACCTCCGTATAATCTTCCTTTCCTTCATTATAGACATAAATAGAGGCTTCAGGACCTGCAAATCCTATATCTACATTATCCGAAAGTACCGCTGCCATAACCTTATCTGCTCCCTGCCCGTTGGAAAGTTCTATTTCAATTCCTTCGTCTTCAAAATAGCCTAGATTAATTGCTGCATATTGCGGAGCATAAAATATGGAATGAGTAACCTCACAAACAGTTACAACATCCTTATCCTTTGTTTTTGAATCACAACCGGCAAATACAGGAATAATTAATAATAGGCTTAAAGTTATGCAGATAAATTTTAAGTATTTTCTCATTTCACCAACTCCTTTTATATTTCATTTTGATTTATTAAAGTAAATAAAGGTAAACCCTTAATACTTTCACAAAAATATATAAGTTCTTATTTTAATGTCCATACCACCTCATTACCAATCGCTGCATGAGAACAACAGCCTCATACATGACAGCGGCAACAATAGCTAAAATAATCACACTGGCCATAACCAAGTCAAGTTGAAATACTTGACCTCCATATACTATCAAATATCCCAATCCTGCTTTTGATACAAGAAATTCACCTGCAATAACACCTACTAAAGAAAGCCCTATATTTATTTTTAAAGAATTAAATAAAGTTGTTATATTATACGGAAATACAATTTTCTTGAAAATTTGCATCTTAGTAGCTCCAAATGTTGTTGCCATTTTTATATATTCCTTATCTGTATTTTGAAAACCATTTAACATCTCTAAAACAGTAACAATTAAAGAAATTGCAAGAGCCATAAAAATAATAGCCTCAGTTCCTGCACCCACAATTATAATGATAACTGGGCCTAAAGCAATCTTAGGTAAACTGTTTAATACAACAAGATAAGGCTCGCTGACTTTGGAAATAAACCTGCTCCACCAAAGTATAATTGCTAAAACAGTTCCCGTTATAACTCCTAATGTAAATCCAACTAAAGTCTCATATACAGTTACTCCGATATGCACTAGCAAGTCGTTTTGAGCCATATTAATACAAGTATTCCATATTCGTGATGGCTGACTCAAAATAAAACTGTCTATTAAACCAAGTAAAGCAGAAATTTCCCATATAGCTATGAAACAAACTAATATTCCAACTTGCCAAATAAGAATCATTCGTTTTCTGCGTTTTTCCTTTTTTAAATATATAACTCTTTCTTTGGAAAGCTGTTTATTATCCATCTGAACTTAGCTCCTTCCAAATGTAATCAAAATACTTGCTGAACTTTGGATTTTTTCTGCAATTTAAAGGTGTTCTGTTTTCATCCTCAAAATCAATAGTAAGAATTTCCTTAATAACAGCAGGTCTCTGGCTAAGTATAATTACTTTATCTGCCATGCTTATGCCTTCAGGAATATCATGAGTTACCATTATAGTTGTAACTTGTTCTTGCTTTAAAATTTTATACACGTCATTGGTAACCGTCAGTCTAGTCTGATAATCCAATGCTGAAAAAGCTTCATCCAAAAGCAAAATATCCGGATTAATTGCTAAAGTTCTTATTAACGCAACCCTTTGTCTCATACCACCGGATAGTTGGGAAGGATATTTATCTTTAAATTCATAAAGCTCATAGGTTTTTAAAAGCTGTATTACTCTTTCTATATTTTCCGGTGTCAAGTTATTCTGAATTTCTAGACCCAGCATTACATTGCTATAAATAGTTCTCCATTCAAGTAAATTATCTTTTTGAAGCATATAACCTATATGATTTGAAATTCCCTTTATTTTTTCTCCGTTAACAAAAACTTCTCCTGATGTTGGTTTCATCAATCCTGCGATAATAGAAAGAAGTGTGGACTTACCGCACCCGCTAGGTCCTACAATACTAACGAATTCACCTTTTTCCACACGAAAACTGATTTCTTTTAATGCAGTTATTTCACCATTTACGGCTTGATATTTTTCTTCAATATTACTTACATCTAAAACTACCACAAAGCTCCACCTCATCGCTTTTTATAATACTTTTATTTTATGCTGACAGATTAGAAATTGTGAAATCCCTTATGAATAAAACAACAAAATAAAAGAATTATAATTTATTGAAATTTTAATTTTTGCCATAAAAAAACTGTACAGATTAAACCGTACAGTTTCATATTTATATATTTATTTTTCTCTAAATTAAAAGATTATTATTATTTATTAATAAGATATTTTTATTGATTTTATTTGCAATAAAGTAAATCTGTATTAGGTGTCTTTGTACCATCTTCATGATAAATATAAAAACCCTTTCCAGTCTTTCTTCCTAAATGACCTGCTGCAGCCATACGACGTAATAATACAGCCGGACGATACTTAGGATCTCCGATTTCATGATAAAGAACTTCCATAACTGCTAATTCTATATCAATACCGATCATGTCTACAAGTTCAAGAGGTCCCATAGGATGGTTCAAACCTAAACGCATTCCTTCATCAATTTCTTCAATAGTACCTATTCCTCTTTCAATCAAAACAAAGGCTTCATTTAACATAGGAATCAGCATACGATTTACAATAAATCCCGGTTCATCTTTGGAAATAATACAAACCTTTCCAAGTTTTTCACCAAAAGCAATAGTTTTTTCTATTGTTTCTTTACTGGTTTGAAGACCTTTAACGACTTCCAATAAGTTTATTAATGGTACAGGACTGAAAAAGTGCATTCCAATAAAACGCGCAGGATTCTTTATATGACCTGCCAATGTAGTAATGGAAATAGAGGATGTATTACTTGTTAATATTGCAGTATCTTTTGCATATTTATCAACCTCTTTTATAATAGATATTTTTATATCTTGATTTTCAGTTGCCGCTTCTATAATAAAATCCGCATCACTGCAGTCAGATATTTCAGTTGTAAATGATAAATTTGCCAAAGCTGACTTCATATCATTTTCTTCCATTCTGCCTTTATTGACATTCTTCTGCAACATTTTTTCTACAGTATCGCGTCCCTTAGCAAGCTGTTTTTCATTAATATCAAAAACAGTAACATTAATGCCACTTGTTATAGCAGTCTGAGCAATACCCATCCCCATAAAACCGGCTCCTAAAATAAATAATTTACGTACATTCATAATATAAATCCTCTTTTCTGTTATAATTTTATGATGCTATATTACAAAATAAAATACCCTTTTTACCGTGATAAAATCACAATTATGTATAAAAGTAATATCTACAACATTTACTATTATAAAACTTTAATAATATAATGTCAAAAGTAAATATTAACCTTTAAACGAAAATTATTTTAAAAATATTGCTATTTTACAAAAATTATTTCACTTAGATAAGTAAAGCAACTCATAACAATGATAAAATTTTATCATATTATCTGTTATCTATATTTTCAGGATACATATCATGCTTTATCATTCTGTAATCCGCCATTTTTTCATATTTTGTTCCAGGTATGCCGTAGTTACAATAAGGATCTATACTAATACCTCCTCTTGGAGTAAATTTCCCCCATACTTCTATATACTTCGGTTCCATTAGTTTTATTAAATCTTTCATTATTGTATTCATACAATCCTCATGAAAATCGCCATGATTTCTGAAACTGAATAAATATAGCTTTAAAGATTTACTTTCTACCATTTTAATTGCGGGAATATAGCTTATATAGATAGTTGCAAAATCAGGTTGTCCAGTAATAGGACAAAGACTGGTAAATTCGGGACAATTAAATTTTACAAAATAATCATTATCAGTATGCTTATTATCAAAAGTCTCTAAAATTTCAGGATTATATCCATAATCATACTGAGTACCTTGATTTCCTAAAAGAGTTATTCCTTCTAAATCTTTGCCTTGTCTTCCCTTTTCATTCATTAATTTTCTCTCCTAATTTATTATCGCATTTTTTATTTTTTAAATACTTTTCTAAGCCCCTTTTTCTAAGTAAACATGCAGGGCAATTTCCGCACCCATCACCAATTATTCCATTGTAGCAAGTAAGTGTTTTTTCTCTTACATAGTCTAATTTACCAAAGCTGTCTGCTAATTCCCAAGTTTGCGCTTTATCCAACCACATTAATGGTGTATGAACTACAAATCCGTAATCCATAGCTAAATTTAAAGTAACATTAAGAGATTTTATAAATACATCTCTGCAGTCAGGGTAACCGCTGAAATCTGTTTCACAAACTCCTGTTACAATATGCTTTGCTCCTTTGACTTTTGCAAGAACTGCTGCAAAAGTTAGAAATAACATGTTTCTACCCTCTACAAAGGTTGATGGAGGTGCTCCGTTTTCACCCATTTTAATTTCTATATCATCTCTTGTGAGTGCATTTGGTGCCAATTGATTCAATAATGCCATATCCAAAATATGATTTTCAACACCCAATTCTTTAGCTATTGATGCTGCACATTCTATTTCTTTTTTATGTTTTTGGTTATAATCAAAAGTAACTGTTATTACATCATCAAATTCCTTAAGTGCCCAAAACAGGCATGTTGTGGAGTCTTGGCCTCCACTAAATACAACAACTGCTTTCTTATTCATATTATTTTGCTCCTGTTATTTTTTATTAATTATTTCATAATCAATAAAGCTTCTTGCCTTAAAACATCATTACTCTTAAATTCTCCTGTAAAGGTTGTAGTTGTAGTTAAAGTTTGTGATTTTTTTATACCTCTTGCTGTCATACAGCTATGTTCACCTGTAATAAGGACTCCCACATCTTTACTGTCTGTAACCATATATATAATATCAGCAATATCACTTCCAATACGCTCTTGAAGCTGTAATCTCCTTCCTACCATATCAGCAATTCTGGCAATTTTACTAAGACCTATAATCTTATCTTTAGGGCGATAGATTACACTTACTTTCATATTGTACATTAGTGCCAAATGATGTTCACAATAACTATTAATAGGGATATCTTTAACTACTACCATATTATTGTGAGTTTCAAAAAAAGAATCTTCATCAAAAACTTTCCCAAACATTTCAGCTATTTCTTCGTTGGAATAATTCATTCCTTCAAAAACTTCTTCATACATTTTAGCCACTCTCTTAGGAGTTTCTATTAGCCCTTCTCTTTCAGGATTATCTCCCAGAGCGATAATAATTTCACGTATGCATTCTTGAATTTTTTGTGTGTCAATTTTTTTCTTCATTCGTATACCTTCTTAATTAATATTGTAATTCAAAGTATTTTTTAAACTCCTCTTACTTTCTCATCCCAAATGATTTTATGCAGCTGGACTTGTAGCTTTACTTTATTTAACTTTTTATCTTTCATAAATTCTACTACTTGTTCTGGTCTTATTTTCCCAAAAACAGTGCTTAAATAAACTGAGCATTTATTACTTAAATTATATTCTTTTATAATTTCATAAGCAACTTTCAAATCCTCCATGCTTCCAACAACAAATTTATATGCATCCTTAAATCCAACACTATTCAAATTGTTTAGATTCATATATTTCATTACTTTACTGCTTGGCAGTTTATAATCAACTATATAACTTATATTCCCCTTGTTATGTTTTCTCTTAAATTCACCTATATCTACAGAGCCATTTGTTTCTATATGGATTATCAAAGTTTCATCCTTGTTCAAAATTTCCAAAAGTTCATCTATATTATCTTGAATTAAAGGTTCTCCACCTGTTAAAGTAACATTAGTACATTCATTTTCCTTTATATAGTTATAGATTTCTTCAACGCTTAATTTTTCATTCGTACTTTCTTTTTCCCACGAATAAGCTGTATCACACCAAGAGCATCTCAAATTGCATCCTTGAAATCTTATAAAGGTTGCAATTTCTCCGGCGCTGGGGCCTTCTCCATCTATTGATAAAAACTTTTCTGTTATATTAAACATTTTTTCTCCCTGTAGTCAAAGTTATCTTTATTTAGAATTTTTATTTGTAAATTCAATCCTCCGTATATATACAGCTGTTATTTGGTGTTTCAAACAATTCAACCTCACATACAGATAGCCCTTTCGACTTTAATCTATTAAAAATATCTCTTGACATTTCTTCTGCTGTTGGTCTGTATGAAACAAAATATATTGAAAATTCATTTGGAAGCTCCGCTAATTTTTTAGCTAAGGCTTTTCCTTCTTCATTCTCTTCAATAACCAATTTATGGTCAAAATTTTTCTTAATCTCTTCTAAATTATCTTTTAAATTTGTAAAATCATCTACCATTCCTCTAAGTTGGCCATCTTTTTTTAAAGTTTCCGAAGCTAATTTTACAATTAATTTATATCTATGACCATGAATATTTGAACATTTCCCAACATATCCATTTAAATAGTGTGCCATATCAAATTGTACTTCACTTTTTATTTTAAACATCATATGCTCCTTCTTTTCTTATTTTCTTACTAAAAAAGCTGAAATATGTTCTTTAAGCAATAAATTAAAACATAAACTTCAGCTTTCAAATTTCTAATATATTATGACTTGTTATTACTTTTATATCTATTATGCGTAAAAAATATTATTAAATGAAAGATTTATATTTTCAACGTACTTACATATTTGTACTTTAATAGTTTGAATCCTGCAATTATAAATGTGCTTGATCCTATATTTTTCAATATTATTAAGTAAACAATATAAAAAGGTTTATTCTATTACTTTCTAAGCATAATAAAATAAACCTTAAATTCTTATATATTTAAAATTAAACAGCCTAGTTTTTTTTAAGGACAGGATGGTCTTAATGAACTGTCCGTATTAAATTATCATTATTAATATAGCATACTTTATTTAACTTTACTATATAATTTTAAAATTCATAAAATCAGCAAACAGATTCTTAACTAAAAAAGAACTAAAAATAAGAATTATATGAATAGAAGCTATAAAGTTTCTATTCTTCATTGCTTAATTTAAATTTATTAATCAGTTCTTCCAACAGCTGTGCTTGCCCTGATAATTCTTCACTTGTTGCTGCGCTCTCCTCTGCTGTTGCAGCAGTAGTTTGAACTACAGCTGATATCTGCTCTATACCTTCTTTTACTTGCTCTATCAAAATTACTTGCTCTTCTGCTTCTGTGGCAATTTTATCAGTTAGAGGAATAGCCTCCCTTGCAGATTTAGCGCTCTCTTCCAAAGCAATTTCCGTTTTATTGGCAATGGCTGTTCCATCTTCAACTACTTCAATTGTTTCTTTAATTAAAGATGTTGTGGTTTTAGCTGCATCTGCTGACTTACTTGCTAAATTCCTTACTTCATCGGCAACTACTGCAAAGCCTTTTCCAGCTGCTCCTGCTCTTGCAGCTTCAACAGCTGCATTAAGTGCAAGAATGTTAGTTTGAAATGCAATATCTTCAATCACCTTAATTATTCTTGAGATTTCTGATGATTTTAAAGATATATTTTCCATGGCATTAACCATTTCTTTCATTTGATTATTACTGTTTTGCAGTTCTACTCCTACACCTTCTGATTTATCACTTGCTAATTTTGCATTTTGCGCACTATGATTTATTTGTTCTGTAATCTCAGTTATGGCAGCGGATAATTCTTCAATGGAACTTGCCTGCTGCGTAGCGCCGCTTGACAAAGATTGAGCTCCAGATGCCACCTGATCTGAACCTGTTGCTACTTGGCTTGCAGATTGATTAATCTGCATTAAAGTGCTATTTAAAGTCTTTAAAAAGGCTTCCATATTTTCTTTTAGCTTTTTAAATTGTCCTATATAATCTTTTTTCAGCTCAATCAATAAATCTCCATTAGAAACTTTTAATAAGACATCTGAAATTTCATCTATGTATCCTTGATAATTTTCTAATCTCGAAATTGTAAGATTAAATGCTTGTGCAAGCTGACCTATTTCATCTTGAGATTTTACATTAAGCTGAACATCGAAATTGCCATCTGCAATTTGTTTTGCGGCCTCCGTAATCTTCTTTATAGGTTTTGCTATTCTATTACTTACAAAGAATATAATTATACCACCTATTATTATAAAAATAACTATTAATGTTATTATAATATTTCTTATGGCATTTACCTGAGACAGAATTTCATTTTCTTCAACAGTTACTACCATAATCCATGGACTATTTTCCACTGGTGCAAAACCTGCTATTTTATTCACACCTTCATATACATAATCTCCACTTCCTGATTCTCTTGATAACATTTTATCTTTTACTAATGTAGCCAATTCTTTATGCCCTTCATTTGCATCCGAATCATCTATAAGATTATATTGATTTTTAACAAGATCAGTATCAGGATGTCCAACAACTCTTCCTTCATCATTAATTAGATATCCATACCCAGTTTCCCCATAAGTAACATCTTTTGAAATATCACTTAATAATAATCCATCTTTTCTTCCATACAACACTCCCACTTGTTTTCCATTTACTTTAACAGGTGCTGCAAATACAATTACAGGTTTGCCATCTAATTTACTGAAAAGAACATCAGATGTTGCTGTTTTACCTTCCATTGCTTTTTTAAAGAAATCACGATCGCTGACATTATTTTTTTCTTTGCTGCTGTTTAATAGTGTTGCATTTCCTTTATTATCTGTTAAAGCAAACAATACATATCCTGTTCTTTCAGCTTCTGCTTCACAAAATTCAATTTTTTCTTCTAATGAAATCGTTTCATCTGTAATTACTCTATTCTGAGCAAGAGCTTCAATATACATAAGCTCCGCATCTCTTTTTGCTTCAATATACTTAGCTTCTGTTTCTGCCATCACTTTTAAATCGTCATGTGAATTTTCAATTAAATTATCACTTACAATATGAATGGTAATCAAGCCAAGTACTCCTGTGATTATTAATATTACAAGTGTAAATGCTGCAATTATTCGTGTTTTTATAGATTTCATAAAATTTCTCCTTGTATAAATTAATTTTCAATTACTCAAATCCTAATTAGCGCCAATAATAGCAGCTGTACTTTTGCTCATTTTTTCTTTTTAAAATCATCATTGCCACTCCTTTCGTACATGCTTGTATTTTAATACTATATATTATATCATTCCGTAATAAAATCACAATTTTTATTCATGTGAATATATCTGCTTTTAATTATACCTGCCTGATTAATAATAATTAAGCAAATTTTTTTATTAGAAGAAATCTTTATAATCTTAATTTTAAATCTTTTTCTATAATTATAGTTTCAGGTTGAACAAATTACTTTAATGAGATAATATAATTATATAAATACCCTAAAAGCTTTATATTAAATAAGTTATTAAAATAATTAGGTTATTTTTTTATCTTAAAAAATGCAGAAAAAAATCATAATTAAGAAAAGGGATAAGGGGGAAAAATTGACTAAAAAAATAATTAGCGGAAGCACAATTAAAATTATTGCTATTATATCAATGCTTATCGATCATTTTGGGCAGATTATAGTTAAAAATGGAATTGTAATGAATGCCACCTACTCAATGTTTAATAACTTCCAATTCAGTATAATAATGAACATAGTGGATGTATGCCACATATTAGGAAGAATTGCATTTCCAATATTCTGTTTTTTAATTGTTGAGGGATTTTTACATACTCATAATGTAAGAAAGTATATTCTTCGCTTGACTGTATTTGCAATAATTTCAGAACCTATTTATGATTTGTCATTTTCGGATAAAATTATTAATATTCACTTACAAAATGTAATTTTTACACTATTATTAGGATTGTTAACAATAACCTTAATCAAAAAATATAATAATAACTATTTAATTATAATATTAGCTTCATTAGTAAGTTCAGCAATTTCATTTTACTTAAAAATGGATGGTAGTTATTATGGAATTTTATTAATTGTCACTTTCTATCTATTTAAGGAAAAAACCGTTTTGCAATTTATAACGGCTGGATTGATTATGTATCTTTGTGGTCTTGATTATTCATTAAAAGCATTTATTGACCCATATTTTATTACATCATTATCATCATTGATTTTTATCTCATTATATAATGGTAGACGAGGATTAAATATGAAATATATATTTTATATTTTTTATCCGGCACACTTACTTTGTCTGTATTTGATTTCCCAGTACTTGATAGTACCAAATCTATCATAAATAAATTATCTTATGTAACAATAAAAAAGAGTAAAATACGGGATAAAAGATTTATACTTACTGGTAATTTAATTAAAATTGAATATAAAATAATATCTAAATTTAACAAAAGGAATGTAAAAATATGAAAAATGAACATAAAGGAATTATATTAATATTATCATCGGCATTTTGTTTTGCTGTAATGGCAGCTTCTGTAAAGGCTGTTCCGTCAATTCCTTTAGGTGAAAAAATATTTTTTAGAAATATCTTTGGAGTTTTCTTAATGGGATATGCATTATATAAAGATACCAGTAAGATTAAATTTACAAATAAACAATTATTACTACTGAGATCTGTTCTTGGTTTCTCAGGTGTTGCAGGATATTATTATTCTCTGTCTAAGCTGCCTCTCTCAGATGCAGTTTTACTTAATAAGCTGTCTCCTTTTTTTGTTATAATTTTTTCTTTGTTATTTTTAAAGGAAAAAATAACGAAAATGCAGATTTATGCTTTAATTGTGGCATTATTGGGAGCTTCATTGATTATAAAGCCAGAATTTGGATTTCTTCTTATTCCATCAATCATAGGATTTACTGCCTCTGCTTTTGCCGGAGGAGCTTACACGGTAATAAGACAGTTAAGATTATATGCTCATCCAGACTTGATTGTTTTTACTTTTTGTTTGTTTTCGACTATTGCCTCTATACCTATAATTATTTTCAGCGGTTTTGTTATTCCTTCAGGTAAAGAACTTTTTTTCCTCATTTTAATTGGAATATCAGCAACAAGTGCCCAAATACTAATGACCCACGGATACAAATATGCCCCTGCATCACGTCTTGCTATTTATGGATATGTCAATATTATTTTTTCTGTCATATTTGCCATAATTTTTTGGTCTGAATACCCTGATCTTCTTACAACAGTTGGAGGAATCTTAATATTATTCGGAGGTTTTATAAATTATTTCTCAAATAATAATATTAAATTTAGAAAAAACAAATCATCTTAAAGACATTTTTCTATATGACATTTATTTTACTTTTATCAATCATTTGTAAAATAATTCCTTTTTATATAAAATTATCTTAAAATTAAAAAATGCCTTGAAAATTATAAGTTTATATATTAAAATTAATTTTTAAAAATAGTATTCGTTTAAGATTATATATGAATAGAATAAAAATTAGATTGGATTATATAAATGAAAGTAAAACAAAGTTATTTAACACCTATAACATTAGGATTATTTTTGGGATGGATAATGTCATTACCATATGAGGGACCTGTACTTTATGCAATTGGAGATATCTTAGGCTTTAATGGCATGTATCTGAATAATTTTACAGTCTTTGCCCATTTTCTTGGTATAATTTCAACTGCATTTTTTGTAAAAAATCCCCATTCCGCAAAAAAAGTTATGCTATTTTCAAATATTGTCTGCTTAATTGGGAGCCTTGTATTGATTATTACCCCTGTAAATTATTGGCGTTTTATTATAGTACCTCTTGCATATATTGCCGGTACTTATGTAACTAGCTGGGCATTTTTTTATAAACAAAATGCTGATACTAAGAATAGAGGAAAAGTAAGCGCTGATGTACTGATTTATTCAAATATAATACTCACTTTGTCTTCATTTTTTTCTATAATTGTAGCTCCCTTTTTAGGATATTCTTTTATAATATTAATACTTGTTCTCTGTATTTTTGTAACAAGTAAGTTAAAACCCCTTAATATAACAAATGATTCAAAAGTGGGAACAGACTCCAAACATTTAAAAACAACTATCATAAAGCCATTGTTCATTTTTTATCTATTTATTTTTATGGTTACACTAACTTCAGGCACCATGTTTCAAGTTGTATATCCTTACTACAGTGATTTTGAATTGTTATCCAGCCTATATACCAATATTCCTTATATAATAGGTTTATTGTTTATGAGGACCCTGGCATACAAAAAGAGCAAAGCCTACACTTTATATATGGGTATGTTCTTTTTAGGTATTTCTTATATTGAATTTTTTTTGCTTCCTAAAACAATCATAGGCTTTTTTCTTGTTATGACACCTCTTCTTTTTGCTTATGGTATCTTTGACTATTTCTGGTGGCGTATTATGGGTGACCTTTTTGAATATGTTAAAAATCCTGCTTGTATATTAGGTGTTGGTTTAGGTCTCAATGTTTTCGGTGTATGGTGCGGCGGATTAATCGGTCAGGTTATTATGGCAAAAACTCTTGGTGAACATATTCTTGTTGCTTCTTTTTCTATAGGTATTTTATTTACCTTATTCCTTTTGCTTCCCATATTAAATTATCATATGTCAACCCTTTTAAAGAATCATAACTTTTTTATATTTTTTACATCATTATCCCATCCAAAACAAGAAACAGTACTTGAATCCAACAATATATCTGATAATTTAACTGAAAGGGAAAAAGAAATTATCGAAGGTGTTTTAAAGGGATATACCTATAAAAAAATTGCTTCTGATTTATATATCAGCGAAAATACGATTAAAACTCACACTAAAAATATTTATCGAAAGCTAAATATTTCTTCTAAATATCAGCTTATACAACTTTTTAATAATATTACCGAAACAAAAACATTAGATCAAAAAAACAAGGAATTTATAAATTAAATATTATTGCTTATTTATGAAGAATTAATAAAAATTTATATGCACCTCTTACTTATTAGATTGTATAAAAACAATCTAAAGTAGAAGGTGCATATTAAAATCTAGGGGTTTAATTTTTTAATAACCGTATACCTTTACATCATCAAAATAGATAGTATTACTTCCGCTTGCATTACCGGATGACATTCCTGCAGCATTTAACGGTTTATCCATATTAATCATGCTTATATCACTTGCCTCTAAGACTCCATTAACATAAATATCATATGTCTCACTTGTTAAATTTACTGCGAGTTTTACATTATACCATGTGTTTAGAGTATAATCGGTCAATTCCACTAAATCATTATTATCATGACCGCTTGTGCTGTACTGTATTTTACCATTTAGCACTGTTAGTCTTAGTTTTCTGTAATTATAATTGTCAGACAGCTCCATTGTCCCATTTTCATATTCTGATGTAGGATATAAATTTGCTTCAAATATCAAATGGCTTAATCCTGAAATATCTATTTGCTTATAACAAACTGATGCCCCGCCACTGGAACCATCGAGTTTTAATGAATTGTTTCCGTTTTTGCTCACAGTACTGGAAACTATCACTGGTTGGCTTGAATAAACGTTCTTCCACCCCGATGGTATTAAATCTATTTCTTCATCTTCAAATCCATTATTAATTAAATAACTATAATGCATATCACCATTATCATTTCCTACATTTTGAAGTATTGGTCTATCTGTACCCATTTGCCATATATCGTCAAAATCCCAGTTTAAATCAGGATCTGTACCTGAGCTGTCATAACTATTTACATCTCCAAATTGGAAAGCGGGCATATCAGCACCACCATTATCATTAATGTTAATAACTCCTCCTCCGCCTGTCATATCTGCATTTGCATAGTTATTATTAAGTGTACCTTCACTTCTATTTTCTCCGGCAACCCTTCCAACATAACTGTTTGCTCCTGCAGATACAGCAATAATATTATTAAATGCTATAGAATCTGAAAGTCCATCATCATTTGTTCCTACTAATCCACCGGCATATAAATTATACACTGCCTCTGCATGTAAATCACATATTGAATAGCACTTTGAAATATTACCGTAATTATATGAAGCTATTCCTCCAATTCTAATACTTCCACCTGATGCAGAAACATCACCTTTAGAATAACAGTTACTAATAATGCTGTTATTGTCTGCACTCGCTGTTAAACCTCCTGCATATGCCTCTTTTGTCCCTGCAGATGCTTCAACATTAACAATTGAATAGCAATTGTCAATAGTTCCACCACAAAAACCAATCAATCCCCCTGCGTAACTTCTTCCTCCACTGTCTGTTCCCGTTCTAATAGCAGATGATGTTCCTGTTACAAAACAATTTGTAATAGTTGCACCCCAGGTATTCCCTCCGGCTAATATACCTGCTATGGCATTAGTATTATATCCTTTTGATGTAACATCACCAGCTATCATACCCAGATTCTTTATTTCTCCCCCTGATACATAACCAAATAAACCTACGTAATTAACATCAAAACTTTCCTTATTAATATACAGATTAGAAATAGTATGGTTATCCCCATCAAAATATCCTGTAAATGAACTACTACTATTATTTCCTATAGGAGTAAATCCGGTATGAGTAACTCCGGATACACTAATAAGATTACTATCAACACTACCCGATTCATAACTTTCTTCGTCCTTGAAATCCAAATCACGTTTCAATTTATAATAAGCTGAAAGACTATATTCATTGCCATCGCTATTAGATCCACTGCCAACAAGTATTAAATCTTCTATACTGTTAACTATAAATGGATCGTCAATTGTTCCTGAGCCTGACAGCTCTGTAGTCTTAGCCACCGTTGTAAATGTAGCTGATGTTGCTTTATTACTGTTATCATTATAATCTTCTACCGACCTCGGCATAGTTACAATATAAGATTGATTATATTTCAAATTTTCATTAGGAGTTATGGTAATGATTTTTTTCTCACTGTCTATTGTTGCTGTAAAGGCAACTGCAGTTCCACTAGTTTGAAAAAGAATCATTCCTAAGTCATCGTTTTCTAATGGGCTATTATCATACTGTCTAATTGGTGTATTAAAACTAATTTTAATTTTTGTATCTAAAGCTATATCTTTTGCTCCGTTTTCCGGCGTTATAACTGCAACCGGTCCATCTGCTGTTGTAAAGACAGTATTTGTTGCTGTAATAGCATTATCTGCTTCATCTTCCAGTTGAGAAGCTATAGCAACATAGTATTGCTGATTATATTTTAAGTATTCAAAAGTTCCTGGATTAGGATATATGGTTATTACTTTTTTATCATCATCAATAGTTGCAGAAAATACTACATCTTTACCGTTTTTATCCGTCTCTTTTAATGTAATCATACTTGTTAAATCATTATTTTCCAGTACGCTATCATTTAACTTTCTTACAGCTTTATTAAAGGTTATCGTTATAGGTTTGTCTATTTTTACATTACTGGTACCATTCGCAGGATCAAATGCAACGGTGGGTGCAATAGAATCATTTGAACTTGATGAATGTGACGAACCACCGGATGAATGTGATGAACCACCTGACGAACTTGATGAACTCTTTTCATTAATTCCGCTTGTATCTATTCCATCTTTTAATAAAACTTTCTCCCCAACTTTCTGTTCTGCGGTAACACCTTCCGAATTAATAACTGCTTTTATAATAGTTCCTTGCCCAGTTACCTTTGTTGGCTGATTAAATATTATTTCCTTAACTTTTGCCTGTTTACCTATATCCACTTGAGTATTTTTCTCATTTAATTTCAAAACATCTATAACTGTATCTTCAGTAATATTAATTTTTACTTTGGAGGCAACATCTACCTCACTAAAATCGCCTTCCAGCTCAACTTTTTCCCCTCTGCTTAAAATCTTTACATTTGAGTTTTTAAATGAACCTTCCAACTTTCCTTCTGACTTTAGAATAGCTTTTCCGATTTCACTGTTCTTAGATACAACTCTTATTTTTCCGTTCACTTTACTGATGATAATTTCATCCATCTCACTGTTATTAAATACTATGGAATTTTCACCGCCACCATTTACCACAACTTTTCCTTCAACCGTAATCTTTTCTAAATCAACATCGCCCTCTTTTATACCTGCCGCTAATATTAAATCACCTTTAATGACTGTATTTCGCAATACAACATTCTTACTGTTTATAGTGAGATTTCCCTCTATTTCCTGATTATTTTCTTTTGACCCATAAGTTCCTTCGTTATTTATTAAATTACCTACAGCTCTATCAAGTATTGTTAATGCTTCCGCTCTTGTAATCTCACCTTGCGGTTTTATAGTCTTATCTCCATAACCTTTTAGATATCCCTTTTCCATGGCAGCGCCTACATATGCTTTACTCCACTGTGGTATATCCTTTGCATCTTTATAAGTATTTTCATCTATTGAAGTTTTTGATAAATCTAAATAATATATGCTTGATATTATAGCGCATACCTCTTGCCTTGTTATATAACTGTTTGGTGATAAAGCATCCTTATCATACCAATCCATATAACTATTCGCTTTAGCAATACCCGCTGCATTATAATACCAATTTTTTGATTTTACATCTCCATAGTTATCTTTCGTAGTTTCATAAAATCCATAAACTCTGTTAATCAAAGTAATAAATTCAGCCTTTGTAATTTTACCGTTCGGTTTAAAAGTGCCATCTGGATAACCTAAAATCAAATTATTACTGAGCCACTTAGTTATAACTTTATTTCCCCAATGACTTTCAATGTCTGCCATCTGTATTTTTTTGTCATTGCCGGGTATACTGTTTTGACTTTCATTACTTGCATGGCTACCAATAGTAAAGCTGCTAAAAACCATAATCAAAGTTAAAACAATACAAATGAGTCTAAAATATTTTTTTCCTATTCTCATCAAAGCTCTCCTTTCTTTTACACATTATAATTCTAGTAAAATACTCGCTTATAAAACATCACCCCTTTGGGTGATTTTAAGTTTTATTAATTACTTTTTCATATAAACTCTTTAAAATTACCTAGAACCTAGAAGATTATAGAAAATATAAAAGTTAAATTGTATATAATAATCGTAGTTATTTAAGGCATAAAAAATGTTGAAGACTCTTACTTTTATAGTTCTTCAACATTAATTATTAATTCATATTATGAAATTTTAAAAATCTTCATTTCTTTAAGGAATTAACATTTTTTAATACACTCAGAAATCCAAGGGAAAAGACCCATCGTTGTAGTATATAAAAAAGAACAATCCATCATAGCCATCACTATTTCTTCTTTACTTCCGTATCTGTACATTCCGGATTCAATAACATCTTCCAGATCAAACATTTAGACCAAACTTATTCATTGCTTCTTTCGGGGTGTCTTCTTCTGTCAGAAGAACTTCTACATTTGCATCAGAAAATACATACTCAGGACCTTTACTTACAAAAGCCTTCTTTATTATTATAATATCAATACCGTTTTTAATTAAAAATTCTGCTGCCAATATTCCTTTTCCCTTTTCTTCGTTTATATATGGATTTTCCACAATATCAACACGATCTGCTGTTTTATTTCCTTCATTAAATGCTGCAATTAAAAACCAAGGAGCTTCTCCAAAATGCGAATTAATAGAAGTTTTGTCTTCTGTTAAAGGAACAGCATATATTAGTTCATTTTTTTGCACCGGCTCATAATGAATTAAAACTTGATTTATATTGCACAATTCATGTTTTATCTGATTTTCTATTTTATCTGCAATCAAATGAGCTTTATCTAAATTATGTGTCTTGATAACAATATTAGCTTCAATGAATTTAAATCGGCCAGAGTTTCTACCTGTTAATGTTTTTATTTCTACAACCTGAGGTGTATTCTCTATAATTTTTTCGGTTTTGCTTAATGTTTCATAATCAACGGAGGCATCTAGTAGAACACTTACACCGTCTTTTAGTATTTCAATTCCAGCCTTTACTATAAATACGACAACTATCAGTGCGGCATATTTATCTAATTGATAACCTAGAGAATTACCTACAATAGCAATCATAACTACACTATTACTTAATACATCAGTACGTATATGTTCAGAATCTGCAAGTAAAATTGGAGATTCTAATTCTTTAGCAATTTTTTTCTCATACTTTGAAAACAAGAATGTAATTATAACAGCAAATACCAAAATAACAATCCCTACTGCTGAATTCTTTATCTCAATTTCTGTTGAATAATGAAGAGCTTCAACTGCAATCTCATATCCTGTATATAAAATCAAAATTGAAATAATAACCGACATAAGATTTTCTATTTTATAAAGACCATAAGGAAATGCTTTTGTTTTTCTCTTTGCTATCTTTAACCCTAAAAAAACTGTTGAAGATGCAACAAAATCTGCTAAAGTATGGAATACCTCTGCTTTTAATGCAATACTTCCCGTTGCTGCTGCAGCTATTGCTTTTATAACAAATAAAAAAAAGTTTATTGAAATGGCAATTAATGCTGTCTTTTCACTCTTTTCCATATATATCCCCCCTTAAACTTGGCAAAATTATACTTTTAGTATATTTGAGTTATGAGCATATGTCAATAACTTTTTTTATTTTATAGTTTTATTAATATATGTAAAATAAAAAAGTTGGTTTATAATATTATTCATAAACCAACTAATCATTTATTTATATTTATCTTAAAACTTTATCTCAGAATTCTAATATCTCTATATTTTCTGTTTAATTATTTTAAACAAACTAAAATTTAAAAAACTTATTATTTTATTCTATAAGTATTATAGCCCTTATAACTTAATACTATAATATTATCATCTTTACCTAATCTACATAAAAGTTCATCTATATTTTCACAACCTCTTAATTTTAAAAATTCTTCTATTTCAAATTGGTTCATAGGGTGACGTTTTATAATACTTAATATAGCTTTATAATGATCTTTTATTTCGCTGTGAAATCCTTCTGATTCCAACAAATCAATGGAAATTCCTTCTAAAATATCAACCGCCTTTTTCATTTTTTCTGAATCTATTGGTCTTACGAATTCTTCTGCAGGAGGTCTTACTGGTGTATTAATATATAATCTTTCATATTTAAAGTTTTTTAAAAATTTCTTATACTTATTCAAGAAATCCAAACTATCATTCATACCATCAATAAGCATAGTCTCAATCCAAAGCTGTCCTTTATAATTCTTAGAAAACTCAATCATACCCTCCTTCACTTTATCAAAATCAATACTCCCATGTGGTCTGTTTATCTCCTTTAAAGTATTTTGATTATAAGCATCAATAGTTGGTAAAACTATATCCGCAGAATAAAGTGCATTTCTTACTTCCACGTCATAAAGAAGTGCTCCATTTGTAATAACTGCTATAGGAATCTGAGTTCTTTCTTTAATAGCATAAATTAACTCTCCTAATCCTAAATATAATGTGGGTTCTCCCTCTCCTACTATTGTAATAACATCATATTTAATCTTACTTTTTTGTATTTGCTCAAATTCAGAAATTATATCATCTATAGGGAAAAACATAGTTCTCTTATTAGTTAAAGGATTTGTTCTTCCTAACTGACAATAAACACAAGAGTAATTACATGTTTTTTTGGGAATAGGACTTATCCCTAAAGATATTCCTAATCTTCTTGATGGAACTGGTCCAAATACATATTTCATTTCTGACATTTAATTACCTCCCTATTTAGAATTATTTTTATATAATTGATAAAATAAATAAATTAGGTTTTAATTTATTGCTAATTATATTCCAGTTATGAGCATACGTCAATAATTATCTTTTTATATTTTCTTCATAATTTCCTTATAAATACAAAAATTTCATATATAAAAACACCTTTTCTGAAAAATATATTATTTCCATAAAAAGGTGTTTAGAATTTTAAATTTATTACGCAGCTATTAGTTCACTATAAAAAGATTTCCGGTTCTTTTCTTTGCATAAAGTCACGTTCAAGCATCATTTTATGTGATAAGAATGCTTCATCATCAAAATATTTAGCATTATTTGGACATTTATTAACACAGGCATGGCACTTAATACAAATCCCCGTTACTTCAGATGAATCCTCTATATTTATTGATCCCATAGGACAACTACTAATACATATACCACATTTATTGCATTTTTCATGGTCTGTCTTAGGCTTTGCTTTTAGGAAAACAGTTGGCTTTCCATCAAGTCCTTTAGGTTTATAATATTCTGTAGGAGGATTATTTCCTTTAACAGATATTGGTTTAGGAATATCATTTAGCATATTTACTTTATCAGCGATACCTTTAGAAAAGACTTCTGCTTTATCCATGTCATCTTTATCAGGTCTGCCAGCTGATAAAACTTTTGAAAAAGCATGCTTTGCTGCAAAACCTGCACCTGCAATGGTGTGAAAGCCATTACTTTCCAAAACATTTCGCAGTTCAATCAAGGCATCATCATAACTACGATTACCAAATACAGCTATTGGAACCGCCATAGCGTCATTTCCTATAAAATTATTTTGTATGTAAGGCAGTATTTTATTTGGTATTCTGCCAGCATATACTGGAGTTCCCCAGATTACAAGATCTGACTTGGAAAACGAATTTATTTCATTCCTTACAGACGGTAATGTATAATCAAGTCTTTTTACTTCGGCATCCAGCTTTTTTCCAAGAGAATCAGCAACAGCAACAATTATCTTTTCCGTGTTTCCGTTAGGGCTAAAATATACTGCCCATACTCTGTCTATCTTCATTTTAAATCGACTCCTCTTTTTAATAACTTTAACATTATTATATATCAAAATTAAAAAAGTGCAAATTAAGCAATCAACCATTTTCATTTGTTTTTTTAAATTTATATTTATTATACATTAAGATATGAATCTAATGTTTTACATTTTAAACCCTCCTTTAGCTTAAACATAAATTACATTAATATAAAACTGACCTGACCATTTAAATATCTTATTGTTTGTTTTTCTAAAACCTTTATATATTTATACATTATATCTTTTTAAAAATAAATTCGAAATTTTGATAAATTCTTATAATTATTTATATATAAATACATTATTTAATATAATTTTTATGTTTTCACCCAAATTTAATACTGAAATATCCCCCCATGGAGCTTGTGAGATCAAAGCTTTTATGCGAAAATTATTGATAATTGCAATATTTTAATATTTAAAACATGTAAATTTTATTATTATTGCTAAAGATCTTTTAAAAAAGGAAGGAATTATAGAATGAAAAAATTTATTGTACTAATTATGGTTATTGCTCTTACAGTCTGTATGTTTGCAGGATGTGGAAACAAAAATTCTGATGCGGATTCCTCATCTTCTGAAACAAGAACTATTACAGATTGTCTGGGTCGTGAAGTTGAAATACCTGCAAATGTGGAAAGAATCGTACCTCTTGCAAATACTCCGCGTATGATTACATATCTTGGCCTTACGGATAAAGTAGTAGGTATAAGTGGTTTTGATGAAGAAACATTAAGCCCTCTTCAAGCTTACGCTTATGCTAACAAAGATAAATGGAGGGATCTTCCTGTTGTAGGAACAGATGCCATGGGAGCTACAGATTATTACCCTGAACAAATAATCAGTGTAAAACCTGATGTAATATTATGCACATACACAAAAGAACTGGCAGATGAAATCCAGAGTAAAACAGGCATACCTGTAGTAGCAGTTCCTATGGGAACTTTATTCGGAAAAGACTATGAAGAAGCTCTTCGCATGCTAGGTGATGTTTGTGGCGTAGAGGACAGAGCAGAAGAAGTTATTTCCTACATAAACGATTGCCTTGATGACCTTAAAACCAGAACAGCTGATGTTCCTGACACAGATAAACCTACAATTTTAGGAGCTGCTGCAACATTCAAAGGTTCACACGGAATAGAAGGAGTTTATTCTAATTATTCCGTATTTAACGCAATAGCAGCAAATGATGTTGCAAAGGGAATATCAGATAAAGAAGGCGGTGTAATAGTTGATAAAGAACAAGTTATTGGATGGAATCCTGAATATATTTTCTTTGACTATAGCGGTCTAAAGCTTGTTAAAAAAGACTTTGAAAAAAACCCAAATTTTTATGAACAATTAACTGCAGTTAAAAATGGTAATTTATATCAATACCCTAATTCTACATCCTATTATTCAAACGTTGAAATACCTATTATAAATAGCTACTATGTTGCAAGTGTAATTTACCCTGAGCAGTTTAGTGATGTGGACTTTGAAAAAAAAGCAAGTGAAATATTTAAATTCTTCCTAAATGATAGCGATTACCTTAGTAAACTTAAAGATGCAGGCATAACTTACAGCAAAGTTACCCTTAATGGAGATAAATAATGAAATATGACCAAACAATTGAACTTCAAGCATATAATAATTTTGTAAAACGTAAAAAATTCATCTTTGTAATAACTGTTTTTATAACAATTATAGTTGCACTTTTTGCAGTTAGCGCCGGTTCATTAGATATTCCTATTCCTGAAGTTGTTAAAACTATTATCGGAAAAGGACAAATACAATCTGAAATGATTATAATGGGAATCAGACTTCCCAGAGTTGTAACTGCCATCATTGTAGGAGCGTCTCTTGCCGCTTCCGGTGCTGTAATGCAATGTGTACTGCAAAACCCTCTGGCATCAGCATCAACCTTGGGTGTCTCCCAAGGTGCAGCATTTGGTGCAGCATTGGGAATTATAGTGTTTGGTGGAGGGGTTGTGAATTCTGACTCCGCAGCAACAGCAATTACAATAAATAATCCTTATATAGTAACTTTATGTGCTTTTGTATGCGGCTCATTGTCAACATTGGTAGTTATTGTTCTATCACAATTTAAAAAGGATTTAGGTCCCGCAGGACTTATCCTAGCAGGTGTTGCATTAAGTTCTCTTTTTACAGGAGGAAGTACACTGCTTCAATATTTTGCAGACGAAACAAAAATAAGTGCTGTAGTATTTTGGACATTCGGAAACCTTGGCTCTACAGGCTGGGCTGAAATATTAATTCTTACAATTGTTTTCTTTGTTGCTCTTATATATTTTCTTCTAAATCGTTGGAACTATAATGCAATGGAAAGCGGAGCTGATACAGCAAGGAGCCTTGGAGTAAATACTAGAACAGTTATGCTGATCAGTATGGGGATTGCATCCCTTACTTCAGCAGTTGCAGTATCATTTGTTGGAATTATAAGTTTTGTAGGGCTTGTCGCACCACATATTATGAGAAGATTTGTTGGCAATGACTACCGTTATCTTATACCATGCTCAACTGTTACCGGAGCCTTGCTTCTTATTTTAGCAGATACCTTTGGCAGACTTATAATTGCACCAGTTATACTTCCAATAGGCGCAATCACTTCATTTTTAGGTGCTCCTTTATTCCTTTATATTCTGTTTAGGGGGTTTAATCATAATGGTTAAAATAGAAAATATAACTTTTGCATATAATCAAGCCTCAAGAAAAATTCTTAAAGATGTAAGTTTTGATATACAAAAGAATCAATGTATAGCTATCTTAGGTAATAATGGAGCAGGAAAAAGCACATTACTAAAATGTATTGACCGTATTTGTCCTGCTCAAGAGGGTATGGTATTTGTTAACAGCTCAAATGTATTTAAAATGACTAAAAATGAAATGGCACAGAATATTGCTTATGTACCCCAAAGTAGTACATCTATTAATATGACTGTATTTGATTCTATTCTTCTTGGAAGAAAGCCATATATAAAATGGGATATAACCTCTGAAGACAGGAAAACTGTAAGTGATTTAATACAGAAGATGAATTTAGGAGATTTCGCATTACGTAATGTCTCAGAACTTTCCGGAGGCGAAGTACAAAAGGTTATGCTTGCAAGAGCTCTGGCACAAGAACCAAAGCTTTTATTACTTGATGAACCTACAAGTAATCTTGATCCACGTAATCAGCATGAAGTTCTACGTATAGTAAAAAAAATTGCTCAAGAACATAATATTTGCGTAGCAATCATTATACATGACCTCAATCTTGCTATTCGTTATTGTGACAGATTTTTATTTCTTAAGGATTCACAGCTTTTCTCTTATGGAGGCCTTGAAACAATGACTCCTGAAAATATTGAGCAAGTTTACCGAATTCATGTCCATATCGTTGAACATATGGGAATTCCCGTTATAGTTCCTTTTCCTGAGGAAAAAGTTATATAACTTTAAAATACATTTTTACTCTTCTTTTTTCAAAATAAAAGGAAAGCAGGCATTATGAAAATTAAAAACATAATGTCTGCTTTTTTATATTACACTTTTTACCGCTCTAATATAGTCAAAGTTTTTCCATCTATAACAAATCATTTTATCGTATTATTATTTATATAGACTTAAGCCAACTAATAAACAGCTTTCAATATAAGGAATTTCATTCTGTTTTAGGTAATCAAGGAGTTCTTCACTTTCTGCTCCTGGTTGAATTACCACATTTTTAAATTTTTTATTACATTCTTTCATAAGATTTAAACCTTTTACGGGATTAATACATAAATCAATTACATCTATATCATCTTCTGGAATATCATTTATTGATTTTAATTCTTTCCCCACACTATAAACCTTATAGTTAGCATCTTGCATCTGCTTTTTTATTTTATAAGCATATTTTTCTTCATTTAATGTGTCTCCAACAACCGCAAAGACTTTTTGTTCCATTGTTTCTTTTAAATCCATAATATTTACTCCTTTCCTACATGCACTTATTCTACTACCATAGCTTATTTTTATCCGTAACAATGTCACATAATTAAAAAATATTCATACTAATTTTAACAGTCTTCGCATTTTTATATTGAATATATATATTTGAAAAATATTTTTTTATAAAATTCTAGCGCCATCACAGTTTTTTCAGCCTAATCAATGTTATGAATATTTAATAATAAACAACATCATTATTAGATATATTATATCAGAGAAAATATTAAAATACTACTTAACGTTATCTCATTCAAATTTTTATGCGTAACCAAAAAAACTGCTTATATTCAATTTAACACTATTGTCATTGGTAAATTTTGAAACAAAATTATTCCAATTCTTTGAAAGAGTTTCAATTCCTGACTCTTTATCAATATAGCCATTGTTAGAAAAATCAGGAACTAATGCATTTTCGCTGTATTTTAATGTATTTTGAAAAAAATTGTTCCAAAATATTGAACCACTGTTTCCATAACGATTCAGATTTGAATACTGCAAATTATCGGTTTTATCCATATGCTGATTTTTCCCGAATACGGCACCTTCTTTCAACGCTTTTACCATATCACCTATGGTCTTATAAGTGCTGATAACTTTATTATAGACTTTAAATATTTCATTTTTATTAAGGTCAGCCATTGTTTCAGGTTCTGCTACATTCTTTCTTTCAGCTTTTAATTCTTCATTTAACTTGTCCGTAATATTAGTGACAAAATTTTGTATAGATTTAGTAACAGCATCCTTAAGACTGTCAGAAACATCACTGTATTTATTAAAAACTTCACCTTTAAGAGAAAGCTCCGCAAGTTTAAATCCTATCTCTTCTTCACTGTCATAACAACTTATAGCTCTTTGCCCATTATTATCATAACTTCCTATTTCAGACACCATTGCTTTAGTTTTTTCAATTTCTTCTAGGGAATAATATTTATCTACATTTTCTGATGTCTTTAACACTTCGTCTTCTTTCGCAGCCTTTCTAAGTTGGCATGCCATATAAGAATCGTCACTTTTTAACCATTGGTTTTGTGTTCCGTTAAGGTTTGCATAATCCTTTCCGTCTTTTATGTATTCGGAATATTTATCTATACTTTCGTTATATGCTTTTACAATGCTATCATGTATTTTTTGTGTTTCACCACTTACTCCGTTTTCACTAAAAAATTCTCCGATTTCTTTTGCTGTTTTCTCTGCAACAATCTCAACAGACATATTATATTCAGATTCCAATTTATTTAATAACTTATCTTTTTCTTCTCCAACGTAGTTATCTTCAATATGCTTTTTTGAAACTGCATAGCCTGAAGCAAGATAATCTATACTATGTCCAATTGATGCAGTATCTTCATTTAATCCCATTATATAAAATTCTGTTCTACTGCTGTCATAAGACTCCTCCTGAATGCCCTGCTGTTGTAATCTTTCAATAAAATCCTGAGGTACAGAAGAATTAGGATCACGCAGTTTTATATTTTCACAATTACCGCTCATTATATCTTCAAGGTTTATTGTAAATTGCTTATTATACTGATAATTCAGTGCATCCCCTATTGTATATTCACGTTGTGATGAAGGAACAATCTCACACTCAGTTATCGGTGTACCCGTATAATTTTTCATATCAGATTTCACAACTTCACCTGAATATAATATTTTATCTATCTCTACAGGTGCGCTACTTCTTTTTGATATTGTATTTGCTGAATTAATATGGTTTAATACCCCTGCATTTTGTTTGGCATAATTCTTTGCAGTAGGCATGCTCTTAATCCATTGAAGATATTTATTGCTTAAATTTGAAATGTTCATTAATCTTAATCCACCCTTCCTTTAATACTTTAAAATAAATCCCATTATTTACTATATCGACTATTTTAGTAAAAACTTAAATGGGACTAGAAAGGGGAATATATCTACTAAACTTTTAATGTCTGTTTAGTGGCATGCTGCTTCCTATAGGTGTCATTGTCTTTTGTACGTAGCTCAGACTCTATCTTAGATAAACACTGTTCTAACTCCTTATGCTTATCTTCATTATCAGCAGCACCCTTTAACTGTTGTTCAATCTGCTGTTTTTGTTCTTTCAGTTTCTTGATTTCAGCGTCAACCTTATCGGTATTAATTGTTGTATTCCAAACTTCTTTTTTATTATCACTTTTTTCAGGGCCTTTGCCTTTTCCCTCTTTTTGGCTGTCTTTCGCCTTGTCCATTGCTGCTTCAGATGGTACGTTGTTTTGTTCTTGTTTCTCTACAGCATCTGTCTGTTGTGTTTTTGACAGTGGCTCAGGACGATCAAATACAATTTTTTGCCCATTTCCATCATTTTCCAATCGGTAAATACCAGGAAATTCTTCTGGCTGGTCATTACTCTTAATATATTCATCATGTGTTCTGGGCAAGGTAGCGGACACCCCAGATTTTTCAGTTTTAGACGCATTAAGTTCCTTAACTTTAGTTCGCATAAGGGCGATGGACATTTGTTTCATTTGTAGTTCGGCACTTTTTAAATTTGCCATCTCTTTATCTCCATTTGCAACATGTTGTGTAAATTCTTTATTCAGTTTTGAAAGTTCATTCTCTTCTTTTTCAATATCAGAAGTAAGCTGATTAATTTGGGATTTTACATCCAAATCCTTTTGAGAAGCTTTATATGTTTCTTCAGTAGAATTTACCGTTTGACTATTTCCCTCTTTATAAATATAAGAATTTTGCTGACAAACAGTATTATTAACGGCTCCTATCATAACTTCTTCCTCCTTTGTCATATAATACTCGTGCTCATATTTCCATTTTATAAATAAAATAGCCACTTTCAATAAGTTTGTTGCAGAATGTTTTGGGAATGTTGCGAAATGATAAGCAATATATTTAGCTTAAATATATTATCCACCACTTCAATTTCCATTTTTCCATTGTATTTTTTAATGACAGCCCGTATATTTGAAAGCCCTATTCCCTCTAAAGGAGTTTTTGTATTTTCCCTGCAACGATTTTCAATATTTAGTAGATATATATTTCCTTTCTGCATGCCAGATAAATGAATCCACCGGTCTTGTTCAGCAATAGTCTCACTGGCATTTATTGCATTATCAAGAGCATTGGATAAAATAATGCACCAATCTATATCAGCCATAAAACTCTGTGCAGGAATAAGTATGGAACAATGAATGTGAATTCCTTTTTGTGCTGCGACACCTAGCTTACTGCTAAGTAATGCATCTACCGCAATATTTCCCGTTTGTACTTGAAATGACATGCTATCAGACATCACTTCCATATGTTTCAAATATTCCCTTGCTTTATTTGTCTTACCCTCTTTTATCAATTTATGTAAAATAAGCAAATGATTTTTAATATCGTGACGAAATGACCTGGTCTGCTCATATCTTAATTTCGCTTCTTTTACATACACTTCTTGATTTTGTGTCTGCTGTTCCAATTGCTGAATTGTCTGTTCATGTTGAATTGTAGTAACCAATTTCTGATGAGCAACTAAAGCAGAAATCAAACCTCCGCAAGCAAGCAAACGTAAAACCAGTAACTCAAAACTATTTAATTTTGGAAAAATTAATCCTTTTTCCGTATCCCAAATAATCGTGTTACCATAAATAAAGTCTGACACAAAGGCCTCAAAAAAAGTAATGAACACAACTGGCAGAAGTAACACCAGTAAAATTGGCTCATCAAATTTACACATATTTCTTGGAAAAAATTTTAATAACATTCGTGAGGTTAAAATCAGCAAAACAATAACTACGGTATTTTGAAATAAATCCCCAAATCTTAATATCATTTTAGAATTGACACTGGAAAGCAGCCAAAAAGTGACAGACTGCATAATCCCCACTATAATGCTGTACAAAGAAATTATCAATAAAGATGAAACCAAAGATTCTATAAATCTTGACTTATGAAACAACATCCCGCAACCTGCCAAAAGCATTATTCCCAAAAGTACATCCCAAAACTCCGTAGTCCATTCCAAGTACCTGCAAACAGCTAAACCGCATGATAAAACTGCATATACAGCACCCCTATACCATCGGAAACCAGCACCCTCCAGACGGCAAAAGTAATAATATAACAACACGGAAACCATACCTGAATACAACAATCCAACGATCATAATGTTCATTTTACGTTCCCTTTCTTTTCATATACAACATCATAGCATCCATAAAATCTTGATGCCGAAGTCTTGATGTTGGAACACGCTCTCCATTTTCTAATATGATTTGCCTGTTGGTGTACTCTAACAAATAATCCAAGTTAACAAGATAACTGCGATGACATTGTACAAAACGATAATCAAGTTGTTTTTCAACATCTTCCAATTTGCAGTAATACTCAATAACACCATTTTTTGTATGAAGATATATTTTTCGGTTAATCACTTCACAGAAATAAATATCATCCAATTTAACTGATCTACACCAATTCATAGTCTGGATAAATATACTTTTACCTTCTTGCTCTTCTAGTTTCTTAATTGCTCGATTCAATGCTTTCTTCAACCGAATATCATCAATTGGTTTACAGATATAGTCAAGAGCTTCAACTTCAAAGGCATCGTATACATGTTCTGCTAAAGCAGTAGTGAAAATAATTAATCCGGAATTTTCATTTTCTCTTATTTTTTTAGCTAATGTAATACCATCTTGCTCAGGCATTTGTATATCGAGAAAAAATATGTCGTAAGCACACGAGGTCTGCAAAAGTTCCGCAGCATTAAAAAAACATTCTGTTTCACAATGCTTTTTCCATTCTGCCATGTAATCTAATATTTTCTGTCTTAAAAGTTCACATGAGATTTTTTCATCATCACATATCGCTATTTTTATCATAATATTGCCCTAACCATTTGTACAGCTTTTACTTTTTCATAAATATAACCTTAATGATTTATCTTAACTTTTTATCTCAAGCCTATTCTTATTATTTTTTCAAATAAAGCAGTTCATTTCAATAGAATTGTTGCAAAATGTCATTCTTATGTTGTGAAATGATAATTTGTACATTTATCATTATATTATATTTGATTAACTTAAACAATTTCAATGAAAGCAAAGGAATACATTTATAAAGAGTATTACTCATGAGCGTTCCGAGTAATGGAAGAGAAAAACTACAATCATTAGTTTGATATCTAACTTTATGAGATAGGAAAAAAGGGAAAGACCATAGGGTTTAAAAATCCTACGGCCTTTATTTATTATTTGAATTATTTTATTGAAGCTGTGATAATAGCCATCTTATAAACTTCATCTGCATTGCAGCCTCTTGAAAGATCATTAATAGGTGCATTTAATCCTTGTAAAATAGGACCATAAGCGTCAAAGCCTCCAAGTCTTTGTGCAATTTTATAACCAATATTACCTGCATTTATATCAGGGAATACAAATGTATTTGCTTGGCCTGCAACAGGTGAATTAGGTACTTTTGTTTTTGCTACTTCAGGAGCAAAAGCAGCATCAAATTGAAGTTCACCGTCCACTGGGAAATCTAAATCCTTAGCCTTTAATTTTTCTACTGCTTCACGAACCTTGTCTACAGACTCTCCTTTACCTGATCCTACTGAACTGTATGAAAGCATAGCAACCTTAGGTTCAATTGAGAAGATCTTTGCTGTTTTAGCACTTTCAACAGCAATCTCAACTAAATCATCAACACCAGGGCTTATATTGATAGCACAATCTGCCATAGTATATCTTTCGTCACCTTTTTCAGTTACACGATGCATTATAAAGCAACTTGATACAATATTGTTTCCAGGCTTTGTCTTAATAATTTGAAGTGCAGGACGTACTGTGTCTGCTGTTGAATATGTAGCACCGCCTAAAAGACCGTTTGCATGTCCCATTTTAACCAGCATTGTACCAAAATAATTTGTTTTTTTCAAAGCTTCACGACATGCTGCTTCATCCATTTTTCCTTTTCTTATTTCTATAAGCTTTGCAACCATAGCATCCATTTCAGGATAACTCATAGGATCTATAATTTCAATACCATCTATAGAAAATCCATTTTTTTGTGCTGCATCTTGAACTTCCTTAGGATTTCCAAGTAATATAGGTTCAAGTATCTTTTCTTGCTTTAAACGACTTGCTGCTTCAAGTATTCTAGGATCTGAACCCTCTGTAAATACAAGTTTCTGTTGATCGTTTTTTAATTTCTCAATCATAGTTTTAAACATTATTCATCCTCCTAATGAGACTATATCTATTAAATTGTCCCTTTGTTTCTCATTTCTAATGATATTACAAAATGAAAATAAATGCAATAATTATTCACTTGCCTATTCATTAGTAGCAAAAATATTCCACCCTGTATTTTTCTTTATTTTAACAAAATTAATTAGTTTCTTAGGTTCTAATTTAAACATTGTTTTCCTTTTATATTTAAAGATATATTCTTTCAAGCCATATCTGAACTTAATCTTACGAAATCCTTAAGCTTTTATTAATTTTAATCCTAGTAGAATCACGTCCTTGTTTTATTTTTTGTATTTAATTCTTTTTGCTGTAATTAAACTATTCATTTACTCCATTACTACAATCTGTATTTTTATATTTAACCATAAGTTCTACCGCTTCACGCATTGCAGCCTGATCTTTTATGACACAAACGGGGGTATAATCATCTCTATCGGAACTCCACTCAAACTTCTTATTTTTTTTCGTATCACAGCCTCTAAAGGACTCCAGCGCATATCCATCAATTTGTTTTCTTAAAGTTTCTCTATTAATGATTTTCACATTTTCTTCTAATGGTCTACCTAGAGCAGCATTTACTGCATTTTCTATACTATTATCGGTTTCATATTTTTCACCTTCATAAAACTCAGTAACATCTTCATTATTTTCAAGATTAACTTGTACATATTTCCCAACTTCAGAATATGGTATTATGAGGTCTCCATTAAATGTTGAAAGGAATGAATCCTCTCCTTCAAATCCGGTTAAAATTCTATTTTCTCCGGTATCCAGATTATACTTCCTGACAATATTAATATCATCATAAAACAAGGTTGAATAATAAAAATAATTATCTACAAAAATCCCATTTAAAATCTCTTCAAATCCTCTGTTTTTATTGTCTATTAATATCTCGCTTTTTCCGGTTGACAATTTTGTTCGATAGCAATTCAAAGCGGTTTCATTATCACGAGTTCCTGTGTAATATAAATACCCATCTGCTACGGCGACTTTCGCTTTCATTCCCCTTTGACCCTTTGGGTTATCCATTACCTTAATAAACTCAGGCAGCCCCTTCTTTTCCGGATTATATACGGCAATTTTTTTTGAATCCTCTAACAAAAAGTAAATCTTATTTTTGTATTCCACCATAAAAGACTCTGGGAGTAAAAATAAAAATTCGGCCTTTCCTCCCTCTTTTGGCATTCTAAAATAAGCAGATGGAAATCCCATTTCTATAGGTTTAAAAGAAAAATACATATAATCTCCGCAAATTGTAAAGGACTTTGCACTGAGTATAAGTCTTTCTCCATCTATTTCTCCCATATCTGCATAAACTTCAAACATAAGATCCACTTCACGAGTATTTTTATCAATTCTGTAAAAGATACCCATTTCGTTATCGCTTAAATAATAAATATAATCTTTATCAGAATAAATATTTAAGTCTGTATCGCTTAGTGATATAATCTTGTGTTCTTTATTCTTCTCATCTCCCTCTTCAGAACTAATCCTATTATGTATGCCATTAAATGGTGTAAATTTTACTATCTGTGTATGAAATTTAAACAAAATGAGAAATATTAATGAAATAATAAATAATAAAATTAAAATACGCTTTCCTTTTACACTTTTATGCTTATTTTGATTCTCATCATCATTACCTATGTTATTGGTCTCTTCCAAGCTGCTTGTCTTTATTTCCGAATCAATAAAACTTATTAGGGAGCTTCCGCAATTGGCACAATACCGGGCATTATCAGGCAATTCTTTTTCACAATATGGACAAAACATTTCTCTCCCCCTTTAATTAACAGTCTGGTATTGGTTTAAATATTGATATCTTTTATATTCATAACCTTCACCATTTTCGAGGTAATCTTCCACTCTTTCAGTAGAATACTCAGCCACATCGTCATCCAAAGTTTCAAATTCATACACATATTCTGCTTCTTTGAAGTCATAGTATTGGTCAATACTAGTATCTACTTGAAATTCAACAGCTGACATCTGCAGCCAAAAAACAATCTTTTCTGTTCCAAGACCTGTAACTGTAAAAAATCCTTCTGCATCAATATTTCCATCCTTATAAAAATATATATTCAAGTTATACTCAGCTTTTTCTGCAACTTCATTTGATTTCTCAGCTCTAGGTATTTTTATTTCACCAACTAAATTTATTAGATAAGGATTATTGGGATCCCACTTTATTTCATAAGAACAATTTTTAGATGTCCCCTTAAATTGAAAATTATTCCACCCATATCCAACTTTATACTCCTTATATTGAGGAAGCCCTACTGATGTTTTATATTCACCTGATGTCTCTATTTGAGCACCTGTAAAATCAGGCATAAAATCTACATCGCAAGAAAAATCCCATACTGTTTTTCCAAAACAGCTGTGCTCCATTTTTTGCAAACTTTCAAATCTGGCTTGGGCTACTTGCATACCTTGCTGCATACCTGTTAAATTATCTTTATCAGGTTTATACGCATCATAATAGTAATAATTTACAAACTTATCAAAGTCTTTTACATCAGTCCTTATAATATAATACACTCCATCCAGCTTTACATAAAATCCGTTTTCAGCAATCCTCTTCATAAGTTCTTCCGATATATATTTACCTCCGCCTTTTACTCTCTTTGGCACTTTACCATCTTCAGGTATCTGTGGAGGATTCACAGCCACGCCGCCATCCTTCTTTTTTTCCTTCTCTTTATTAGGAGTTTTCGGATCATTCTCTTTGTTATTATCATTAGGAATAAATCCCTCACTCCATTCACCATCTTTAATTTTTTTCCAAAACCAAACTTTCTTAATTCTATAATAAGTTCCATCAGGAGTGACTTGATTTTGATGATTACTCTTCCAACCTTCATCACTTGTTATTTTTATTGCTTCTTTCTTAGTAAGAGCTGCAAAATTTATACTTTCAACATTCTCCTTGTTTTGAAAATCACTATATTCCGCAATAGCTTTATTCTCATCATCTGCTTGAAAATTATTACCTACAATTGCCTGTGCCATAAGTTTACATGCATCTTTTTCCTTATCTTCTTTTGCAAATAATTCAAATTCAAATTTTTCACCATTATCAATATTAGAAATATAAATAACAGCTTTGCCATCATCTCTTACCCATTTGCCATTAGGAAATTGGCTACTATTTACATCAGCTTTTTTATAATCCATTTCCGCATGATATCCTGTAAGATCATCTGGGCCAACAGATTTTGACAGTAAAACATGCTGAATAAAAGGCGTCCACAGCAAAGCTATTATACCGCCAACTACTCCAATAACTGCCACAATTTTCGCGGCAGAACGAGAAACATGCCCCCTATGAAAAACATGATTTTTTAAATTTTTAGATTCTTTTTCTCCATTATTATTACTCATTTCAGACTGTATTAGATTGCTTCCGCAACTATTACAAAACCTTGCTTCATCAGGTAAATGATTTCCACAGTTTGGGCATATCATCAAATTTCCTCCATTTTCAACATTATATTTTCAAACTTGAGATAGTTTATTAAATTCTTAATACTATCTTTCTTTTTTAGAAATATGACAATTAAAATATTTCACTTCAGTTTAAAACTATATTAATCTAAGCATATCTAAATAATTCTGGGAGATTTCAGAGGAATACGTCTTAACATTTCGTCCGAACCACTTATAACTCTCATTTCTCCAATATCTATTTGTTTTTCTTTTTCATTAACGGCAGTAACAGGAATTTCATTTGTAACAGGTGTCTCTTTATAAATACTGTTTCCGCAATTTGGGCATACTTCAAGACCATCATCTTCTATTTTTTCACCGCAGTAAATACAAAACATTATTATTGACCTCCTTATTGATAATTGAATATATCAGCGATAATTAATATGTCATTTTTTCAACTTGCTCAAGATTCCATTTCTTTGTCTTATCTTTTTCATCTTTAAACCATATTGTTTTTTTAATCTTCTGTGACTCTATACAAATAGCTTTATCATTTAATAAAATCCAATTTCCTACTGCAGCATATGGCTTAGAATTGTCACTCAATTTCATGTCAAAAACTTGATTAATATCTAGTTTGTCTCCATTTGTTTTAATACTTTTAAAAACTAATCCCGCTCCATTATTAGACTTATCCACGGCAATAAGATCTTCACTTATTCTGCAAAGGAAAGCATTAAGATCTTCATTTACAATAAAATGATTATTGTAATAAATAGGATTAACTCCGTAAGCAGAAACAAAATCTTCATCCGAAGAATCTATATCCAACAACGAAAATTTTCCTACTCTTGATATATTTCCGTCAGCTAAATTTATTCTCGAATAATATGCTATATAATCATAACTTCCGCCTAAATACATCTCATCGTCACAAATTGAGAAAGGCTTAAACATATGAAATTCAGATTTTGCTCCACCACTCAATACATCACATAGCTTTGTAGTATCTATATTCACATATTTCATTTCTTCTTTTTTAGTATTAAAACAACCATATTCATTTCTATCACTGAAAAGTAAATATAGATCTCCCTCATACCCTCGCATAAATGCCTCATCTTCATCAAATATATGCTCAACCTCGCCACCTTTTTTTGGTGCTTTAAAATAAGCATACTGGTTTGTATCGTTATTGATTTTGGAAGAGAAATAGATATAGTTACCAATAACAGCAATGGAAGAAGCTGTCTTTATATCATCTCCTAAAGAAATTATTTTTTCAGGGACTGCATTTTTATCATTCTTTTTTATCCTGTATATCTCTCCTCCTATATTATACGTTGAGGGCCTCCAATTAGGATCTGTCTGTTGTTCTATATATTCATAAGTTTTCATTTCTTCATCGCCCTGCGTAAACAGATAAGGTTCTGACTGATTAATTGTATAAATATAATCTTCATCTTCATCTGCTAAAAGAGAATATAAACTTGTATGACTAAATGAGGATGTTAAAATCTTTTTTGTATTTACCACATCTTCAGAATTAAATACCGAACTTGTAATATTTCCGTTATTCATAATTTGAACTTTATATTTTTTTATATTATTGAAATCAAAATCTTCTATTGGCATATCAACAGTCCATTCTATAACATTACCCTCAATATTTGTTTCATCTAACTCTGCTATAGTACTGGCATCACCATTCTTTTCATATTGCCATAGATATGACTGCATCTCTTCAGGTTTTACTTTTTCCCCTTTTTCACTTTTTTCATTGAAAGAATTTAACGCTACAGAATATTCTCCAAATAAGACTTCCCAATCACAGATCATATCTCCATCATCTCTTGAAGAGTCATAAGCCGGATAATTTGATTTCATATTGGGAACTTCCAATTTTATAACCGCTTCCTCTGGTGATATAATCTGAACTTGTAAACTGCAATCACACGTCTCAGCAGATTTCATTACTTCTTTATCGGTTTCTTTTTCATGCCCTATAAATGGGAAATTTATATTGTCAAATATTCCATAATGCCATGTTATTCCAATTACAATAGCTACGATTAGAACACAAAGAGCTAAGATTTGTTTTTGAGGTTTGGTACTTCTATTATCCTCCTTATTAAATTCTTCTTCATTAAAATCCTCTTTCACAGTAATTTCTTCAGGTATAGGTAAACTCTGTTCAGTATATTGGTAATCCTTGATTAAGTACTCAACCTGTGCATATTCGCCAGTTTGTGTATCAAACCAAGTAACAAAGTCCACTGTATTCCCCAATTCATCATCATATGTATAAATTGAATAATAAAGCCCGCTTCCACCATCAAGTTGAAAACCCTCAGGAGGCAAATATTGTTCATCTTCAGATTCTGACTGTAAGTTAACTTCAGGAGAAACATAATTTTCCTGGTCAAATAACTCTTCTGAATTAATCTCTGTGTCAGTGTTATCACTTTCCATTAAGTTCATTTTATCAATGTTATATTCTTCTGTTAAAGAACTTTCTTCAACGGATTCAACCTCTTGCTGAACAATATTGATTTCTTGAGTCTGCGAACTCTCATAAGAAGGATTAAAGTTATTTATATTTTCCTGTGTATATTCACCGCTTACACAATCAAACCATGTGATCCATTTTGTAATACTGCCGTCATCTTCGTTTACATAATCAATTTTAAAATAACGTCGGCTTTCATCATCAAGTTCAAAACCCTCAGGAGACAAATATTGCCCCTCTTCAGATTCTGGCTGTAAATTAATTTCAGGAGGATCAATTTCGACTGTATCATTTGCTTCACCTGTTGAGTCAGAAATTTCACAGCACTGCTGACTATATTCACCAGTATCTGCATCAAACCATGTAATCCAGCATGTCTGCCCTCCGTGTTGCTCATCTATATAATCATACTTATAATATAACCCTGTATTTTCATCAAAACTAAATCCTTCCGGTGCAATATAATGCTGCATAATTTTTTCCCCACTTTCTGATATTACATATTCGGTGGACATATAAATATTAATGATTTTTCGTTTAACATTTCCACTCTTCCGTCATTAAATTTGACAACTGCATTTCCGTCAGGATTTTTCTGCTGTATATGACAAGGATCATAAGTACCCTTTTGCTTATTAAATCCAAAAGCTTTCAATTGATTCAATGCATCTTTAACAGAAGTAAGACAGTTTATATGAACCCATTCGCGATTATTATTTAAAAATAGAAAATCTGCATAAACATCCTGTATATTAAGTACTTGCCCATAATGCATACGTCCATCTTCACTGAATCTGCCGTAACAAAAATTATTTATTTCAATCTCTTCTGTCCTCATAAATTCTATTGGCTTATTAGGCACAGGCTTTTGTGCTTTTGGTGAAGGAGGGAAAGCTGCTGCCATCCCCATAGGAGCTGTTCCAGCCGAATAAGTATTTATTGATGAAATATTATTGGGAACAAATTCTTTTTTATTTACAGATAACCAGTTTTTAACTCTATCTATTCTATCTGTTGTATCAGGATGAGATGATCTAAGGCTGGCGAAAAAGCCTTTTTTAAATGAATCTCCATCTATTGTGTTTAATCCACAGGCAAGTTCATTTCCATAACCTATTTCAGCTGAAAATTTATCAGCTTCAAACTCATTTTGTCTGCTTGAATGCATAACAAGCAGCACACCCAATTTTGTCCATAATTTAATAAGGGATAGTAAAAGCAAATCTACAAGTATCCTTACAATAAGATTCCCTATACCTCCAAAGCTGCTTTCCCCCTCACCTATTAGGAAAATAAACAATGTCACAATAACTCTAAGAATAACAAACATAATACTGAGAAGTATATTGCTGACAAGAATAACAAGTAAAAGATCTGTATCTTTATGGGCTAAATGTCCGAATTCATGCCCTAAAATCCCTTTAATTTCTCCATCACTAAGCTTCAAAAGACCTTTTGTCACACAAACGGTTTTTCTTCCTGTTGCAAAGGCATTCATATCTTCATCTTTAGAAATAAATATTTTTACTTTTGGTGATATTGAAGGATCAAATTCTCTTGCTTTAGCATAAACTTCTTCAAAAATTCGTTGTATTCGCTGTGCTTGTTCTTTATTTTTAAATTTACTTAATTTTTTACAGCCACTTTGAAATCGTAAAATAAATTCCCCAAAAGGAGAGAGTGCAATCATTAAGCTTATTATATAAAGAAATATAGCCATAGGAATTATTTGAGGCATAGCAAAACCGCCAAATAAAGCTATGTATAGAAGAAGGTTCAAAGCTAGAAATATAATAGTTCCAATATTATTCTTTTTAAACAATCTTCTGAAAAAGTCTATTATATATATTTTTGATAAACAGTCCAAAGCAATTTTTAAATATTTTTTTATATTATTTACAGATTCTTCCTTGTTCAAATTCTCAACTTTTTGTTTTATTTTATCTGATTTTTGTTTTATTTTATCAGAAGCTTCTTTTATTTTATCTGCTGAAGTATGAACTTTATTTTCAATATTTGTTTTATTTGTTATTGTTCGTGGTGCTTCTGCTTTATAATTAGGTATTGGCGGCGGTGGCGCTACCATTGTTTTTTCATTTGGTATTGGTGGCGGTGCTGCTGCCGTTGTTTTCTGATTTGGTATTGGTGACGGTGGCACTGCCATTGTTCTCTGGTTTGATATTGGCGGCGGTGGTGCTGCCATCGTTCTCTGGTTTGATATTGGCGGCGGTGGTGCTGCCATCGTTCTCTGGTTTGGTATTGGCGGCGGCGGTGCTGCTGCCGTCGTTTTCTGATTTGGTATCGTGGGTGGTGCTGCCGTCGTTTTCTGATTTGGTATTGGCGGCGGTGGTGCCGTTGTTCTCTGGTTTGGTATTGGCGGCGGCGGTGCCATTATTTTTTCATTCGTTATTGGTGGCAGTGGTGCTGCCATTGTTTTCTGGTTTGGTATTGGCGGCAGCGGTGCTGCTGCCGTTGTTTTCTGATTTGGTATTGGTGGCGGCGGCGGCGCCATTTTCTTGTTTTGATTTTCTATTGGGTTAGATTGAAAATTATTAATATTATCATTTGGTTTTGAACTGCTGAAATCTTGCATAAGTTATGCTCCTTTTATCTAATTTTAATAATATTTATTGATGCCACATTTACTGCCTCTTTTTTATAAATAAATAGCAGTAGTCTAAGCTCTCTTTTTACATATTATTAAGTTCCCCTATAAGTTTATTTCATAATTTCATTTTAAGGTATAGATTATTTTCACATTCATATGTCTTAAATTGTACATTTTATTTATCATGTCATAAAAAATTCTACCGACACACATAAAATAGAGCGGAGATTTTTATATTTCTCCGCCCTATTTTTTACTTAAACTTTAAACTGGTGTTTTTTTATCTTACAAATTTATTCAGACAACAGATTAAATATAATCTGTGACATTTGTGCTCTTGTTGATTCTCCTATAGGATCAAGTTTTCCATTGCTTCCAGAAATAATACCTGCATCTGCCAACGCCTCTACAGAAGATTTTGCATAGTCTGCTATCTCTTGTGAATCAGTAAATTGTGCAGAAGATGCCATTGAATTTTTATCTGGAACTTCACCTAGTACCTCGAGTGCACGATACAACATAGTAAACATGTCCTGACGACTGATCTTAGCATTAGGCTTATAGAGATCACTACCCACACCTTGTGTAATATTTAATTCTTTTGCTGCAGCAAGATAAGCCGTATAGTATGTATTTCCTGCATCTGCAAAGTTGCTTACACTGTTTTCCTTCGGTTCAATTCCATATGCTCTCATAAGCATTACAAGAAACTCACCCCTTGTTATAGCCACATTGGGACTGAATGTAGTTTGTGATGTTCCATTTGCAATTCCACGCGCTGACAGGAACGTAACAGCATCAGAATACCATGCGCTGTTGCTTACATCAGAAAACATAATTTTATTGTAGCCTACTGCATATTGTGAGAAATGACCTACAACAAAATCTACATTTTTTGTTTTATCATTATACTTACCTCGTACGGTCTGAAGATTTCCATTATCGTCTATATAATAAACAACTACTGCATTTTTATCATCTCCGGATTTTAATGTATACGGAATGCTGATGCTTGCCAAGCCGCCATCAAAGGAGCTGATTTTCGTATCTCCTGATAAAACAGTTAGATCATAAACCGGATTTTCGCCAACTAAATTTTTTACTTCATCAGAAAGATTTATTTTATCAACGTTTTCCATACGAATACTGACATCTTCATTCCCCTTATCCCCAATTGTTTTCATCGCTTTTTGGTCAAAGATAATGGAACCGATTCCAGTTTCAATTTTCATCCCTGCTTTTGTTTCTTTTATAATAGTACCAAAAACAGCTTTTTCAATTGTCACTTCCGCAGCTTTTGCAGCTGCATCTGTTTTTACACTAATTTCTATTACAGCTTTTTTATCCTGCTTTTCTGCCTCTTTGGCCTTTTCAATGAGTCCTGTAATAGTTTTCGCAGGCATTGTGATAGAAGCTTTTCCCTTTGCATCTGTTGTGGCATTCACAGACGTTGATATGGTAGTTGTTTCTTGCGAAGTTGTTTTTACTTCTGTGGAATTTGTTGTTTTATTTGTTGTTGTCGTTGAAGAACCGCCACTGTGCCCTCCACTGTGCCCGCTACTATGGCTGCCACTATTTTCATCATTATCTCCGCCACTTGGAGAATCTGAATATGGCGTAAAGTTAACAGTCAGTTTAGTTTCATTTTCTCCGCTTGCAGAGGTTGCAAGCCAAATATTTTTTGTAGTATCTACATCTGATTTGATCCATAATACCAATTCTTTATCCGTTCCGCCAACTTGTAATGATTCATTTTTATCCTTCTCTGTGAGCTTTGCATAGCTTCCTGCTTCAGCAGTTTTATAGTATAAATCCGTCATAAGATAAGAAGAACCATTATTAACTTTCAAATTTCCAATAATCAACCCAATCCACTTAGCTTCTCCTTGCTGTGTATCACTGCTGGCATAAGTAGTCAAAGCTTTCTTCCCTTTTACATCAACTGTAAAGTTATTGGTCAAGCCAATTCTTAATGGTGTTCCTACGTTAATTTGACCTTGATTTTTTAAATGGGCAACTAATGCTGTTTCTGTTGCTGCAGTATCCTTAACAGTCAAATCTATCTTGTCCTTTACTGTAAGTGTAACTCCGGCACTCTGGCTTGACGCATTATAGTTTGAATCTCCATCCTTTGTTACAGTAAAAGTTGCAGTTCCAACCCCTTTGACAGAAATCGCTCCTGTAGCCTCATCCACCGCAGCAACGTCAGGATTGCTGCTCACATAATGAAGTGCACCTGTGCCACTGCCTCCAGTTAGCTTCAATGCAGGCGGGGTTAATCCTAAAATGCCAGTCTCCGATGACAAATTAAGAACCGGTACCTCCTGATTTGCCTTTGTTACTGTAATCGTAACATCAATTCCTGTAATAGCATTATAATTCTCCTCATCCGGAGTATACTGCACTTTAAATGTATTGTTTCCTACATTCCCTACCAAGGTAGTTTTTGCGTCCTGCCAGCTGAACCCTGATGGCAAGACTATATCCGCAAGAGTTTTTCCATATTCTGCTGTAATTCCGGTAATAGGCTCCGGGTTATTTGGAGTTGCTTTTGCTATGGTAAAAGATTTAGTTGCAACTTTTCCCTCATATTCGCTTCCTTCTTTTCCACTAATAACAACTGTATAGTTTCCTGCATTTTTTACTTCATTTGCAGAAATAGCAGAACCATTCTTTTCAAAAGATACCGTATAATCTGTTCCTTCTGTTAAAGTTACTGGTGTCTCATCTGTAGTTTTCACTATAATATTCGGTGTAATTTGGCTGCCGTTGTAAGTAAGATTTCCTTCAACAGTTGCTTGAAAACTATCAAAAACAAAATTTACCGGATGGCGGGTAATTGTTAATGTTGCAGTCGTATCATCTATTATATGAGTATCGTATACATCAAGATAGTATTCATCATTTGCATCAACTACCATATCTCCCAAGCCATAATTCCATTTAGCATTATAGTGCGGATATTGATCTCTAATATCGACTATACCGTTTGAATTTGACTCTATTATAGATCCTCCTTGTCCATACACTTGTCCATACACAAATTCAAATGTATGTTCGACCGGTACTCCTCTAACCTTAAAGGTAGCTTCTTTATCATCTGGATGATAATATTGATCATCCGGCGGATAAGGATTTTTTGTTCCCACATAATAGGCCGTATAAGCAGCATCGCTCTCAACCTGTTCAACAGTAATATTAGTATTCAATGTAGCAGATGGACCATTGTTTTCATTATTATCATCTGTAAAAGAAATAGTAACCGAATCGATGTAACGTTCAGCAACACTTTCTCCATTACGTGTAATCCAACCACACAATCCAACAAAAGGATTAACACTCCCCCCCTGAATTTTGTCTATCCAGCTATCATTATTGATCCTGCCGTTTATGTCCACTTGAAAAGAATATGCATACATCTCATCTTCTATTTCTTCCACTCTATCAAAATGTAAACCAAGCTCTGTATATCCTCCTGAATAATGCTCATTGCCAATCTCTCCTATTCCCAGTTTCAGCCCTGTTGGCGTTGGAAAGCTTAAAGCCGAAGCAGTAACCGGTAATAAGGTTACCAACATGCTCACGACTATCAGCAATGCTAAACTTTTTTTATATACGTTTTTATTCATAACACTTTCCCTTTCTTTTGTTATCTCTTTTTTTGATTTAATTTTATTTGATTTTATCTATTATTGGTATAGACTATCTTCACATGCCTTTGTCTTAAATTGGAAAATCAAACAATCAGCAAAAAAATACGACCACTTATGTGATCGCATAATTTTAAATATTTTTAATTATTTTACCTGTCTGCCTTACAGATTTCGATTCATAAAATAAATTGCTCTTTTATTTTATACTAGTTTTTAGTTTTCCTACACCATGTGTATTTTCTTATACATCTACATTACATTTGGGAACTTTTCCTATAATAATATCTACTTCCAGACCATGAGGTATCACATTTTTAAGCACAAGACCGTACTCATCTCCATAATAATACCCTATCCTGCGATTGATATTAATCATTGCAACTTTTTCAATTCCTCCTGTGGATTCAGGCTCCGAAGCAGAATTTTCCATCCGCAGTTTTAGTTCTGAAAAAAGTTCCTCCGATAGCCCTTCCCCTTCATCCCTAATATGAATAGAAATTTTGTCTGCCTCAACTTTAGCCGAGATATCAATCAGACATTTATTTTTAAAATTACTGTACCCATGAACTACAGCATTCTCAACAATAGGCTGAAGCAGCATACGCGGCATTTTATAATCCATCAATCTGTCATCCAAATCAAAGTTTACTTCAAATTTATTGTTATATCTAATGTTCATAATATTGATATAGCTTTGTAAAATGTAAAATTCATCCCAAATATTAATAAATTCATCTTCATCATGGGCATAACGCACCAGCATAGAAAGGCCATCACACAAATCCACAGCACGTTCTAATTCTTTTTTCGTCACAAGTATTCGAATAAGATTAAGCATATTCACAGTAAAGTGCGCATTTATCTGCTTTTTTAACGAAAGAATTATTGCTTTTTGCCTCTTAATTTCTGTATTTTTTACTAAAAGCATTGCTTCTTGTATGTTTTTATTCTTTGTATCAATCTTTCTGAGCATCTCATTTAATTTTATTACAAGCTTATCAAATTCTTCACTTCCTATATAAGACAAGGAGCCTGGAGTTTTTTCTAGATCCAAATGCTCTACACTTTCCAAAACACGTATCATAGGTTTGAAAAAATATTTTCTCATTGCAAACCCAAAAATAAGGAGTAAAGACACAAGAGCGATTCCTGTAATTAGAGCTGCTACTGTAAAATAAAACTTTGATGATTCTAAATAACCAATATCTGCTGTTACCAATATTGAGAATGGGGTTATTCCCATATGTTTCTTAGCATAATAATAAGCATTTTTACGAACATCTTGTATATCTTTTCCCATTAACTCTTTTGTATCTGAAATAACTATTTCATTTTTAGCCGCTACTGATATATGCAGTGTATCAGGTTGATTATATTCATCAAGCCTTGTAAGAATTGCCTCTTCATCAAGAAGAACAACAACTGCTCCAATCCGATTATTATTTATATTATAAATACCACTGCCATAACCAATAAGTCTTTTATCTTTAGTCTTTATCACTAAATGCTCAGGAGATTCTTTGTCACGTATCATATAATAAATCTTATCACATTCTGTATTGCCTTGTTCTCCGAGAAAACGATAAAAAACTCCTTCTTTATTATAAGTAATAACACTTCCAATCATGCTTTCATTGGAAATCATACCTAAAATCATTTCATTAATCGGCTGGGCACGAAGATAATATTCTTTTACACTATCCTCTGATACAAAAGCTTTCACCATTTCACTTTGAGAAAGTGTAAATGTAATTTGCTCCATATTATAAAACTCATCACCTAAATCTTTCATAATCTGATTCCCAGTATTATTAAGCTGTAACTGTGTATTTTTTTGAATGAGCTCCGTTAAATAATAATAAAAGATTCCCCATACCAAAAATACAAATGCAATCAAAATCATGCTCCACATATAATATTTTTTCTTTATATTCATTTCAGTAAACTATCTTCCCTATATTGACTCGGTGTGATACCATAATACTCTTTAAAAACTCTGCAAAAATAAAAATAGTCTTTATATCCGCAATCTATTGCAATTTCTTTAAAAGGTCGTTCCGAAGCCTTTATTTGCGCAGCGGCTTCATTCATACGTAAATTAGTGAGAAAAATTGTCAAAGTTGAATTATAATGCTTTGCAAACAAATTACATATATAATTGGAACTAATATTAAATTTTTTGCTCAGAAAATTGAGAGTAATCTTCTTAAAAAAATTATCTGATAAATATTTTACTAAATCATCAAAATTAGCATTGCTGGTTGGTGCAAAAGAAACAGATGGCTGAATACATTCTTTTTTAGCTAATTTTCGGCTCAAACGTTCCAATACAATCTCTGCATCTGCTTGCTGAAGAGGTTTTAAAAGATAATCAAATCCATCCATAAGGAAAAAATTTCTCGCATCTTCAAAAGTTCCAAAGGCACTAAGCAAAATAAATTCACACGAAATATCGTTATCTTTCAGAATCTTAATCAACTGTGTCCCACTCATAGTTGGCATTCTTAAATCACTGAAAACAACATCAGGAGAAAATTCAATAATTTCTTCAACAGCATGATGAGGATCAATGCTGCTTCCCACAACTTGAAAACCATTTTCCATCCATTGAACAGTTTTTATTAAGTTTTCAATTATTAAAGGATCATCATCAATAAGATAAACGCTATGCATAGATTCCTCCATTGTAGATTATATTTTAATTTGTATCATAGTACAAAATTTTTATTACATAATTTATTACATAATATTTATAATTTTATGTTCAAAAACATTTTACAAGATATTCCTTTATAGAGCAAAAAAATCATTTGTAATATATTCACAACTCTTTGTTGAATTTTCACATTTTTTTTGCAAATACTTGCGAATATTTTCCATGTTATAGTATACTAAAGAAAGGAAAATTTCAATAGATATGAGGTTACATATGGTTAAAAAAGTAAAATTAATCTTAATAAATATTATTATTCTTTTTATTATACTTTCTTTTTCACAAATAAAATATTATTCATCTTCTGCTACTGAAGATAATGTTATAACCATTGGAATTCCTGCTAACCCTTATATCCAAGATATTTCAACTAACTATTATAAAGAATGGATTGAAAACGAAATGGGCGTAAAACTTAAATTCGTTTTAATTCCAAAGGATTATACTTCTGAATATCTCTCTCAAATGTTTCGCTCCGAAAATATTACTGTAGATGCATTATTTTCTTTCCCATGTGAGGATAATACTGCTTCTGTCAACTCTATATTGCAGGAATATGGTGAGAAAGGCTATATTATCCCTTTAAATAGCTATATTAAGAAATCCTCTTTAATGAAAAATATTTTTTCTGATTTTCCCCTTTACGATTTAAAAAAAGCCATGACTTCTACCGATGGTAACATTTATTATATGCCCGGTTTAGATACTTCCATAGAGGAAAAATACCCACAAATTATGTGGATAAATCAAAGCTGGCTCAAGGCTCTTAACTTACCAATACCAAATACTTTAGATGAATTTAAAGATACTTTACAAGCATTTAAAAACATGGACCCTAATGGAAACGGTCAAAGTGATGAAATTCCTCTTGCAGGAAGTACTGATATTCTAAGCGAACAATCTTACAACTTCCTTATCAATTCATTTATATATAATGACACCGAAAACTGCAGAATGATTGTACAAGATGGAATCGTATATTTTGCTCCTTTTGATCCAAAGTGGAGACAAGCAGTTCAATATATTCATGATCTATACAAAGATAATCTTTTAGACTCTTTTCAGTTTAATATAAACCATAATCAGCTTGTACAGCTTGCCAATGATCCTCGTAATTTATTAGGTGCTTTTACAAGTTCAAGTATAACCGATATACTTTTATCAAGATCCCCTGAAATTATGAGCAATTATGTCCGTGTCCCTCCTCTTACAGGTGATTACGGTACTCCCTACGCTACAATCCAAACACCTCTCCCAAAACCTAACGGCGTTATAACATCAACCTGTAAAGATCCTGATACTGTTTTTCATATTTTTGAATTGATGCTAAGCAAGCAGGCCTTTTTAATTGGTCGCTATGGACAAGAAGGTGTTGATTGGGTCTACGCCAATTCAGATGATATTGATCTATTTGGAAATCATGCTGTTATTCTTGTTAAAAATCAATTACGTAATAAGGTTCAAAATAAAAATATCCAAGAACTTGGACCATTTTTCGCATATACAGAATATACTCATGGGGTAGCTTGGAATGGAATAGAATTTGATCAGGAGTATATCAATGCTCATGCTTACAAGCTTTACCGTCAATATAGACCTAAGGATTATATTAAAACAATAATATTTGATGGTGATAAAGCATCAGAATTATCGGAGATCAAAAGAAATATTAATCTTTATACTGATATAAATCTTCAAAAATTTATCAAAGGAGAATTAGATCCTTATGACGATCTTCAATGGACAGAATATATAAATCAGTATAAAAGTCTGGAAATTGACAAATTGCTTACAGCAATCCAAAATTCGTACAATTCTCTGCAAAATAGTAATTAGAGGTAACATAAATGAAAAAAGCTATTATTTTATTAGTAATTACAATTACAGTACTCTCAATAACATCTTGTGCGAAACATAATAATACAATTGATACTGCTGCTTCCTTGGATACGAAAAATCAACTTAGCGAAGAAATGGAAAGCTGGCTGAAAAATGCTAAGCTTGATGCAAAGGAAAATCCTGAAGAACTATATCAAAAGGCTTTATCTGAAGATACATTGATTATTTACAGTAATTCCACACGTATTATGGATGTAAAAAAATCTTTTGAAAAACAATATCCCGGTTTAACTGTTTATATTGAAGATATTAGAAGTGTTGATCTTCTTAATACACTATCTCGCAAATTTGCAGCAAAAGAATATGCTTGTGATATTGTGTTTTGTGATGATAATGGAGATTTATCTCAAAAACTTCTTCCAAATGGTGCTGTTTTTAATTACATGCCATATGATATTGCAAAGAAAATACCATCTGCAAATATGCAGCCACTTCTTCCAATAGTAATTGAACTACAGCAAATTTTCTATAATTCCGAAGTTTATGATTCTCCTCCTATACATAATTGGTGGGAACTTACAGAGGAAAAATACAAAGATAAAGTAGTTATGTCCAGTCCTTTTAAATCAATATCCACTAAAGGATTTGTAAGCATGATTTTAAAAAATAATGAGGCTATGGAGAAAGCTTATTATGATCTTTATGGAAAGCAAGTCCCATTACTTGCTAATGAAACTGCCGGCGAAGCATTTTTAAGATTACTGTTTAATAACGGACTAATTCTCGTTAACTCAAGTGATGAAGTTTTTGAAATGGTAGGAACTCCTGGTCAAATTGATCCCCCAATAGGTATTATGATCTCCAGTAAAATCAGAATGAAAAAACTTGGATATAAAATTCAGCCTATCTTTGATATGGATATATTTTCAGGTGTATACTCCTCTAACGATATTATGTTAGCAGGAGGGTGTAAAAATATAAATTCTGCCAAACTTTTCATAAGATGGATTTTAGGAGAAACGGACGGTCAAGGTGAGGGCTATAAACCCTATCTCCAAAATGGAGCATGGTCTGTAAGAAATGACATAAAAAGTAAATCTGAAAAACAATTAAATGAAATAAAATATTTAAAACTTGATACAAAATATATGTATGAGAATAAAAAAGAGATAGATGACTTTATAGATAAATGCATTTCCAACGATAATAAAATTCATGAGAAAAATAATAACTAAAATACTTATAGTTATTATAGCAAACTACCATATATACCCCATTGGCTTTCATTAAAAGATTGAGACTATATAATAATAAGAATCTTACTGTTTTAGTAAGATTCTTATTATTATATAAAAAATTATTCATTCATATTTAAATTTTACATTATATATTCTTGGCCTTCTCCAACAATAACTAACTCTTCTTTTTGATTATAACATTCAGTCTTAATTTTTACTCTGTGTTTTTCCTCCATCTTTTCTATTACAGTTGCCACAGCTGTGATAGTATCTCCAACATACACAGGCTTTAAAAATTTAAGTGTCTGACCTGAATAAACATTGCCAAAAGTTGATTGCGTCATAACAGTTGAAATAAGTCCTGCAACCATCAATCCCGGAACAATTACGTCTTTGAAACGAGTGGTTTTTGCATACTCTTTATCTATGTGTACGGGATTTAAGTCCCCCGTTAGACCAACCCATAAAATAACATCTGTCTCTGAAATTGTTTTTGTAAAAGTTTCTACGTCACCTAATTTTATATCATCCCAATGTTTAATTTTACTAGTATAGTCCATTTTTATTCCTCCATTCTTTATCTAACTTCGTTGTATACATTTGTGCACTTACAAACCTAAATATGCTTTCTTTATATGAGGATCATCAATAAGCTGGGAAGAATCTCCTTCCATTGCAATGATACCATTCTCCAAAACATAAGTACGCTTGCTGAGTTTAAGTGCCCGTTTTACATTTTGTTCAACCAGCATAACTGTAGTCCCAGCTTTTGAAATGGTTTCTATAATCTCAAATACCGTACCTACAAGTAATGGAGAAAGCCCTAAAGACGGTTCATCCAACATTAAAATTTTAGGATTTTCCATCAAGGCTCTACCGATAGCAAGCATCTGCTGTTCACCACCGGAAAGCGTACTGGCAACTTGATTGCCTCTTTCTTTTAATCGTGGTAAAAGGTCAAATATATACTCTAAGTTCTTTTGTCTTGATTTACGTACATGCTTCATGGTACTACCTATTAATAAATTTTCATAAACAGTCATAAAAGGGAATAGCTTTCTTCCTTCCGGAACTTGTATAATGCCCTTTGCTGCAATTTTATGTGCCGGAAGATGCTCTACCTGTTCACCCATAAATAAGATTTCTCCGCTGTACGCATGAATCTGCCCAGATATAGTCTTCATTAGCGTTGTCTTGCCTGCCCCGTTGGCTCCTACAATACTTACAATCTCTCCCTGTTCAATAGTAAGAGAAATATCTTTTAATACCTGAACATCTCCATAACCAGAATTTAATTTATTAATCTCAAGTAGCTTCATAATCATCACCTAAATATGCTTTAATTACATCCGGATTTTTTGTTACTTCATCGGGACTTCCGGTTGCAATAAGTTTTCCATAATCTAATACGTATATTCTTGAGCAAATAGCCATAATAGCCTGTAACACATGTTCTATCATAAGTACGCTTACATTAGTATCATTAATCTTACGTATCAGCAATATTGCTTCTTCGATTTCAGTAGGATTCAAGCCTGCCAATACCTCATCAAGGAGAATCAGTTTTGGTTTAGTTGCCAGTGCCTTAGCAATTTCAAGACGTTTTCTCTGAGGTAAAGTCAAGTCTTTCGCCTTACGATTTGCAATCTTATCTAATTCCACAAGATGCAGAACTTCTTTAGCAATCTTACTGGATTCAGAAGTTTTACGAGTATGTGCAAAACCGCCAACCATAACGTTTTCCAAAACGGTCATGCCTCCAAATGGTTTTACAACCTGAAAGGTTCTGCCTATACCTTTTTTACAAACTTCATTAGCCGGCATACCTGTAATATCTTCACCCTGAAATATAATATGTCCTTTTGTAGGTTTATAAATGCCTGAGATCATATTAAAAGCAGTTGTTTTACCCGCACCATTAGGACCAATCAAACCTACCGCTTCGCCCTTATTGACATAGAGGTTTAAATGATCTATAGCAGTCAAACCGCCAAATCGGATAGTCAAATCACTTGTTTCCAAAACATTATCACCCATTGCTATCCACACCTCCCTCTTCATCATCTAAACCTTCAGAAACAGTTATACCTAAATATTTATAGTATAATTTTTCGAAGATACTCATAATTCCGCCAGGTTTAAATATAATCATAACAGCTACAATCAAACCATATATGAATAAATGCAGACCCTGCACAGAGCCTCCAAGGAAATACTGAATAATGGAGCTTATAAGGTTCAGAAGAAATCCTCCTATTGCAGGTCCAAGTACCGTACCACTTCCGCCAACAATGGCACCAAAGACAATCTGGTTTGACATGTAAGCCCCACTTGCCACTGATTCAGGTTCAAGAAATCGAATAATTAGTACATAGAATACACCGCCAAGGGCAGTAAAAATTGCACTAACTATCGCAGCTTCTAGTTTAACTTTACGAATATTAATACCCAAAGCCCTTGCCGCATCTTCATCATCTTTAACAGCAGCCAATTGATATCCCAACCTGTTTTCCTTTATATATCTTGAAACAAGCAGTGCAATAATCAGCATAATCAAAATCATAAAGTAATATGGTATTTTGCCATGCCACTGCATATATAACGGAGCGTTGCCCATATTATGCATAGTCAAGCCTTCTGCACCGCCAATCTGAATTGTTAATTTCCCAATTTTCCAAACTCGGAAGTTTTCAAGAAGAACTACGATACCTTCTCCTATGGCAACCGTGGATAATGCATAGTATGCACCTCTCAGGTTAAAAGTAGGGAAACCTATTATTACAGCCATTAAAACTGCAACTACACAAGCAAATAACAATGAAATCCAAGGGGTTAATCCAAAGGTATTAAATATAATAGTTGTCACATATGCACCAGCCGCAACATAAATTCCATGACCTAATGAAAGCAAGCCCGAAAATCCGCACAGCATATTCCATGAAGTGGATAGATATGCCCAGAATAAACACATGATAGCTACGTGAACATAATAAGCTCTGGAAAGAGAAAACGGTAGTATGCATAAGAGAATTAATGCAACAATGATAAGACTCCATTTTTTAATCTTTTGTTTTTTTGTTAATTTTAACTGCATATTTTCTCACCTACCATTCAAACGGCGATCCAAACAGACCGGACGGTTTAACAAATAGAACTATCAGGAATACCAAATAAATCAAGACACTGGTAATTGATGCAGTCATAAACTGGGCGCCTACAGTTTCAATCAATCCAATTATAATACCACCGACCAACGCACCTGGGACACTGCCCAAGCCACCAAGTATAACAACAATAAAAGCTCTAGTCATAAAAACTTCACCTACAGTGGGATGTACATAATAAAAAGGCAATAAAACAAGACCTGCTACTGAGAGTAGCGCGGTACCAAGACCAAATGCAATTGCAAAAGTCTTCTCGGCATTTATCCCCATTAGGGCTGCTGTATTACGATCTTGCCCTGTAGCTCTCAGCTGCCTTCCTATCTCTGTTTTTTTAAGGAAAATATAGAACAGCAAACTTACCACAAGAGCTATAATCAGGCCATAAAGACGAGGTGCACTTAAAAATACATCTCCAACCGAATAAGTCTTATCTGAAAAGCTGGATTGTGCCATACGATAATTTCCGCCAAAGATCATCAATGCCAAGTTTTCCAATACGACAGCAAAACTTGCCGTCAGCAACAAAACGCTAAGTGGCTCACGTACATCACTCTGCGCTTTTAATACAGGACGAATCATTGTCACTTCTACAATATAACCAAAGCAAAACATGATAGGCCCCACAATAATAATTAATATATATGGGTTTACTCCAGTTATAGTCCATATTCCATAAGATATCATCATTGAAAACATCAGCAAGGCGCCCTGTGCAAAGTTAATAACTCGCATAATACCGAAAATTAACGTCAGCCCCATAGCTATTAAACCATATATTGCCCCTATACTGATACCATTTACAATTGCAGGCATTAATGACATTCTTTCAACTCCCCCTATTACATTTCAGGGAGTGCCAAATGACACTCCCGTAATTTTTACTGTATTATTTATCTTCAGGACCATTTCCAACGCCCGGATAAGGAAATACTGGCTCCCATCCAGTTCTTGCTTCTTCTTTAGGCCATACAGTTACACGAGACATAACTCCATCAACTTTACGGAACTGTGAAATAACAAGTGGTGCATTGATCATTTGACCTGTTTCATCAAACGAGATTTCTGAAGAATAGCACTGCTGTGGTCCTTCAGTTAACTTGGTTTCTGCCATAGCTTTGCAAATTTCATCTGGATCTGTAGATCCGGCACGTTCCAAAGCATCAGCAATAACGTACATTGCGCTGTAAGCTTTAACTGCTTCAGCATTCATATTATATCCGTATTTCTCTGCAAATTTTTTATTAACTTCTTCGGAATACTTACGATTTACATCAGGTTCCCAAGTAGATATATCATAGAAATATTCACAATTATTTCCTACTAAATCAAAGTATGTTGGGTCTGCAAAACCACCGCTGGTACCGATGAAAACTTTAGGATTAACGCCCTGCTCAATAAAACTATTTGTCATAAGAGCAGCTTCCGAAACATACGCAACCATGAGAATTACATCGGGCTTAGCTTCTTTAACTTTAAGTACAACAGGAGTTAAATCTGTCGTTCCAGTGTTATATGCTTCTTCCAAAACAATTTTATATCCAGCTTCAGGAATATATTTTTTCAACGCAGTCAAAGCACCCTGACCCCAAGAAGAACTTTCATATACTATAGCCCATGTCTTAATATCAGTGCCAGTTTGTTTAGCCAAGTCTTCTATAAATTTTACCTGATCACGGTTACGCCAGCTAGTTTTTTCAGCCAATCTGAAAACATACTTAAAATCACGTGCTGTAATCTGGTCATCAGATGGTACCGGAACAAAATACGGAATTCCATAGCGTTCAGACACTTCAGTGGAAGCCATAGCAACTCCTGACTGATAACAACCTGTAATAAGCTGTACTTCGTCTTGAGTAATAAGCTTTTCCGTCTGAGTTACACCTTCTGCCGAATCGCCTTTACTGTCAGCATAAATCATTTTGATCTTTGCGCCTCCCATAGACTTGATACCGCCGGCTTCATTGATTTCTTCCACCGCCATATCTCGAGCCTGTTTTCCAATTTTACCTAGTGAGGCAGCTGTACCGGACAAAGGTAATAAATTTCCAATAACGATTTCGTCTCCTGAGTTTTTGCTGGAATTGCCGCAGGCAGAAAATACAAATACCATACAAAAAATCAGGGTAACTGCAAGGACTTTTTTCATTTTGTTTTACCTCCTTTTAAAGATCTTTACTTTTTTAAATGAATAAGAAACATGTCATTTGACTTGTTATAAATTTATTAAAATATTACAATAATCTTCATAATTTTTTATGTTTAAGTCTATTTTAGGGAAAAATAAATTACCAGAACTGTAAATTTTATTCTGATAATATTCCCAAATATATTCAAAAGATATCTTAACGCTTGGCTTGTACATTTATCTTTTTTAGTATTTTTATCATTTTTAAAGAATAGTAAAAACATACTTTTTTATAATAATATCCCTATTATGAAAATATTTCCTTAAATAAAATTATACTCCTATAAAATATGAATATCAATATTAAAATGAGGTTTTACAGGGTTTAAGCATCAAGAATTATTATATATTCAGGATAATGATTTCTTATTATCTGCAATGAATTTAATTTCCTTTTCAAAGTTTTTTATTCTCTTACGGATGCCCATACTTGGTAGTATTTATAAGTATCCATAATAATTCCTTTGCCCTTTTTTTCATATTCATTTTTAAATACTTCAAGTACTTGATCTAGCATAAATACTTCCCCCTCTCTTTACCTTTTTATAAACTTTTAAAGTTAACAAAGCCTGCTCCTCTGGCATTACATTCACCTAATCCTACACCTAATGCAAAATACGATAGCTGCTGGGCAGCATCATTGCTCTCAATGATTAAGTCTGTCTTATCTCCTAAAAGTTTAATATTTTTATATGGAAAAGGGATTGGGCTTTGATTTTTAAATTCAAGATTTGAAAGCATTTGAAAATCTTCATTTAATTTTTCGCCTGTAAAAGCATTATATTTCTTTATTAAATTTTCAATAATACGTCGTTGAAAATAATCTACTGAAAAATTCGTTTTCCAATAGCCGCTTTTTCCACTATCATTATCATAATCTTTTAAAATAATAGGAGTTAAGCTATAAATCTTATTTATATATTTTTTTGATAGTTTTTTTATTTGTATAGTCAAAACATTCATATATTCATTACGAAAATGCTCCAGCCTCTTAGAAAAATAGTTTACTAATTTATCATTTACTGTTCTGAGCTGAAATTTATAAATGCCGTCTTTTTTATAAAGCTTATCACTTTCAAAAGGGCTAAATCCTCCAAATACATAGTTTTTAAAACAATTTTGTTCATGAAAATCCCTTAATTTATTTTTTTTCGCTAAAACAGTATCTATTAATTTTGCAATTTCACGCATACAATCATCATATTTTATATTCTGATACAAATATACTTTTACTCGTAATTCATACACTGTAATATCCACACGTCCACCTCGATTAATTATAAAAAGTAAAAATTATTAGTTAACGGCTAGTTCTATTTTACCATATATTTCCTATGTCAAAATTATATATTTGATTTTATTTTTCCCCATATTTCTACATTTTTCTCAAGAAAAAATCCACTCCTAATTGAAGTGGATTGCCTTTTCTCCCTTATTTTTAGTTATTATGTAATTATTATTCAGTCAAATTTGATCAATTAAACGATTTAGATGATATTAATTCAGATACATCTTATGTTATGGTTCAATTGAAAAGTTAGTAAGTTTGAAAGATAACAAGACCTAATTTAAATACATCTTATGTTATGGTTCAATCAGTACAGGTCCCCATTTACATTTAGGAATAACCCATTTAAATACATCTTATGTTATGGTTCAATTAGTAGATAGTGATTTATTATTTTCAATTACAAAATTTAAATACATCTTATGTTATGGTTCAATGCTTTAGAGAACGGCAACCCTGACGCGCTATACATATTTAAATACATCTTATGTTATGGTTCAATGCCTGCAAATATGCCATTTCCTAATTTTAATAATACCACTTTTTATTGAAATTTCAAGGTTTTATTAAAAATTTACCAACCTCTACCTATTTTTAAAGTTAAATTTAAAAAAGTACTTGTAACCATTGAAATTGCTTAGGTTATAATACTTTTAATTAATTTGCCACTTGGTAAAATAATTTATTATAGAACATATATGTCATTAATACCAAATAGGATAATTATTATTTTTAAAAATTTTCTCCTTCTGTTACTTTTCTAATTTCTTTATATAATAAGATCATTTTTACTCTAAAATATTATTTAATTATAACGTTCAGTCAATATTTTTTTAAAATTTATATATTGATTATATTGGTCTTCGTCACATAAAAAAATTTCTTCATCCTTAACATCTGAATATAAAGCGAGTTTATCCTTAGAAAAATTATCAGCATTTAGACCTAATTCAATACTTTCAAATAATGGAATATTAGCATTATCGCACCTATACTTACTGAATGTTGATGTTGATGGAACATACACAAATTCACTGCCTTCTTCACCAAAATATGTATTCTTCAATCTTTTTAAAAGTAAAAGATACTCTTCTGATTCCTGCATCATGTTATATCCATCCATACTATATAATATATTCTTTGAAAACTTGCTGCTACTTTCACCAATATGCTCAAAAACATATATAATTTGGTTTTCTTTTAAATCTCCTTTATATACTTTTAAAATCTCAACTTGTGACAAAATACTCTCATAATACATTTTACGGTTAGAATTATTCTTAATTTTTACTTTCACAATATCATCTGATAACTGTTCCACCTCTTGCACTTTTTTAACTTTATTAGCTTCAGGAAGATCTTCTTGGGTATCACTGTCAGATAAATAATCTAAAACCCGTACCTTTACATCTTTATTTGACAAATAATTTTTCAGTTCCACATTATCTATATAACTTGCTTTTGTTTTTAACCCATTAACAACGCTGAGTGTTAAACATACTATTAATATTACAGCAAATATAATCCACTTTTTGCCTTTCATAGCAGCTCCTTTCTCTTATACAATGCTTCCATCTGACAGTTCAATTTTAATTTGACACTCTTCCAAATCAGCTACATTATGACTGGCGATAACAACAAGAGCACCTCTATCTCGCTCTTCTCTTATAATCTTTCTGGCAAGCTCTATCCCTGATTTATCTAAGGCATTGGTAGGCTCGTCAAGAAGTAGAATATCAGGACTTTCCATAATGGCTTGCGCAATCCCCAGACGTTGTTTCATACCCAAAGAATACTTTTTTATGACTCTTTTATCCTTTGGATCTAAACCTACCCTTTGAAGTGCTTTATCAATATCATTATCATTAATGATTTTCTTAATTTCGGCTAAAGTTTTTAAAACTTCTTTTCCTGTATAATTACTCCAAAAATCAGGAGTTTCAATAATAACTCCTATACTTTCAGGAAAATCCATATCTGTATGTAGTTTTTTTCCATCAATATAAACCTCTCCACTTGTAGGTTTTATAAGACCTGCTATCATTCTAAGCAGCATGGTCTTTCCCGAACCGTTGTGTCCAAACAATCCATATATCATCCTCTTTTTTAAAGTGAAATTAATATCCCTTAACACTGTAACTCCCTTAATCTCCTTATATACATTTTTTAATATTACTTTATCCATAATCAAAACCCTTTCCTTTACTATCACAATATTTCTTTGTGTCTCAACACTTTAACTGTTAAATAAATTAAAATAACAATAAGAAAAACCAAATAAAAAACAGAATAACCTTTATTAATTGAAAACTCATTTTCATTTAAATAAAACAGTACACTAGATATAGGCAAAAGCTTGTATACTGACATATCAATCAATCCATCATAAATTAATTTTACTATCCCTAAGAAGAATATCTGTATAACCATAATCACAAACACACTATAAGCTGCTCTCATAAATAAAGAGAATAAATTAACAATCAATACAATTCCATATAAATATAAAAAGTAGAGAAGCATATTAATCCATGCTTTTGCCGATATAACCGGTATGCCATATGAAAATACTGAAATAATAAGAATAACCATATAATAAACAGCACTCATAACAATCACAGCTACGAATAATTCTAAACTAAAGCTAACCACATATTTTTTTACATCCTTTGTTCTTGTTAGAATAAGTTCCGCATTTCCTACAAAATTATTCTCTAAATAGTTCCCCCAAAACAGTATTATTGTTAACTGTGGTAATATCCATTTTAAAAGTGTTACAAATAATAAATTATAATCTTTCAGACCAATATATCCATATGTTTTATTGAAAATATCAAAGAAACTAAATCCTCCTATATTGTAAAACATATATGTTATAAACCCTGTGCAAATGGAAACTATTATGCAAGTTATCCATCCATCTCTTGTGCATTTTATTTTCAATATGATTCACCTTTTTTCTTTTTTATAAAATCTTTTTTCTTTAACAGTTTATAAACTATAAACTGTATTACGATAATAATTACTAAATAATAAGACAAATATTTTATTACTTGAAAAACATTCTCTTGCTGATAAAAATAATACATTATATCAAACATATCATGAGTAGTACTTTCACCTATATGTTGTATACTTGCTATGCCTCCAATTACCGCAGCAGTACCCATAAAAGAAATTATAATATGTTGTAAAATTATGTAAGATAAAAGAAAAAGGCACCCAATCATTACCCAGCCTATCCACTGACATATTAAAGTCCACAATAGAAAAATATAATTTGTAATACTTTGACTGTCTCCATCAATGCATAATAAGAAAAATAATATTACATTAACAAACAGAAAAGTCAAAGAATACAAAAAGCTATGCTTAACTATTTTTGAAAAAAAGTAAAACATAAGATTCAACTTATTAGAATAACGAATAACCATTTCTGATAACAATATTTTATTTACTATAGAAAATAATCCTATAAGATAAATTGGCAAATATAAAGATATAAAATAAACTCGATTATATAAAGCTCCATAACAATGCTCGATTTCTCGATTAGTATCTGTAATGATAAATATCATCATTAATATAAATACTATACAATATGAGAAAATATTTTTTATAATATTTTTTTTATTTTTCAATTTCCACCAATATTGTTTTTCAGATTTATTAGTTATATTATAGATCATCAGATTTAATTCCTTTCCAAATTAATACTGTGCTAATGGATATTTGGATACAAAAATATAAAATAATCATCCAAATGCTTCCATAAATATTAACTCCCAGAATATTTGTTAATATAATTTCAGACTTTCTATCACTCAGTAATGGAATTTCTCCAATAAAAGATATTAGCAATTCATAGATAATATAAAAGATCATAGCTGATAACAAAATAAAATACTTATTTGCTTTTTGGGCAAAAGAAATCGAAAAGGCAAATATAGCTGATGAAACCGCAAAAACACCTCTTATGCAAAGAAATACAAACACATGTAAATATGGGTACCATGCATCCAATGATGCTAAAACTTTAGTTTTATCCGGTCTCATCAAAAGTTTAAAGGGGGTTGTAAAACATGTATAATACCCTTGCACAGGGAAAGCAATCAACGATAATAAGATATTAATCAAAAGGGGTAATGTAGTAACTATAAAAACTACAATAATAATACTCCAAATTTTATAATATACATAAGTTTTACGAGAAATACGTGTAACCACTAAATTATTAATCCCCAATACTTTTTCGTCATAGTAAATATCTGATGCAATAATGCTAACTGCTAAAGGGAAAATAAAGCCTTCAAAAACAATTGATATTGGAGTTGGAAAATAATTATAAATAATAATACTTTGATATGCTGACGGAACAAGTGACAACTGATTGCCATAATAATGTCCACAAGTAGCGTAAAAATCTAAAAATACAGCACCAAACAGTACAATTGTCATTATAAAAAATTGTTTCCTCCTGGTTATTTTCTTAATTTCTTCATATAATAAGTTCATTTTCACTCCAAACTATAAAATGTGGGCAAGGTATTATACATTACCCACACTTTATGTAAAATTTAAACCTTAATTGTTATTTAACGAATAATTATTAATTAAACCAAACATTACCTTTAACTGTGTCTCTATGGTATTGAGTAAGAGTTTCGTTTTCCATTCTTAGCTCCGCTTTAGTTTTCTTGCCTGTTGCAACATCAGAACCATAATTAACATGATGTTTCTTTTTATCTTTAATAAAAACTAGTTCATCAAGATCATAATTATAATTACCTTGAGAATCTTTTGTTCGGAACCAGCAAGCAATACCATCTTCACTAGGAGTATTAGTTATCTGTACTCTGCCATAATCTTCACTAGTAGTTTTAGATGCTTGCGCTACTGTAGTATTATGGCAATTCATTGGAAGCTTTTCACTAAAGGTTACCTTGTTTGTGTAACTGGCTGCAAAGGCAGTTGCAGATGATGCAACAAATACCACCATTACCAATAACCCTATCCATTTGTTTCTGTTTAATATTTTCATATTTTTCCTCCTCGTATTTTCTCTACTCATTAATCTTTTCCCATAAGTTTTACTCTAAAAAATAAATTATCTAATACAAATTTAAATCACAATCATAAGCATCACCATCCTTTACAATTTCCAAAGAAATCAAATATATATTTTTCTATTAAGCTTTTGAAGAGATTTTTATGTTCTCCTGTAATTAGCTTAATTGAGAATCAATAATAAGCAGAAATTTCTACTTATTGGCTAACTGTCTTATAATAAACTAAATATGTAATTGAATTTTCGCTAATAATCTATATTCACAATACTTGTCCAAAAAATTTATTATTTTATAAGAAATAATAAAAATAAAATCTGATTTTAAATTTTTCTTAATCTTTTTCAAAATGTTGCCCTTTGATTATCTATAAACGATTTATAAAATATAATATAATTAGATAAAGTTTATAAAAATAATTAGTTTTTTAAAATTATTAGCAATTTTATTCTCTATATATTAATAACGATTAAATATGATGAAATGTGACACATATTTTAAAAAAGTTTTTATGTTTTTATTTAATTGGAGTTTTATTAGATATATTTTCCTCTATAAGTCTTGTAAAATTAATTTTTTTATTATCCGGAAATGATAAAAGAAAATAAAACAGACATAACGAATCTCCTTATTTTATAAAATAAGCCTTTCGCTATGTCTGTTATTAATTTATTTAATACCTTGATGTTTTGGTTCAATATAAGCACGAAAAATGGTAACGCTGCTATTATCAGATTTAAATACATCTTATGTTATGGTTCAATCTGAGAAAGAAACAGAAAGTGTATTGGCAAGAGGATTTAAATACATCTTATGTTATGGTTCAATCCGTAAACGATTATAATGGCAAAATCGCAATTACATTTAAATACATCTTATGTTATGGTTCAATGCCTGCAAATATGCCATTTCTTAATTTTAATAATACCACTTTTTATTGAAATTTCAAGGTTTTATTAAAAATTTACCAGCCTATACCTATTTTTAAAGTTAAATTAAAAAAAGTACTTGTAATCATTGAAATTACTTAGGTTATAATACTTTTAATTTATTTGGCACTTGGTAAAATAATTTATTATTATATGTCTTATTTCTATCTGATTTTAAGTAATTTATGATCTTCAATTTTATACTGTACTTCACATATGTCTGCAACTGCCCTATTATGAGTTACTATAATCAAACAATACCCTCTTGCTTTTAATTCTAAAAACAATTTTAATATTTCAATTTCTGTATTTTCGTCTAATGCCCCTGTAGGTTCATCCGCTAACAATAACTTTGATTCTTTAATAATAGCTCTTGCAATGGCAACACGCTGAGCTTCACCACCTGACAATTCATCTGGATATTTTTTTTCAAATCGGAATAGCCCCACCATATCAAGTGAATTTTTTACTCTACGTTTGATTTCACTTTTAGAAATATGTAAATCTTGAATAGCAATAGCAATATTATGATATACATTCCTATCTTCTAACAAATTATAGTTTTGTGTTATAATACCTATATTTTCAAATCGATTTTCCGTCATGTGGGATTTTTTTATAAGATTTCCTTCATAATAATATTTTCCAATATATTGAGTATCCAGTCCTGATATTATGTTTAGTAAAGTAGTCTTTCCACAGCCACTTCTACCTTGAATCGAAACCATTTTTGCACTTCCCATGTTAAAATCTAACTCGTTGAATAATAATATTTCATCTTTTTTATTGGGCATTTTATACGATTTATTTATATTCTCTAATTTTATCATTATATCCCCCTATAAATTTAATTCTTTACCATTATGCCTATGAACATATACTATAAATAAATATACGCACCACATCCATCCTAGATCAATAAGAGCTAGTTTTAATGTACATTGCCAATATAGCCAACATTTTTGAAAATAATAAATAGACAGTAAAATAAAAGATATGATATATGGAAAACTCAATTCCCTAAAAATCATACTTTGAATATCTTTCTGCGAGTAGCCCAATATTTTGTAAAGCTTATAAACGCTCTGCCTTCTTTGATATATAAAGTAGGAAATGCTGCACATGATAAAAGTTGTAATACATATCAAAGTTACTAGAATTTTTATAATCAAATTTCTATTTGATTGAATGATAGTCATTACCATATTATACTGCACTTTAAATATAGGAATACCAATTAACGTATATTCATAATATCCTGTAGTTTTTGAGATATCATTTAATTTATCCAAAACAAATTGTAATGCATTATCCTTATTTTCTATTACAATATTACCATTTATCATTGAAGAATATAATATACCTCTAAAATACTTTTCCATGTTTTTATAACCCTTTTCAGGATATGGCAATATTATATATTGATTTAAACATCTTCTAACTTCATATTTATGGTACATTGTTGAATCTTTCTTTAAAAATCCTATAACTTCCAGTTCCACATCAAGGGAATAAAAATTAGCATCAATAATATCACCTATATTATAAACTCCTTCATATTCAGCCCCTAGAATAACAGGTATTTTGTTACCTTTATAATCAATTCCATCCCATTGAAAGCTTGTCCCTTTATCAACTGTTATTTTATGGAACTCAAATGCTTTTTGATTCATCTGCATACTTTTAATATTTATATAGGTTTTACCATTCATATCATATGTATGATCGCTATCTTTGAATTTATTATCACCTCTAAAATTTGTTATAGCAACTTGTTGATCGCAAGAAGATAAAAAATCAAATGATTTCTCTTGGCTTAAAACATCATAAAAATTTTTAAGTCTTGCCATTGATGCATCTGAATCTCTAAAATCAGAAAATCTATCTGGATTCTCAAAGTAATATACTAATTCATACATTGTTTTATCTGAATATATTTCGTTAAACTTATTGTTTGTATCAAATAAATTATGAGAGAAAAGTAAAAATACATAAATAAGACCTAAAACCAGAAAAAGTATAATAACTTGCAAAAATAGAAGTAAATAATTGTTACATATATACCATCTAAATTCCTTTAATTTCCACATTTAAGCCTCCTATAATTTAAATACAGTTCATTAAGATTAAAAGAAGTAATTAAAATAATAAAGTATATTACATTTTTCAACAATATTTCAAACTTTATTAACTTAGGCATAGTAAAGCAAGTGTATCCTATAACAATAATGAAAGATAATATAAAAAGTGAACATAAAAACCACAATTTTTTTATCCATATCCTATATTTACTTGTACCTATTAAATGCTTTATCTCACTTTCCTTCTTAAATTGTAAGCTTATAATAATTCCGCAAAATGCAAACACTAATATAGAAAGTAATTTGCTCAACTTCATAATCCACTCTGTAAAAAATTGATCATTAATCGGATTCCATATATCTTTTACCGGAATATCTAAAAATTTTATACCATTTGTCTCAAAAACTTCAATACTTTCACTATCCAATACTGTTTTTACATTTTTATCTTCAAAATATCTACTATCATTTAGGAGTATTTGGTCATCCATAAAACTGCTTCCTTCAATTCCCCAATAACCTATTACTTTATACTTCTTCCCATTAAAAACATAATATCTCTCATTTCCCTTATACTCTAACTCTACATTTTTGCCAACTATAGCTTCTTTTGTATCTTCTTTATTAAAAAATCGTCCTTCTTTTAGCATAGGTTCCCAGCTTCTATAATTATTGGAGTAATAGGATCGTACGAAAGGGATTTCTTTAAGTTCTCCAAATACTCTAAAAGAATATTCCTTTAAATTTTTATTTTTTTCTATTATACTTAGATTCTCTATTACTCTACTGTTCTGCGAATACATTCTATTGCTTTCCAAATTTAATTGCCCCTCTACAATTTGATATTGGTCTAATAACATAGATAAAAAAAGTGTTCCTATTAAAATAACAATAATCAAATATTTTTTATATTTCCTCATACTTACCCCTTATTTATCAATACTTACTTTAAATGAACATACAATGTGTACCATTACAAGTACTATTTCTAAAAATAAAAGGTCAGTTTCCCGACCTTTCTTAAAATTTAAAACAATTAGTATCATTCTAATTTCCATAAAAAGTTTTAGCATGACCAAGAGACTCTCCATCAAAAGCCAACCATGGAGAAATTGCTTCTGTTCCACCCGTATCCCAATCGGTATCTGTAGTTACTACTTTTCCATACCTTTTCATTTGGGCAGTTGTATAATGATACACCCCTTTCCATGTAGTCCAACCATGTGCTCTTTTATTCGTTGTTCCGTTAATAAGTTTTTTTTCTGATTTTCCAGTGTGTTTAGCAGTTGATTTAGCTTTTGTAGTACTTATATTTGATATATCATTTTGCAAAGAATCTACCTTTTGAGTTTGTAGTGAATACCCTTCTGCATTTTGTAAAGAAAAAGAACCTTCTTCTTCGTCCCATCCACCTAAATCAGTTGCAAAGATAGGAACACTTGTTGCCATTACTAAAATTGCTACTGCTGTTCCCAAGATTTCAATTATTCTTTTCTTTTTCATAGTTTTCTCCTTTGTTTAATATTAAGTATTTTAAGTTTTACTTTATTACGTATATTTTCTCATAATATTTTCTTAAAACCATATAAAAAATAGCCTCTCTACTAATAAAAAGCAACTAATCTCCATTCCATCTAAATTTTATATTAGACATTAATAAGCACCTCCTTAAGCTAATAAATTATTTCTTCTATATTTAATAACTATTAAATATGATGAAATGTGACACATATTTTAAAAAATTTTCTATATTTTTACTTAATTGGAGTTTTATTAGATATGTTTATCTCTATAAGTCTTGTAAAATTAAATATTTTTATAATCTGGAAATGATAAAAGAGAAAAAATAAAACAGACATAACGAATCTCCTTATTTTATAAAAGAAACCTTTCGCTATGTCTGTTATTAATTTATTTAATACCTTGATGTTTTGGTTCAATATAAGCACGAAAAATGGTAACGCTGTTATTATCAGATTTAAATACATCTTATGTTATGGTTCAATGCCTGAAAATATGCCATTTGCTAATTTTAATAATACCACTTTTTATTGAAATTTCAAGGTTTTATTAAAAATTTACCAACCTCAACCGTTTTTTTTAATCAAATTAAAAAAAGTATTTGCAACCATTGAAATTGCTTAGGTTACAATACTTTTTATTTATTGCCTGCTTGGTAAAATGGTGTAGTATTATAATAGAGATATTTTTTAAATATAATATTTTATTATAATCAATTATTACTAAAATTAAATCAATAAAAAATCTTTAAACCTTTATTTTTAACTCATATTTTTGCAAATTATAATACTATTTATCAAATATCAGTTTACGGGTTTTTGTATTTTCAATATTTCACAGATTTTTTCAATTCTTTTTGCATCTTTAATTTTCTTTTTATTTTCAGGTTTATACTCCCATCTATCTGTACTTTCTAAATATGCCTTTACATATAAAGCCAGATTTTTTTGTTCTTCTCCTTCTAATGAATCTATTTTTCTTTAAAAAGCTTCATCAAATCATTATTTTTAGTTTCAGTGTCTTCTATTTTATCTATTTTATAAAGTTCAATTTCAAGTTCAGACATATTCTTTGTTTCTTCTTTAAATATTCGTTCTTCTTCTTTTTTCTTTTCTTCAGCTAATTTTATTTCATTTTCCTTTTTTAATTTATCAAGAAACTTTTCTTTATCAATATCAAAATAACCATATCCTACAGAAGTCTTTGCCCCTATACCATGGTAATTCAAAGCATCAATAAGTTCACCAACTATAAATTCTTCACTATTTTTTTCTGTACCTGAGGACAACAGCTCTTTTTTTATTGCTATATTAATTTTAAATTTAATTTTTTCTTTTTTACTATTTAATTTATTATTATTCTTTTCTTTATTTTCATTATCATCTTTATATTTTTCCAGTACTAAAAATTTAATGGGATTAACCTTATCTGAATCAAGAGGAACTTTATTACCAGAAGTATAATAATCCTGATGGTGACAAGCTATTACATCTCTTTTTATATTAAACTTACCAGCTGGGAAAGAGTCCATAAAGATTACTTTTCCAGCAATACTCTTCCCCTCTCCCTTTTCTCCGCCAAATATTGAATAAAACCAAGCTGTCTTAATTGCTTTTTTTTCATAATTATCTATAATTTTTCCTTTCTCATCATATTTACAATGGTTTTGCAGTATATAGTTTCTAAACATTCCTTTAATTGCTTGTCCGGGAATATACGGAACTCCATATGTATGATGTAATGTAATATCATTTTCAAAAACTGAATGTCCCCCTAAACCAATAACTAATTTATTTGCTACTGGGGCTGTAATTTTTACGAGTTTAAAAGTATTTTCTAAACTTTTGCAAATACACCTAATATTTTTATTTATTCTTTTATATAAATCTAGTTGACATTGTGTATATGATTTATCTAAATTGAAGATATTTGAAAATTTATTTAGTTTTAATGAAATATTAGATATTTGCTTTTTATTTTTAGTATCTTGATATAAATAATCACGTAAATCTTTATAAATATACTCTTTTTGTAAAGTCCTTTCCCCTTTATTATCTTCTTTTATAAACGCAATATCATCTTTATTTAATTCTAAATCTGTAATAGCCTTAACTTTTATATTCCCTTCACAATAAACAATATTTTTTTCTGATTTTTCTACACGTTTGATATGGAGTTTTTCACTCATGTTCTTCATCCCCCTTTATCATTCCGTCACTAAATCTTTTTATCCATCCAAATAACATCATCATTTCTTTTGTTACTAACCTATACTCTTTAGGGTTTAAATCCGTAACCCATTTAATGTAATTGATTATTACTTGTTCATATTCATCATTTTTATCTATATTTTTATTTTCACTTTCTTTAAAGTTTCTTGTTTTAGTTTTTATATTACACAATTTTGGATTTTCAACAGTCCAATCTATAATATTTTTTAAAACCTCTCTATGACATTTATTTTTAGAAGTTTTATTATTAAGTGGCTTAGATAAGTTAAAAACTAAAGTATTAATCAATCCGTTTTTTTGAATTAAAGTAGGCATTTTCTTCACTAGTGTTTTATAACTCTTTTCGTCTATATTCTTTGTTTTATCTTCCTCATTTGTATGATTTATTACTGTTTCTACACATTTAAGTGCATATTTAGAAACTTCAAGATTTATATTTTTTAAACTCATAACTTATCACTACTTTCCTTTTTACAAAAATCACTCTTATTTAACCATTTTACAAACCCTTTTCCTATAGTTGCAAAACCACCTATATGAAAGACTTCTTCTAATTTATCATTTAAATATTCAAAAGGATTTCCTGTCTTATCGCCTATATTTTTATTAAATTCAGGTGATGACAAAGCCATAAAATACATTATCGTTTCTGTGGGTAAATATTCTTCGGTAAAAAGACCTGTCTTTTCAGCTGTTCCTAAATCAGGATCAATCTTATTTCTTGTTATTATCTCTGTGTACATACTTACCAAGTCTATAAAATCTGTATCATTTAATATAACCATTCTTTCCTTTAGCTCTTCAGTTTTTATGTTGTTTGATTTTAATACATCACAAATATCTGCAATAACATCTTTATCTTTTTTGATTGTTAAATTATCAAATATGTATTCTTCTAATATTTGACTTTTTTCTTTCTCTTTATTATTATCTGTTTCATTCGATATGCATTTTCCTTCATTAACATTAATTTCATTAATGTTATTAATTTTATCATCTATTTCTTTTATATTATCATTGTAACAACCTTTAACATATTGTAGATCATCTATCCACCTTTTTAATATATATGGACAAGTAATTAATTTATATATTTTTGTAGCTGATTTTATTGGAAAAAATAATAATTTTGCATCTGTAAATCCTATTCTACTAGCTGAATCCCCATCTTCACTGCCAAATATTTTATCTAGAGTATCTAATTTTACTGATTCTTCTTTTTTTTCCTTTTCATTAGTAGCTTTATTTCTTTCAGAAGTTAAAAGTCTATATATACTATGCTTTATAGAACCTTTTAAACTTGAGCCTTCTATTTTAGGAATATTTGTATTCGTTTCTCTTTGAATTGGCATATCAACATTTTGAAGTGTTTGTCCTGCTCCTGCATGTGTTGGAGTCAACATTTTTATATATATCATTTTTGCTTCATTATACATTTTTTTCTCCTGTTTCCTTTATTTTATTATTTTCTCTATTTCTTCTTCAAGTTCATCAAAGTTAATAACATTTAATTCAGCTCTCTTAGCAGAATTGTAAGCACCTATAATATTCTTTACAATAAATTCCTCTTTTTCATTTTGTAAATCTTCATTTTTTTTCAATAGAGATACTAAATAAGGCATTCCGAAAACACCTGAAAGTCTGTAAGTTGTATATTTATTGCTTTTCGCATTATCTCCGCTCATCCCACCTGATTTACATTCTAAATTTATTATCTTACCCGTACTTGTTAGTAACGCAATATCTAATTCATCAACAATTCCTTTAATTTCCTTCCTTTCAGATAAAGTTTTCATACTCCCTATGATATCAACGATTTTATTATGTTTACTATCTTTTTTTTCAAGTATTGAACAAATTTTATAAAATATAATATTTTCAAAAATATATCCTATAGGAGATTGATTTTTTAAAAGGTTATTAAAGCCTTTATCTTTATTTATATCTAATTTATTATCTTTATCTTCTTTCTTTATTTTTTCAAAAACTTCTTTTATATACTTCTTTTGAATACTTTCCTTTAATCTATTTGAAAAAAGTAAAGCATTTTTATAACTTGTTTTATAATTTTCTGTAAATTCTATTTTTTTATCTTTTTTGTTTGTTTGAGGAACGCTATCTATATAACATTTTCTTATTTCAAAAAAATTTTCTTCTTTTTCATCATTTAAAAAGTCATATAAATTAACGTAGAAATTATATTTTTCTTCATCCTCTTGTTTGATTTGTTTTTCAATCATGCTTTTTATATCTTCAGATTTATTTGATTTGTCTTTACTTTTATCATTTAATTTAAAACCAACTAGTTTTAGAGCTTTTCCAAAGGTTAAATTACAATCAAAGTAATCCTCTTCAATTGAATTTTCAAATTTATAATCATTTATCATTAATTTCTCTGTATTACCTTCAATATATAAGAATTTATCTTTTTCTCTGTCTCTTATTATATCTTTTATAGCTAACGAAATTAATCTCTGACCTCCTGTAATATGCCAATATATTTCTTCTATATCCTTTATCTTTTCTTTTATTATCTTTTTAACGTCTTCAAAATAACTTAAATCTTTAATATCGATTTCAATATTTGTAATGTTTTCTTCTATTGAACTATCTAAATATTGGTCCCACTTATCATTTTCTTTAGAGTCACTATATGTAATATTAAAGATATTCTTTGGTTTATATTTTTTTATCATTAAATAATTAGTTATTTGATTTAATGTTGAACAAATAACCAATGTATCTATTCTTTCACTCATTTTATTACCTCCTCAATATTATTACATTCAACAGCTATATAATTATTAAACCCCTTTGTACCATTTTTCTTCCTAATACTTTCATCTAAATTTATGTTTTCAGCATTATTCTTGATTAAAAATATTGTTCCTGCAGAATATCCTTTATGAGACTTTTTTATACCTTTTTCATTTTTTACTTCTTTACCATTTCTTTTTTTCATATCATATCCACTAATATAAATAGGCTTATCATTAACTACACCTAAAAGTTTTATATTAATATCTTCATTCAATATATTTTCTATATCTTTTTCAAAGTAAGAATCACTGGTTAGAATGATTTTATATATCGTATCTTTTTTTAAATGGCTATTATTTTCTTCTCTCGTTTTAGAAAATTCCTCTATTTCATCGTTTATTATGTTTTTATATTTACAAACTTTATTCTCTCCCCCTAATTTTAAAAACCCATCATTTAGTTTTACTTCTGTCTTATAATTTCTCTTTAAATAATCTTTATCAATATCATACTCAACTACAAATGACCATTCATCATTTATAAATTCTGTTTGCTGTATTTTATAAAGCTTACCCGTTTCAACGTTTTTTGTATTTTTATCAATTCCTATTCCTATTTTGTTATTCTTTGCAAAAATATTATTTTCATTTAACACTTTCAATCTATAATCTTGTAAGTTAGGATACGACTTATAAAAATCTTTCAATCTTATAAAGCTGTCTTTCAACCTTTCATCTTTCACATCAATATCTAAATAATAATTAGAATTTAACGAGGTCGAAAACCCATCAATTTTTTTAAAATATCCATATTCAATATCTTTATATTCATTAATAAATAAATCTAAAGGAGCTTTTATATATGTTCTGTTTTCTTTTTCACTATATAAATATATTTGTCCTAAACTTAATATTTCTTCTTCATCATATGTTTTATCTCTAAAAAACTTTTCTCTAAAGTCATTGTTTTGAGATAATAGGGCTGTAAAAACAGCTCCAAAAAATGTAGATGGATATGCTATATTTCTGCTTTTTATTACATCACTAATATCATAATTAAATCTATTTCCGGTTCCAAAGAAAGTATTATCTGTTGGTTTTATTTTTAATAATTTATAATTCATCTTTATCATCCCTAAATTCTATTTCACAAAATTTTTTATACATATTTAAAATATTAATTACATTTTGAATATCTAAATCAAAATGATTTTTATCTCTTTTACTTTTGTTAAAATTATCTTTGATTATTTCCATAATAAAATAATATAAATCCTTTGAATATATTGCATAATTGTCTTTATCCATGGATCTTGAAATAATTCTTATTAGGTCTTTTGATATTACTTTGTATAGAAAAATCTTTTCCTCATTAGTTAAATTTTCATAATTGAAATCCTTGAAATCTTCATTTAATTTATTAATATATGAAAAAGATATATCTTTATTTTTATCTAATGATTTATATTCTTTTACTAAATTAAGAAATTCTTTTAATTTATCCTTTTTCATATATGTGGTTATATATTTACCGTTATTAATAATATAGTTAATAGCTACTCCGTTCTTTTGATATCCAACATTTTCATACAGCTCTTTCACTTTATTTAATTCTAATCTTGTTTTTTCTAATGCATAACTCATTGGATCTTTGCATTGAGCTATTGTAATACTAATTGAATAAGTAATTTTTTTATCATACTTAAAAAAATTATTTAAGTTATTTAATAATTTATTATAGTGCTTTTCAATAGTTTTAAATATAAGTTCAATATTATCTATTGAAGAAATTGCTAAAAAATCATCTCCACCAGAATATATTATATTAACGCTGTCTCTCAATTTTTTATCTTCTTTATATAATTCAGTTGAAACGTTATTAGTAAAACTAATTAATTCACGTGAAATTTCCTTTTGGTTATCCTTTGAGCAGATTACCTCTTCTTTGCTCATCCATTTCCCTAAATTGTCTATATCAAACTGAATAAAACAATACTCGTAGTTTGGTATAGGAATATTCAATTTATCACTTTTATAAATTTCAATTAATTTGTCTGATACTTTTTTTAAAGACTCCTTATTTAATTCTTTAATCTTAATATTGATTTCACCCTTATATTCATCAAGCTTATCTTTATATTTTTTTTGATTATCCATCAATGCTATAATGTTTTTAAATTCATTTGGATTATAGTATTTCTTATTTTTAAAATTAATATAATAATCAATGCTTTCATCATTTTTAATAATAACACTTAAATATTGAAGTATTTTTTCTTTGTATTTATTTTCCCAATTGCTTATTGCAATATCATATATTGATGGAATTTTATTATTTATATCATCATGATTATAAGTCCTTTTAAAATAGCATAATTCACATAAAAGTTCATCAGAGCTTAAAGCTTTATCATTTTTACCTTTTGCATGAGTACCGTTTCTTTTTCCACATATACTACATTTATATCGTCCTTCTTTTTGCTCGTACTGTTCAAATTTATAAGTATTTTTTATGCCTTTCATTATTTTAATAAGTTCTTTATATTTATCTTTATACTCTGTATCATTTTCTAACATTGCCCAAAACAAATGAAAATTTTCTTTTAAGACCTTACTTTCTACTTTAAAATTTTCATATATTTTATTTTCTATTTCCTCCATATCAATCAAATCTTGGATTTCAAATATCATATAATTTGAGCAATCTGCTTTTACTTCATCTTTTATATCGCCATAATTAGGATATATTAATTCACATTTACTACTGTTAGTTTCTATATATTTATAGCAATTTATCATAATCTGAGATATTATTTTACTGCTGTTATATAAATCCATTAGTTTTCTAGATTCTTGTATAAAGGTTTGTACCGGCCCAATTGTTATACCTAATAAATAACTCATTATATTTTTCCTTCCCCTATATGACTTTTATTATTTGGTTATTCTTGTAAGAAGTTAATTAGAAATCATTATTGTATATCTTTTTTGGAAAATCTTTAGCAAAAGATATTTCTTTTAAATAAGGAAACTTTAAATCTTCTACTAATGGTTCATAAGTGACGATAGTATCAGTTGATTTTTTTATTTTCCTTAATCTAATAGTTTCACTCTTTATGTTATATTGTAAATCGTTGTAGTTTTTCAAAAAATCTATGTGTTCCATATTTAACAAATTTTCATACTTACTTTTTCCCTCTATCTCAACTTTTTCAATTTTAAATCTACCTTTACCTTTTTTACAATCTTTTCCCAGTCCTCCTAATATAGACGATTGTATTAATAAATAAAGATAAAATTCATAACTATCAGAATTAAAATCATCTATCATCATATATAAAGTTACTTCTGTATTAGTCCTTAAGTAACTAGAATCTTGTTTCTCTTTAGGTACTATAGACTTTAGTCTAAATGATACAGGAGATTTATGCTTAGTATTTCCAAATAAAGCTCCTTCTTTTTCTATCATATCTTTCAAATTTTTAAAACTATATATTTCTCTGAATGTATTTCTCATAAGTGCTTTTAATTCAGTTATTCTAAACTCTGCTTTTTCCATATTATCACCATGACTGTACATGTCAGATAATAGTTTTAATTTTATTTTTATCTTTTGCAATTTTACACCACCTCTATATATAAAAACTATCACTTAGATACATATTAAACAAATTTAAACTGCATTATTTTCTATTACAAAAGCCTGCTCCCACAGCAGAATTCTTTTCTCCAATTCCTACTGCTAAAGCAAGGAATGCTGTTTTTTGTGCTTCAATATTTTCTTTAACATCTATACTGATTTTATTTCCAAGAAGTTTTACATTTTTATAGTTAAAAGACATGGGAACTTTATTTTTAAATCTAATATTTTCTATAAGCTTTCCTTTTATATCAATACTCTCGTTAAAAAAGCTTTTATATTTTTTTTCAAGATTCGATTCCAGCCTGTCTATAAATAAATGTAAATCATTATTTTGAAGCCAAGGTCTATCATCTATAGTTATAATTACCGGGGTAAGTGTATATAGTTCTCGGATGTTACCTTGTTCTATTTCTTCAAATGCTGCCGAAATAACATCAAAATCATCACTATCCAATACTTTTAAGTATTTATGTACTTTCTTCATAAACTCATCGTCTAATCCTCTTATTTTAAAGACATATGCCTTGCCCTTTTTATAAAGCTTGTCCTTTTCCAGTGGATAAAAGCTATTAAATACATAATTTTTATATTGCTTTTTAACATGTAATTCTCTTAAATCTTTGTCTAACAGCATAAGTTTATTTATATTTTTACCTATAACATATCCGCTGTCTGCGAAATAAATATCTTTTTTTAGAATTACGGTAACTACTAATTCGATAAATTTCAATTATCTCCCTCCCTTTACCCTGAAAAATTTCCTAATTTTCTTTCTCTTGTTTAATATTCTACCATATTTTGTATAAATTTGTGGAATATTTTGGTATAAAATATTATATTTAATATAACTATTATTTTATTTCATGCAGCAAGAAGTTATTTTTTAAAAAATCATCCCCAAAATTTAAAAGGGAAATTTATAAGATCAACATAAAATTTATTCTATTTTCTTGAAACCTCCAAAATTATTGCAGTTGAAGAAACCGTACAAACTAAGCCGTACGGTGAATTTGATATGTTTATATGAATAAGCCGTGAATATCTAAAGAAATCTTATGCTTTGGTTTAATAATAATGAGGAATTTAATCTTGAAATTCAAAACCAGTATGAAAAATATTGTAAATCAAACATTAGTCAAAAAAATTTATATATCTTTGAAAAATTCGTCAAAGGTATCAACATTGTAAATCTGTTTTAAAGCCAACAGCACACTAACTCTAATACTATAATGACCTAGTTCCATTTGAGAAATAATTTCCCTGCTGATTGAAAGTCCCATAAGTTCCAGTTTAGCAGCAACTTCTTCTTGAGATAATTTTGAATCCTTTCGAAGCCGTCTCAAATTAGCACCAATAGAAATATCTTGTTTAATTTTATTTGACATGAAAGATCCTCCTAAAAATTTATTTTGGAATATATGCATTACATTATTGATTTTACCTAATTGTTTGTGATAATATTGGAATATATACATTCCAATATTATAAATAAGAGGAGTGATCTTGTTATGAATGAGAAAGAACAAAGAATAAAACAGATTGAAAAGCTAATAAGAAATCTGCCATACAAGGCACAGCAGGCAGTTTGTTGGCTAGTAAAAAATATTGAAACGGTAGATCAGTTCGCACAAGGGGAAGAACTTACAGATCAAGAAATAGAAAGACTAACTGAGGAAGCGTGTGAAAAAGAAGATTATATTATGTTGATTATGATTCTTTATAAACAAGCTAAAGATGAAGAAGCACATGAAGAAAAATGATATTTATATGTCAAAATAAATAAAAGGATAAAAAATAAGGTGAATGTAGAATCCACCTGCAACAAAAATACATCTTATGTTATGGTTCAATGAATTGAAATTGAAGATGTGGAAAGAAAAATAATAGAATTTAAATACATCTTATGTTATGGTTCAATGCCTGTAAATATGCCATTTGCTAAATTTAATAATACCACTTTTCTTTGAAATTTCAAGGTTTTATTAAAAATTTACCAGCCTTAACCTATTTTTAAGATTAAATTTAAATAAGTGTTTATAACCATTGAAATTACTTAAGTTACAATACTTTGAATATATTAGCCACTTGGTAAAATAATTTTATTAAATGAAAAATGTATATCATTAATACAAAATGTATGTAGGGATAATTTATTTAAATTACTATGGATAAATTCAAGTTTTTTAGTTTACGATTATGCTTATTTTGTATATGTCATTGGTGTATATCGTATACCATCCTTTATCTGTTCATCAGAATCAGGAATAAAACCTAAATGTCTGTAAATATCAACAGCATAAGTTGAGGAATTTACAGTAATTGTATTTGTTTTTCCATTTTTGAGAGCCTGTTTAAAAAGTGCTTTGCCAATACCCCGCTTATGATATTTTCCATCTACAAAAAACAAAGTAATATGACTTCCATTATTTCTAGTAGCAATAACACCTACAAGTTTACTCTCAATGTATGCACCAAAGAATTCAAGGTCTTTAATTGAATTTTCATCATACAAGAATTCCTTAAAAGTACTGATACCTTCTTTTGAATACTCTGAAGCCTCATACTCCATAAATGTTTTTTCAATTAATAATAATGCGTCACATACCTTGTCTTTTTCTATATTCTTAATAATCATATAAACTCCTTATTACTTAATATAAATAACGCCACTTTGTTCAAAATTTTATAATAAAAAAGTCACTAAATACATCTTATGTTATGGTTCAATTGAAATCCATATATCTTACGTTAATCATTTTACTTTATTTAAATACATCTTATGTTATGGTTCAATGTGTTAATACTGACAACGCTTTTATAACAAAACTAATTTAAATACATCTTATGTTATGGTTCAATGCCTGCAAATATGCCATTTCTTAATTTTAATAATACCACTTTTTATTGAAATTTCAAGGTTTTATTAAAAATTTACCAACCCAACTCAATTCTTTAGATTAAATCTAAAAAGGTTCATTTCTCTTGTAACCCTTGAACTTCTCAGCTAAGACAAACACCGTTTTGGTTGACCCAAAACGGTGTCTATAATACATAAACTTATATTAACTCTGATTTTTTCAATAATCGCTCTACAATTACCGCTACTTCTGCCCTTGTGATATTATTCTTTGGAGCCAATGTACTACTGCTCGTCCCAGATATGACCCCTGTTTGCAAGCAGGAAGCAACGTCTGCCTTGGCATAGCTTGATGTGCCCTGTGCATCCGTATATTCAGCCAAAAGTGTGCTGATCTCACTTTCTGTCACTGTGGGCTCAATACCCGTAATTTTCATTGCTCTGGCTATCATCACCATAGCCTGTTCTCGAGTAATCTTATCATTTGGAGCAAATGTACCCTCACTCTCTCCATTAATAATTCCGTATTCGCTGGCGGTATTAACATAATCACAGAACCAATTTGTACTTTTCAAATCAATGAACTGATTTTCACCTGTTGTTGTCTCAAGTCCAAGTGCTCGAACTAAAATTGCTGCAAATTCTGCACGAGTAATAGCACTGTTTGGGTTATATTTTCCTTTCCCTACGCCTGAAATTATCATTTTGGAACCCATATTATTGATGGAATCTTTTGCCCAGTGGTTTTCAACATCTACAAAATCAATGGGATTATATATCACCGTATAAATACTGTTGGTTAAACTACTTATTTTTGCATAATATTTTCCATCCACTTGAATTACCTTAGTTGGTACAGACCGTACTGTACCATCAGGTTCTATAACAACTGCGCTTGTAATCTTGGCTAAATCCACTTCCACGGGAATTGCTATGGTTCTTTCCACATAAGAATTAAACTTGCTGATATCAATCAATTTTCCGTTATAGGTACAATTTATATTAAATTCTACCGCTGGCACCATAATGGTAAAATTACCTGCCTTGGCAGCGTTTTCGACTACCTTAATGGCATCCGCAGAAGGCTCTGCAATTTGAATCTGAACCTTAATATCCGAAAGGTTTACACTTTCACCTAACTGCTCAGAAATAGACTCCATGTTTATTTCCGCTGCCGGCAGTGTATAGGTTGAAGAAACAGTCTTGACTTCCAAGACAGCTTCTTTTGATTCCATGTTCTTGATCATTTGACCAGTTAATTCTGCTATTGCAATATCTGAATTAGATATTACCGGAATAGTTACTATAGGTCTATCAGTTTTTGTTTCAAGCACTTTATCCAATTTCGCAGTATTAATGTTTACTGTGGTCACTGTCTGACCCTTAGAATTTGTAAAGGAAGAAGACGTTCCCACAGATTGTGATTCCCCACTACTAGATGATGATGAATGACCTCCACTGCTGCTTCCAGAGGATGTACTATCAGTTACTACAATTGAAAGTGTCTGTGCATCACCAATATTAAAATTAAACGTTAAGGTTACATTCCCTGTTAGTTGATTTGCAAGATATGCTTTGGATATTATAACCGTACTGCCTGATACCGTGTAATCCTTACCAGATGTAAGCGTATCTGTTCCATTCTTAATATTACTTAACGTGTTTCCATTAAGTGTCATTGTTATGTTAATATCGGATTGCGCTGATGTATTTTTATCGAAGTTCACCGTTATAGGGCTAATCGTACTATTAACACCTGGATTTACTGTTATACGAAAAACCTGTCCTGTTAATTCATTTGTACCATCACTTACTTTAAATATAAAGATGTCTGAAGTCGTGTTGCTTCCGTCATGTACATATTGTATTTTGCCATCAATTAAGTTTTGTTGGGTAAAATTATTTATGCTTATCCCTGGGTTATCCGTGTTTTCTAATTGTCCATTTAATGGGCTTGATGTTATTATATATGTTAGGATATCATTATCTGTGTCCTCATCATCTGATTCCAATATATCTAAAGGAATTGCCGCTGTTGCGCCCTCATTTAATGCCAAGCCATTATTTGTTGTCATCGTTGGAGCATCATCATCTACAGCATTAATTGTGATACTAAAAGTCTGTCCTATTAATTCATTTGTACCATCACTTACTTTAAAGGTAAAGCTGTCTGAAGTTGTATTGCTTCCGTCATGTACATATTGTATTTTCCCATCAATTAAGTTTTTCTGGGTAAAACTGCTTATAGCTACTCCTGGGTTATCCGTATTTTCTAATTTTCCATTTGATGGACTTGATGTTACTGTATATGTTAGGGTAGCATTATCTGTATCCACATCATCTGCTTTCAATAGATCTAAAGGAATCGTGGCTCTTGCATCCTCATTCAACGTCAAGCCATCATTTGTTACTATCGTTGGAGCATCATCTACAGCCGAAACCTCCACAGTACGTGTATCACTAACACTGCCACTGTTTCCATCAGTTAATGTAAACGTTATTGTTCTGTTTGATGTTGAAGGATTTTCAGACGTACTTCTATATGATATTGCACGTAATGTCTGTTGTACAAGCGCATTTGTAGCATTACTGTTAAATGTAATAGTCAGCGCCGTATTGTTTGTTACAGTCCCCCCAGAAGAGTTAAGCGCTCCAAATACTGTTGTTCCATCTCGTAAGTTTATTCCATTAGTATTAATACTGCCAACTATAGGAATACTCAACTCATCTGAAGCTTTATTATTTGAAGTAATCCGTATTGTCAAATTACCACCGTCCCAATCACAATCTCCGTCAGCATCGCTTGCAGTTGCATTTGCATCTATCTGCGTTGCATCTTCATTTTCCGTATAACTAAGGGATGAATTATCAATTGATATGGTTGGATCAGTATTAGCTAGCGCAGTGAGCGTTGCCAAAACATCTAAATCATCAATGTCAATAGATAGAGCAAATGCATTTATTGGTATAGCGGCAAACAATCCTAAAATTATAAAGAAAGCCACTAAACCAGACATGATATCTCTTTTTTTCAACTAGACCAGCTCCTTTTTATAAATTTTTATATATATTTCTTAATTATGTAAGATAGTGTTTCACTGTTCCTAAATGAACAAGTAAAAATTTAATACTAATTAATTTTAAATCAAACTATCCCCTTTTGTTTACACTAATTCTGCTTGTTTAAAAAAGTGAAGTATTAATACATCTTATGTTATGTTTCAATGTGAACTAAAAGCAGATTTTCATACAAGCAGAAATTCATTTAAATACATCTTATGTTAAGGTTCAATATTAATGCACTACCCGAAATAATAAAAAGAATACCATTTAAATACATCTTATGTTATGGTTCAATT
>NZ_KE384520.1:0-20238 GCF_000426305.1 Anaerovorax odorimutans DSM 5092 | reverse complement strand
TTATGTTATGGTTCAATGCCTGTAAATATGCCATTTGCTAAATTTAATAATACCACTTTTCTTTGAAATTTCAAGGTTTTATTAAAAATTTACCAACCTCAACGGTTTTTTTATCTTGAATTAAAAAAGTGTTTATACCCATTGAAATTACTTAGGTTACAATACTTTTAATATATTAGCCACTTGGTAAAATAATTAATATAGAAGTAAATATACTTTAAAAACCTCTAAGTATTTTATAGAGTGAATTGTTGACAAATCTATAAGGTAGAAGTATAATATGTAGCATGCTACATATTTGTGTAAGGAGAAAAGTTATGAATGAAAATGAAAGTGTTGGATTACTTATCAAAAAAATACATGATGCTACAGGATCTATCGTAAATACAGAAATGAAAGAGTTGGATCTGACAATGTCACAGTCGCATATGCTGTATTTTCTTTATCATAGAAAAGGTCAAAATGTATCTGTAAAAGAAGTTGAAAATTATTTTTGCATTAAGCATACTACAGCAATTGGTATTATCAATCGACTAGAAAACAAGGGTTTTGTTACAAGTTATAGTAGCTTAAATGATAAAAGAATCCGAAATATTGAAATTACAAAAGAAGGAGAGCAAAAACACGAATGGATTTTATCAAAGTTTGATAATTTGGAGCAAAAGTTTTTGAATGGATTAACACCTACCGAAGTGAATCATTTAAAAAATATGCTAACGATTATAAATACCAATCTACAAGGGCTTAAATAAAATATTTAGCAAATAAAAGGAGGCAAAATAAAATTATATGAATAATGTTGACACAAAGAATATTGAAATTTTTAGAAGTGCACCAATACCTAAAGTGGTTATGTTAAATGTCATTCCATCTATAATCAGTATGATTATGGTTCTTATATATAATCTAGCAGACACTTTTTTTATTGGACAAACTGACAATGCTTATATGGTGGCTGCCGTATCATTGGTTACGCCTGTATTCCTTCTTTTTATGGCAGTTGGTTTACTTTTCGGAATTGGCGGGACTTCGCTGATTTCCCGAAAATTAGGAGAAGGTAATATTGAAGTCGCAAAGGGAACATCTTCATTCTGCTTTTGGACTGGTATCATTATAGGTCTTTTGGGTCTTGCCATTATTCAAATTGGAATCAACCCAATATGTAATATCATCGGAGCTACTCCAGATACAATGGTATACGTAAAACAATATTTAAGAATAATTGCAATAGGAATTCCTTTTTTAATTGTCAGTAATATTTTCAGTAACATAATCAGAGCTGAAGGTAAGGCTAATTTATCTATGATGGGAATGATACTCGGAAACCTTATTAATATTATTTTAGATCCTATTATGATACTTGGATTCCAATGGAATGTAGTTGGTGCTGCTATAGCTACTATACTTGGAAACATGGCATCTACATTATTTTATGTAGGCTATTTTCTTTTAAAAAAATCTTTTTTATCAATAAACATAAAAGAGTATAAGTTGGGAAACGGCATTGCAAAAGGAGTAGTAGCTATTGGAATTCCTGCTTCACTTAATAGCATCCTTATGAGCATTTCTAACATTATTATAAACAACTTCATGACTGATTATGGAGATATGGCTATTGCAGGACTTGGAGTTGCTATGAAAGTCAATATGATTGCAGTCATGCTTCTTATTGGCACTGGTGCAGGAATTCAACCGATACTTGGATTTTGTTTTGGTTCAAGTGATAAAAAAAGATTTAATGCCGCATTAAAATTTTCATTATTATTTTCCATTATACTTAGTATGATTATGTCTTTAATATGTTATATTGGTGCCGGTCCAATGGTAAGCGCCTTTCTAACTGAACCTAACGCCCACTTATACGGTATACAATTTTCGAGGATACTTATTATATCAGGACCTATTTTAGGCATACTTTTTGTTCTGACCAATACAATTCAAGCTATGGGAGCCGCTATACCATCTCTAATTCTTTCAATCAGTCGTCAAGGGCTCATATATATACCAGTACTTATTATTTTCAGTAAGAATTTTTCCTCGGCTGCAATGCTTGTTTCTGCTCAGCCGGTAACAGATTATATTTCAACTATAATTTCGATTTTTCTATACTTAACTTCTTATCGCAAGTATTTTGTAAATAAAGAAGCGGAAACAACTAACATAGAGACATTAAGCAGCACACACCTCAGTATCTAAAAGATAAGTATTATCTTTTATTATTTAAATATTTAAATCTTATAAAACTTTTAAGAATAACATTATATAAAAATACCAACATCATTAAAGGAATAGCTGTTACCAGTTATTCCTTTTCTATCTTAAAGCATAAAATCATATGTTATAGTTCAATAAAGGTGGACTTTTGCAGATCAATGAACGTGGCGGATTAAATACATCTTATGTTATGGTTCAATAGGGACGATTATTGGTTAATACCAATGAATCCAGAATTTAAATACATCTTATGTTATGGTTCAATTAAAATTAATTCCACATTCATGCCATGTATTTAAATCATTTAAATACATCTTATGTTATGGTTCAATTTGAAACAGGTGAGGAACCATGCAAATAAAAAATACATTTAAATACATCTTATGTTATGGTTCAATAAATGGGAGGGCTGAAAAGGGTGGCAGGCGAGGGGCATTTAAATACATCTTATGTTATGGTTCAATGAACAGAAGATGGAACAGCATAGTTACCATCAGGATTTAAATACATCTTATGTTATGGTTCAATAATAAATCTGATGATGAAAAAATTTTGAAAGTATAATTTAAATACATCTTATGTTATGGTTCAATTCACCGTCAAGTTTAAATTCTTTCTTCATAAACTCATTTAAATACATCTTATGTTATGGTTCAATGCCTGCAAATATGCCATTTCTTAATTTTAATAATACCACTTTTTATTGAAATTTCAAGGTTTTCTTAAAAATTTACCAGCCTCCACGGTTTTTTAATATTAAATAAAAAAAGTGTTTATAACCATTGAAATTACTTAAGTTACACCACTTTCTATTTATTTGCCACCTGGGAAAATAAATAACTTTTAATATAAAAAGTAATTCTTTAACTCAATAGCCAATCAAGTGCATTTATTCGCTTTATGCCTTCATAATCTGCAATAGGATCTTCATCAAGAGTTAATATATACTTAGGATAATGATCTCTTATTTTCTGTAATGAATTTAACTATCTTTTCAAAGTATTTTGCGGATTATAATCCTTAAAACTTTATTTTTTATATACTTTAAGTATCTATTTTTTAATTTTGCATAAAAATTTAAATTTACAAACTTAGCATCCTTTTATATTAAAACCGTAACTTTCAAATACCTCTCTTTTAAATTTTCCTTTTTAATTTTAAGTGATAAAAATATGTTTAAATTCATCTATATAAATAATACCTTTTATAGTAACATTCTTGATATAGGGTTCCCTAATAAGATTTCAATTTCTGTAAAAAAGATGACTCCTATATAATACAGAAATCATCTTTTTAAAAGTGCATAGTCTTTTTTATATTGTCCTCTACAAGGGACTTTTTATATGCTTATTATTTAGATTTTTAATTTTTCAAATTAATATTGATGTTAATTATTTAAAAACAACTTATGTTATCGTTCAATTAATATGTTATTTAAGGAGGTTTGACTACTATTTAATTCTACTTACATTTTAGTTCAACTTTATACTTTTCTAGCTAATTATTTTTCGTCTATATTAATATTGGTATATTAAAATTATATTGCTTGTTAAAACAGCTTCCACTGTATTAAATATTTATTGTATATATCATCTATATCTCAGCACCTCCGCCCAATAGTAATGACTTAGCTAGAAGTGCTGATATTTTTTCATTCATGATAAATTTTCAAGCTATCCCCATAATTCTTCTTCTGTAGGAACATGATTATTAGGCATATAATATGCAATCCTGGATACATTCATCAAATGTTTGTAATCCAAATTTTCAGAGATACTGTTATGCCCCCATGTACCACAGCCCAAAGTATTCGTAGGCGCAAGTCCATTATAAAAGCTGCCTCCGGCACTGCTTGCACATACTTGGTTAATAACTAATCTGGATATACATAACTCTTCACCTGCATATTCAATATTTTCTTTATTATTGGAGTGAAGTGATACGCTATGACCCTTTCCTTCTCTTTCAAGATTAACTCTGGCAATTTCCACTCCATCCTTAAAGTTATCATATTTGTAAGCTGCAATTACAGGGCACATCTTTTCCTTAGCAAGCATATCAGCTTTACCTGCACCATCAGCTTCAACAACAATTACTTTTGTATATTCAGGGATTTCAATCTTTGCAAGCTTTGCAATGGCCGAAGCTTCTTGCCCAACAGCATGTCTGTTCATCTTACCATCTACAAACATAGCGTTTCTCAGTGCTTCCTTAGTTTCTGAATCTCTTACCACAAAGCAGCCATTTGCTTCAAATTCCTTCATTATATCCTCAAATTCTTCTTTTGCACATATAACGGACTGTTCTCCTGAGCAAATTATTCCATTATCAAAAGCTCTCCCCGTTATAATCTTTGGAACTGCTTCTTTATAATTTACTCCTTTATCTATAATGCACTGTACATTTCCTGCACCTACGCCTAAAGCTGGTCTTCCTGAGCTGTATGCTGCGGTTACCATGCCCATTCCGCCTGTTGCAATAACTACATCAGCTGAAGATATGAGATTTCTTGTATTTTCTCTTGAATGTTGATCTAGGATCTGAACCAGATTTTCAGGCATCCCAATTTTTGCGAGTTCCACATTCATCATTTCTACCGCCTTAGTACTGCACTCTATAGCTTTATGATGAGGTGTAATTATAATTGCATTACCGCATTTTAAAGCAAACATTGTATTACTCATAGGAGTTACTATAGGATTTGTACAAGGTGTAATAGCTGCTACCACACCTACTGGTTTAGCAATCTTTGTAATTCCAGTTATTTCATTTCTATCTATTATCCCCTTTGATTTTTTACCTTTTAAATTGTTCCATATAATCTGTGCTTTGCTTTTATTCTTTAGTACCTTATCTGCACAATTTCCCATTCCGGTTTCTTCAACTGCAAATTTGGCTAAATACTCTGCATTATCATACACCACCTTGCCTACAGCTTTTACTGCTTCATCAAACTGCTCTTGACTCATCTTTTCAAATGCAGACTGCGCCTTCTTTGCTCTTGCAATATATTCACCGATATACTTTTTACTCATTTCATCTGATTTTTCCATTTTAAATCCCTCCTAAATTTTTCGTTTATAACGACAATACTTCATCTATTTCATTGATCCCGTTTCCATAAATTGAGAATGCCAAGATAAGGCTTCCTCTAAAATATGGGGTGTCTGTAATGCTGCAGACTCGCAAGATCTTTTAAAATAATCCATTAAGGCCTCTCTATAATCTGGATGTGCACAATTTTCAATTATTTTTATGGCTCGTTCTTTTGGGCTTAATCCCCTTAAATCTGCAAAGCCCTGTTCTGTAACGAGCACCATCACTTCATGCTCCGTATGATCTACGTGAGATACCATAGGAACTATAGAAGAAATTCTTCCACCTTTTGCAGTAGAAACTGTGCTGAATATGGTAATAGAGCCATTTCTTGAAAAATCTCCAGAACCTCCGATTCCATTCATTAGTTTTGAACCCATAATATGTGTTGAATTTACGTTTCCATAAATATCTGCCTCTATTGCTGTATTTATAGAAATCACACCCAATCTTCTTACTACCTCAGGATTATTGCTGATTTCCACCGGTCTAAGAATAATTTTTTCCTTGAAAAAATCAATTTCTTCTAAAAACTTTTCTAAAGCAATGGGTGATGGGCTTAATGCTGTTGTTGAGAGCATTTTTGCCTTCCCAGCCCTTAATAAATCCAACATAGAATCTTGAACCACTTCTGTATAACAGGTCAAATCTTCATACTCTGAATCACATAATCCATATAAAACAGCGTTTGCAACACTTCCTACTCCGGATTGCAGAGGAAGCAAGGATTTTGACAATCTTCCGCTCTTTACCTCACTATCAAAAAATTTAATAATGTTTTTTGATATTTTCTTTGAATTTTCATCTTCCTCACTCAAAGGCCGAGTCCTATCCTGTAAATCTGTTATTACTATAGCAGCAATTTTATCAAACCCACACTCTATATATGTAGTTCCAATTCTGTCTGCCACATTACAAATTGGAATTGGTTTTCTATTTGGCGGATTTTCAGTCATGTATATATCTGCCATACCCTCCATCGCAAGAGGTTTTTTTAAATTTATTTCTACGATAACTTTATCAGCGCTCTTAATAAATGTCGGTGAGTTTCCTATTGCTGTAGTTGGAATCAGATTTCCATCCTCCGTTATTGCTAATGCTTCTACAATTGCTACATCTACTTTTTTTAACATACCATAATTTACATATTGAGGACATTGAGAAAGGTGCATATCTAAATATTCAATCATTCCATCATTTATTTTTTCTCTGATTGTACCATTGGTATGATATGGCAATCTTCTTCTAATCATCCCCGCTTCTGTTAAAGCTGTATCAATTTCCGGGCCTACAGAAGCACCTGTATAAAGATCAATTTTTAATTTTTCTCCATATTTACCTCTTTCGGCAAGTGCAAGAGGAACTGCTTTCGGATATCCTGAAGGTGTAAATCCGCTTACACCTATTACCATACCATCTTTAATCATCTCAGCAGCTTCACCAGCACTTCTAATTAAATTAAAGGCTTTTGGACTCCTTAATCTTAATTCTAACCCATTTTCCATATTTAAGACTCCTTATTATTTTATAGTAACGGTAATTTATTTAATATTATGGTAAATATAATCATTCCAAGCAGTGCAAACGGATATGTTGCACCATATCCTGTAGCAGGTTCATTGCTGTCTAATGCATCAATAGCCGCACCAAGACCCGGTGTTGATGTCATTCCTCCACAAATTGCTCCGGAAAGCATTACCCAATTTATTTTAAAGATATATCTCCCCACAAGAAAACCAACTAACATTGCAATAATGCCTACAACTAATGCCAGAATAGCTAGCGTAACACCAGATCCCATCAGCGCATCAAGTGCGCAATATCCATACTTTAAACCGACGATTGCAAGAAAAAATACTAATCCAATTTCTCGCAGTAGTACAAGAGATTTTTGATCCATTCTGAAAGAAATAGGACCAATTTTGCCAATATACCCAAGTAATAATCCCATTATAAGAACTCCTCCTGTAGATCCCAGACTAAAGTATCCCAAAGGTCCCAGATATATTTCTATACTTCCCAGAAGATATCCTAATATTGAGACTATAGAAAAGGAAATCATATTAAAATATGTTGTTGGAATAGTCTTAGATTCTGCCAATTGTCTAGCCTCACGCATTTCCTCTTCAAAAAGTTTCTTTTCATCCTCAACGTTCATCCTAAAAATAGACGAGAAAAAATTTACAGCAAATATTACTATGATAACTCCAAATGGATATGAAATAGCATATCCTACACCTACACCTGCTTGTGCATTAGAAATGTATGTAGATTTTTGTTCCTTTGTCAGTGTTTGCGTATTCTCAGGTGTTAATTTACCCGAAGAATCTATTATGCTAAGTATCAATTGTTTCATATCATCTGGTTGTTCTGAATAAGTATCTGCATATTCCTCTGCGTGATTTTGTGCTGTCTCTAGGGCTGCACCAAGTCCTGGTGAACTTGTCAGTGATCCAACATAAACACCTGAAACTTCGTATGGATTAGTATCAATTACTGCCATTGAAGCATATGTTATTCCTGCACCTACAAAGGTTATGACCATTGCCATCACCACAAACTTAGTGCCATATTTTTTTAATACTACTCCCATATCTTTTGCAGCTAAAAGACCTATTGCAGCTACAAAAAAAATTAGTGCTGTTTCTAGTAAATACGAATGTATAATATTATTTTGCAAAAGTTTTTGAGCTGCTTCGTATCCTGCTGTGCTCTCGCCTGATAACACAATTTTTGTTGCGATTTTATATATTAGCCAACCTATAAAAAGCCCTGTAAAAAGTGAGCCTGAAGTACCAAAATTAAATTTCCCAAATTTAATTTTTCCAAACAGCAGACCCGTAGCTATTGCTATAAACATAAGCATAAAAGGATTAAAAATAAGACTTATTACATCAAATTTCATAAGGTTTCTCCTCTGCTATTAGTCGACTATTAAATTATAAATTATTTTTTAAGGGATTTCTTTATAACTAAGCACAAATCTATTTGCTTAAAATAAAATCGTATATATTATGGCTATGCTAACAATTGCGTTAAAATAAATCCACCCCAATTCTTTAAGTACGTACTCGTTTAAGTTCCTTTATACTTATTCTAGCACATTAAATTTAGATATAAAAATCAATTAATTTAATACCATAATCACTTTTTTTAATATTTTCACAAAATTCAAACGTTCTTGCTTTTAGATATAAATACTGTTAAAGTATAGTTACAACTTCGTAAATAAAATAGAGGTGAATAATTTATGAATATAAATCATTTACGTTATTTTTTAGCAGTATGCGAATATGGAAACATTACCAAAGCTGCTGATAAAGTTCATATGTCTCAACCTTCAGTTACTGCTGCTATAAAATATTTGGAAAATAAATATGGTTTCAGACTTTTTACTCGCAGTCATAACCATGTGGTCCTTACTGAAGAAGGTAAGGAATTTTTAAATTTAACTAAGCATTTGATAAATGAATGTGATGATTTTGAAAGCAGGGCTTTGGAACTAGGGCAACAAAAAGATATTATTCTTAAAATAGGTATGCCTGCAGTTCTTGGCTCCTTTTTTTATAAAAAAATAATACCCGATTTTGAAATTAAAAATCCAGGTATACATTTAAAAATAGAAGAAGTACCTACAATTGCAGGTACAAAGCACTTGGAAGATTCTAGATTGGATCTTCTCATAGGCATTACGGACAAAACTACGTATGCTAACTGCGATTCTTCTTTAATTTTCAAGACTGAACTTCAGTTAGCTGTAAATTCAAAAAGTCCTTTAGCAAACTGCAAATCCGTCACTGAGGATATGCTTACTGATTATCCTTTTGTAATTATTTCCGAAGGATCATATCACTACAGAATCATCATGAGTAGATTTGAATGTAAACCAATAAATATAGTTCTTCATTCAAATCAGGTGTCCACAATTAAGTACATGCTTGAAAATGATTATGCAATTACTATAATCTACAAAGAAATTTTCAATGACAATCCTAAAATATGCACTATACCCCTTGAAACCCCTATAACTGCAAATGTAAATGTTTTTTGGCGTAAAGGCTCATATCGTACAACTGCTATGAAAACCTTCATTTCATATCTATGTCATATAATGTCTGATTCAAAGAAAATATAAAATTGAATTTGATTAATTTTATTTATAATAAAGATATTCTTTACATTTTTATAATAAAAAGGCTCTTTTAGGCAATGAAATTTTTATCATTTCGTTTATCTGCCTAAAAGAGACCTTAATTAAATTAGCATCTTTTATATTTTTTCTATTTATTTTCCATAAAGTTTTTTACCATCTGAGCGATTTCTGCTCTTGTTGCATTTCCTTTTGGGTCAAGTATATTATCTCCTTTTCCGTTAATAATCTTTTTATCAAATGCCCAGTTCATAGCTTCTTCAGCCCATGATGATATCTTGTCAGAATCTATCATAGTTTCTATTTTAATATCTTTAACCGATACATCAAGATTTTTAAACTTAGCATAGTTATAAAGCATTACTGCCGCCTGCTCACGTGTAATATTTCCTTTAGGTAAAAACGAATTTTCACTTACTCCCTTTACAATTTCTTTTTCTGATGCCCATACAACCGGTACTCCATACCAGTCATCTTTTTTAACATCTGCAAAATTGCTGTCTCTCTCCATTGTCTGTCTTCCTTCTGCATTATAAAGAATTGTTGCAAGCATAGCTCTTGTAGTTTTATCATTAGGCTTAAATTGTGTAGAGCTTACTCCATTCATAATGTTATTTTTTACTGCATAATTTACGGCTTCTGTATACCATGCTCCTGATGTCACATCTGTAAAGTTTGATGGTTCCTCATAGCCAATTGCATAATACGAAAAATGATTGGTAGTGAATTCAACATTTTCATTACTATATTTGGCTCCAGATATCTTTGTTAAAATACCTTCATCACTAATATAGTAAATCACTATTCCTTCTGATTTCTCATTTTCTTTAAGATTATATGGTAATGAAACAGTTACGTTTCCTGCAAATTTCGTAACTTTCTCAGTTCCTGACTGCATAGTAAAATCAAATATAGGTCTATTATTAATTTTCTCAAGCAGATTAGCTTTCTTTTCCTGCGATAAGCTTTCATTTGTCATAATTGATTTTTGTATATCTACTTTTTCAGCTGAAATCTTAAAATCACCCTTAATATTTTCTGCTATTTTTTTCAATGTTTCTTTATCTAAACTAATATCGGCCACAGGTGTACTCACAATTACTGTATCTACGTTTTTATTAAGTTCTGCTATTGATAATTTAGGTATAATTGTTTCTATTTTGTTTGCTTTTGAATCTGCTTTTACTTCAATAACAACTTTTTTTGTTACAGCTTTAGTACTTTTTTCAAAATCTTCAAGAGCATTTTTTATAGCTGTTGTAATGTCTTTATCTGATATTTTAGCACTGGCAACTCCGTTTTCATTGGTTTTTGCTTCAGCCTCAATTCTTTCCTCTACATCTGTTTTTGTATACTTATTTACAGAAGAACTCCCCCCTGCAGCTTTTACCGCTTTAGGATCCTTTGTCCAATCATCAGTATAATACCAGACAAGGCTGTCTCCGTCTTTCAATTTATAATCTTTAAGACCTTCATTTATAACTTCTCCATTAACAGAATAAAGCCATCCTGAATTTGGACCATTTGTAAATTCAGCTAGAGTAGTTCCGTTTTTATTTGTAATAGATGAGACATAATTATTTCGTGCTCCCACATATGTGAAACCTTCGCTATCCAAAACTTTTACAAAAGCATGATATACCTTGGAATCTTTTTTCAAAGTTACTTTAGTGGATGGAATCCAAGTACCCTTATCTGCTTTCAGCGTAAAGGTAATTGTTATATTAGGATTTCCACTCGGTGGTTCTTCTACAGGTTCTTCATCATCTTCTATAATTGTACCATTTGCATAAGCCGCCGTTTTAGCAGTTTTACTGAAATCATATACATTATAAGGCTTACCTGAATCCATCACTTTCATTGCAGAAATCAATCCAAGTAGTCCCTGATAAGTACTTATTTCACTATATTCCTTATTATAAACAAAACCTTTGTTATCATCTGTTTTATATAACAATAATCCATTAAGTAATGTATTTTGTTCTTTTATAAATCTTTCATCTGTTATAGGATTAATACCAAGCTGTGCCAAGGTTACCATTACCATAGCATCTGCATTGGCATTACCAAAGCTTCCATTTGTTCCCTGTTTATCTGATAGTTTTTCAATTGCTGTATCTATAGCAGCTTTTACTTCTGCTCTGTCATAATATGGTGTTAATCCCTGCATAATCATAGCAGGTGTATCGAAACCCCAATTCCAGTTTGTATCATTAGCAAGCTGCTCTATCAAATATTCAATATGATCATTTTCCTGTGCTGTGGTATTATAATTTCCCTGTCTGAAAGCATTTACTGCATATGGAGCTATAGTGGAATAAAATCCTGCTTTAGCTTCTTCAAAATTAACAGCCTTTAACTTATCTACTGCGCTAACCTTTGAGTGGTTTACTGTCCAAAGCTGTGAAGCGTCATATCCAATAGCACTTAAACCATTTATTACATTCGATTGAATGTTTGCATTTGTTAAAGCTTTTTCATTACCTTCCACTGAAAGGGCTATCATTTTATTTACAAAAGCCTGTTTAGCCTCTTTTGAAATAACATTTTTCGTATCCGGATTAATACTTTTATAAGCTTCCATTCCAACAGCATGCCAGAAATTCCCACTACTACTGCTGCCCCACCACTTTTCATCTTTAGCTGCATATACGGCCGTAATGTTATCCATTAACTCGTATGTATCTGAAATTCTTTTATCTGACTCTATTCCTGATACAATTACTTTAATATCCTTTGTCACCGTCTGCACACCCGGACAATCATGATACATTGCATCTATGAGTGTAGCAGTCAATGTAACTTTTGTATCCTTTAGCGGTCTGTTGACAATAAATCCTTTCCATGTCTGACTTATTACTGAAGGATTACTGCTTGTCCAGCTGATAGTGGCTCCCGGCTTATGATAAATCTTTTTACCGAATGTAATAACGCCATTAACCTTTTCTGCACCTTCTACAACAGTCATATCCGAAGTAACTTTGTAAAAGTCCGTATTATCTTTTTTAATAGTATCAAAAGTTAACGCATCTGCAACTTCACTTAGTAATAAATTGTGTTCATCAGCTTCTTTCTGTCCAAATGCCAATATCTTAGTTGCAAAGCGCTTTGTTGCAGTCTTCCCGTTATATGAAACTGTAAGAACTAAATCTCCAATCTGTTCAGAGGCTGCTCTTACAACTTCAGCACCGCTATCAACTTTTACGATTCCTGGATTCTCAGAAGTCCATATAACCTCAGCTTGTCGATATTCTTCTTTAAAACCCTCAATATTCTCTACATAATTCCAGTTATATGGTATGCCATTAATACTATAGGTCAGATTCATTAAATCGGCCTTGTTATCTGATTCACGTTTTTTAATATTATCAAGATTGAACAACTGAATTGCTTCATCTACTAAAACTTGTGCATCATTAGCTTCTTCCTCAGTTACTGCAGGTACTGTCAATTCAAAAGTTTTTATTCCGTATCCCTGCTCAGGCATTGGTCCTACAGGTCCCATTCCATATTTCCAGTAAGAACCCGGGTTAATTTGGGCAGTTAATATAACATGTACACTTTCCTTTCCAAATGAAGGTCTTTTTACTTTTGCTTTAAACTTTCCACTTGTAACATAACTATCGATAGCGATTACATCCGGATTACTAGAAGTCCATTCCAATTCAGAATAATAATCCTTGGTATCTTCTTTTGGCAATAACAGTTCCGATGTCACCTTATTTTCTGAGATATTGTTTCCTTTAAATACATCAAAAGTCAACCATTTAGCAACAAAAGCATCTTCCTTTGTCGGCTTTTTTGCATTTACAGTTACGTCAGGACTGTAATCTTTTGTTGCTGTTCCCAACTGAATTGTGAAAGTAACTTTTTTATTTTTAACGGTTTCATTACCATATGTAATAGTTCCATCTGTGTTAATCTGTACTTGTTCTTCTGACGGAACACATATATCAGATACCTCTGCAGTTGAATTCTCAGCCTTTACAAGCGCACGTACCATTTCAATAATATTTGCATCCTGTTTTACAGAACCATTAGAATTCCACTCTTTTGGTGTAATAGTTGCAGGTAATTCAGCTACTATAGCACCTAAGACTTCCTCTGAAGATGGTAATTTGGCTACCTTAAGTTCAATAGCTTTCATATCCGTTACTGTTCCATAAGAAATTGTTGCTGTAACAGTTACACTTTTATCTCCCATTTCAAATAGAGGCCTTTTTACTGTCCCATCTGAAGTAATTACTGATTCATCACTTGAGGCCCATGTAATCTTTGTTTTTCCACTATCACCCAATTTAATAAAATCTAAATTTCCTGTAATTGACTGACTATTTTCATTTGCACCTTTAATATCATCAAAATCAAGTACATCTTTATCTGCTTCAACAATTTCCTGCTTTTCAGCATCAGTAATTCCTTCATTAATGATTAATTTTAAATAAGGTGCTATAAGAGGCGTTGTTTCGTTACCTTTAGCTGAAATAAGGTATTCTCCCTGTTTATCAATTGCAAAACTTACTTTACCATCATTAGTTACTGCACCCTCAATATCAGTAAACATTCCGTATGGATCACAGCTAGCCAGTTGAATTCCATCCAGACCGATTGTTTCCTCAGCAATTTTATCTTCGGTAGAACAGCCAAACCACATTGCTGCATAACCTTTTAAATCAATGGAGAACATTTCATCTTTCGGTACAGTTAATTCTCTTATTTCTGTTCCGTTTTTCTGAAACCAGCTGTAATAGTCACCATATGCAGAATTTTGACAAAAAAAGTATGTTAAAACATCATTATTATTGATTACTGCATCATCTACCGTATATCCGTATGCTTCATCGGATTCATTATACACACCATCATTGGGCATTCTCCCATTCTGCATAAGCATAAATGGTGCATTTTCACCCATTACTTTTCCAAGAAATCCGCTGCTTCCTATGGATAGAATTCCTTGAATCGTTTCTACTGCCCCATCTTCTTCTGGAGATGCTATTCCCATAGCTTCCGCATGCATGGCTACAAGTGCATCAAACATGGTTGCTTCATTTTTAGCTGCATGATTCTCAATATGTGAGTTTGTATACCCATAACTTTTGGCTAAGCCTGCTGTAACCTCAATTTCTCCATACGGTACAGGGAAAAATGAATCCCTGCCATCATAAAGGCTTGCAAATACCTTTACTTTTTCAACTTCGATATCCTTGTTTGGATCTTCTCCATCGGTACCCGGAACTGTTACCACTACACTAACAGGTTGATTTGCCAATTTTTCAAAGTCTTTATTATTTGGATACTTTTCAGCATATTTTGCGTATTCAATACTTGAAAGTGAACTATCAATTGCTACTTCAGTATCATATTTTGGTTGGTACAGTAAAAGATTCTCATCCTTAATAATATCTGATCTGGAAGATCTGAATAACCTCCAAGAGCCACCGCCCATAGGATCATATCCCGGTAGGTCTGTAGGTTTTATTCCTTTCTCCTTTTCATTTTCACTGTCATATACCCATTCCAGTGCTTGTCCGTCTGATGAAAAGGAAGCCTCATGGAAAGCATGCATATTTTTTGAAATATTATCTTTACTTGTATTTTCTCCTTTTATTCCATCAAAATAAGAAGCTTTTACTTTATCCATTATTTGAATTTCTTTATCAATATCTGCCTGAGCCAAAGGCTTTACAGTTATTGTGAAATCTTTGGATACGCTTAAAGCACCCTCTTTTTGAGACATGGTGACTGTAAATTTTACACTTTTATCAGCTTCTCCCGGTAATGATCTGTAAATTACACCTCTATAGCCATTGACTATCAATACCTCCGGATCGCTGCTTTCAACAGTAAATTTGTAATCCCAATAATTAGATATTCCTGTATTGGATGGTGCTAAAAATTGAAGATCTCCTGTCACATTATCTGCATCAATAACTTTATCGGTTGCCAAATCTTTTATTTTATCTATTGTATAATTTGTATTTAGTTGATTTTGCATTTCCTGCAATGGATCAGCACTATCAGCCTTTACAGTAACATTAACCTCTTTTTTTAGCTTACTTATTTCTTCATCTTCCCAGGAATTGTTTGTAAAATTATATTCAACTGTAGCTGTAAGAGTAACATTCTTATCTTCTGTGCCTTGTTTAACAATACCTTTATAGGTATAATCTGAATCCCAAGAGTTCCCCTCTGCTTCAATATCTAAAACAGAGGAATCACTTGATTGCCAATGAATTGTTGCATATGATTTATTATCGATTTTTGCTGGCAGAGTTAAGTCAGATTTAACGTTATTTAAATCTGTATTCTCACCCTTTATTTTTTCTTCTGTTACATTATTCAGTATATATTTATTTAAATCTGCCTTTAATTTATCAATATCCCAGTTGATATTCGCCTTTTTTATAAGTTCTACTGATTTTTCCCCTTTTGACAGAGTAAATACAAGCTCAGGTTGTAAATGTTTTTTACTGGGTGAAACCTCTCCACTGTCAATGTCCTTATAAAAATATGTAATATCACCGTTTGTTGAAATTGTTTCAGGTATACTTGAAGATTTTAATGTTACTTGAATATCTTCATACCCTTTTTCTTTAATTCCCTTATCCAAAAATGATACGATATTATCATGTAAACCAAATTCAGGATCCAAAGTCCCCCATTGATAAGCACTAAGGATAGCTTCTAATGTCTGCATATCTGGTGATGTGTCAGCTGCAATTTCACCGCTTACTTGTGATGTAGCCCCTGATTTATTATCACCACTGGCTATAACACGTATTTTTTTACCTTTCATACTATTAGGAATTGTAAACGTACTTTTTGTTTCTCCTGAAATAGGAGAATAATCATATACATCTTCATATTCCAAATCATCATAGTATGAATACTCATATTGCCACTGATACGTAACATTTGTGGCAGATTGGTCATTTTCCCCTGTGGCCACTGCTGTTACTGTTTCTCCCACCTTCAATTGACCCTGTATCACTACATTTGTAACAGGTACTGCTGCCACACTTTCTTCAGCATATATATTTACTGGATCAATTCCCGGTACACAAAATCCTGTAAAACTTACAGCAAATACTAATAATAATGCTATAAATTTACTTGCTTTCTTCATTTTAAAATTCATACACACATTTTCTCCTTTTTTGTTCTTATCTATATAATCGCATGCAGCGTTATTGTATCTTAATAAGCTGAAATCTCATCTTTTTTTACTTTTAAAGTAAATTTGTCATTAATTTAACCCAAAAACACAAAAAACTGTAGTAAAAATACTACAGTCCGTCTTTTCTGCAAATAAAAAATAATCAATACCAATATGTAAAGATTCTCATATATCCATAGTATACCCGATCACCCGTCGGATACTATCTTCTTATTCTATGCAGGTCTTCTGGCTTTGCGTATCATCATTTTTTCCAACCTTCCCAAGGTAATTTCCTCAGTGGTATTTTGGAAAAACTCCACGCTTACAGCGGCGGGACCGCGCAGGTCTTTCACCTGCTTCCCTCTTAGCCATTTTATAAATATTATAATTAATAAAATGGAACATAAAATATTTTATTCAATTGTATCAAAAAAATATTAATATTCACATTAATATTTTGATTAAGGCTTTCAAATCACCTATACCTAGTATACCATAATTTTTAAATTATCCAACTGTTTAATTTCTCAAAAAGCTTTTATAAATTATAATAACCAGTTATTATAACTACTTATCAATTTTTATTGTACAGTGATACTTTTTTCTGTATCATTTGCTTAATTAAATGCATGAAATAACAATTGTTTAAAGGCCTAAAACCTTTTTCAAATCCACTAAATAAGCAGCTTGCTACTTTTTAAGTATGCACCAAGAATAACTTATCTTCTTAACAATAACGACCTATGTGAAGTTAATAATAGTCTCTATATTGATGTAATAACATTTATAAATTCAAAATTATATAAAAAAGCTACATTTCTATTGGATTATACCAACAAAAATGTAGCTTATAATTTGTGTCATTAGTACAAAATAGCTTCAGGTAAAATTCCCCCATAAAACCATTATCCCAAAAGTTTCTTCCAATTCATCTTAAATCTTATATATTTTAAAACAATCTATATTTTTCTAAAAACTCATTTGGTGTTAAAATTTCAGGTTTTTCAATTTCTAAATTTTGAAAGTCTTTATCACCTGTAATCAGTATATATACACCTTCGACAATAGCAGTATGAATAACTGGATAATCTGATTTATCCCGAATTTCTATCAATTGCTTTTTAATTGTCTTTGGTGTATATACTAACTCATAACTCATTGTCGAAAGTAAATCTTCTATGACTTGAATTTTATTCGGAAATTTTCGCTCTATTACCTTATATAATTCATCAATTACATAAGAAGATAGTACCATAGTATGATTAGAAGTAATAATTTTAAAAGCAATGCTGAAATCAAAACATTAGTATCTATCATAATTCGCATTGACTTTTATCCTTCCTTTCTTATCTGCTTAATCAAATCTACAATATCCTGCTCATCTTTTATTCCAGCTTTTTCAGCTTCTCCCTCAAAAGCCTTTTGAGCTTCTTTTAAAGCCAATAATGTTGAATTAACCATAACAACTTTATTTCCTTCTTCTAAAAAAATAACCTTATCTCCATCTTTTAGACCCAATTTTTTTCTAATCTCTATAGGTATTGTTATTTGTCCCTTTGAAGTTATTTTTGCAAGTTCCATATAAATCAATCCTTTCCTAGAATCCCTTACTTTCCTTTATTTTATTGTATGATATTATTTGAATTTAAGCAATAAATATAAAAATATAATTATTTTACATATGATAAAAAAAGCTACATTTCTATTGGATTATACCAACAAAAATGCAGCTTACAATTTGGTGAAGGTGGATCGTGGTTTTTGAAACCCACGATTCAATTAATATATTTTATTCTTTACAATGTCTATATGCCTCTATGTATTAATAGTCACTTTCATTAGCTGCTTCATGCAATTCTTCTAATAAAGCTTCCTCTTCTTTTGTTAATTCTAAACCATTATCAATTTCTCCACTATTGTTCTTTGCTTTAAAAGACTTTTGTAACTTCTCTAATATACTACCAAATTCGGCACGAGTTATATAAAGACTCTTCTTGGAAATAGGCTCTAGAATATTATATTGATAACTTCCATTATAAAAATCTATTCCTAAAGTCCTTAACTCCTTAAAAAATTGGTTTTTTCGGGCAAATAAAAATCTTTTTTCCTGACTTATATTTAGCCATTTGTTTTTATCAGCTTCATATGCTAATAACCATATATCAGACCACATAAACTCCGGATCATTCGCATCTTCATTCAAGTATTCTATAAAAATTTCATCATATAACTCTTCTAACAATTTTAAAATACTCTTTTTTTGTTTTAATTTCTTCGTCTTGATTATATCTAACATTATAATTATTGCAAGCCAGTTTTTTGACTGAATAATATTAGTAATATATCCTTTTGATATATCAATATTAAATATTTTTACTGTCCATATTGCCCATATAACCTCTTGATCATTTCGAAAAGGTAAATTATTATCAACAATTGAATAAATAGCTTTTTTTAGTAAAGAGACTCTTAAATGTTCCTCATTTACTTTAAAAATAACCACAAAAATATATGAAAGCGATGGAAATCTAACCCATAAATTAATTAATGTTGATTCTAATAACCTCCATTCATCTTTACTAAATTTCTGGTATCTAATAACTTTAAGCCCATACTTTATTATTTGAATATCTTTATTATTATTATATTCCATAATCGTTTTCTTTAAAAATATATCTGATTTTAGATGTAAAAAACCTTTCATTTGCTCCACCCATGGTTTTCCATAAGTAAAGGGACTCTTAAATACCTCAATTTTATTTTCATTTAAAGTTAATTCATACTTAGAAAGAACTTGTCTTATTACTGAAACTACTTGGTTAATCTCAAATTCATTCTTCACATATATATAATAATCATCAACATACCTTTTATAGTTTAATTTGGGGAAGGCATTTTGTATTTCTTTGTCTACTGTGCATAAAATAATTTCTGAAATTATCCTTGAAACTGCATTCCCAACAAGAATTCCATTTGTCTGTCCATAATTTAAATTTTGCATGCAGTTATCTAATATATTCCCAAATAGTGATTCCGACTTATCTTTTTTTGCCATTTTTTTAGTATGTATTGCCCATGGAATACTATGTGTATAAATACTATCAAAGAAAGATGCAATATCTAATCTTACCTCGTACATATTATCAAGATATAATTGTTCCACTATTCCTTGGCTCTCCGAAATATTATTACTTGGTTTTTTATAAGGTTCCTTACGTAAAGGGTAAGCGTCAAATAAAATAGTGTATAGAAAAAGCCGGAGAGTTGATTTACAATAATAATCACTCTTCGGCTTTCTTGCAAAAGGCTTGTACTTCCGAATTCCAAGGCAGGAAATCTTCCAGATATTCCGGCTCTTCCTCAAAACAGACTCCCGGAAGATATTTAAATATATATCTTAAATATTCATAAGGGTTCAGTCCATTGGCTTTTGCAGTCTCTACGATACTGTAGACCGCAGCACTTGCAGCTGCCCCCTGCGGACTACCTGAAAACAGCCAGTTCCGTCTTCCTACTGTAAAAGGTCTGATACTATTTTCTGCGAGGTTATTACTAATGGCAATATTCCCATCGGTAAGAAAAGTCATCAATCCTTCTTTTTGGTTCAGTGCATAAG
>NZ_AUFC01000009.1 GCF_000426305.1 Anaerovorax odorimutans DSM 5092 | reverse complement strand
TTCCAAATGATAAGGCACTTTTAAAGTCCCTTTATCTTGCTACACTTCAAGCCACAAAAAAATGGAGCCAGCCACTTAAAAACTGGGGTAAGGTATATGGTGAATTTTCAATTATGTACGAGGAAAGATTCCAATTTTAAAAGCAGCAAAATATGGTAATAAATTACATCTTTATTAAAGATGTTCTTGACATGCTTAGAAAAATTTAATATATTGAAAACAGTTAAGGTCAGCTCAAATGAGCCGACCACATTTAAAATCTTATCATAGAAAGTTAATTTACAGACTTTTTTTCATACACTCTGATTTTGATTTCTCTGTTTCTTTATGCGCTGAATACTGCGCCGCAAGCAGATAATATGGGTCTTGACCCAATTAAGTTTTCCTATTATGAGGATACTTCCGGACAGTTGACTGTTTATGATGCCGATACTGTATGGGAACAGGATGGTTTTACGGACAAGGAAACCCCATTTCTCACCTTTGGCAGAAGTCATTCAACTTTCTGGATCAGGATTTCCACAGAGAATACAGAATTGTTGAAAGATTACATTGCGCTATTTTGTCCAAACATTCAAAACGTGCAGCTTTACATACCAGGGAAAAATGGTTATGATGTGCATTACTCTGGCTGGGCTAACAGTTTGATTAGAGATGACGAATGTATGACATATCCGGTGTTTCAGCTGAACGCAGATACACTTGGAGAAAAACCCATATATATGCGAATTCAATCCGACTATTCACATAACTATACTCTAGAATTTTATACGCAAAAGGAGCTGAACCAGGTCAGGATTGCAGAGTTCTGTCTGATCAGCTTTCTGTTTGGAATGCTGATGGCAGTCGTTATTACAAATTTCATTGCTTATTTAAAACTAAAAAATAAAATCTCTCTTGCCTTTTCAATATGCATTTTACTGCTCAGTATCCATCAGGGTATCAGCTATGGGATATATAATATAATTATGCCTTCTCATTCCTATGCCATAATGAGCTTATCTATAGAAATCGGGTTGTTGTTTATCATTTCAATCATTATATTTTTTATGATTTTTTCGGATATTAAAACTTACAATAAGATTTATTATAGGTTCCTATTACTCTTTATCGCAGCTTGCCTTGTAGACTACCCTATTTGCTTTATGGACAAGGTTGCGGCAAATCTTTATGGGCATTGCCTTACGATTATCGTTCCCGTATTTATTTTGTATGTTTCTTTCAGAATGCATCGGGCAGGTTATAAGGACCAGAGATTGTTTATGATCGGATGGGGGCTGACTATATTTTTGTATGTGATAGCTATGCTTGTCTGTGAAGGCATGATTCATATGGGATTTTCAACATTTCATCTGCCTATCGCACTGATTATTATGTTAAATGTTTCAATGATTTTTACAGTTGCCATAACAGAGCGTGTCAGACGACTGCGATTAGATGGTCAGCGAATGCGGCGACAATATCAGGAAGTTTCTGAGCGGATAAAATGGACGGAAACGGCGTTGCTGCAAACGAAGATTAAGCCGCATTTCCTATATAACACGCTGACGGCCATTGAGCAGCTCTGCGAAACCGACAGTAGAAAAGCACAGGAAGCGATTGCGGATTTTGCCGCCTTTTTGCGTAGCAATATCGACTTTTCCACAGAGACACGGCTGATTCGGATTGAACGGGAGTTGTCAAATGTCAAGCATTACCTCTCACTGGAACAGATGCGCTTTGATGAACGGCTCAAGGTGGAGTACCACATTCAGGTGGGCGGTTTTTTAGTGCCGCCGTTGGTGGTACAGCCTATAGTGGAAAACGCGGTGCGGCACGGCATAACGAAACGACCGGAGGGTGGCACGATCAGAATTTCTGTTATGGATACTACGGACGACTACATCATTACGGTGACAGATGACGGTGTTGGTTTTGAGCCGGATAGCGAGATATGGGCCGAAGGATATCATATCGGAATTGATAATGCACGGGAGCGGCTGCACCGTCAATGCGGGGGAAGCTTACATATTGACAGCAAAATCGACGTTGGCACAGTGGTGACCATGTCAATACCAAAGGAGGGAAGCGTATGAATTTTATTGCGGTAGATGATGAACGGCTTGCACTGGACAATCTGCTTTCTAAATTAAAGAAGGCGCAGCCACAGGCGGAAATCCGAGGCTTTCTGCATCCCCAGAAGGCGCTGGAGGAAATCAAAAACGGGTTTTATCCCGATGTGGCGTTTCTGGATATTGAAATGTACGGTATGAGCGGTATTGAGCTGGCTTTGTATTTTAAAAAAGCTTTTCCAAAAGTTAATATTGTGTTTGTAACTGGTTTCCCGGAATATATGCCTGAGGCGTTCGCACTCCATGCCAGCGGCTATATTACCAAGCCAGCCAGTGTCCAGCGGATACAGGAAGAACTGGAAAATTTGCGCTATCCGCCGGTAAAAGAAGCATTTATTCAGGTAAAGACCTTTGGAAACTTTGAGGTTTTCGTGCAGGGAAAGCCACTGTTCTTTGAGCGCAGCAGAAGCAAGGAGCTCCTGGCTTGTCTGGTGGATAGACGGGGCTCGGGGCTGACAATGCAGGAACTGGCTGCCATACTGTATGAGGATCGGCCATATGACAGCTCCTTGCAAACTCAGCTACGAGTACATATATCCGATCTGTTAAAAACACTGAAAAGAGTGGGAGCAAAAGATATGGTTGTGCGAAAACGGAATTATATTGCTGTGGATACAAACAAGTTCGACTGCGACTATTACCGTTTTTTAGATGGAGATGTGCCTACGATGAACGCGTTTACAGGAGAATATATGGTAAACTACAGTTGGGCTGAACTGACAACAGGAAGGCTATACCGGTGTAAAGTATAGCGGTGCTTAGGTCAAAGCAAAAGCTGTTAGGGTAAAATATTGAATTTAAAAAAATATAGGGTTTGATTACAAATTATTACTTTTTTGTAGTCAGATCCCTTTTTTTGTTACGGTTTTGTTACGCATGGAAGCGTAAAATGAGCATGTTGAAATTTGTCAAAAATATTAAGTGAAACAAATGGCTTTATAAGCAAAAACTTAAAGTAAAAATGAAAAAAGAAGAATAGGTGTGCTGAAGAAGATGTCATAAGGAAAAAGTAAAACAAAGGAAGAAAGAAAAGGAGGATAAGTATATGAACAAAAACAAATTATACCGACGTATTATGGCAATGGTCTTGTCTGTTGCTATGGTTGTGGCACTGTTGTCCATATCAGCGGCAGCAGAAACTCTTCCGGACGGAGGGGAAATTATTTCATTTAAAGCATTATCGGAGACTACTGCCAACCAGTTGGTTACTCTGGGAACCGACTTGGCAGATTTGGATTTACCAGATACCTTGATGGCGACTATACGTGTAGCAATAGCGACGGATGCAGATGAGCAGGAGCAAAGTGAACAGGAACCTGAAGATTCTGCTGTAATCACAAGCTCTGCTGTCCAAGTGGATAACAGTGAAACATCGGAACAGATTACTGAACAATCGGATCAAGAAAAAGTGGAATACAAGACAATGGAAACTAATGTGCCAGTAACGTGGAATTCAAATCCGGAATATGATGGAGACACTGTGGGCATTTACATTTTTACAGCGAATGCAGGCAATTTTAAGGTGGACACCGTGTTACCTGAAATCACTGTGACGGTGCAGGATCAGTCCAGCGGTAAAACTACGGTATTTAGTGCACTGCGCAGCGGCGCTACAGAAGAGGATAAGACCTACACGACAACGGTGGGAACAACGCTGGAAATGGATATTAACGATCTTACCGGTATTGCTGATATATTGCTCCCATCCCCATATTACAATGTTGGTTATTCAGAGCCAACTGACGGAACAAATACAGCGCACCTTCATTACTATTATGAGGAAAAGTGGCATGAAGTTGCGTATCTGGTAGAAGGTCGTGATCCCGCATACTGCTACTACAGCAATGATGATGTCATAAGGTTTACAGCGGATAATGCGGGGGTATACACCTTTAAGGTCTTAATGTATAACGATGATCAAGGTAATTATGAGACCGATCATTATGATCCTCGAACGATAAAGGTGACTGTGGAAGATGCCGGCGGCTCCGACGAAGAAGCACCTACCGTGGAGAGCATTACGCCAAATGGCACGGATGCCGCAGCCAGCGGCGATATTGTCATCACCTTTAGTGAGGCGATGGATCCAAACATGGCAGGTACGGTGTCACTGGATAACAGCATGGGTGATTTGGGTTCTGGCGATTGGTCGGGAGAAAAAAAGGTTTACAAAGTTTCTTATTCTGAACTGGCTAACGAAACGGAATACAGCATTACTATATCTGGTTTCAAAGATGCCGCAGGTAATGAGATGACGGAAGATACTAGCCATACCTTTACCACGAAGGCGGCTGGAGGTTCCTCCATATGGGATGGGAGCACCAAAAAAACCGATTGGTATAAAGACACGGATACGGAGTTTAGCATCACCACTGCGGAACAACTGGCAGGATTTGCGGAGCTGGTCAATGGCGGAAAGGATTTCTCTGGCAAGACCGTTAAGCTTGGCGCAGACATTACTTTGAACGATGTGTCTAATTCGAGCAACTGGGACGACAAGACAACGGGTCTCAACGCATGGACGGCGATCGGCACGTCGGATAATAAATTTGCGGGCACTTTCGATGGCGACGGCCATAAGGTAAGCGGAATCTATATTAGTAAGGATTCTAAGTATCAGGGATTGTTTGGTTATACTGGCAGTGGCAGCACAGTTAAAAACGTTGGTGTCACGGATAGCTATATTAAAAGCACCAAGAGTTTTAGTTTTGTAGGCGGCGTGGTTGGAATGAATTATAACGGTAAGGTTAATAGCTGCTATAACACAGGCAGTGTCAATGGCTGCAGATATGTCGGCGGCGTAGTCGGAAAGAATGAAGACTATGGTGAGGTTCATAATTGCTACAACACAGGCAGTATAACCGGCATTGGTAGCAATTCTGACTATGTCGGCGGCGTGGCCGGAAAGAATGAAGACTATGGTGAGGTTTATAATTGCTACAACACAGGCAGTGTAAGCAGTGTAAACAAAAATAGTAATGTCGGCGTTGTGGTCGGCTCCGTAGGTACTAGTGGTTACGTTTTCATTTGTCACTGTTATTATGATAAAACAAAGTGCGGCGACATTGCCGCCGTCGGCGATTCCCCGGGAGACGTTAAAGGCTATTTCGAGGGCAAAACAACCGCAGATATGCAGACAAGTACGCCATTTACCGAATGGGATGCCGATGCTGTCTGGAATTTTGAGAGCGGAAAATATCCGAGGCTGAAGGCGTTCGAACTGCCTGACACCACCGTCCCCACAGTGGGAAGCGTAACGCCTTCCGGTACGGATGCGGCTCTCAGCGGCAGCATCGTCATCACCTTTAGTGAGGCGATGGATCCAAACACGGCAGGTACGGTGTCACTGGATAACAGCATGGGTGATTTGGGTTCTGGCGATTGGTCGGGAGAAAAAAAGTCCGGATTTATTTTGAATGATGTATCAGATGCAGATAATTGGGACGAAAACACTGAAGGTCTTAATAGTTGGACACCAATCGGAAATGATAAAGCCCCCTTTTGCGGCATTTTTGATGGCAACGGACATACGGTAAGTGGAATTTATATTCATGTAAATAAATATGTACAGGGATTATTTGGCAAAATACAAAACGCAACCGTACAGAATTTGGGTGTTACCAAAAGTTATATTTGCGGAAATGCTATAATTGGCGGTATCGTAGCTTACTGTGATGAAGGAACAATCTCAAAATGTTATAATGAAGGCACAGTTCGTAGTACAGGCGCGAGTATGGCTGGATCTGAGGTTGGAGGTATTGCAGGCTGTATAAATAGCGCCAAGGTGGAAAACTGTTATAACACAGGAAATGTAATTGGAAGTCATGGTTGTATTGGTGGCATCGTTGGTAATCCTATTAATGCTTCTTCGGTTGTTAATTGCTATAACACAGGTGCCTTGAATTATGGATCGTTAACGAGTTTTATTGGTTGCATCGTAGGTAACAGCGGTGTTACAGTTACAGATTGTTATTATGATAAAACCATATGTGGAGATATTGGCGGCATTAAAGGCAAAGATGTCGAGGGGCAAGCCAAGGGAAAAACCACGACGGAAATGAAGAACCCTGAAACATTTTCCGCTTGGAGCCCTGATATATGGATTTTGAAAAGCGGAGAATTTCCAATGCTGAAAGCGCCTGTTATAAAACCCATGGTGACGATGGTGTCCCCCAGTGGCACGAAGGTCGAAACAAGCGGTAATATGGTAATCATCTTCAACGTAGAAATGGATAAGGCGTCGGGCAAAGTATCTCTTAAGCATGGCACCGAAACAATTGAATTGAGTAGTGGTAAATGGTCGGAGGATGGTACAGCCTATACTGTTTCTTATTCCCAACTTGATTATGGTACAGAATATACCGTTAAAATCTCAGACTTTAAATCAGCGTTAGACGGAATTTTGATTGAAGAAGATAGTAGCCATGCTTTTACCACAAAAATAGACGAATCGATACTAACCGGAACGGCTAAAATCAGCGGTGACGCAGTATTCGGTAAGACACTGACTGCATCACTTACGGACGGGAACAGCACTGGCACCCTCTCTTATCAGTGGACAAGGGACGGTAAAGATATCTCAGGTGCAACAGAGAGTACATATACGTTGACCAAGGATGATGTAGGTGCAGTAATTGCGGTGAAAATCACCAGTGATGATAAAACCGGAACACGCACCAGTGATTCTACTTCTGAAATTAGCAAAGCAGATTGTACAGAAACTGCAAAAGCGCCGGAAGAAAAAGAAAAGACATCAGACAGCATAACAGCTACAGAAGTAGAAGGCTATGAATATATCATAGTAGAAAAGGGTGCTGCTGTATCAACAGGCACATGGCAGGACAGTAATAAATTTACTGGTTTGACACCAGCCAAGGAATATGATGTATATCAGAGAATAAAAGATACACAGACTCATAAAGCTTCTAAGCAAAGCGAAGCGCTGACTGTAACTACACTAAATGCGGTTGCCTACAACTGGAATTACGGTGAGCTAGGAACTTATATCACACAGTCTGTTTCAATAGGCGACAAGATATCAGCACCTGCTACTCCGGAAAGAGCAGGATACACTTTTGGTGGATGGTATAAGGAAAATGCATGTGAAAATGCATGGAATTTTAACGTCAATACAGTAGAAAAATCTATGAGCCTGTATGCAAAGTGGACAAAAAAAAGCTCTGATACTTTGGAAGTTACCTACATGAAAAATGGAGCGACTTCAGGAAAAGTACCTAAGGGACATACAAATTACAAACCCGGAGATACTGTAATTGTTTTAGGAAACGTGGGTAGCCTCTCCAAAACGGGAGCTTCTTTTGCAGGATGGAGTGACGGAACAACCACATATAAAAAAGGAGATACCTTTAAAATTACTGATAATACAGTTTTAACTGCAGTATGGACTGAAAATGAGGTACAGTGTACAGTAACCTACAAGAGTAACTATGCAGGAGGTGGAACTTATACCACGCAGACTGCGGCATACGGTTCATTATTAACAAAGCCAGATACGCCAATAAGAGAAGGCTATAGCTTTATAGGCTGGTATAAGAATGCAGCTTGCACTAACCCTTGGAACTTTGATTTAGATACCGTTACGGATGATACAACTCTCTATACGAAATGGGCGCAGGGAACATACAGCGTAAGCGGTACAGTAACAGATGATGCTACACCATCTAATAAAGTAGCAAGGGCTACAGTTAAAGTTATGAAAGGAAATGTTCAGTACGGTGGTAGCGTACAAACAAATGATGAGGGCAAATTCACAGTTACTGGTATACCTAATGGCGAATATAATATTGTTATTACAAAGAATGGTCAGATGGTTACGCTGCACATTACAATAGATGGTGCTGACTATAATTATAAAGATCAAATAACACTACCAAGTGGAAATAAAAATTCAAGGCTTGACATCATCGGTGTGGGTACGCCGAACATTGTTGAGGACGGATTGGACGACATTTTTGATAATCCTGACAATCAAGATATCTATAATGATAACAGCACTAAGGCTTTAAATGAAGGCGGAACGGTAGAACTTCGTTTAACTGTGCAGAAGGATGATAATTCTAAGGGCAAAGAAACCGTGTATGCAAAGATGAGTTCAGACGGTTATAAATCTGGAATAACACTTGATGTTGATATCGAAAAAACGGTTATAGATAACACAGGAGCAATTGCAGAAAAGAGACAAATTACTTCTTTAGATGACACTCTCACACTGATTATTCCCCTTACAGAAGAACTTCAGGGCAAGAGTAACTACGTGGTATACCGTACCCATGATTACGGTGGTGCCGCAGGGGTTAAAGTTGATAAAATTACAACGACTCCAAATGCTAATGAATATATTAAAATTAGTGCAGATAAAACTTATTTAACACTTTATGCTAAATTCTTCAGTACTTACGCCATTGGCTACAGCGTGAATAGCAGCGGCAGCAACCCTGACGACACTTCCTCCGACAACAGTTCGCATGGAAGAAGCTCATCAGGTGGCAGTTCGTCTGGAACTCAAAGCTATAAAATTACTGTAACAGTAGGTGATGGTGGCAGTATCAATCCTTCCGGCAACGTCAGTGTGGTAAAAGGAAAAGGCAAGACATTTACTTTTACGCCGAAGGAAGGTTTCATGATTTCGGACGTGTTGATAGATGGAAAAAGTGTGGGTGCTGTTGAAAGTTATACATTTAAGAATGTGAATGCGGCACATACTATAAGTGTTAAATTTGCAAAGGCTGAATTACTGCCTTATTATATTAACGGAAATGGAAATAAAGTGTTTATTGGCTTTGCTTCCAGTGCGACAGGAACCATGAAATATATCGCTCCAGAAGGGGAAAGAGTACAGTTTATGCAGAACTCTAAGTACTTTAACGATATAAATGGACATTGGGCAAAGACAGGTATTGATTTTGTTACTCAGAGAGAAATCTTTGTAGGAACTACAAATAATACATTCTCACCAAATAGCGGAATGACAAGAGCTATGTTTGCAACAGTTATTGGAAGACTTTATGAAAGAAGCTATGGCAATATTTCAGCAACCGTTGGTACATTCTCAGATGTTCCGGATGGTAAGTATTACAGCCCTTATGTAAATTGGGCTGAAAAGAATAGTATTATAATGGGGATTGGGGGAAACAAATTTGCGCCTAATCGTAAAATATCACGAGAAGAAATGACGGCAATAATTTACCGATTTGCAGAGTACCTTAAGGTTTCCCAAGGTTCTTTAGAAACAAAACTGGGGTATACTGATGCTTCAAAGATTGATAACTGGGCAATAGAATCTATAAAATACTGCAAGGAAAACAAAATCGTGCTAGGCCGTGATGATGGTAGCTTTGATCCACAGGACACTGCCACACGTGCAGAAGTCGCAACAATTCTTAAAAGGTTTATAGAGACAGTTGTTAAGTAAGGTAAAAATTACCATGTAAGTTTTTCTAAGGTAATTAGAGACATATAGGATAATTTAAAGAATAATAAAAAATCAAGAGGAAGAGTTTTTAGGTCAACTTAAATGAGCTACAGACTCTGCCTCTTTTTTTATGTCTTGAATTTACAATGTAAGTGCAGCAGTGAAAATAAATGACTCAAAGGAAGTTAAAAAATTGGAGCGTGGATAAACGAAATTTCATGATCCAGTTGACAAAAATTTTATTCAATTATATAATGAATGAAGATTCATTCATTAATTCGTTTAATTTTGGAGGTAAAGTATGGCAAGAAGTATTGAGAAAAATGAACAGTTAAGACAGCAAAGCAAAGAAAAAATTATTGCTGCAGCACTTAATCAATTTGCAAAGAATGGGTTATTTGCCACGCGCATACAGGATATTGCTGGGGAAGCTGGAATATCTCAAGGTCTTTTGTATCGATATTATTCATCGAAAAATGAAATTTACGTTGATTTAATAGAGGATGCCCTTGATAAAATGAATGAAGCGGTGAACTCCGTGCAAGTTATGGAAATTAGTGGGAAAGAGAAGATTTTAAAATCTATTGATGCCCTTTATATTACAATAAAGACCAGCCAGCGTTATAGACAGACCAGTCGCTTGATTGCAGAAGCTATGGGTTCGGAAGCAATTCCTAAAGAAGCAAAAGAGGCATTGAAGGAAAAGAGAGATTTGCCTTATAAAGTGTTTAGTCAGATTATTCAGCAAGGACAATCAGAGGGTGACATTGTGGAGGGAGATGCCTATGGTTTAGCAGTATTATTTTGGAGCACACTTAATGGTCTGACTATTTATAGAAATACAAGAACAGAGAAAGCATCATTGCCTGATAAGAAATTTATAGCAAGGATGTTTATGAAATTAAAGAAGTAAGCTAAGGAGCGTGTAAAAAATGAGTATTAAAGGGAAAATATTTCATGGAATTTTTAGATACAGACATTTACTGAAGGGAAAGTTAACGGCAGATGTGATTGATGAAAACACCTGCATTGAGACTCTTCGACGAGAGACGGATCAGGCGGCAGCAAAAATGTTCAAAAAAATAGAAGGGTTAAGCTATCAACAGGCGGATTTTTCAGAATTCTATGCCCAGTGGATTTTAGTTAACCATGCACCAAAGGACAAAGTTATTTTATATTTTCATGGCGGTGGATTTGTCATGGGTAGTGCACAGTCTCATAAAAATATTGTTGGGAATTTTGCAAAAAACTTAGGTATCAATACACTTGTATTTAATTATAGGCTAGCTCCCGAAAATCCTGCACCTGCTGCGGTATACGATTCAGTAACAATCTATAATTGGCTATTGAACAAAGGATATTCATCAAAAGATATCTTTTTTGTGGGAGATTCAGCTGGTGGGGGTATTCTGTTAGCAACAATGTTAAAGATCAAAGAGGATGGTGGTATGCTTCCGGCTGGTGGTGTTGCCTTTTCTCCTTGTACAGATATGACACTTTCAGGAGATTCACATAGGACAAGGCTTAAGGCTGATCCATGTACACCCAAAGGGGCAAATAAAACTTATACAAAGTATTATGTAGGTGAAGGGGATCCAATGCATCCATACGCTTCTCCACTTTTTGGTGATTTAAAAGGATTACCCCCAATCATGATTCAGGTTGGAAATGATGAGACTCTTTTAGATGATTCCGTAAGGTTTGCAGAAAAGGCCGGTAAAGCTGGCGTTGAGGTGAACTTAAAAGTATGGAAGGGGATGTTCCATTGCTTTCCCTTACTTGCGCCCATGTTTCAAGAAGCCACAAAGGCCCTTGATGAAGCTTGTCAATTTATAAGACAAAAATTATTATAATATAAATAAGCGTCATTCTAAGCATGTTGACTTCGTCGAGGTCATCTGATAGGAATGTACTAAAAAATATGCGTATTCTATAGTGCACTATTGTGTACCATCGAATACGCATATTTCATAATCTATCTTTGAACTGATGCCTTACTTACATTAGTTAATCTGTTTAAACTATTATAATGACCTCGATACAAGATTGATAAAAATAATGTTTTTGAAAAAGCAGTATATCAAAAAAGTTATATTAATGATGATACAAATAATTATAAAAAAACTAACTGCTTTATTTAGTATAGCTTTGAAGTCAGAAGATAAAAAGTAGTTTTGACTTAAGCGAAATAATTGGTGTATCTGAAAAGCTGTTCATGTAAATATCTATGTCATGCGTTTAAATATCTACTTTTATTTTTAAGCAAAAATATTACTGTGACAAACAATGCTAACAGTTCAGAAACTACAATAGCTAGCCAAATACCATTAATACCAAAGAATATTGGTAATATGACAATGACTATTACTTGAAATACAAGCGTTCTTAAAAATGAAATGGTAGCAGAAATAATGCCATTGTTAAGTGCTGTAAAAAATGCGGAGCCCCAAACATTGACCCCCATGAGCATAAATGCAATAGAATAGAGTCTGAAGCCATGACAGGTCATGGTAAACAGCTCTATATCATAACTGGCAAAAATCTTTATCAACGGTGCGGCACAAGCCTCGGCAATCAAAGTCAGAGCAACACCTGATACAGCAATTATCTTAATACTTTTACTAAACAAGTTTTTAAGCTCATCGTGATTAGCTGCTCCGTAATTATAGCCAACAATCGGTGAAGTACCCATAGAAAAACCTATAAATATCGCCATAAAAATAAAATTAACATACATAATAATTCCGTATGCAGCTATACCGTTTTCTCCTGCAATTTTCATTAGCTGAAAATTATAAAGGATGCTTACACATGAAGTGGAAAGATTAGTTACCATTTCAGAAGCACCATTTGTACATGCTTTCAATAGTATCTTTCCATAGAATTTAGTTTTCGTCAGATGTAAAAGACTATCATTCTTTTTTGAAAAATATATAATTGGAACAATACCGCCAACAAGCTGACCTAGTGCTGTTGCAAGTGCAGCACCTGCAATACCCCAATTAAAAACAGCCATAAACAAAAAGTCCAATACTGCATTTGTTATTCCAGCCATAATAGATATTTTCAGACTTAATGCAGGCTTTTCAGCGGTTACAAAAAAATTCTGAAAAATATTCTGCAAAATAAAAGCTGTCATTGAAATGAATATAATGCGCCCATATATCATGCAATTTTCTAATAATTCACCAGTTGCCCCTAATGCGGCAGAAATCGGTTTGATAAATGTAAAACCAATAATGGAAACGAGTACAGATATAACAACAGCAAGATAAATCAGCATAGAAAAATATTGATTTGCCTGCTCATGTTTTCCCTCGCCTAAAGTTTTTGAAATAACTGCACTTCCTCCCGTTCCCATCATAAATCCTATTGTACCAACTCCCATGGCTACCGGCATAATCAAATTTACTGCGGCAAAAGGTGTTTTACCTACGAAATTTGACACGAAAAAGCCGTCTACAATAGTGTATAAAGACATGCAGACCATCATAAGAATTGGTGATATTACAAAACGAAGTAGCCTCTTGTAAGTAAAATGATTGGATAATTGTATTCTCAATATTCTTTCCTCCTGAACCAATTCTGCGCATATTCTGACAGAACAGAGCTGATTTTTTTATTATCTGTTGCTGCTTCAACAATCGTTCTGTTTTTGCATGTTGATATTGAAATGCTTTATAAGAAGAAAAAGTAAGCCCATAGTTAATAGGATATTATTTAAGCATGCCATTATCTATAACTTTTTCTACGTACTCTGTATCTAAGTTACACTGATTTGCAACTGCATCTAATATCTCTTTATCGTAATAAGAAAGATGAAGATAATCAGATAGTTGTTTCCCTAATTCTCGGCCGCCACTTCCGAATTCTCGCCTGATTGTAATAATATTCATAATAAATTCTTCTGTTATTAATACAAAAAGAGCGTCCGGTTAATAATAACCGGGCGCACCCGACATCTTCCATTCGACTATATCATTGCGATGATAAGTCCTCCGATGACATTTCCATTATTTTTTTTATTTCCACATCCAGCAGATCATTATGCTTTCGTGTAAGGTGTAAAAATTTATCAAAATTTTTTTCACCTAGTTTTGAAAAAGCATTTTCTTCTGCTTCCATTAAAGGCAGTATTATTTTCATTGCAAGATCCTTTCCAGATGGAGTAAAAAATATTAGTTTGTTTTTACGATTATCTGGAGAAGGTATAAGTTCAATAAGTTTCTGTTCCTCAAGATGTTTAAGAGCCGAATTTACTGTTTGTCTGCTATAAAACCAAATATCACAAAGCTCTTTTTGTGTGTATGCTTCTGATCGTTCCTGTATGGAATATATGATCCAAAACATTGTATCTGATAGACCGCTACTCTTTGCATAATTATGATATAGCTGGTCAAGTTCTTTAAAAAGTTGATTATATATACTCAACTTTGAAAATATCACATCATTCATGATGTTCTCTCCTTTATCTTGGAATAATCCGATTTAGGACAATAATATTATAATCCGAAATCGGATTATCGTCAATTAGTTTTAAAAAATTCTTGATCCTGTGTAATCCTCGTTTGATGGAGATACGGATTGACTTTTCGTTTACACCTTCAGCCTTAGCAATAGCAGTATGGAGTTGTTCGCTTGTGAAATTACGCTCATAAATTTTATCGGGCGCTTTTAAAAAAGTATTGTTGGTATAATATGGGCAATAATCTTTCGGATTAATTATTTTCATGCTTTTACCATTCTTTTGATTTTGGAATTTGTGAATATAAAAGATGGTGGTGGAGCATGACAGTAAATGGCTATAAATGTAAAAATGACTGACTGAAAAAGGTCACTTTAATATACCCTCCGAATTTCCAATTTTGAAAAAGAAATGAGTAGCAGGTTCATCCGTTAATCTTCTTAGTATATTTTGAAATTATTTCGTCAAGTTTGATTTTCTCAATTTCTCGGATAGATGCAAATGGCGCAGGTTTTGGGTCATTTCTACCAATCTTCTTTTCAAACCAAGCGACATCGTGCCATACACCACATTTATACCCTGTATTATGGTATGTTCCTAATTTTTCAAAACCCAAGTGTTCGTGTAGCTTTTCACTGTTCTCATTTGGAACCGTTACGCCTCCATATATGTTGCAAATATTTTGTAACTGTAAAATTTCAATTAGTGAATTGTAAAGAACCTTGCCTATACCGCAACGCAAATGATTTTTATCAATATAAACAGACAACTCTGAATTCCATTGGTAGGCATCACGCTCCATTTGTCTATGTGCATACGCATATCCAATAATCTTATTGTCTATTAGACAGACAATATATGGATAATCAAACGAAATTCCTTTGATACGTTCTGCAAATTCATTTAGCGATGGTATTTCGCATTCAAAAGTAATTGCTGTTTCTATAATATAAGGTTTATATATTGATAAGATTTCAGCGGTATCTGTTTCTTTTACAAATCTGATAATTTTTCTGCTCATAGTTGTCCTATTTCCTTTCTTTGATTACATTTTAGATATTACTAATTTTATAACAACATTTAAACAAAAGTATATAATTCCTTTTATAGTTGAATTATATCACCGATTTAAGCAGAGGTAAAATTGACTTTTTTTATCGCTTGATATAGAATAAATTCATATCAAATGCTAACTTTTCAGAGGAGAAAAAGAAGACATGCTAAAACCCAGTGAAGTAAATAAAGCAGCAAAAGTTATGGAGGCAGATAATCTCAGATTCCGTTCTTTTCTGAAGAATCATGCCGATGAAGAGGAACTGGACAAGCAATTTCTGGTATTACATAATGAATTATTTGCTGATTATGATTGTAGAAACTGCAGAAACTGCTGTAAAATGTATAAAGGAACATTTCAAAAGTATGAACTGGAAAAAGCGGCAGGATACTTGAATATAACAACTGATCAGTTTATAGATTTCTTTCTGGAATTCAACGAAATTGGATGCAGCTATGAAACCAAACACAAGCCATGTGATTTTTTAGATGAAGTCGGAAACTGCAAGCTAGGTGATATGAAACCTGAAAGCTGCAAAACTTATCCCTATACAAATCAACCGGAAAGGTTATGGAGCCTTGCCAATATGTTAAATGTGGTTGAAGTATGTCCGGTCGCTTTTGAGATATTTGAAAGATTAAAGAGAATTTATAGATTTAAAAATAGGCGGCGATATTAGCTGAAAATTGGTAAAATATTAGGTAGGAATAACATAAAACGTGCGATTGAAAGGAAATAGTATGGACTGGCAGAGGCTATTTCGAAGTCATATATTGGACAGAGGGTTCCAGTATTACAAACAAGGTTCTGTAGAGGATTATTGGCAAGGGGAAGACTTCATAGAGGCAACAGTGCAGGGGAGCGAAGCATATGATGTGTCTATTGATATTATAGACGGAAAGATCATTGAGATGTACTGTAATTGTCCATATGCGGAGGAAGGAAACTATTGCAAGCATATGGCTGCCGTATTGTTTTACATGGAAGAAAATCATGATAGTTTTAACGTAAAAAAAACGTGGGCTGGCTCAAATAAGCTTTCCGAAGTAGTTCCGCTCAAAGGAGAAAGTGTTAGAGGATTAGTAGAAAAAACGGATGAGAAAGTGATTCGTGACTTTTTAATAAATATTCTGGAGAATGATGGAAAAATGTTTAATCGATTCAGAAGCGTTTTATGCTGTAAAGTATCTCCAATGGATATGAAACGCTATAAAAATCAGATCGATGGAATATTTAGAAATTATGCAGGACGGTATGGTTTTGTTGATTATTACAATGCAGGATCGTTTATCTTGGAACTTGAAGAAGTTTTGGATCACGATGTTATTAGATTGGTGGAGAATAAGCAGTTTGAAGAAGCATTTGAACTTACCAATTACATATTTGTGAAGACAGGAAATCAAGACATGGATGACTCAGATGGCGGAACAGGTATGTTAGCTGACAGGTGCTTAGAAATCTGGCAAGAAATCATTGAAAACAGTGATATGGAGATGAAACGGAAAATGTTCCAATGGTATACAGAACATTTAGATGGCTCCATTATTGATTATATGGAAGCTTACATAGAACAATTATTATTTGAGAATTTTATGGAAGAAGAGTTTCTGCTCTATAAGCTTAAGTTAACGGAAAAGAAAGTATGTACATATAAAAATGAAAAAGATTCATGGACGCGTGGATATCATGCGGGAATGTGGGCACTTAAGCATATAGGAGTTATGAAGGAGCAGAAGACATCGGAGGACCTTATAGATAAATATTGCAAAGAAAATCTGGAATTTAGCAGTGTCAGAGATTATTATGTTAACAGGCTCATATATAAGGGCAAATACGATGCTGCAATTCAAGTGCTTGAAGAAGGAAAGGTTGTGGATAAAAGCTTTCCGGGACTTGTGGAGGATTACAGTCTGAAATTAAAGGATTTATATCAACAAACAGGAAATAATCAAGCTTATGAGAAAGAGTTGTGGTCTTTTGTACTGGAATATAGGGCCGGAGATTTAGATGCATATAAAGAGTTAGAATCACTTTATAGTAAAGAAGAATGGGAAGAAAAAAGAGAAGTAATCTTTAAAAATCTACCGTCTCATGCGCCAATGGATAAATTATATGAAATGGAAAAGTTATATGACAGACTACTGAAAATTGTGTTGGATTCGGCAGGAATTTATAAGTTGACAGAGTATGAAAAATGCTTGAAGCCGTTGTATCCCGAAGAACTTTTAGTTAAATATGAGGCAACGGTAAAAAACATGGCAAGTCGTGTTTCTGATAGGAAACGATATAAAGAAATTGTTGCTATTCTGAGAAGAATGCAAAAATATCCGGAAGGAATGAACAAAGTCAAAGAACTTGTAATAGGCTGGCAGTTGGAATATAGGAATCGGCCGGCGATGATGGATGAGCTAAGAAAATTATAAGGAAGGTAAAAGTTTAATACTTCAGATTTTATGGTAGACTATCTTAAATGACATTCTAAAACTATATGACTATTGTAGTAGAATCGAAAAACAGCTTGAAACCATGCTGCAGGAATGCATATGTGAGGAAGAAGAGCAACTTGATTCTGGAATGAAATTTCAATAACATAAATAAGTAACTACCCAATTAAAATGCTGCAGGGTAGTTCTTTTAATTTAAGGAAGAAAGTTTACCTTTATAAAAGTTTTAATCAAGAAAATTGCTTTACGCCAAGGAACCACCAGCTTTATACCAGATTAGTTTTGCCTAAATCGCAGTTTTGACACGAAAAAGTAGGGCTCGAACACAACATATAGTGGTTTTGGTCCGATTTTGGGGCCAAAAAACAGCCCCAAATGACGTTTTTTGACCTCTAAAAAAGGGCGAAAATATAGATGACATAACTCATGTTAGAGATAATCTATTAGTATGAATACGAAGGATAACAGAAGGGAGGTATGTAAGTGAAAGGATTTTTTGATTTTGAAAAAGTATCAATTTCTTTAATTGTTCTTCTTTTTGCTGTCTTCGTATTCTGGAATGTATTCAGTTCGAATAATGAAAATGAGCAGGCGATATCATTCAATGGAATAATTGATGTTTCAGACTGGGATTTTGGGCAAAATGACCCGATTCATCTAGATGGACAATGGGCATTTTATTGGAAACAGTTCATTATGGCAAGTGAACTGAAATCTTATAAGCCTGATGCATTTGTAACAGTACCGAGTGTCTGGAATGCTTATAGTATTGGAAACAAGAAGATAAAAGGGCAGGGCTATGCCACTTACGTTTTGCATGTCCGTACAGGAAAAGCCCAAGAAACTATGCTGGGACTTAATCTTCCAACTTTTTCAAGTGCCTATAAACTATACATAAATGACACGTTAGTTGCAGCCAACGGTATAATAGGTACAAGCCAAAAGGAAGAAATTGGTGAGTATAAGCCAAAGGTGGTGACTTTTATTGCTCCTGCCAGTGATTTTGATATCGTCGTTCAGGTTTCAAATTTTCACTATGCCAGAGGTGGCTTTTGGGGCAGCATTTACTTGGGTAATCCTGAAAATGTATTGGAACTTCAAAATAAAGCGTTTAGTAAAGAATTCTTCATCATTGGAGCACTCTCGCTGATTGCATTTTTTTATCTTTCTGTTTTCATTTTAAACAGAGAAATGAAGCATAGTTTGTATTTTGCTTGTCTTTGTTTCATGCTGGTTTTTACTGTACAGTCGGTTGGACAATTTACATTATTTCGCTATTTGTCGGCTATTGATTTTCGTTTAGTGATCTTTATTTGGTACACCTCAACGATATGGGTGCTTGCATTTCTGTGTTTGTATTTAAATGAGCTTTTCAAGTCCGAGTTTTCGAAAATAATTACCAGATGCTATCTTACTTTTGTTGTGTTTTATCAATTATTCATGCTCCTTACACCCACAACTTATTATACGAGATTTGGAAGGGTCAGTGACATCGTTGAAATAGTAGGAGCAATTTTACTCGTGCTGATCATTGTGGATGCAGTTCGACGAAGAGAAAAAAATAGCTGGTTGAATATGGCCAGTATCATAGTCGTCCTGCTTACATACGGCCATGATATACTTTATTTAACGAATGTGATTGATGATAGACGAGGGGAAATATTATATCTCGGAATTTATTTATATTTATTTTTTCAAATGATTCTGCAGGCAGAACAGATACGTTATTATTACGACAAAAAAGTGGCTGCAGAGCTTAACTTTCTCCAATCGCAGATAAAGCCCCACTTTTTGCATAACACCCTAAATTCCTTTATGGCAATATCACGCTATGATATTGAGACTTCTAGGAGACTGATGGTCAACTTTAGTAAATATTTAAGACAATGTTATGCATTTAAGGAAAATCATCAATTGGTGCGTTTCAAGAGTGAAATTGAATTGGTAACAGCATACATGGAGATAGAAAAGATTCAATATGAGGACAGGCTCGAAGTTGAGTATCATATTGATGAAGCTGACGTGATGGTTCCTGTTATGGTGTTACAGCCCATTATTGAAAATGCTGTAAAGCATGGCATCCTTCCAAAAAGAGAGGGTGGAAAAATTGAAGTTTTTATCCATCAAGAGCAAAATGAACTGAAGTTCTTGGTGAGGGATAATGGAATTGGTATCGAACCTGAAAAGCTGAAGCAGCTTTTGAAGAAAAATGTTGAAGGTGGAATTAGTCTGTCCAATATTCATAGGCGTTTAATCAGGCTTTATGGTAAAGGCCTTAATATTAAAAGTAGCAGGGGTGATGGAACAGAAATATCGTGGATGATTCCAATCTGTGACAGGAGGAGAAAAGAAGGATGAAAGCAGTTCTAATAGATGATATGAAACCTGCACTTCGTGAGATGGAATACTTATTAAAGAAATATTCAGAAATAGAAATTATCGGGAGTTTTTCAGATCCTATCAGTGCACTTGAGCAAATAGAGAGCCTTGGTCCACAAGTTGTTTTCTTAGATATTGATATGCCACAGCTTCAGGGTATTGATGTGGCATCTGTGATATTACGATTGGATCAGAATATAGAGATTATATTTGTCACAGCATATAATCAATATGCCGTAGAAGCTTTTGAGTTAAATGCAGTGGACTATCTTTTAAAACCCGTCGATATCAATCGTCTGGATAAAACTGTGTCGCGATTGCTAGCAAAGAGGGAAGTTGCTAAAGAACACTTGGATAATAAAGTTAGGATACAAAGCTTTGGCAGGTTTGAAGTATTTGTAGAAGGAAAAAAGCCTGTATTGTTTAGAACAGAAAAAACAAAGGAGCTTTTTGCTTATTTAATTCATAACAGACATCGAGGAATTTCTAAAGAAGATATTATTGAAGCACTTTGGCTAGGAATGGATTATGAGCGTGCTGTCAAGCAGTTATATAACGGTATATACTATATTCGGAAGGCATTGCTACAATATGGTATATCAAGAGAAATATTATCTATAGAAAATAACTATAAATTGAAAATTGAATTAGCAACATGGGATAGAGATTTATTTGTAAATCTTATGGATGAAGGCGTGAGAGGAGATATTGAAGCATTAAAAAAAGCAGAGAGCCTATATAGAGGAAACTATTTCGAATGTGAGAAATATATGTGGTCTATCTCTGAGAATGATCGGCTTGCCATTTTATATCAGAAAGGTATCGTGTTACTTGCCAAATCCTATATAAATGAAGAACAACAGGAGGAAGCAGAATGCCTTTTGTTAAAAGCTTTTTCAATCAATCCTTGTCTAGAAACCGTTTCAGAAATGTTGATTGAACTCTATCTTATAAGTGGAAATAAAGCTAAGGCAATAAAACACTTGAATTTATATAAAGAAAAATTAAGTATTTATTTGGACATTATGCCAGATATAAAATTTGAAAAAATGTTAAAAAATAAATGATTCAATATGAATGTATAGGAGCCGACACCCAAAAATTAGGGTGTCGGCTTTTTTGGTGAAATTTTGGTGAAAATGAATATGTATAATGATAATTAGTTGATATGCAGAACTTATGTAGAAAAAAGTCATTATCCATGGAGGTGATAACGGTGCTTGTGTATATCCTTGATAGAAGGTGTAAAGATAGAGAGCAAATTGCAAAATGGTTAAGAGAAGATAAACGTATAAATAGTGTATCTTTGTTTGATGATTATTATACACTATTTCAGAAAATTACCATTGAATCACCGAATCTGTGCCTGATTCGAGCTGGTGACCCTGTGATACCATGCTTTGAAGCGGCAAAGTTAATAGAGAAAAATAATCCTAATTGTAAAACAATATTTCTATCTGACAGTAAGGAATATGCGGTGGAGGCGTTTGAAATCAGTTTATATGGATACCTTTTGTTACCAGGAGATAAGAGTAAGCTATATAAAATTGTTTTTGGAGATAGATGATTTTTAGATAAATAAAAATAAATAAATTAAGCTTAATCTTATTAAAACTTATTTAAGGGAGGTCTTATGTTGAAAAGAAAAATATTATATAAAATCATAGCAATGATGATGGTAGTTGCGATGTTAGTTACCATGGTACCGGATTTTGGTATACAAATGGCTTATGCTGCAGATGAATGCACAGTTGCTTTTGATAGCAAAGGTGGAAGTGAGGTAAACCCTCAAACGGTTAATATGGATACCACAGTAACTGAACCTTCTTTACCAACCAAAGAAGGATATATTTTCGGTGGATGGTATACAGATGCAACGCTCAATTCAGCTTTCAATTTCAACACGCCAATCAACGCGAATATAACATTGCATGCAAGATGGAATGCTGTGTTTGCAGATTTCTTCAGTAATGATACAGCCAACTGGGCTCCTGTTTCCGGAACATGGAGTTTAAATGAAGGAACGTATTATCAGAGCAGTATTTTGGCCAACCAAGACTTTTCTCTGGCAGGAGATACAAATTGGACAGATTACACAGTTGAAGCAGATATGAAAATCATCTCCGGAGGTGGGGATGATACGGGAATCGCCTTTAGAGTTACGGATGAAAACAACCTCTATATGCTTGCAGTTAGAAAAGGTGAGGAAATTGAATTATATAAAAGAACTGAGGGTTCATGGTACCCACTGAAGATATCAACAACACCATCTATCGCAAATGATGAGTGGTATCATTATAAAATTGTGCTAGAAGGAACAAATATAAAGGTTTATTTCAACAATTCTCCTAATCCAAGCATTGATATTAATGATAGTACTTTCACAAGTGGTAAAATTGGATTAAGAACAAATGGTACTCCAGCTAGGTTTGATAACGTTGTTGTGCACACGGCAAAATGCATGGTATCCTTCAATTCAAACGACGGATCGGCTGTTGCTCCACAGACGGTACTGAGTGGAAACACAGCAACTGAACCTTCTTTACCAACCAAAGAAGGATATATTTTCGGTGGATGGTATACAGATGCAACGCTCAATTCAGCTTTCAATTTCAACACGCCAATTGCAAAGAACACAGCACTGTATGCCAAGTGGAGCGTCGATGAGTCTCCTAAATGGGCAAGTGGATATCCTAAGAAAGTAACCGTTGGAAGCACAACAGCTCAGATTGCAACGAAAACAAATAAACCAGGAAAAGCCTATTATGTGGTGCTTTCCGATGGTGCTTCTGGGCCATCTGCTGCAGAGGTTAAAGCGGGTACTGGCAAAGGTGGTATTTCCGCTATCAAAAAAGGAAGTATCACATTGGCTGCGGATACAGAAGCATTAATTGATCTGACCGGATTATCCTCTACGACGGTTTATAATGTCTATCTCGTGGCGGAAGACGATAAAGAGACACCGAATTTACAGCAGACTACGGAAAAAGTCATCATAGCAACAGACATAATTGCCTATTACAAATTTGAGGGAAATGCGCTTGACAGTAGTGGAAACGGAAAAGACGGTACAGCAGGAACCGGAGTAAGTTATGTCAGTGGATTTTCTGGTCAGGCAGCAAACTTTGATGGAGCTGAAAATGGAAACATTGTACTCCCCTATGGATTAATTCACGAGAATCCTAATTTTACCTTGATTATGAGATTTAAGACAACAAACTCAGGGGGACTATTAGGTTATCAGAATGCCGAAATAGGTGGAACGCCAGATGCGTTTGTTCCAATTTTAAGCGTTCGAAATGATGGCAAATTATACGCAGAACTTTGGATTGGCAAAAAAGGTGGTAAGCAGATGTCAATCGTCTCGACCCAAACTGTCAATGACGGAAACTGGCATAAAGTTGCATTGTCGGCAACGACAACGACGCTTGCTCTTTATATTGATGACGTGCTGGTTGAAAGCAAAAGCACGTCAGATACATTGAATTACTTTGACATGAGCTATAATCAGCTCGGAACAAATGACTCAGCGACGAGGGACAATCAGCCTGACGGTTGGAACCCTTATACCGGACTCATGGATGATTGCTATATCATCAGTAAAGGGATGAGTAATAATGATATTCAAAGATTGACGAGTTCCCTGGCTCTTGGAAGTACGGAAATTCCCGAGGCTTCTGACAATGACGGAAGCATTACAGCTAAACAGGTGGTAACACTTAACAATGCAACTTTTGTAGAAGACTTGAATGGCGGTGTTACAGTCAATAACTTGCCGGCAGGGATGGGTATCAGTGTAACCAGAAATAGTGATACACAAATGACAATTGCGTTTACTGGCAATGCTACAAATCATGAGTCTTCAGACAGCATTGATAATGCTTCTGTGACAATTGCTCAGTCAAAAATTGTTGGCGCATCGTCAGACGTTAGTTCAGGAACATTTTCTTTCATCTTCTCAAATGCGGAGAGTCAACCAGCCCCTAATTTAACAGCTTCTACGGGTACAACAGATTTCACAAAGGGTTCGGCTGTGGTGGTGGATAACGCCTTAACAATAACTAGCACTGATAATATAGAAGGTGCCAAGGTTTATATAACCAATGGATTTGAAGCGGGGGATATGCTTTCTTTTGAAAACCAAAACGGTATAACCGGTTCTTATGATAAAACAAAAGGTATTTTAACCTTATCAGGAACTGCTACAGCAGCTCATTATCAGACAGCCCTTCGCAGTGTGACGTTTAATAATATGTCTTCAAAACTTGTGACGGGAACAAGGACGATAGGGTTTTCAATAGGAACAGCGGTAGGCTATAAGGATCATTATTATGAATTTGTAGCTGCACCGGGAATGACATGGAATGATGCTAAGACCGCAGCAGAGCAAAGAACTTTATATGGATTACAAGGCTATTTGGCTACGATTACTTCTCAAGTAGAAAATGATTTTGTGGCTAAAAAAACTACCGGAAATGGCTGGTTGGGGTTAACCGATGAAGGTCATGACCGAGAATGGTATTGGGTGACTGGTCCAGAAGCTGGAACAAAAATAGCTGACCAATGGGATCAGCCATTAAAAAATGGTGGATATGATCCTGTTAGTAATACCTATAATAATTGGGCTTCAGGAGAACCAAACAACTACCCAAGTAATACGGATAACGGTGAAAACTGCGGGCATATGTATGCTGGCAAAGGAACTTGGAATGATTATAAATGGAATAATAGCTCTATTAGAGGTTACATTGTTGAATATGGCGGAATGCCAAGTGATCCAACTATTAATTTGTATGATGAAAAAGAACTGAGTGTTTCCTTATCTAATGATGCACTGCTATCAAATTTGACAACAAATAATGGGGCAATATCACCCGTTTATGACATAAGTAATTTAAAAGGACGTTATGAATTAAATGTTGCTCATAATGTTTCATCTTTGGTGATAACAGCAACGACTTCTGATTCGTCGGCAAGTTTGCATTATGATAGTTCAACAGGATACAATGAGGCAGGTACTAGTGGCAATGCTTCAGGAAATATTTCACTAAATGTGGGAAGCAACACAATTCATATTGTTGTAACAGCACAAGATAACGTAACAACAAAAACATATACATTAATGGTTTATCGTGCCGCTTCGGAAGATGCAAATTTAACAGGGTTAGTATCTTCTGTGGGAACTTTATTGCCTACTTTTGATAGTGGAATAACAAGCTATACGTTAGATTTAGGAGATCAAGGTGAAACAACTTTAACACCGACAACTTCTGATGTAGGAGCTGTTGTATCTGTAGATGGAAAACGAGTTGAAAGCGGTCATGCATCGGGAAGTATTACGGTTAATCCAGGGGAGACACGAAATGTACCTTTGGTGGTAACAGCACAGGATGGCACAACGACTAAGATTTATTCAGTCGCGGTTAAGAGAAATGCTTCCTCAGATAATACATTATCCGCTTTAACGCTTAAAATAGCCTCATTAAACGAGACTTTCGCCCCTAATATTTATTCTTATACAGCTTCAGTAGAAAATGATGTTACGTCAATTCAAGTTATTCCGACATTATCTGATTTGCATGGAACTGTGGCTGTGAATGGTACAGTGATGGCCTCTGGAAGAACCTCTGGGGAAATTGATTTAAATGTAGGGGATAATACTATAATGGTTCGTACGACTGCTCAAAATGGTGTTCAACAAGAGTATACCATTGTTGTAAATAGAAGTGATTCTCCTATTGATACAGAGAATGTACAAATTATCTATACGCCAGGGGATGATGCATCGCATGTCACAGGAACTGTCACTTTACCATCATCGGGAGAAGATGGAAGCACCATTACATGGGAAAGTGATGATAATACCGTTATTAATACAATGGGACAAGTTGTGAGGCCGGATTATTTTACCGGTGATCGCGTGATTACACTAACAGCAACTATCAATAAAAATAGTGAATCACAGACAAAGACTTTCAAGTTAAATGTTTGTAAGACCATTTATGTGGCACCAACCGTGACGCTTGGTTCTGCCATGATCAATGAGTCAGCCAATAATGACGGCTCTATTGAAGGAACACAAGTGGTAACAATCACAGGTGGTAGCTTTGTTGAGGATATATCTGCAGCAGATGTGACAGCAAATAATTTGCCAGCAGGTCTTTGCATAACCTTGACACGTGATAATGCACAACAATTGACCATCGGATTTACAGGCAAAACGGCCGACCATCGATTAGATTGTTCGGTGGAAAATGTATCCTTTACAATAGCTAAAGACAAAGTAAACGGTACTTTATCTGATTTAACAACAGAAACTTTTGGAATAAATTATTATGACCCAGCTCGTATCTATTTAGGCGAGGCAGAGGTTATGGAACCAGGACCGAATTATGATACCGGTACGATTGCAGGAAGCTTGACGGTTTATATTGAAAACGGAAGTTTTAGTAATGACATATCAATTGACGATATTCAACTTAATGGGCTCCCAAATGATTTGGATTTTGCTTTAGAGAGTGTTGCATCGAATCAATTGGTTCTAAATTTTACTGGAGCAGCACTTTTACATGATAATGAGAATGATGTACCGGATGCAACAGTGACAGTGTATCAGGATCATGTAATGGGAACTGATAATCCAATGACTTCTAATACATTTAAGATAAACTTTAATGAGCCGGAACCTATTATGCAGGTTGATGTGAGTGTTATTCGTGAATCTAAGGCTAATGACGGCAGTTTAGAGGGTGCAGTAACAGCGACGCTTATTCATGGGATATTTGCTCAGGATATCAGTGATGCAGATGTAACGGTTACAGGACTTCCTAAAGGAGTTGAATTGTCAAACTTTACAAGAGAAAGCAATACCAAAATTCATTTTGAATTTTCAGGGAATGCTCTGTCTCATGAAGAGGAAGATAGCTTAGAAGAGGCATGTGTTCAAGTCTTTGCAGAAAAGGTAATACCAGACAATTTAATATTTGAAAATAATGTATTTCCTATTATTTCAAATAGCTTTACAATTAGATTTATCAGCCCACCACCATATATTACAGCACAAAAAGATTTGATTACTGAATCATTGGCACAGGACGGAAGTATAACGGATCAACAGACGATTATACTGACAGATGGCGTATTTTTAGAGGTAACCAAAGAGGATGTAAGAATAAATAATTTACCAGAAGGATTAGACTATCAGGTGACAAAAGTGGATAATACGACATTGACGATTGCATTTACTGGGCATGCAGCGGTAATGAACAAGGCATCTAGATTAGCGTCTATATCCATTGCGGCTTCAAAGATTTCAGGAGCCAAAAATAATTTGACAACACAGTCATTTACCATAGATTGTCCATCCTATAACACATTGATAGCCCATGGCTTGTCTGGCTTGACACTGACGGTTGGGGAACAAAGTGTTTCACTTGCACCAACATTTGATGCGGAGACTTTATCCTACAGTGCGGATGTGGATACGGCAGTCAGTGTGGTGGTGGTAACACCGATTAAGGCGGATACCAATTCAGTAGTAACCATAAATGGCATCCCTTATGCAGGCCCGGGAGGGCAGTCCATCAGTCTGAAATATGGATTAAATACATTACAGATTAATGTACAGGCATCGGATGGAACAACGAAAACGTATAACTTGTCCGTCTACAGACAGTCAAGTGGTTCAAATCATCATACGAATGCCCATAACACCAAGGCGACTGCTGATGAAAAAGGAGCTGCTATCATTGTCAACGGTCAGGTTCATGAAAACTCCGCGGTTGCTATGACCGTTGAAAAAGATAATGTGATAACGACAACTATGGTGATTGACCCGAAAAAGCTTGAACAAAAGCTTGAGGCAGAGGGACAGGGTTCTGTTGTGACGGTACCTGTCAATACTAAAGCGGATGTGGTAATAGGCGAACTGACAGGACAAATGGTTAAGAATATGGAAGCCAAGGAGGCAGTTCTTGAAATAAAAAAAGATACTGTTACCTATAAGCTGCCTGCGTCAGAAATTAATATTGATGCGGTATCGGATCAAATAGGTCAGCAGGTGGCATTGCAGGACATTAAAGTTCATGTAGCGATTTCTGCTGCTTCTCCCAAAACTGTTCAAATCATTGAGGATATGGCAGGCAGGGACAACTACAACATTGTCGTGAAACCTGTGGATTTTGAAATAACCTGCACCAATGGAGATAAGACAGTTGAGGTTTCAAAATTCAACGGTTATGTGGAAAGAACGGTTGCCATTCCTGATGGGATTAATCCAAGTAAGATCACAACGGGTATTGTCTTTAATGCAGACGGCACCTTTAGCCACGTACCAACTCGAATTACTGTTGTAGACGGTAAATACTATGCAAAGATAAATAGCCTAACTAACAGTGTTTACTCTATTATTTACAGTCCGAAGAATTTTGCAGATGTTGAAAAGCACTGGGCGAAGGATGCGGTGAATGACATGGGTTCAAGGCTGGTCATCAGTGGTGTTGGAGATGATAGATTTGAGCCGGACAGGGATATCACCAGAGCAGAATTTGCAGCAATCGTGGTGCGGGCGTTAGGATTAATGCGTACTGGAGTTGGAAAAGATTCCTTTGGCGATGTTTCCAAAAATGAATGGTATTATGATGCAGTGTCCATCGCGTATGAATATGGCATCATATCCGGGTATGGTAATGGCAAATTTATACCTGAGGACAATATAACCCGTGAACAAGCCATGACGATCATCGCCAGAGCCATGAAACTGACCGGACCGGAGTCAGGGCTGATGGATGCTGAAATAAGCAGTCTTCTGGTTGGTTTCGCAGACTCAACGGATGCAGCTGGCTATGCCAAAGCATCGATTGCCACTTGTATTGAAACTGGAATTGTTTCAGGAAGAGGCGGAAAACAACTTGCGCCAAAAGACAATATAACGAGGGCTGAAGTTGCGTCGATTGTTCAAAAGCTGCTGAAGAAAGCAGAACTGATTTAAAGGATGTGGAGTGTTCCGTATTGGAGCACTCCATTTCACTATTATAAACCATAGGGCTGGCATGAATTTTTCAAGTTAAGTGGTGTTAAGCATATTCTTGGATGGCTCGCCAATGAGAAGGGATACCAAAGGGGATTGCATCGATTAAAGAACCTCATGAAGCCGTGCATTGCTGGAGCAATATTTTGAAACCCTAAATGACTAATAAAATGACGAAAAACTACCTGGTGGGTAGCTTATAGAAAGAAAGGACTACTGTACAATGATACAGTAGTTATTTTTGTTTTGGAGTGATTTTATGACAATGATAATAGAAGTGCATCCCAGAGAGGATTATCAGTTGGAGGTACGATTGACCAACGGTGGCAGTATCACGCTGAATTTAAAGACGAAGCTTGAAAGATTGCTTCAAAATCTGATTTGATCGATATTAGAACGCATTAATAAAACGGAAAATAATTAGATAATAATAACGAGAAACGTATCTAAATCAACGTTTCTCGTTTTACATTTGTTCTATATAATTTATAATGAGACGTATTTGTCTCCATTTGGCCTATGACCCAGTAGGCTCTCATGGCATCATTATTGTTTACTCAACGTATATTGAAACGATAGCATTGCTTATCCTTAAAAAGAATTGTAATGTATATACTTTGATAGTTCCTGTATTTATAAACAAATGCTTGTTATGCGTTTGGAGATGTTCCTTCAGCGTTTGATACAACTGCATCGATTTGGATTAAAGCATCTTTAGGTAAAGCTGATACGCCAACTGTTCTTCGTGCAGGAATACCACCTGGAAAGAATGTTGTGTAAACTTCGTCTACAGCATCAATATCTGCGATATTTTTAAGGAAGATATTTACTTTAACTACATCGTCCATAACGTGGTGGACACTTTCTAAAATTGCTTTGATATTTTTTAAGCACTGTCTTGCCTGCTCTTTTACATCACCAGCTACCATTTCACCAGTTTTTCGTTCGATAGGTAATTGAGCCGAAATATGATTATAATGAGAAAAAGCTACAGTTTGTGTAGATAGAGAACTCTTTGGTGCATTTTCCGTGTTGTTTGCCTTTATGACGATTCCATGCCTATCTTCAACAGCTTGTGGGGGTGTACCATCTCCGTGTGACACCACTGCTTCAATTTGTACTAATGCATTCATAGGTAAAGCTGAAGCTGCAACTGTTGTCAGTGCAGGGACATAGGCTACGGCTCTAGCTATAGCCGAGTCTGGGAAAAATGTAGTATAAACTTCGTTTACAGTTTCAATATCCGAGAGGTTTTTAAGGAAGATATTAATTTTAACAATATCGTCAAAAGGAACGTCAATACTTTCCAAAATTGCCTTGATGTTTTTTAAGCACTGTCCAGCTTGCTCTTTTACACCACCAGCCACCAATCTACCAGTTTTTGGCTCAATAGGTAATTGAGCTGAAATATTATTGTAATGAGAGAAAGATACTGTTTGTGTAGATAGAGCACTAGTTGGTGCATTTGCTGTGTTATTTGTAAGCTTTATAAGGTCGCCTGCTTGTGGTGCGTTTGGAATTGTACCTTCACCGTTTGAAACAAGTGCTTCAACTTGCACTAAAGCATCCATAGGTAAAGCTGCAACTGCCACTGTTGTCCGTGCAGGAACATAGGTTGGGAAGAATGTTTTATAAATTTCGTCTACTGCGTCAACATCTTTGATGTTCTTAACGAATACAGTGATTCTAACAATATCGCTCATAACATGATCAATGTTGTCTAAAATTGCCTTGATATTTTTAAAGCACTGCTGCGCTTGCTCTTTTATACCACCAGCTACTAAGTTACCAGTTTTTGAATCGATAGGTAATTGAGCTGAAAGATTATTGTAATGAGAAAAAGCTACAGTTTGTGAATATGGACCGATACCTTTTGGTGCATTTTCTGTATTTCTTGCTAATACTGCGTTATAATCGCTCATAATAGTATTCTCCTTTGTTTTGTTGATTGAATCTTAAAATTCATTTAAGTGAATAATAAACCTTGGACTAGTTCCAATGTCAATAGGTATTTTTACTATTATCAAAATAAATTTTTGGTCCAAGTGAAAAAATATTCTTAAGTATTGCTGAAATAGGAGTCCTACGGTATAATAGCCTTTAACTCACATAGGATTTTAAAAAGAAATGAAGGAAGATTTTTATGAAAGATAAATTTTTAATTGGAGAGTTGTCAAAACTATTTAATATCAGTACCGACACACTGAGGTATTATGACAAAATCAATCTAGTTAAACCTGAGCACAATGAGAATAATGACTATCGATACTATAGCATCAGAAATTTCTTCAAGTTAAGTAGAATTCTTTTCTTAAAAAATCTTGATATTTCATTGAGTGAAATAAAAAAATACATGAGCAACAAGAATACAAACAATCTACTTTGCTTGCTGAAAAAGAAGGAAGAGGAAATTGATATAAAAATGAACAAGCTGGTAAATCTTAAAAGAAAAATTCAAACAAAGCTTGAGCTTTTAGAAAATATAGAGGGTCAGTTAGATCAAATAATTATTAAGAAAATTCCCCAAAGAATAGGGGAGTTTATAGATATGAATAATGTTGAAAGTGATTTTGAAATTAAGCAAAATTTAAAGAGGAATGAAAATTATTTAAAAATAAGTTCCTGGCTTATTGAAGGACAGATATATACCTCATTATCAAAGGAAAATATGGACAAGAGGATTTTTAATAAATTCAGATATTTTATTGAAATTGTGCCCGTCGATTCGGAGTTTTGTAAGCAATTGAAGATAATTCCTGAAAATGAATATGTTTGTATTACGTTTTTAGGACCCTATAGGGATATGGGGAAGCATTATCAACTACTTATACATTGGATTGAAGAAAATGGATATCAGATCGCAGGAGACTCCATTGAAAAAAATATAGTGGATTACGATTTTTCGGATTCAGAGAATGAATACATTTCGGAAATTCAAATTCCTATAATTAAAAAAACTTAAAGGGCTTAAATGTAGAAAAAATAGTTTATCGTAAATAAAAATACCGTTGTCTTGACAAAAAATCAAAGATGGATGATAATGAATATATTCATTCATAAAATGATTTTAAACGGAGGCAAAAATATGGCATTGTCTAAAAATAAATTCTCAAAGGACGAGAAGGATCGTTCCCGTAAAATACGTATATCAAAAGAACCAGATGAACGACGTCAAGAGATTGTAGAAACAGCATTAGAGATGTTTTCTGAAAAAGGTTATGAAAATACAACAATTCAAGATATCGCTGAAAGAATGAATATATCTCCTGGTTTATGCTACCGGTATTTTAAATCGAAAACGGAAATCTTTGCGGCAACTTCAGAATATTATGCAATACAAGTGGTAGAACAAATGAAAATTCCAATATCGCAGGATATTTCGGCCATTGAAAAGCTGAATCTTGTTATAAACCGTATGTTTGATTTTTCGGTGAATCACCATGAGTTTGAGTCCAGATATAATGAGGGGTCAAGTATTAGGGCAATTCTCTTAGATGATGTAGCATATCAATGGATGACTGTAATGATACCAATTATAGAACAGGGAATGGAAGAAAAAACTTTTAGTTGTAGCAATGCTCCAAGAACAGCTCAGTTTTTGATTTCAGGTCTGGTACACACGTTCCACGCAGAAATGCCGGAGGAAAATGCAAAGGAATATATGCAATCCTTTTTCGATTTTACGCAAGATATGCTAGTACGTGTTTTAGGAATCAAGGCAGATTAGAATATAAAATAGAATATATGTGAAAGAAAAAATACATGAAAAGGCTATTGGTTATCATGTATTTTTTATTAGCAATTTATTGAATAAATTCATTCATTGACTTTTTTGGCAGAAGGGTTTATTATATGAATGAATAAAATTATTCATTCAAAACGTGGCGAATGAAAAGATAAAAACATTGCGAATCGTAAAATCGGGATTACATAAAAATGTTCTATTCATAGTTTCAGGATCAAGAAAGCTGCAAAAGAAACAAGATCAAGTCAGGGAAGCGCTAAATCAATCAATACTTTCAGTCAATAGCAATTGCAGGGTGATCACGAAGATAGTCATTGCAGCCTTACATTAAAAAAAGTAATACCACAATTTCATTCATAAATGTACACAAATTTTAAACTAAAGGAGATTTTTATCATGAACAAGGAAGAACGTATCACAATGCTAAGGGAAGCCCCAATCCCTCAGCTTTTATTGAAAATGGGATTGCCGACAATGATCGGCATGCTGGTAACAGGGTTTTATAATCTGATTGATGCTTACTTTGTTGGAGGACTTGGGACAAGCCAAATGGGAGCAATATCTATTGCCTTCCCTCTTGGACAAGCGATTGTTGGTATCGCAGTTATGTTTGGCGGCGGTGCAGCGGCATATATATCCAGACTGTTGGGAGAAAGGAAAAATGAAGAAGCAAGTCAGGTAGCCTCAACGGCTCTTTATTCAAGCCTTATTATTGGGGCTGTTGTAATTATTCTGTTAGAGTGTTTCTTAGACAAAGTATTATGGGGGTTAGGCGCAACGGAAACAATTTTTCCTTATGCAAAACAATATACCATTATCTATATAGCCAGCTCAATTTTCAACATATTTAATGTTACCATGAACAATATTGCTTCAAGCGAGGGTGCAGTTAAGGTTTCTATGACTGCTATGTTACTTGGTGCCGGACTAAATGTCATCTTTGCTCCTGCTTTCATTTTTGGTCTACATATGGGGATTATAGGAGCAGGTTTGGCAACGGCTGTTGCTCAAATCGTAACATCAATTATGTACTTGTTTTATATAGTAAAGAAAAAAAGTATCTTTAGCTTTTTTCCAAAAGAAATCCGTTTTGAAGGTATAATTTTCAAGGAAATTTTTAAAGTTGGAATAGGAATTCTTGTTTTTCAGCTTGCAACCAGTGTTGCTATTAGCTTAACAAATATGGTAGCGCAGCCATATGGGGATTCTGTTATTGCTGCAATGGGAATTGTGACCCGTGTGATTTCTATGGGCATCTATGCGGTATTTGGTTTTGCAAAAGGCTTTCAGCCCATTGCCGGATATAATTATGGTGCGGGACAATATGAACGGTTACAGAGTGCAACAAAGACCGCAGTGAAATGGACTACCATCTTTTGTGTTTTAATGACGCTATTCATGATTTCATTACCACAGCCGGTAGTTTCTTTATTCACAACTAACGATGCATCAGTTATAGAAATCGGCTCGTTTGCACTTCGTATCAATATCATAACATTCATTTTCTATGGCATAGAAGCAATTTACTGTATGCTATTTATGGCACTTGGTAAGCCATTAGGTGGTTGGGTACTTTGTGCCGGACGTCAGGCCGTGTTCTTTATTCCTATTATTTTGATTCTGCCTAAATTTATGGGACTAAATGGAGTAATCGTAGCTCAGCCGATTGCTGATATTATTACGATTATCATCATGGGAATTTTAGCAATAAAAATGAATGGAGAAATCAAGCATTCTGCAAAAGTGCAGGTATCGCAGGTATCTAATTCAAATTTGAATGTAATTGGTAAATAGTCATGGTGTTTACACTTTATAATAAAACATATAACCTAAAAATATAAAGAACTTATATAAAAATTGAAGGAGAAATGAAAATGAAAGTTAAGCAGATTTTAAATCGAATTTATGTTAATGAAATGGATCAGGTGGTAACATTCTATGAAAACCTTCTAAGGGAAAAATGTAGTATGAGATTCGAACACAAGCAGTTTCATTTGGAAGTAGCTCAAGTAGGCAGCATTCTTATTATTGGCGGCTCGGACGAAGTACTAAAGTCATTTAGAGATACAAAAGCAGTATTTATTGTTGACTCGATAATAGAATTTAAAGATTTCCTATTAGAGAATGGTGCCATGATAATGAAAGATATAAAAGAGACTCCTACAGGGGTCAATATGATTGTAAAACACCTTGACGGCACTATTGCAGAATATGTAGAACAACGAAATTAGCCAGTACTCTTACTTATATAGTAGAGCTGACGGAATACGAATACTGAAGAAAGGAAGTGAACGAATAATGATGCCAGAGACATATGCCAATCGGCTATAACAAATACAAGACACCAAGTTTCTAAGCGATTACAAAGAGTCATTGCAAAATTAAATCAGTTAAGTGTAGAGGAAATAAATAGAAATATGGATTTTGTTATCAATAGTATTTAATTAAAAAATTCTAATAATATCTATATACACATAGAGCTGGATGTTTTAGATCATGAAAAATTAGCATTATCATAAGGACAATCAGCATGGCCCTTATTCTGCTGTACATGATTTTTCTTACTGAAACTTTTTAAATTTTCAGATGTAAACTGACTCCTCTATAATTGAATCATGGAAATTATTATGAATTTTTTTTAATGGGTTTTATTTTACAATTTTGTGAGAAAAAAATAGTATTAATGTTGCTTGTGATTAATGAAGCGTGTTAGTTTTTATGAATCTTTTGGAATAAGTAAAAAGGCAGATGAGAATATTAAGAAGATAATAATGATGATGAAATGCGGTTCGGAGGATAAAAGTAGACTTGAACACAATCTGGTGTGTTTTGAGACAATTTTTAAAAAATAGTGAAAATATAGATGACATAGGGTAAACTGATATAAACAAAGTGTAATTCTAACTAGTTTTAAGACTTCTATAGGATACTTATTAAAGATGGGAAGAGAAAGAGAAATTTTATAGATGATGGGGGTAATAGTATGCAAAATAACATTTTGATTATTGATGATGATATAGAGCTATGTCAATTATTAAAAAAATGCGTAGAAACTGAAAATGTAATCGCTGATTTTGTCCATACAGGAACGGACGGTTTAAATCAGTTAGTACAAAATAATTATAACCTTATTGTTTTGGATGTCATGTTGCCGGGAATGGATGGATTTCAGGTGCTTCAAAAAATAAGAAAAACGAGCGCTGTTCCAGTGTTGATGCTTACTGCCAAAACTACCAGTACCGACAAAGTTAACGGACTCCGTTCCGGTGCCGATGACTATCTGACAAAACCTTTCGATGTGGAAGAATTTATTGCTCGCGTTTTGTCTTTGATCCGACGATATACGACCTTAAATAACAATGCCAGCGAAGAACCTCATAGGCTCTTATTTGAGAAGCTTACAATCGACTTGGACACTCGGATTATTTATATTGAAGATGGGCAGGTTGAGCTTCATGCAAAGGAATTTGATATTCTTTGCTACCTTGCTAAAAACCAAGGTAGAATTTTAACCAAGCAGCAAATATATGAAGAAATATGGCAAGAACCCTATGCCTATGATGATAACAACATCATGGGATATATTAGTAAACTGCGAAAAAAGATAGAGCCTGACCCAAATAATCCTATCTATATTCAAACAGTGAAAGGTGTAGGCTACCGATTTAGCCGGGAGGTATAAAATGGATGGAATTTATGTGAAGCTCCCGTTGCTTGTTACTGTAGTTGTAATTGCCATTATTGCTGTCATTTCTACCCTTCTGCTTTTCCGAAAAATGCGCAATTTCAAGTTGAAATTGAAGGATATTTCCGAGACACTGGACGACATTGCACATGGCAACAGCAATCGAAAACTTTTAGCAAAACCCAGTGATATGACTTCTATGATCTGCTATAAAATGAATGATATTGTTCTTGAGTTTCGGGAACAGGTCATTGACTTAAAAAGAGCGGAGAAAACCAACAGTCAATTGATGACAAGTCTTTCCCATGATGTGCGTACTCCGCTGACAACTCTAATTGGATATTTAGATGCAGCGCAGAAAGGTATTGTAGTTGGCACGGAACGGGAAGAATATATAGAAACTGCCCGGTTGAGGGCACATGATATGAAAGACTATGTAGATGTGCTGTTTGAATGGTTTAAACTGAATTCCAATGAAGAAACTTTTGCTATTCAGGAAGTAGAGCTTGCAGAACCTACCAGAAACATATTAAAAGACTGGATTCCAATTTTTGAGAACAATGGACTTGATTTTGATATAGAAATCCCGGAAAAACGCATCAAGGTTAATTTAGATACAGATGCCTATGCTCGTATTATAAATAACCTAATTCAGAATGTAATCTCCCATAGTCGGGCAAGTCACATCAAAATCAAGATCTCTCTCCTTACCGCTAGTATAATAATTTCTGTTGCAGATAATGGTAAGGGAATTTCCAAGCAGGATCTGCCTCATGTTTTTGAGAGGCTTTATAAATGTGATACAGCACGTTCTGAAAAAGGAAGCGGCTTAGGGTTGTCCATTATACAGCAGCTTGTAGAAAAGATGGACGGTTCTATTACAGTCCAAAGTGAACCGTATCAACGAACAGAATTTATCGTACGATTTCCATTGATTGAAGAAAAAACCTGCTGAACGAAAGGCAGGTTTTTTACTTCTCTTGTAAGATTCAAGGTTAATTCAAGGTTCGTGCAAGGTTCATTCAAGGTTGAGGGAATAAAATTAAATTTATAAAAATAAAGGAGGATTTTACATCTTGAGTGATTTTGTAATTGAAACAAATAATTTGACAAAGCAGTACGGTGAACAAAAGAGTGTTGCTAATTTAAGTATCCATGTGAAGAAAGGCAGGATTTACGGTCTATTGGGACGTAACGGTGCAGGAAAAACTACCACTATGAAAATGCTGCTGGGACTGACAAGTCCTACATCTGGAGAAGTACGTATTTTCGGAAAAAATATGCATACGAATGAAAAGAAAATTCTTTCCCGAATTGGCAACCTGATTGAATCGCCTAGCTTTTATCCTAACCTTACTGGCACGGAAAACCTTAAGATTATGGCGAGGCTCCGTGGAGTACCGGGAAGCAATGCTATTAAAAAAGCATTGGATGTGGTGGGACTGCCTTATAAAGATAAAAAGTTATTCTCGCAGTACTCGCTTGGTATGAAGCAGCGGCTTGGTATTGCAAATGCTATTTTACATGATCCGGAGCTTTTGATCTTGGACGAGCCTATCAACGGACTTGATCCCATCGGTATAGTGGAAGTCCGTGATTTCATAAAGCGGCTTAGCACGGAACAAGGTAAAACTATTTTAATTTCCAGCCATATTTTATCTGAAATGGCCTTGTTGGCAGACGATATTGGCATCATTGATCACGGTGTTTTACTGGAAGAAGAAAGCCTCTCCGAATTAGAGAAGAAAAACAGCAGATATGTTCATTTTATCGTAACGGACACATCTCAGGCTTCCAGAATTTTGGAGACTGAATTTCATACCTCCAATTTTCATATTGATGACGACTATAATTTACGACTTTACGATACGGAAATAGAAGTGGCTGCTATTACCCGTAAATGGATTGAAAGTGGTCTTAATATATCAGAAGCGCATACCCAAAATGATACCTTGGAGGATTATTTCAAACATGTCACCGGAGGTGAGGGAATTGCTTGATTTAATTATTTGCGAATTTGCCAAAATCAAACGGCAGAAGTTTATTCTCTTTTGTTTGTTAGCGGCCGGCCTTTTTCCTATCCCCCTGACCGCATTAGTAGCAAAGGATAGTCTGCATTTTGAACAGCTTTTTAAGCTGGTCGTTACGTTTGGAGATTTTCTCCTTTTACCATGCGTACTAAGTGTAGTGGCAAGCATCCTGTTCTTCATGGAAAGAGACAGTGACATGTTAAAAAATCTGATGACCGTACCGGTTCCCAAAACTAAACTTGTAGCAGCAAAATTGTCTGTACTTTTGCTTGTTGCCGTATTATATTCCATAGCTGGCTTAGGAGCTACAATCATCGGTGGACTAGTTGTGGGTTCTGTGGAAGGAGTTGCTTTTAAATTAGGATTAAGTACAATCCTTGGTATTATGCTGTTTGTTTCAGTTCTTCCTGTGATTATTCTTATTGTCTATTTTAATAAAAGCTATATTTTTTCTATTATCGTTGCCTTTATTTATTCATTCTTAAATTTTGGCATATCACTTAACATGTTAAACTTTGCTCCTAACAATGCTCTTATTACAATGTTGCCCGCACCAGTCATTATGCGCTGGTGGACATCCTATTGGAACGGACTTACCGCGGAATATCTTGCAATGAGAAAGCCCTATATGCTGTCCACTCCCGTTTGTGCAGGAATACTGTTCTTAATAGCGGTAATATCAATTCTGCTGATTTCATTCATATTTAAAAAGCAAGAAGATTAGGAGGAAACTATGATTAATATAATTATTACAGAATTTCAAAAACTTAAGCGCTACAGTATTGTTTGGATCGGTATTGTAGCTGTATTGTTTTCAGCACTTTTAGCAGTTTTTCAGCAGAGCAGTGGTAATGAAATAATGCAGTATGAAAGTTATACAAACAGCGTCATATGGAATAACTTCAGCATGGCTTTTCCATTTATGATTGTTTTGATCGGAGGCTATATCATAAACCGTGAGTATGTGGATCATACATTGAAAAATATGTTAACTGTACCGATTTCATTTCGTAAATTATTGGCAGGAAAAGCGATTACAGTTGGGATTGTTGCTGCATTATATGGTTTTTTTAGCTTTCTATGTACATTTGTCCTAGGTGCAATGTTTTGTCATGGAGATATATCTTCGGCTCTTGTAATGAAATCCTTCTTTCAGCTCGTTGGATTGGGACTTTGCTGCTATCTGGCCGTGCTGCCTATAATTATATTTTTTACTAGAAAGCAAAATGGTTTTCTTGCTGGAACTGGTTTGGCGTTTGTTTATGGTTTCTGTGGAATCTTTATCGCGGGTAGAGCATTAACTGATTACTATCCTATAACTGCTGGTCTTGGAATTATTAAATTTACGGGAGATGGTACTCTTATCTTTAATTTTTTTGTGGAAATTGTTGTAATGCTTCTTATGGCAGCTTTATCAATTATTATGTTGCTTTGTACGAAAGGCTTTGAGAATAAGAAAACACCGAAAAAGAGAAAACGGTTATAAAAATAGACTTTGATAAGGAAGATTGAATTTCTTGCTCCAGATATGGCAGATATACTTAAAGCGACAGTTCCGTTATATAGTAAGAAAAGTTGTATTGAATCTTTGAACCTGGTTATTACATTATATTTAAATCTAAGAGAATCATTTTTAACAGTTGACTTTGTGAAACGTGAAGAAGCAGAAGTTTATTCTATGGATTATTTAAGTAAAGACAGTCAAAAAATTGAAATGGTTGAATTAATTAATCCTCTAAGGAACCACCAGTTATGAATAGGAAAATGGTTCTTACATATCATAGAAAATGGCAAAGGCCAATGGAGATGACATAAAAATAATTACCCGAGAGTAAACTGCCCTCGGGTGATAATATAAAATAAATTCTTTAAAGATATGCTCTTCAATTAATTATGTTAGTCATTAACCAATTTCGATAAATATTGATATCTTTTTCAGTGTGAAAATAATGCTCTGATGTATCTGATACTTCAAATTTGCATCCAAACATTTTTGCAAATGAAGAAACAAAATCGTATTCACATAGAGTATCGTTTTTTCCATATAAAATTGAAGTGGGTATATTCCATTCATTTATAGGGTGACTTTTAACATATTGATAATAATCCCAATATATAGTTTGACCAGTTGGGGTTAATATTTCATATTCTTTATGAAGTTGTTCTTCTGATATATTAAACCAATTCATCATATTATAAATAATTCGTTCCATATTAACAACGGGTGAAAGAAATAAACTTTGCTTTAAAGGTTCTTTTCTATAAGCAAGTAGGCTGAAGTATGCTCCCATACTGTTAGCCATTAATGAAATAGATTGTGATTGAGATTTTGCGAACCCCATTATTGTTTTAAGTTCGGAAACACAATTTTGCACTTTGCAAAGTGTTGGTTCATTTTTTCTGTTGCCATGTTGAGGCAAATCAAAACTTAAAACTTGATAACCAAGTTGTGTTGCTACTTCTGCTAAAACTGAAATAGGAATATCAGATTTTGAAGACATATTACCATGAACCCCAATAAATAATTTGGTACTTTTTTCTCCCCACAGAATAGCAGGAATATTATTTATTTTTATATTTTCAACTTTCATTTTTACCTCCGACTATTGAGGTATAACCCTCCATAGATTCTTGATTATTGATTTATTAGACATATAAAACCCTCCTTTCTCGACTGATAATATTAAAACTACTAGTCGAATTCCATGCAATAACAATCGATTTTAATAATTATACTGCAAAATAATTAAAAAAGAAAGGAATCATCTATGAACGGGCAAGTGTATATTGGCTTACCTATCGGTGCAATTATGTTCACCATCATTGGCAGTCTGTCACTTCTTACTCATTACTATATTCAATGGCATTAAATCTAAAATCGTTGGTGAAGGTTAGCACGGTGTCGCAAGATTTGCAATAAAAAGAGAAATTACTCAAATTTATCATCCTGTAACTTTCGAGTTGATTATTTAAGAAAGGAAGAGAATCTTCCAATTGAGCAGGGTTTGATTGCAGGCTCAACGGGAAGAAAAAGAAGGTTTTTGAAAGAAATTATTCATAAACATAGTCTTTTCTTTTAGGAGAATTATGGAAATAATTTGACAAAAGAGGTATAATTACTAGCAATTATATTGAAAAAAGGATTAGAAGATTGAATATATGGCGATAAAGTATGAAGAGAAAAATAGTAAGCATTTTAGCAATAATGAGCATACCTTGTAGCCAAATTCATATTATGTTTATTACTGCTATAAAAAAGAATTAATGATTTAATTTTGGATGAAGGAGTTAAAAAAATGAACAACATATTCATGTTACCGATTACTTTTCATTTAGACAAAATGGATATTATTATATATCCTACACTTCTGAAAGATGATAACGAATTGATTTTAATTGACTGTGGTTATCCGGATTCTGTGCCGAAGCTAGACAAAGAGATGAATAAAATTGGTTTATCACTTAATCAGTTGACAAAAATAATTATTACACACCATGATCACGACCATATGGGAGCTCTACGGGAGATAAAAGAAAGCTATCCGGCTGTAGAAATTCTGTGTTCAAAAATAGAGGCTCCATATATAACAGGACAGCGCGATTCATTAAGATTACAGCAAGCCAAAGAAATTCAGGAGAAATTGCCGGAAAGTGAAAAAGAAGGGGGTATGCAATTTCAAAAATTTATAGCCTCTATTCAAAAAGTTGGTATTGACGAAGTTAGTATAATAAACAACGGGGATATACTTCCTTTCTGCGGCGGCATTGAGGTAATTGATACAAAAGGGCATATGCCCGGGCACATATCTTTATATCTTAAAGAAGCAAAGACACTCATCGCGGGGGATGCCTTAGTGGTGGAAAATGAAGAGTTATGTATGGCAATGCCACAATTCATTTTGAATGTACAGGATGCACAAGACTCAATTCTAAAACTTCTAAACTATGATATAGAGAAAATCATTTGTTATCATGGTGGACTTTACAATTCAGATGTTAAAAAAAGTTTAAAAGAACTAGTATCGAACTTCTAATAATCTAAAATAGAGGATAAGATCTTGAATTTCGTTTAATGTTTATTATTAAAAAGGTACTAATTCTTCCATAAAACTATCATCTACTTTAATAAGATTTAATGATGATAGTCTGTGGGGATTTGTTTTCGATCAGTATAGTACACTAAAAAGGTGAAAGAGATTAAAGTTGCAAAATTTCTGGACTATCTGCTTTATAGACATATATGTGATTGATAGAAAAACGCTTTGTAGTTATTGTTTATAGTACAATTCCCACATATAAAATTTAATTTACCGATTTAATAATGTGGAGTTCTTGGGAACCTGTGGAGGATGAAGTGTATTATAAATTAAATTAAATCTTAATTTTTGTAGACCCAGCATTTGTTTGTGATTGGGTCTATTTTATTATAACGGAACTGTAAATCATTGGATTGTATATTTCCGTCAAAAGAAATATAATGAAATTATGGAGGTATTATGCATGGATTATATAACTACAAAAGAAGTAGCAAAAAATTGGAGAATTACAGACAGAATGGTAGTGTATCATTGCTCTGCTGGACGGATTAAGGGAGCAAAAAAAATGGGAAATACATGGCTTGTTCCGGTTGATGCTGAAAAACCGGCTGACGGACGATATAGGAGCAGTAAAGTAAAGGATGGTGAAAATAAATGAAACGGATATTTTTGGTTGAAGACGATAAGGCAATCACCAAAAATCTTGTGCTTCTACTCCAATCGGAGGGCTTTACAGTCATACACTCCTCTACTCGGAATGAAGCCCTTGCTGAGATTGCCGGGAATAAATTTGACTTGGCGCTTGTTGATATTTCTTTGCCAGACGGAAATGGCTTTACGGTTTGTACAGAAATTAAAGAAATGCAAAATGTTCCCGTTATATTTTTGACGGCTTCTGGCGATGAGGCAAGTGTTGTTACCGGGCTGAACATGGGCGCGGATGACTATATCACAAAGCCTTTTCGTCCGCGTGAATTAATTGCACGAATTGGAACTGCCTTGCGAAAAAGCGGGCATTCCGGGTCGGTTTTTAAAATTCATGGACTTTATGTAGATACGGCAAGCGGCATAGTGAAAAAGAACGGCAACGAGGTTTTCCTTTCAGCTTTAGAATACCGTTTGTTGCTGGTGTTTCTTAGCAATCCTAAAAGTATTATTACGAGGGGCAGACTACTTGATGAATTGTGGGATGCGGCGGGTGAGTTTGTCAATGACAATACATTGACTGTGTACATCAAACGCTTGCGTGAGAAAATAGAGAGTGAACCAGCAAGCCCACAAATAATTATGACCGTTCGTGGTATGGGGTATAGATTGGGTGGCGAGTATGCTTCGGAATAGAGAATTTAGACAGTTTGTTATTTTGTTGTCCTTAATGGCCGCCGCTGCTGTAATTCTTGGATTTACAATAAATATGGCGGCAGGAATCCTTGCCATTGCTTTTGCTGCCGCCTTTGGTACGATGTTTTTCGCGTTTACTAAAGCACGATATAAAAGTATTGCGCAGATATCAGATCAAATCGATCTTGTGCTTCATAACTCTGATCATCTGTATATTGGTGAATCGGACGAAGGCGAACTGTCTATTTTGCAAAGCGAGATAACTAAAATGACACTTCGTATTAGGGAGCAAAACGACGCACTGAAAAAAGAAAAGAAACATCTTGCTGATTCGCTGGCTGATATAGCTCATCAACTTCGTACCCCTCTCACATCCGTGAACCTTATTTTGTCATTGTTAGAGAATAACCCTGATGAAAATGACCGAAAATCATTGTTGCGGGAAACAGAAGAATTATTTGTACAAATGGATTGGCTGCTTACTTCTTTGTTGAAATTATCTCGCCTGGATGCTGGTATTGTAGTTTTTCAAGACGAGCAGATAGATGTGAATATTTTGATAAGCACTGCGATTCACCCGTTTTTAATTCCAATGGAGCTGCATAATATTGCTTTGCAAATAGACGTGCCAAAAGGAATAATTATTCAGGGCGATTTTGGATGGCTTTCGGAAGCAATTCAAAACATTCTTAAAAATTGTATGGAAAGCACAGGTGATAACGGGAAAATTAAGATTGTTTGTGAGGACAACTTATTATTTACCCAAATTACCATCCATGACAGCGGCGCGGGCTTTAAAAAAGAAGATTTACCCTGCTTGTTTGATAGGTTCTATCGTGGTAAAAACGCAGGCACTACAGGATACGGGATTGGATTGTCTCTCTGCAAGAAGATTATAACACGGCAGGGTGGGACGGTCACTGCCCAAAATCACCCGCAGGGCGGCGCTATATTTTCCATTCGTTTCCCAAAGTGACGAATCTCTCACCTTAAAGTCACAGATATGTAAGTTGAAAAATTTATTATATAGGTAAAAGATAAAAGAGGAGGCTCATATAATGGAATTTTTAAAAATAGAAGATTTAAGCAAGGTCTACGGTAAGAGCGAAAATCAAGTTACCGCACTTGACCATGTTTCACTTACAATCGAAAAAGGGGATTTTACCGCAATCATCGGTTCCTCCGGCTCTGGTAAATCCACATTACTTCACATTATCGCCGGTGTGGACGTACCCACAAGGGGAAAAGTGTATTTAGAAGGGTTGGATGTATATAATCAAAGCAATGAAAAACTCGCCATATTCCGCAGGCGCCAGGTCGGACTGATTTATCAATTTCACAATCTAATTCCTACTCTTAATGTAGTGGAAAATATCACCTTACCTATTTTAATGGACAAGCGCAAAGTTAACAAGGAACGGCTGAATGATCTGCTCGAAATGCTTGGGTTACAAGATCGTAAAACACATTTACCAAATCAGCTTTCGGGCGGTCAGCAACAGCGTGTTTCCATAGGACGTGCTTTGATGAACGCCCCGGCCGTCATGCTGGCTGATGAACCTACAGGCAGTTTGGACAGCCGAAATGGAAATGAAATCATTAAATTGCTGAAAGAAAGCAATAAAAAATATGGGCAGACCTTGCTGCTTGTCACCCATGATGAAAATATTGCCTTGCAAGCAGATCGCATTATTACCATTGGAGACGGAAAAGTGGTAAAGGATGAGAGGCAGGAGGCACGATAATGAATATATTTAATAAGATTGCCCTGCAAGGCCTGAAAAATAGCCGCACGCGCACATTCGTAACAATTATCGGAGTTGTTTTGTCTGCCGCCATGATTACTGCAGTTACCACCTTTGGCGTTTCTTTGCTGAACTATATGGCAAACGGTGCTGCTCAAAAATACGGTGATTGGCATGTTGCGTTTTTGGATGAGGATTCCTCTTTTGTACAAGAACAGACCAACAACGATGAAGTTGCAAATACAGTAACATTTGAAAATATCGGTTACGCAAAACTTGATGGTGGGAAAAATCCCAATAAACCGTATCTTTTTATCGCAGGATTCAGCGAGAAATCCTTTGATGCACTGCCTATCACTCTGTTATCTGGCAGGCTGCCGAAAAATAGCGGGGAAATTCTTGTTTCAGGGAGTGTCATGACAAAGGGCAAAGTTCAATTCAATGTGGGTGACACCATTACACTTGCTGCCGGTAACCGCATGTATGGAAACGAGAAGCTTGGCCAGAGTGATACGTACACTGCCGAGAGTGAAACTTTTGTACCGCAAGGCGAGAGAACTTACTCTGTGGTTGGTATCTGCCAAACTCCTTACTTTGAGGAAGATTTTGCGCCGGGATACACGGTAATCACAACCTCAGATACTACAGACACGGCGGAGGATCTCAGCTTATTTGTTAAGCTAAAAAATCCACGTAAAGTTCATGATTATGTAAAAAGTATAGATAGAAGCCATTCTTACATCTTAAATAATGCTGTATTGCGCTTCATGGGCCTTTCGGACGATTCGAGCGATAAGATATTCAACACGCTTCTGTACTCAGTTGGTGGCATTGTAATTCTTATCATCATGATCGGATCAGTGTTTCTCATTTATAATTCTTTCAACATTTCCTTGAATGAGCGCACACATCAGTTTGGTATTCTTTCATCGGTGGGAGCCACTGCAAAGCAGTTGAGAAATTCAGTACTCTTTGAAGGGCTTTGTATCGGTGCAGTGGGCATTCCGATTGGTGTAATCGTCGGTATAGCCGGTATCAGACTTGTGATTGGCATCGTTGCCAAAAACTTCGTAAATCTTCTATACGCCGGTGTACCTTTGACCTTGACGGTATCAGCTCCTGCAATCCTTGCGGCAGCGGTGGTCAGCATGGTAACGATCCTGATTTCAGCTGATATTCCGGCTCGCAAGGCTGCCAGCATGCCGGTAATGGAATGTATTCGCCAGACAAATGCGGTTAAAGTGGAATCCAAAGCCGTGAATACATCGAAACTGGCACAGCGAATTTACGGTTTGGAGGGAACACTTGCCCTAAAGAATTTTAAAAGGAACAAGAAATGCTATCGCAGCATTGTTCTGTCACTTGTTCTAAGCATTGTGTTGTTTGTATCAACAAGTGCTTTTGTAACGGATTTGAGGATGGCATCTGCGCAGGCGAAAGCGGTTACTACCTATGATATTGGTTTTGGTACGCAGGATATGGACGATGCCGAAATGATGAACCTTTACGACAAACTGAAAATCGCCGATGGTATTACCAAAAGTTCGTATCAAGTTGTGATGAAGTATATCTGTACGGTTCATACAGACAAGCTTTCAGATGGCTACTGGGAATCTGCTGGAGTACAGCCACCAGACAAAACTGTGAATCTGCCAATAAAAATCCAGTTTCTGGATGGTAATACTTATCTGGAAATGATCAAAGATTTGGGCTTACCCGCTGAGGAATATATGGGGCAAAATGGAAAACTGATTGCAGTTGCTAAAATGCAGGACAACAGCAGTCAGGTGGATGGGGTCAGCCAGCTTAATGACATGTTTACAAGTTCTTTCCTGGATGTTAGCGTTACGCCCGAAGCAGATGGCGATTTAAATACAGAATATGGGAAAAATGTAAGTATTACCTGTGTAGAAATCACGCCTCCGGATACACCCCCAACTGTGGAAACCTCTGAGCAGCAGCCATACTTTTTTCAGGTGATGGCACCCTATTCGAGCATGGAGACACTTGCTACCTCCCATATCTCGTCGAATATCATGGTGAAGGGCATGACCTTTCAGTCAAAGAATCCATCGCAGTCTATGGAAGAAATGAAAACCATGATTCAGAGCGTTGGAATGACTGCCTCATATATTATTTTGAATACGTCTGAAATGCTTGAGGAGAGCCGAAATTATATCTTCATTGCCAACGTATTCGCATATACGTTTATCATTATGATTTCACTGATTGCGGTGGCCAATGTGTTCAATACGATTTCCACGAATATCAAGTTGCGCCGGCGAGAACTTGCTATGCTCCGCTCTGTGGGGATGTCTGATGCCGATTTCAATAAAATGATGCGTTTTGAGTGTGCCTTTTATGGTATAAGGGCGTTACTTTTTGGAATTCCCATAGCATTATTCTCTTCCTGGTTGATTTACAAAGGGATGTTTGTCGGCGGAGCGGATGGCATCAATTTTGTATTGCCGTGGGCAAGTATGGGAATCAGCGTGTTTAGTGTACTTCTCGTAATTTTTGTTACTATGATGTATGCCGTCAGGAAGATAAAAAGAGAAAATATTATTGATGCTCTTCGGGATGATATGACTTGATTAAAGCTACTATTGATTTGGTATAAAATGAAAAACCTCAGTTATTTGTAATCGTCAAGAAAGGCGCTGTAGACCTTAAAATATTGAGGACATACTATACGAGTAATGTAAAAGATCATTATCCTTTATTCGAATCACAGTTTATTCGGTATCGTACTCAATAGTAAAATTATTTACGTTTGATTACGCTTTATTTGGTGAAACCTCTGCGTTAGATTTAGTGAAATAAATTTTTTTATAATTAACATGCGATGTTAGTATATAAGACGAAAAATAAGTACTATATATATTAGAGAAAAAGGATACTTAAAAATTAAGAGTTAACAAACGTTCAAAAAGTGCCGTGGCATTTTAAATCAAGCACAAACATATATTTGCTATAAGAATATATGAAGGGGCAGGGAATGATTCAAATGAATAAAAATAAATCGGCTGAAAATAAATCTGTTAGACTTGTGATTTTTGTAAAAGAGGGTATGGACAGTTTTATAAAAGAAATAGCTGCTGATCTTGCAGGATTTTATGATACTAAAATAGTTCGTATCTCTAATGCAGTAGATTGTAACAATGGAAAAGTATGTAATGATATTGATAAGGAGATGGAGTGGGGGGAAATATGCTGGTTTGAATGGTGTGATGAGCTTATTGTCTATGGCAGCAGACACCCTATGGCATTAAAAAAGAAAATCATATGCAGAATTCACAGCTATGAGGTTTTCACCGATTATCCGTCTCAAGTAAACTGGGATACAGTAGATAAAGTTATTTTTGTTGCATCACATATCAGAGAGCAAGGGATTGAAAAGTTTGGTATTGCCAGAGAAAAAACAGTGATTATACCAAATGGCATTGACATGAAGAGGTTTAAGTTCAATGAGAGAAAACCTGGCTTCCATATTGCATATGTAGGATATATAAATTATAAAAAAGGCCCTATGCTTTTGCTTCAAACATTTAAGGCTATACATGATGAGGATCCCAGGTATAAGCTTCATATAGCAGGCTGCTTTCAAGATGACAGAGATATATTGTATTTTAGGCAGATGATTCGGGAATGGGGTTTTGAGAAAGACATTATTTATGAAGGATGGCAGGATGATCTGGACCAATGGCTGGAAGATAAGAATTATATTTTATGTACCAGTATACTGGAATCTCAGAATATGAGCGTTATGCAGGCAATGGCAAAAGGTATAAAGCCCATCATTCACAACTTTGTAGGTGCTCGCAAAATATATTTGGAGCATCTTATTTTTAACACCATAAGTGAGGCTGTGGCCATGCTTTCACAGGATTATGATTCCATGACATACCGGGAATTTGTAAATGAAAAGTATAATATGGATTCCATAAACAAAATTCTTATCGAGGAACTACACCAGCTTTGTGAGACCAACCCAAAGGAACCTATGGTCAGTATTGTTATGACCGTCTATAACAGGGAAAAATACCTTAAAGAGGCGATAGAAAGTGTACTGAACCAAAGCTATCGTCATATAGAACTTATAATAGTCAACGATGGATCTACGGACAGTTCAGAAGAAATTGTCAAAGGGTTCAGTGATGAGAGAATTCGATATTTCCATAGAGAAAATACAGGACAGCTTAATGCATTAAAGTATGGCTTGGAAAAAGCTGAGGGTAATTTTTTAACTCGTGTAGACAGTGATGATCTTATCCATAGGGAGTATATAATGGATTGCACTGAAGCCATGCTTAAAAAATCAAAATTAAAATTTGTTTATATGGATTTTACCCTCATAGACAGTAATGGTAATGTTATAGGTGAAACAAGATTCAAGGATTATGAACATCCTATCATGCTATTGATGGATACCTTTTCTGGATTTTCTTCGGTCATACCGGATGTATCCTTTTTTAGAAGAGATTATATTTCCAATGTAATATTGAATTATACAGAGCAAAATGTCCCTTTCTATATTGATAATATTCTTACTTGTGAATTCCTGCACATAAAAGAGCCCATGTATTTCTATAGACAGCATGAGGCTAATTTTGCATCAGATAATGACAACTTTAAGCAGGTTGTTGAAGGGAAGATTAAGTTTGAAGATCTGCTGTTTCGAAGATATTTTATTCAAATGGATCTGAATCGTGATTTCCTGACGAATCAAGGTACTTATTATAAACTGATTTCAGAGTATTTTACTAATATTAGTCAATATTATGAACAAATGGAAACAGGTGATGAAAAGAAACAAGTCATTCCTCAACTGTTTGAAGAAGAGACAATATACTGGGAGAATCAAAGGAATCAGTTGGATGAAATAAACCCATTAGATAAGGACCGGACAGGAAAGAACTTGTTGATAGATAATAGGAATCAAAGAGTGCTTGTAGTGTCTACCGATGATCCGGCAGAAGGCAGAGCGGTTGGTGGAAAGCACACTCATATTCATCTGTTAATGAAAGGTATCCAAGAGCAGAATATTCCATGCAGCCTAGTAACCTATCAGTATGATTCTAAGGCAACAATTGATAGTAAGAAGGCTATGAATTATCTGCAGGGTCAAGTTGAGGATGATTTACTGAAAAATCTTTCTGTGGAAGAGCTGTCAGATTCTTCAGACGTTTCATTTGCTTATTTGATTTACGCCATTCAAAAACAACTGGAGGAAAAAATTGAGAAAGCATTAATGGCAAATTACTATAGCTTTATAAGCTGCCAGGATGTAGTGGCAGCTATGGCTGCATATAATGTGATAAAACGACTCAAATTTATTATGCCTATTATGACTACTCTGCATGGATACTTCACCGATGAAAATGTAGATTATGGATTATTATTAAAAGGTACTCCCGTATATAAATATTTTATTCACTATGAAAAGAGAGCTTATGAAATTTCAGATAAAATAATCACAGTTGATACAAGAATAAAAGAGTATGTTACAAATATTCAACTAGAGAATCCAACCCCAATTACTGTCTTGAAGAATGCTGCAGATGATATCTCTTTCTGCCCTGAAATGTATCAGAGCGATAAAAACTGTGCAAATAATATTTTAAATAAGATAATAAATGCTCATGAAATTTCACATAATAATATTATTTTAGTTCCGAGAAGATTGGTTCCTAAAAACGGTGTAATGATTGCTGTGAGGGCTGCTAGTGAATTAATAAGGAGAGGAATAAAGGATTTCAGATTGATTATTGCAGGAGATGGAATAGAGCGTCAGGCAATTCAGGAATATATCGATAAAAACGGTGAAAGCTCCCATAACCCTTCCCATATAGTAGACGATGGTAAATATGATGAAGATAGCCTTGGGCAGGTTGTTCATCTGCTTGGCAATATTTCTCATGATGAGATTCAAATGTTTTATAAAATAGCAAGATTTATATTGATTCCATCTATTAAATCAAACAATGTTGAGGAAGCTACATCAATTTCGCTATTGGAGGGTATGTCTTGCGGTAAGGTAGTGATTGCTTCTTCACTAGGAGGAATGAAGGAAATCATTGAGGATGGTAAAAATGGTTTTCTAGTGCAGCCAGAAAATGTGGAACTATTGGCCGATAGGCTTGCGGAAGTATTTCGTATGGAAGATGAACGTTACAATAAAATAGGGGCACAGGCAAGGCTTGATATAGAAAATCAGTATAGCTATAAGGCTCATGCAAAAAAATATATACATTTGGTTGAAGGTAAAACAACTTAAAATAATTCTCCTTTTCGTGTAAATAGTAAATTAATAAATATACTAAAAAGAGCCAACCATACAGTTAAACTGCCCTCCCAGAAGTTAGAACTAAAAATCTAACTTCTGGGAGGGCAGTTTAAGCAGAGGGGTTTCATTATTAAAAGGCAGATTGGATGTTCTTACATTCATACTAAATCATGATAAAGCTTAATTAGTTTGTCGATCTGTGTATCTGCATTATGGTATTGCTGCACAAAGCTTGAGCCGGCTTTTCCTATGTCTATTAGCATATCTTTATTTTGCAGAATATTTTCAAGATCTGATTTCACACTCTCAGGAGTAGTTAAAATCAGAGGTAGTTCTTTGGGGTATTTATCTCTCATAAAATCACTGATATATCCCATAACAGGCTTGCCCATGGCCATGGCTTCTATAGCGTACCTGCTATATGAACCAACCAAAAGCTCATCAATTATGAGATCGGCAGATTGATAAATTTTTTGAGCTTGGTCAATAGGAATATTTTCAGTAAGCTGAAAATCAAACGAATATTGTTCTTTTAATTCTTCAACTGCTTTTAGCAAATATTCTGTCCCGGCTATTCTGCGGTTTTCCGGTGAATGGATAATGGTGAACTTACTATTAATCTTGTAAGGAACATAAGTCCTTGCAATAACAGAGGGTCTTACAAACGGTGAAATAATTTGAATGTTTTCAAAGAAGTCTTTTGCATATTCATACACTTCATGATTTTCTACAATACAGCATGATGCATACTTTGAAAAAAGCTCCAATTTCTTTAATATTTCTAAATCATTTTCCGGTGAAAGTTGAATGTATGGGCTTAACTGTGCGGCTTTAGTGCTAGTACGCACGCTTTGCCCCCAATAGTCTACCACAAGTTTTTTATTGAATTCTTGAAGTATGGCAAGGTCATCATGATTAAAATGAAGAGAGGTTGCATTATGAAAATGAAAAATATCGTAGGAAGGAATAAGTACTGCGGTGGCATCAATTGTCCGATCTAAAATGACTGCGCCATTTTCAAATTGATTGACATCCATTTCATAATCACAAGTATACTTACACTGTCTGGGAATATAGTTTAATGCTTTTGCATCTAATCCTTTTTCCTTTAACAGGTTAACTGTTCGGATTGTCTTTTCAGTATTATCCATCGTTCCATGAAGAATTCTCAAATGATCAGGATTCGATTGTAATAAACTAGGAGGTATAAGCAGTTTCTCTTTTTGAACGGAGTTTTCTGATGGATTATGAAGTTTAAGGCGGCAATAAGCTTCCATAGATTTTTTATACTGTTTTGTTAAACTGTAAAATCGGCATAAATATATTTGTACAGGAAGTAAATTATTATAGTTCTCCAGTTCAGTTATCAGATTATTGATGTCAGAAATGTTTTGGCATAGAGCTTCACTAGTTTCTGTTGATACAGTTTCCAATTGTAAAATCTCCTCATTTATTTTATCCACTAGGTCATGGATCTCTTTTTCAACATTATTTGCATCCGATTCTACAGTTACGTCTTGTGGCACTTTTGTATCTTTTGCAGAGGAAGGTTTAAAAAGAATATCAATAGATAAGTCTACGATTCCTTTCATTTCGTGGTATTCTAAAATGGCATCCTGTAAAAGTTCTATTGCCTTGGCAGAATCTGTTACTTTATATGCCTCTAGGATTTTTTTTATAAAAGCTCGTTCCCTTATTTCAAGTTGATCAACATTTCCTAGAGCAGTAAGTCTTGAACAGATAAACATATATTTACTATATATATCAACCAACTCTTCTGCAGAAAGATAGCCATATAGTAGCTTTTTTGTTCTATGAAGGATCAGCTGTAAAATTTTTTTATATCGAATCAGTGCCTGCTCTTCCTCTATGTTTTCGGCTTCCAATTTCAATATTTCTAGAAGTATTTCATATAAAAACGGCCAGAAACTTTCAAAATCTAAGGCATCCCATGAGTATTTATCCAGCTCGTAAAATGTATTTTTAGGTGCTTCATTCTGAAGTACATTCTCAAAATAGCGAAAGGTCTTTTCAAATAATTGGTTAGCAGAACTAGCTGCATATTTTGCATAGAAATTTGCTAATGTTAAAGTATTCCCTGTATTCAAACAGGAACTCATGAACTCGTAAATACAGTTTATCCGTACCGTTTCAGAATTAATCGTATACATATCATTTATACATTCTTCATATTGATGAAGCCTGTAATGTGATTGAAGCAGCATTCTCTTAATATCCTCATGTGAGCATATTGTGTAAAAGGCAAATCGTCCGTCATTACTTGTTTTCATTTGACCATAATGATCTATGAGGGAAAGATATTGCTTGAAATAGGGTAATGCATTTTCATAATCCTCCTGCTCAAAACGAATAAATGCTTTATAATAAATAAAATCGATAAAATCAGGTTCGATATCAAGGGCTTTATCACATATTCTTTCGGACTTATCGTAGCTATAACAGTTGATATAAACTGCGGCGGCGTTGTTGTAGTACATGAGAACATTATCGTGCAGTTCAGTTTCCTCTGAGATCAAGCGCATATAAATTTCTACTTGCCTTAAGGCATTTTTTAGATCTCCATACATAGCATAGCTGTTGCACAGTTGAAAATGAAAATAAATACTGCGTGGATTGTTCTGGATTCCTTTTTTTAGCAATGTGGTCGTCCGCTGATATTTTTTCTCTCTGATATCCGGTGTCATAATATATCCATAATGAAGGACTCCAATTTCTAGATTTTTTAATGGATTACGGAAGAGAGGCTGATTGTGAACTGAGCTTGAATAACGGAATGAATAATCATTTTTAAATATTCGAGGCTGCGCCATTACTGCGTAATTTTGTAATTCTGTATCTGTATAGCTGATGATGTTTAAAGTAAAGGTATTAAGTTGATGGTAATCATCACCGGAAAATATTACCTTAAGAGCTTCAGTATCTGCTGGGCGAAGCTCTTCATCTGCATCCATGATAAATATATATTCAGCATCACTGTACATCACACTCTGGTTCCTTGCTTTAGAAAAGTTGTCTTCCCATTCATGAAGATATACTTTATCGGTATAGCTGCGAGCAATTTTAACGGTGCTGTCAACCGAACCTGTATCAACGATAATCAGCTCTGCCAGTCCGCAATCCATAAGGGGGCGTATGCTGGATAAACATCTTGAAAGATTTTTCTCTTCATCCTTTACGATCATGCATATACTTAAAATTTTGCTATAGATCGTATTGGTATATCTGAGTTTTTGGATATAATATCGCAGTATATTGTTTTTGTTTATATTCTTTTTACATAAATGAGAGGTCTGTTCAATTGCATGATCTGCATCCATGTGATGCACTTTGTTCATTGCGACGATCAGTTTCTTTTCCATCCTTGTATTTATAATTCTTGATCCTTTGGGAAATTTTCGCATAAACGTTTGATTTTCGCCAAGAGCCGTATACTTGGTGAAAATATTCATCATGATATCTTTATTTCTTTGAGAATAAACGTGATTATTCATATATTCAAGGCATACGGCAGTGAATTTAGTAAAAGCAGCTGTTTCTTTTTTTGTAAATTCAGTTATGTTTTTAGCAGAGCTTTGTGTGCTTTGAGTATTCATCAGGTTTGAAAGAAAGGTATTCAGATATTCCCAAGAATCTGGATCATTTTCAAGCAGATATAGCAGGCAGTTTTTTAATACTGTTTCCGGTAAATTTTTTATGAGATCCAAAGAACCTTTTTCTTGGATAATAAAATCTTTTAAAAGCCAGCTGAAATAGTTGTCATCAAGGGAGATACTGATTTTTTCAATTTTGTTGATAATATCCCAGATACTCATACTTTGGGATAAATAGCCATTCCTGCATGTAAGAAATTCATTATAAATATTTTCAGTTTCTGAATTTATGAAAAGCTTCTCAAGTGTATGCCAATCTGTTTCCGGCATTTCTGATTTGATTTTTTCAAGTCTGGTGTAGCAGTAAGCTTGATCTTCACGACTCAGATCCTTGATGTAAAGTGAAAACCAAAGGTATAGCTCATTAAAAGCTTTTTTTTCAATTAATCTACTTATATAAAGATCAATAGTTTGAGTGCCAGGTTGTATAAAACTAACATCCAAAACGACATCGTCTGTATAATACTGATTAAATCCGGTAATTCCGCGATTATATAGAATGACTTCATTGTGTATAAACACGTCCCTCTTATCGGAAGACAAGAAACTTCTAATGGTGCAGGAAATATTAAAGTAATCATCATTTTTCAGGTTTTCCATAATGAAATTTATCAAAGTGGGAGTAAAAGTCATACCACACTCAATTAGCATAATTCGCTTACCAAGACAGGAAGATATACAAAATTCTTTGAAATTCCTATACTCCTGACTGAATTTTATCTTATCGTACTTATAAGGAATTTGCTCATGGATACTTTCATTACTGATTATAATAAGTTCAGTGTCATAAGCTTCCATAATGGGCTTAAGAATTTCCATACATGGAAGTATGTAATTCTTTCGGTATAAGATAACAATACTTAAATCTTTCACATTTTCCTCCTAAGGATTAAAAAATTTATAAAATAACAGGACAAGCAACTGCAAGAATTCTACTATTACAATATATTAAGGCTATAGATGTTATGTGTGTCTCTGCATTGATTAATCAATGAACAATAACAAAAATATATGCATAATATAGAGTATCAAAAAAGGAAGGGGTGTCGACATGGGCATACCAGCATTAAATATTACGGCCCAAACTACTCTGGGAGCAAAATTGGTGCTATCAGCAGCATACTTTGAAGCCAGTTCTGCTGAAATTATTGGTGCAGAAGGCAGTAAACTCCAGAAAATTATCGCTGCTTACTCTGCAGGCAGCTTAAGCATAGATGCACTTACTACTGTTAATAGGCAAATATCCACTATGATGAGCGCATTGTCAACTCTTGAGAGTACAATCGTAAGAAAGATTGCAGCTGGAACGAGCATTTATACTTCTGGTTTATAATAAAATGCCGGCATTGCCGGCTTTTTTAATGAATAATAAACAAACAATACTTTAATAGTGAGGAGCATATATGGTAGTTAAAAAATTATTAGTTAAGAAAAATGATAACGCTATGGAAGATCATAAAAATGCTCATAAAAACTTATATAGTCAAGAAGAGTTGCACAATACCGAAGGGAATTTGCTGGTTGACAAAAAAAGTTATTATGTTCATAACAGTTCCTATATTGATGAGAATGTGAAAATAGGAGAGGGAACTAAAATATGGCATTTTTGTCATGTTCAGAAGAACACAGAGATAGGTACAAACTGCAGTATAGGTCAAAATGTAAATATTGCATTAAACGTAAAAATTGGCAACAACGTAAAAATTCAAAATAACGTTTCTATTTATGAAGGAGTAGAATTGGAGGATTATGTTTTTTGCGGACCATCTTCGGTTTTTACCAATGTCAAATTTCCCCGTAGTAAATATCCTCAAAAGGGAACTGAGTTTTATGCAAAAACACTGGTAAAGGAAGGAGCTTCTTTAGGGGCTAATTGTACGATTGTGTGCGGAAATACTATAGGAAAACATGCGTTTATTGCTGCAGGATCGGTAGTTGTTTCTGATGTTCCAGATTATGGGTTTATGATTGGAGTGCCAGCCAAACGTAAAGGATGGATCTGTGAATGCGGGAATAAACTTGATGATGAATGGAAGTGTAATAAATGTAATAAAAAATATGTGGAAAGTGATGGGAAGTTAAGCGAGGTACTTGATTATGCAGATGAATGATCTTTTAAAACAATATAATACGATTCAGGAGGATGTAGAAAAACGTATAGCCGGAGTGTTTCAACATGGAAAATTCATTATGGGACCTGAAATAGAAGAATTGGAGAGTCAGCTTGAGCAATATGTAGGTGTAAAACATGCTTTGACCTGCTCAAGTGGTACAGATGCACTACTGCTGGCTTTGCGGGCCTGGGGTATAGGTCCTGGGGATGCTGTATTTACTACACCATTTACTTTTGTAGCTACGGCAGAGGTTATTGTTCGTTTAGGGGCAACCCCGGTTTTCGTAGATATTGATCGTCATAGTTTTAATCTAGATCCAATGAAATTGGAAAAAGAGATTACCAGGGTTTTAAAGATCGGCGTATTAAAGCCAAAAGTTATTTTATCTGTTGATCTGTTTGGATTACCAGCTGACTATGAAAATATTAAGTCCATAGCGGATCAATATAATCTTAAAATCCTTGAAGATGGAGCACAAAGTTTTGGAAGCAGTTTAAACGGCAAAAAAGCCGGAAGCATGGGAGATGCGGCAGCTACCTCTTTTTTTCCTGCAAAACCGTTAGGGTGCTATGGTGATGGCGGAGCTGTATTCACCGATGATGATGAACTGTATAAAATCCTTAAATCGATTCGTATTCATGGGCAAGGCGAAGACAAATATAACAATGTGAGGATAGGTTTAAACAGCCGTCTTGATACAATACAAGCCGCCGTACTTCTATCAAAATTGCCGATTCTTAATCAAGAGCTTGATCTTAGAAATTGCATTGCATCATTATACAGTAAGAAATTACAGGGCGTGGTTCGTCCCCCATCTGTAGAGGAAGGGTACAAATCCAGTTGGGCACAATACTCTATTCTGAGTCAAAATGAAAAGGAGAGAGACTTATTGAAGAATAAACTGGCAGAAGCGGGCATATCTACTGCAATTTACTACAAAACTCCATTGCATCTGCAGCCTGTTTTTAATCATTTAAGTTACAGAGAGAATGATTTTCCAATTGCTGAAGATATAAGCAAAAGAATTTTAAGTTTACCTATGCATCCATACTTGACAGAAGAAGAGATAGATTCAGTTGCTAATATACTCCTCGTAACTCTCAAGCATACTGCAAATTGATAAATGTTTTATTTATAGGATTATTTAAAAAAATAAGTTTATAAAAACTGAGGTGTAATAAATGCAATTAGATAATCAGGATAATATCAAGGATATTTTAAACATAAAACATGAAGAATTACAAGAAGATCTCATGAATAAAATCATGAGCCGAATGGCTGTTATTGGTATAGTGGGCTTGGGTTATGTAGGCCTTCCTTTGGCTATTGAAAAAGCCAAAGCAGGTTATAAAACGATTGGATTTGATATTCAAAAAAAGAAAGTGGATATGATTAATAATGGGGTTAATTACATTGGAGACATATTTAATAAAGATCTCGTTGAAATTACTACGTCAGGTTTATTAAGTGCTACGAATGATTGGAACTTTATTAAGGATGTAGATTGTGTAGCAATATGTGTACCCACTCCATTGGATGAACATAAACAGCCGGATTTAAGTTACATTAAAGAGTCTGTAAAAAATATTTCCAAGGGACTCCATGAAGGGATGTTGATCGTACTTGAAAGTACTACCTATCCGGGAACCACAGATGAACTGGTGAAGCCGTTATTAGAAAAATCAGGATTGCGATGTGAAAAAGATTTTTTCCTTGCTTTTTCTCCTGAAAGGGTTGATCCTGGAAATCTGATTTATAAAACTCAAAATACTCCTAAGGTGGTAGGTGGTGTTGGTAAAAGAAGCACACAATTAGCTGTTGCATTATACCAAAATGTTCTATCTGGGGAAATATTTGAGGTGTCCAGTTCTAAAGTTGCAGAAATGGAAAAACTTCTTGAAAACACATATAGAAATGTAAATATTGCACTAGCAAATGAAATGTGTATTATATGCAGCAAAATGGGAATAGATGTATGGGATGTGATTGAGGCTGCAAAAACAAAGCCATATGGCTTTCAGGCATTTTATCCAGGACCGGGAGTAGGTGGCCATTGTATTCCTCTTGATCCCTACTATTTGACTTGGAAGGCAAAAGAGTACGATTACCATTCTCGTCTGATAGAAGCAGCCGGAGAGATTAATTCTTATATGCCGCAATATGTAGTAGAACGAGCTATGAAAATATTAAACAAATATAAAAAAGCACTAAATGGTTCTAAAATACTTATATTAGGTGTTGCATATAAGCCGGATATTCGTGATTTCCGAGAAAGTCCGGCATTGAAAATTATAAAAGAACTGATTGAGCAAGGGGCAATCGTAAGCTATTCTGATCCTTATATCCCTGATTTTAAATGGAAAGGGATTGATTTAAATAGCGTGGAGCTTACCGCTGACGAAATTAAAAATGCGGATATGATTATTATATCTACGAAGCATAGCTGCTATGATTATGAGTTCATTCAATATAATGCGAAACTGATTTTTGACACCCAAAATGCCATGGAGCATATTAAAATTAGAGATAATATAGAAAGAATTTAAGTTGGTAATAAAGTATTTCGGTAAAAAGATCTCTTTAGTTTTCTATTTTTATAAATAAATCCTGTGGTTGAGCTATTACAAAATAAGAGTCTGCTAAAAAGTAGATATTATGGCACTAGTTTTCAAATCATTCATAATATATTATAACCATTTAATTATAAACCTACGATTCTATTTCAAAGATAAATTAGAAATATTTTTTGAATAGGGGGATAGGTATTTAAATAGAAAACAAAAAAGCCATCCTAATAATCTACTGATCTACCGTTTTTATAATTTAGAAATACATGAATTCATAATTTGTATATTTGAATGTGTAGATATAGTTTGTTATTGGACAGCGCATGGAGGAAAAATAAAGTGGATTATAATATAACTGGTTTAGGCCAAAATATAATTGTGTCAGCTACACAATTTGAAACAGCAGTGGCAAGCATTTTATATACACAAGCCAATTATCTGGATACGTTAATTGAAAGAAATGAATCAACCCAAATTTTAATGGAAGCAAATGAACAGATATGTTGTTTGGTTTGCGGTATAAAGTGTATTGAAGTGAACATTGTCGACAATATTGAAGAAGGTATTAAAATAAGACCTCAGTATAGATATCCTCAGTATAACTATCCGCATTATAGGGTTCAGTTTTAAAGGAGGATGAAAGGGGAAAATATGATTTCATTATGCGTAGTTGGAGGAGGACGATGGGGAGAGAACCATATCAGAACATTATATGATATGGGCAATCTTGTAGGAATTGTTGATGTAAATCTTGAACGGCTGGAATCCCTTAAAAGTATATATACCGGAATTAAGGGTTTCAGCAGTTTGGAAGAAGCAATTTCCGGTGGTTTTGATGGATATGTGATTGCAACGCCTGCGAAAACTCATGTTGAATTGGGAAGAAAGCTGCTGGAAAAAGGCAAAAATGTTTTAATTGAGAAACCCTTGGCCTTATCATCAAAGGATTCAGAAACTTTAATAAGGATGTCGGAACAATATGGCGGAAAACTAATGGTTGGGCATCAACTGTTATTTCATCCGGCCATAATTAAAATAAAAGAACTGATTGATAAAGGAGTGATAGGAAAAATTAGATACATCAGTACATCTAGGTTAAATTTAGGGACTGTTCGACAAAAGGAGGATGTTATATGGTCGTTTGCACCACATGATATATCACTGATAAATTATCTTACTGAACAGCTTCCCATAGAAACAAAAGTATTAGGATCATCATTTTTGCAGCCAGATATCCTTGATATGGCCAATGTTGAGCTGACATATCCTGAAAATGTTAAAGCTTTTATAACCGTCTCATGGCTATATCCAATAAAAGAGCAGAAGATTATTATAGTTGGCGATAAAGCCATGATTTCATTTGATGATTGTTCACAAGAGAAAAGTATTTTTTTGCATAAAAAAAGAATTGAGATGAAAGGGAGCTGCCCTGAAAGTAAAAATGAAGGAATTGAGAAAATAGATTATGTCTATTCTCAACCATTAAAAAATGAACTAGAATATTTCATCCAGTTAATTAGTAATTCTGAACGTATGGAATATGGGAGAAATGGTCATGAAGTAATTAAGCTGCTTGAAAAAATAACAAGAGATATAAAATCATAGAATTCTGTACCTTGCAATGATTCGGGAGGCTTACAGGGCTGGCCCAAGTTAATTAAGAAAACCAAATACAATTGTCAAGATTGACAAGTTAAAAAATTCAAAATCTAAATATTTGGCCCATGACAGCTAAAGATTCTAGTTTTCATGTACGATTATTGGAGCCAAGTAAAGTTAAACCTATATCATTGAAAAAACTCAAATTTGCTGTATAATTAAATTTACAAATTATAAATAATATGCAACTGGACTACAAAAGGAAAAGTTATTGAGAAGTGAAATATAGTAAATGTATGGATGATACTAAACCTTTTTCTCTTTACAAAAATTGTGGCAGACCGTAAGCAAAAACGCAAGAATATATACCACCTTGCCCTGATTTGTCATCTTTGTTGTAAAAGAATCGTACTGCCATAGTGTTAAAAATCAGATGAAGTTTTCATTAATTTTTGATATAATAAAAATCATGTTAACCATTCAGACGATGATCAATGGAGAGGAGAATTCCCTATGGGTAGGACGCTCAGTTATTATCCGTTTTTTACAGCAGTCATTACCATTACCGCAATCATAGCAATCTGTTCTTTCAATATGTATATGACGGTAAGGCATAGAAGAAGCTATTTTACTGCTAATATATATATCGTATCATTATTCACTGTAAGCTGGTTGATTTTTAATATGATGAGTTCTGCTGTATTTGTGCTTTCCTTATCCAAAGTATATTATCAGATTGCAAGGTTATCCTTCATGCTTATGTGGGCTAGTATCAGTGTTGGACTGATTGTAATATTTGTTTGGAGTAGAAAGAATAATTATCAAAATTTGTCTCCTAATATACTTAAAGCTTTGTCAAGTGTTGATGACATCGTTTTTGTGGTAGACCGAGATGGTGACATTACTCATATTAATCATCCTAAAAAATATACCTATTTGTTCGGGAATATTGAGGAAATAAACCAGCTTATTTCTTTTATGGAGTTAAATTGTTCTGCATGTTGGAAAAACGGCAAGGGGATTGACGCAATTAAAGGCACTGCAGAATGTGAGCTTACATTTCATGATGCAAAAAAATACTATATTCTTAAAATTACTCCTATTGTAATTAATGACAGAAGCCAATTGGGATATACAGCAGTGCTTGAGGATATTTCCACAATGAAGGAAAGTGAAAAACTTTTACAGGAACGCAATTATTATCTGAAACAGGCAAATGAAAGATTGTCAAATTATGTGCGTGTTGCAGGTGCCTTAGATGCTGAGAAAGAACGGTTGATAATTCTAAAACATGTGCAAGAAACATTGATTTATGATATTGAAAAGATATTACTAAACCTTGGGAAAGCTAAACAAAATTGCTTTGAGGATTGCTCATATCATGTTGTTATGAAAAATCTAGCAACTCAATTGCGTGAAGTATATTGTACTGTGCGGCATGCTGTTAGCAAAATAGCAGGAAAGGAAGTGTAAGATATGATTCGTATTTTAGTGGCTGATGATCATTTGTTATTTCGTTCTATGTTAGAAGAAATGTTGAGGCGTGATGATGAGTTTGAAGTTCTTGCTTCCTGCTCCAATGGTAATGAAGTAATAGAATGCTGCCGAAGACAAACGCTTGATATCGCGTTGTTAGACATTGGAATGCCTGGTAAAGGTGGTATAGAAGTTTTGAAAGATATTAAAGAATCTTTTCCACAGGTGAAAGCAGTTATGCTGACTACCTTTGAGGATGATGAAAATATTAAGATGGCTGTACAACTTGGAGCCGACGGATATCTAATTAAGGATATGATGCCTGAAACATTAATTATGTCAATAAAGTGCATTTATAATAACATGGTATTGTTTCATAAAGGTGCATATAAATTGCTGCAAACAGCAGTTACAGATGTACACGGAACAAAAAGCAGAAAAGTAACAATTGATAATATGGTGTTTGATACGGTTGATATAAGAATTCTTCAGCTGATTGTACAGGGAAAATCTAATAAAGAAATTGGTGCCATATTGAGTTACAGTGAAGGTACCATTAAAAATAAAATATCTAAGCTTCTTTCTGTAACGGGATTTTCCGACCGAACAGAGCTCTCTGTTTTTGCCATTAATCATGCCATGGTTTAACATTTACAATTCTAGGGAGAATTCCGTGAATCGTAAAACCGGATTCGCCATCAGAGGCAAAGCTTATATTCCCGCAAAGATCTGTAAATCTTTTTTCAATGCCTGTAAGACCGTAATTTTTTTTTATATTTTTACAGCCCTTTCCATTATCCACGGCATAAATCTCGACCTTCTGTGCATGATACCATAAAATAAGGTAGATGGTCCTAGAGTTGCCATGACGAATTGAGTTGGTGATTGCTTCTTGACATAACCTATATATGGCTTCAGTCTGCATACTGCTTAGTTCATAAGGATTTCCATGAATATTTATATCTACATGGATATTATCGTTTTTAAGAAAATCAATTGCTTTTGTTAAGGTCGTTTGTCCCCACTTCATTTCGTTTCCGCTGAGAGTGTTGCGTAGATCATTGAGGCTTCCAGTTAGAAGTTCTTCTATTTGTAATGCTTTCTTTTTTGCTTGTTGAGCTGTTTCTTCTGATGCAAGTTCAGCAGTACCTATTACAACGGTTAAGCAATGTCCTAAAATATCATGGACGTTTTGAGCTATTTTAGATTTTGTTCGGGTTATAGCTAATTCTTTAGTATCCCTTGCCATTTGATCCAAAAGTTTGTTTGATTTCTCAAGATCTTCATTTTGCATTAAAAGTAGAAGATGGTTTTTGTTAATTGCAGTAATATCATGAAAATTAAGCAGAAGATGTCCGTTTTTTAAGTTGGTTTTTGTGACCTTGATATAGCGATCATCGGTTAACATAATCTCTATATCCCATTTTTTGCTATCTGTGATAAATTCTGAAAACAACCCTTCAGGGATATTCATCAAGTCTTTTGTGTATTCAACCAATTGCTTAAGTGTTAGCTGTTTTTTGTTCAGATTTAGCATGGATAAAAGGGTGTTGTTAGCTCCATAAAATCGGTGTTCTTTGTCAACAAATATTATTCCTTGTGGTACAAGGTTAAATAGACTAGTAAGTGAAACCGGAGACATGTCAAAATACCGGAATTTTAGGGCAGGAAACATGAACAATATCAGCGAGATGGAAGCGGCAATCGGTGAGAAATCGAAAATCGGAAACGGAAAAATCCATGGGAACAGGTTTATTTTAAACAATATGTAGTAAACATTAGCAGATAGTGGTAAGAGTACAAATATTGCAAACATATTTCCCAGACTCTTTTTTCCAGCGAAAAATGACTGTTTTGTAAACTCATGTGCAAGCAAGTAGATTCCGATGATAAGGTAGATATAATGAAAGCTTTGTGCGACATAAAATGTTATACCAAAGCGATCCTTATAAATATCAAAATAAGAATAGAAAGACATGTGTAAGGGGTTCGTAACAATGGCTATGAATGAAGCCATTGGTAAAATTGACCACATGATAATTTGTTTTTTTGATGGCAGCCTGTTTTTTGAATGAGTATATGCAAAAATTAAAAAGCAGATGCTAAGAAAATCAATTGCAAAGTATTGAGTTACAATGAAGAACCACCTAAGTTCTATGATTGGAGATATCGTTTTGAGAATTTTAGATATTATCCAAAGTGTAATCATGCCAACAACTGAAAGATAGCTAAACAATAATGGAGACTTTTTTGCTCTGAAATAAATGTAAGAAGTAAATAAAATAAGCAGCATAAGTGTAAGAATATGTGAAAGGATTATGGAATTGAATTCAACCGCCAGATTTTCAGATATTTCCATACTGCTTCCTCCTTTTTATGATTAATGCCCATTCTAATGTAATGAATTATTATATCATGACACAAGATGCCAAGCATGATTCAATGATTTCTACCTTGCAGCAACGCTGTCTCAATCGTAGAAATCATTATATCATGACACAAGCAACCAAGCATGATTCAATGATTTCTACCTTGCAGCAACGCTGTCTCAATCATAGAAATCATTATATCATATTTATATCATACAAATAAATACAAGAAATGCCCTATGAGTCACTTAGTTGCTGCTCTTCAGGGCATTTTTTATTACTTTAAGTGAAAAATCATGACCTAACGCATGACCTTTGACACTTTTTATATGACCGTAATAGTAGATATAATTGAACAGAAGATATTGAAGATAAGGAGGCGGATGAATGTTTAACAAGCGTGCTGTGTTTGAGATTAAACAGAATTCAATAGGAAATTATTATTTTACTTTTAATGATTCACAATGCAAAACTACCGTAATATCACGTAGCTTCTCCAATCGTGCAGAGCTTGAGACCTGCCTTGCCCATATTAGAGATGCGGCAATGGTTGCTGATGTTTGTGACTGTGGCAAACAGCGTAGCATACCTCCATATTTTCTAATGCAAAGTGATGAAGAAGGGATAACATTTTCACTGATTGGATTTCATGGTGAAATTATTTTTAGCAGTGTGCCCTATTTAAGTGAAATGCAGTGTAAAGAGGCAATTAGCACTTTAAAAGTTTCATCACAAAGAGCAGGCATAGTAGATCTAACAATTGATTAACAAAATGAATAGGAGGTAAACAAATGGCGTTTTTTGATAAGCTGAATGATATTGCAAAAAGCATTGGAGACATGACAAACGATGCAATCGAGACAAACAAATTAAATAGCAGAATAACTGATGAAAGGGATGCAATAAATGAATTGATATGCCAAATTGGCGAGTATTATTATGAAAAGCATCGCTTGGGAGATACGGTTGATACAGAGGTTTACGAGAGGATGTTAGAAATTGATCAACATTATGATGCCATAAAAGAGGCAGAAGTACAGTTAGACGCAATCAAGGTGCAAGCATCAGTTGACTCTAATTCGGGTGATTTGACCGTCGAAGGCGGCATAATTTGTCCAATTTGTGGCAAGCAAAATGCCTACGAAACCAAGTTCTGTCAAGAATGTGGTAACAAGCTGGAACAACCGCAGCACAAAACTTGTCCTTCTTGTGGCATGATTGTGACAGATGGACTAAAATTCTGCGGTGAATGTGGTACAAAAATGGAATAAGGGAGGTAATATTTATGAATGCGAAACAAATTTTCCAAAAAACAATGCCATTTAATATGGCAAAGTTGGCGTTGGGCATAGCGACTGTATTACTATCTGCCATTTTATTTGCCATTCTTATGGGAATTGGCTGGTTGTTTGGCGAGGGTGGCATGGGAATCACCTTTATCATTTGGCTGTGTGGAACAGGTGTAATACGCTTTATTATAATGCATTATATGGGATATCTGATTAAGGCCGGACATGTTGCGGTTATTACAGAGGCAGTTACCACTGGCAAAATTCCCAATAATCAGGTTAAATATGGAAAGCAGATGGTGACAGAGCGCTTTGTTACATCAAGTGTATATTTTATTGTAGATAAGCTGGTTACTGGCTCGGTTAAACAGATTCAGCGAGGGGTTGGAAAAGTAGGAGAGGCATTTGACTTTATTCCGGGAATGGGTGCGATAACAGGATTAGCTCAGTTTTTTGTTTCTATTTCTCTTGGATACATTGATGAATGTTGCTTGGGATATACATTTTATAAAAAAGATAAGAGTGAATTCCAAAGCGCGGCAGATGGAGTAGTTATTTATGCCCAGAACTGGGAAATTCTTTTGAAGAGTGCAGCAAAGACCATGCTGAAGGTCTTATTACTTATGCTTATCATTGCACTGGCAGTGTTTTTACCGGTAGGACTACTATTTAAGCTATTACATTGGAGTCCTCTAGTTGCCTTTCTATTAGCGTGCTTGATTGCTTGGACAATCAAATTTGCTTTTATTGACAGCTATATAATGATTCAAATGATGACTTCATATATGCAGGTGGCACCCACAACTCATATTACTTTTGATCTCTATCAAAAGATGTGCGGGATATCAAGCAAGTTTAAAGAGCTTTTAAATAAAGCACAGCGGGATAAACCTACAAACCAGTCTTCTTCCGCAGGAACGGATATAAATACGATAAATGAATCATTACAGCAAACTGCCAAAGCGAAGCCAATATTTTGTGGAAAATGTGGTACAGAAAATGAGCATGGAACAAAGTTCTGTGGTTCCTGTGGAGAAAAATTATAAAGGAGGAAGTACTTTGAGAAGAAGTTTATTTGTCCTTTTTATACTTACTATTGCTAGTTTATTGGCAGGTTGTTCTTCTATATTACAGCAACAGGATAACACATCAAATACAATATATCCAGAACAAATAGCTGCTAAAGAGAAGGCTCTTTCAGATGCTTCTGACAATACAACATTGGTTGATTTTGGAAATAATGAGATAACGCCCTATCAATTCTTAAATCTGATTTGTGCAAACGCAGAAGAGTTGTCATTTACCTACTCTGTTGTGGGTACTGATAACACGATGAGAACATTTCAAAAATCAGGGGATGTATCGGTAGAAACTTTTATAGCACATGATATGAATGAAAATGCTGTGCCTGTGAGAGAACTTGAAAAAGCTGGAAAGGTACATTATATAATGGATGATAGCAAAATTATCAAAACCTATCTAGCTCCGGCAGAGGACTTTCTGCTATATAAGATGTTGATAGCAGCTAAAACTGTCCCAGACTTAACTGTCAAGACTGACGAGTATTTCTTATATGAACACACTCTTCCTTTTGAACAGGATGAGAGCTTACAGTTCAAGTATCGCTTCTATATGAAGGACGGAATGTTAAAGAAGTTAACAATATCATTAGGCGATGAAGAGGGTAGTACTTATGAATTTTCAAAGTTTCAACAGGAACTATTAGATATAACAGCTTTTGAATATCCGAAAGGATATATAAAAGAAGAATTTTCCTACAAATACACAGGGGAGCATATGCCCCCATGGTGGGAAATCGGAAATGATGAATAGGAGGATATTACTCATGAAAAAAATTATTGTAAGATGGTTAGTTCCAATTTTTGCCATAGTACTTTTAATAGGGCTTGTAGGTTGCGACTCATCAAGTCATACAAATCAAGAAGGTTCAAAAAGCATGGCTAATAAGTCAGAGAATGTCGTGGCAGGGATGCCGCAGGGCTTTCCAAAGGAAATCCCCATTTACACCGGCGCACAAGTTATCGAAGCAGACAATTTTAACGGTAACAACTATACCATTCTTTACAGCGTAGATGCTGATTATGATAAAATTGTGGATTTTTATGTTGATACGTTCAATCTAGATAAATCCGGTGTGGGCGAAACGGAATCTTACTTTGAGGGAGTAGATTTTGGTGATGTCTTTATTAAAGGGCTTACGATAGAAGAGACGGGCGATGCGGTAAACGTATATATGACACTTCGAAATGACGGGCAGGAAATTTCAGAAGAGGACAATAGCGCTAGCGAGTATACTGATTCCAATGTGATGACGTATGACACCGCTGAAGTAGTAAACTTGGATAAAAATTATCCTCAAGATGTGGTACCAATTTATCCGGATGCAAAGGTTATTGGATGTTCTATGGTTCCTGGGAAAAGCAGTGGATTTGTAGACCTCTTGTTACCGGCAGATGCCTTTGAGGATGCAGTGCTCTATTATACGGATGAACTGGGATTAAAAGCAGAAAAGAATAACACTTCAGTCCAGAAAGCAGTACAGTTCAAAGGTGAAATCGACAATATAAAAGTTGCAGTATCCATTAGTCACTTACTAAATACGGGGAATGATCCATTCGTACAAATTACATTAAATGAAAAATAACTATTATCAATATATGGAGGATAATTATGAAACAAATAGCAATGTTATCTCTCGTTTTGCTTCTCTTGCTATCTGGTTGTACAGGGCCTTCGGATTCGGACACATTATCTCAGGCGGATACGAAAAAAAATCAAATGGAATCTGATTTACCAGAGGTTACAGGGCTTAGTAAACAATTTGATATTGAGTTTTCCTATATCAACAAAGTTTATCAGTATGATCTTCAGGCAAAATGGAGTGATGTAGAAATAAAAGCAGAAACTACCCCGTACGAATCTGGAATAGAAGTTTTATTGGACGGAACAACAGAAATGTTTTCTGAATGCGATCTTAACCATTCAGATACCATCACACAGGATGAATGGAGTGACTATGATGAGGATATTGATTTTAATACGTTAGATTTAAACAGCGATAGTCAAGTGAATTTAAAGGAGTTTGAACATTTTACAGGGCAGTTGAACGGTGTGTTTTTATCCCCAAGTTGGCATGCTATATCCCAACCGGGACAGGAGGATTATGCCATCTCCATAGACGAATTTGACCCTCCGGTTTCTTTGAAAATCCTACGTGCAGGAGAAGGAGGGTTTAATGCAGGCGCTGGGGTTGTATTTCCTGAGGGAACTATTTTTATAGAGCTAGTGAGCGAATTTGATGTGGTACTTAAAGCCATGCCAGATTTCGAGTTGGGTCCAGGATTTGAGATGCCGCTTCTATCCATGTATTTAGAAGAGGATTACGAAGAAAATAACCATGGTGCACTGGGATTCAGCTCAGTTGTAAACACGAAGAAATTCAACGCAATTTATGGTGGAAAGCCTTTTTCACTCCATTATGAGGGTAAAGGCGAGTCCGGTGTATTGGATAAATATGATTTAACCATCACCCCAAGAAATTAGTGAAAGGAATGATAGGCTCATGAAAAAACCAATTTATATAATTTGCTTTCTTTTAATAATGGCACTACTGTTAGCAGGCTGTCAGAAAGAGCAAGAAGCAGACGATACAAATACACTATCGCAAAATAATATTTCTGAAACTGATTCGATAGATCCTGCTGAAATGATTGGCGATTCTGGTATTCAAAACGATGGTGCAATGGATCGTTATTTGACAAGTTTTGAATCACAGCTTGAAGCGATTGGACTTAAATTAGAAGACAAAGCGGTAAAGGATGCGGTATCAATAGGTGCATTAGAGGGTTACGGATTTAATATTAACGGCTCACCGTTGGAAGTGTATCTGTTTGACCCGACAAGCAGTGATGAAAAAACAAAGGAAAATTTGAAAACTGCTGAAGAATCCGGGTATATTACCATCTTTGGTGTGGAAATCAACGGGAAAACACCGAAGGCCAATTGCACGTTTCATGATTCTTTGGTCTTGATTTTTCCGGCTGAGGATTATGGGATGACTCACCCTGATAAAGAAGCTATTATACAAGCATTTATGGGGATTTCGTAAATAGTAAAGGATTAAATGATTTGTGCCGCAAGCGAAGCGGCGCGGAATGGAGAAAATTATGATAATAAAAAGATGTCTGAGTGTGTTGGTAGCATTTTCTGTCATGCTGTCACTATTTGTGGGTTTTAGTGTACCGGCTTATGCAGTGGGTGAAAGCGGTACCACCGCAGTTGGATGGGGTACTACGTTTTATGTGACAAAGGATGGAACGCTTTGGGGATTTGGCAAAAATGTGGAAGACTTAATTCCTGGTAGCGGAGACTCGGTTGATGAGCCGGTACAAATCATGAGTGATGTCAAAAGTGTCTGTGCAAACAGATATGCGGTTGTAGTCATCAAAAGAGATGCCTCTCTTTGGTACTGGGGCAGAATCGGTGGGTTGAGCAAGGTAGCACAGCCTACCAAGCTAAGAGATGATGTCACCTCTGTAGCTATTGAGGCCTATTACAGCAATATTATGATGATTACAACCACCGCCGGTGGACTGTATGAGTTGGCTGGTAAAGAATTTGAACAAGTGGAACACCCACAAAAAGTTAAATTTGTGGCCACAGGCGGCTCTAGTCATTTTTTTATAAATGAAAGTGACGAGTTATGGGGATGGAGTACCGATAAGGATGGTGTAGGTAGCGGAGCACTTGGTGTTGGGCATATTGAGCCGGTTCTATCACCTACTAAAATCATGGACGACGTGCAGTATGTTGCCTCCTATAGCAGCAACACCATGATTCTTCGAAAGGATGGTGCTCTGTGGATGTGCGGTAACGGTGTCAGTGGTAAGCTTTATACTGCAAACGGCACAGTGGACGGACCGGTCTTATCTCCGGTCAAGGTGATGGACAATGTACTACATGTTGCTATGTATGATGCTAGATTTATGGCTGTTACAAGAGACAATGCTTTATGGGTGTGGGGTACAAATGTACTTGGAAGCACTTTGAAGGAACCGGAGAAAGTGGCAACTGATGTGCTTTATGCTACAATAGGAGGACATATCGCGGCAATCAAAACTGACAACACCCTGTGGACCGGCGGTAGCAAGGATGGTGTTTATCATGCAGAAAAAAACAGCCATAATGGACTGCGCTTGACGGCACAAAACCTGCAAGATGCACCGGCGGCGTGGGCTTTGGCAGAAGTACGTGAAGCAGAGTATAGAAAGCTAGTACCTCCAGCAATGCAAAGTGATTATAGTAAAATTGTCAATAGAAGCGAGTTCTGTACGTTGGCTATCACTTGCATAGAACAGGCAAAGCAGATGACTATAGAAAGTTATCTTGCCACGCAGAACATTGCAATTCCTGAATCTTCTCCATTTACCGATATTGGTGGACTTACGGAACGGGCAAAAAAAGATATTATGGCAGCTTATGCCCTTGGAATTGTAAGCGGAACCTCTGCTACCACATTTGATCCAAGCAATCAGATTACAAGAGAGCAGGCAGCAAAAATGCTTACAGCGACAGCTGATGCGTTAGGCAAAGATACAATGGCTGATTTTCCTGTGTTTAATGATGCAGATATGATATCAGCTTGGGCAAAGCCGTATATCGGATATGTGTTCGACGCTAAAATTATGTCTGGTGTTGGCAGCAACAAGTTTGACCCCAAAGGAGGGTATCAGAGGCAGCAGGCATATATGACAATGCTGAGGTTATATATACAGCTAGTTTAGATTAAAGGCATTATTATTAATTGAGAGGAGTTGAATATATATGTCAACAAGATTGTGCGTCAGTTGTGGCATGCCTTTAAAGGATGGAAATAAATTTTGTAATGAGTGTGGAGTGTCAGTACCTGTACAGTATGAGCAAACTGATCTGCATCCTGTTCAACCTCAAATAATAGCAACTGCGCCTACTACTATGGCATCGGCTATCCCTACATCAGTTAAAGAACCACAACATACATGTACAGACAAACCAATAAAAGGCAGTTGCTATGAGTCAATTTCTACGAGAGGCTATATGGGAATATTTTTTCTGATGTGTATTCCCATTATGGGGCAGATTCTTACTATTGTGTGGGCCTGTGGTGGGTGTCGTAAAATAAACAAACGTAATTTAGCAAGGGCAATGCTGATTTTTTTGTTAATTTCATTTGTAATTGGTGCTAGCACGTACTTTTTTGGACAGATATTTTGGGAAAGCGTATTGTATAAAATGAGGTTAAATGATGTTTTCCCAAAGGCGGTAGAAATATTGGAATATTAGGAGCATTTAAATACCTGCTAAGAAGTACACTATCTAAATAGGTTAAAGACCATCCGTATAGATGGTGAATAAAAAATAGTCGCCATTCAGGAGGATGCAGTATTCCAAAGCGTTCACACTGATGGCGGCTATCTGTTGTTTAGTAGAGGGAATATAGGCTGTGTACGGATGACAGCAAAGGAGTTTATGGATATGGTGATGGTGAAAAGAGATAGATGAAATGCCAAGGCAAAGCAGATAATGGATCAGTGCTGATGTATATACTTTTTTTGGAAAAAAAGTGAAATTTGTTGTATAATTGAAGTTATAGATTATAACAATAATACGCAGTTGGACTACAGGAGGGAGAGACCATGGAATTAAAGAAAGCCATTAATGCTCTAAAAAGTAAGGGCTATGAGGTTTCCTGCTTTGAAACAGCAGAAGAGGCTAAGTTATACATTGATTGTAAAGTAGATGGAAGGACGGTGGGCTTTGGAGACTCTGTAACACTGGGTTCCATGAAGCTATATGACGTACTTTCATCTCACAATAAGGTGATAGATCCTATTCATTGTGTTCCAGGTATGGATTTTTGGTCAACCGCAAAACAATGCCTTACAACTGATATTTTTTTTACTTCTGTAAATGCCTTGGCGGAAACCGGAGAGATGGTGAATATCGATGGTACAGGAAACCGAGTTGCTGGTTCTCTCTTTGGTCATGAAAAAGTGTATTTCATTGTCGGAGCAAACAAAGTAGTTTCAACTTTGGACGATGCTATATGGCGTGCTCAGAATGTGGCAGCGCCGCGCAATGCTGCTCGGCATGGGTTTCAGACACCGTGTGCCATTAGGCAGGATCATTGTTATGACTGCAAAAGCCCAGATCGGATCTGCTGCGGTCAAATGATCTATTATCAGAAGATGCGTTTTATTGAAATGGAAGTTGTGTTAATTAAAGAGACTCTCGGCTTTTAATTTCATGCAAAAATACCAAATAGTAACTTCGTCCATCATGTGGGTATAGATTTACAGTTCAAATGTAATAGTTTTACTAAAAAAATAAAATGATTTTGATATAGACGAAAATGGGAAAAAGTGTATAATAATAAATAGCTATATTTTAAATATTAATATGCTGACTGTAAGAATAATTAAAGAGTACGATATGGTATAAAGGGGTAGGGAGTATGAATATTAAGAAAACCAAAAGGTTTGCAATTTTGTTGTTCCTAGTATATTTTATTATTGTAGGTTTAACATTGCAAAATATTACAGCTAAAGCGGATAGTAAATTATTAAATACCAATATTGATAAAATTACCAAAGAAGATGTAATAGCATTAATAGAAGAACAAGGTAAAGATAAGCAAGGGAGTTATTATGATGAGCTTGTGTATGAATTGGTCAATGTAGATGATGATAAGGATCTGGAATTAGTAGTTAAGAATACGGGAGGCGTTCATATAGGGGAATTTTATATATTTAAATTAAAAGATAATGCATTTAAGCTGATTGCAGAAGAGAATTGGAATACAGAAAGTTTAAATTTGTCAAAACCTATAGAGCTCAATGGTATAAAGCTATATGAGACAATAGATTCATCAGGTGGTACCGGTGCTGATTGTAATACTGCATATTTGTGGTATGTGGATAACGGTAAGTTTAAAATTGCTTGGAAGCATGTATTAAAGGATATACAAGTTTTCAAGGAGAATTATTATTTAAAAATAGGTAATTATCAGTTTAATAATGATAATAATCTTCTATATGCATGGTCAAGTGATTACATATATGAACTTGATGGTATTACTTTAAAAGAAAATAAAGGAAATAATACAATGATTTATAAGTTCGATGGTAATAAGTTTGTTATGATATCAGAGTCTCTTGGTGGAGTCAAATCTGATCAATAAATAATATACTTAAAATTGTGAACGAACCTAAAAATTAATGAATAAAAAAACTTGAGTATCTAATTATGCTCAAGTTTTTTTGTTTATTATTAGTAAGGTAAGCCCTAGAAATCCGTGTCTTGTATTTAGTCGATTCGTATGTGATAATAATTTGCAATCCTCATATCAAAATATGACGGTGAATTTTTGAGTATTAAAATGAAAAAAGCCTGCTGTAAAACAGACTCTTATCTGTTTATTCAGATAAACCCATAATAAAACCCATTACTCTTTCTTTTTTAGTATCTGATAATTGACGGAATCTGCTGATAAGCTCAGTTTCCGTTTCAGACAGATCAGATTTATTTATTGTATTGAATTTTTTAATATCAGTTCTACCAAGAAGATAATCAATTGATGTATCAAGACAGTCAGCAAGTTTAACAAGCATATCTGCGGGAGGAACTGCTTTATTGATTTCATAACCGCTTATAGTTTCTTGAGAGACACCAAGCTCTATTCCAAGTCGAACTTGTGTCATTTTTTTATCTTCACGTAATTTTTTTAAACGTTCTATATTTACCACCTCAATTCTTAATATAAATATTATCAATATTATTTGACTAATTTAGTCATATAATTTATAATAAATATGGATTATATCCATAATCATTATAAGTATGATGCTTGAAAGGACGCTGAATATGAATAACAAAGAAAACGCCATTTGTTTTAGCGGTCATAGAAGTGAAAGGCTGCCGCAAAACAAAGAGCAACTGAGAAAACTTAAAGAAATACTATGGGAAGAAATCAATAAGGCAATTTTAGATGGTGTAGATACCTTTTATTTTGGTGCATGCTATGGATTTGATTTATTGTGTGCAGACGTTGTGCTGAAACTAAAAAAAGATATCACATACAAAGATATGAAAGAAATCACATTAATTGCTGTGATACCATTCGAAGAGCAAGCCAAAAATTGGGATGAGGTAAATCGTGACAACTATTATGACATTCTTTCACAGTGTGATAAAGTCATTACCCTGAATACATGTTATCGACAAGGCTGCTATAAAGATCAAAATCGATATATGGTGGATCGCAGCAGTAAAATGATTTGCTACTATGATAGCAGCAAAAGAAAGACAGTATATACTGTAAAATATGCAGAACTAAAAAATTTGCAAATTATAAATCTATATGGAAATTAAAGAATTTGAGTCACTTAAAAAGTGGCTCTTTTTTATATAAGCAATATAAATGAAAGAAAGAATTCAATATTGTAAGGTTTAAATTTTAAAAATTGACTGTTAAGCTCTATAAGTTAATCAATTATCATTAATATAAAACTAATGGTATTGTTTAAGCAATAATAATTAAAGGATGTGAGACATGCACACATCCTTTGGGAAAAGTGTCTTCAGTGACGTTGATTCAACAAAGTGGTTCTGCGGATATATTTAAGCTAAAAATTTGATGTATTACAAGTAGTGAGTATGTTGTAAAGGCTAAAAACAAACCAGCTCAATCGCAGAAATATTTTTTAAAATAAGTAGGAGTGATGTATTTGCCACATGGATAATACTCTCCCATAACTTCAGGTGGAACAATATCGCCAGCTGGAATATTATTTGCTGAATAAGGAAAGTCTTGAGAGACTATTTTATTTCTATAAAAAAGTTTAAGGGGAATTAAAGGCAGATGGCTCGCATCGATCCAAGTAAATCCATTTTCTGTTGTTACGCAAGATGGGCGCGATGCACCAAAACTGATTATTAGGTTGACATAAGCATTTTTATCAATAACTGTCTCAAAATCTGCAAGTGTATAAAGCCCTAATAAGCCTACTGGGGATACAAACGACATACTCCAATACCTCATATCTTCATTTCCTAAGATACCAATATTGTGATAAGTATCAGGAAATGTAGGGGCTTTCCAACGAAGAAACAATAACTTACTTGGGTTTCTTTGAAGTTCATTAGAAATGATATAGGCATCATTATAATCATATTGTATAAGTGCGGATGCACGGCCTAGGGTACTCCAAGATAGGTCACAATTTTCTTCATGATTCTTTTCATGAGTAGAAATATACCATTTATTATGTTCAAAATTATTTTTTTGTTTTAATGCAATATTAAAAAGGGTTTGATTTATTGGTTCAGTGATAAATGAAAATTTGTTATCATTTGGTATGTTATTATACATGATTATAGGAAAGCCTACACCTCCTGTGATGTCATCATATCCAATACTTGGAGCATAAATTCGTAGACCTATGGTTCCATGAGTATTTTGTAAACCATTTTTTAAGGTCCCTGCATAAATGATGTTATTACCTGCACCTGGAATGAAATGGTCAATTCCCTCTGGTGGCGGGGTAAAACGGATTTTTAAAGTATAATTACGATTTTTGGCGTTCCAATTAGCACCTGGTAAAAAAGGATTTATACTTCCAGGATCAGGAATCAGGTCTCGGTCAGGTATTGTAGCTATAGTAAGGTCAGCTTTACCTATTACACTATAGGCTAAATATCTTGCATAGGGGAATTGTCCTTTGATTACAATCTCAACATTAGGATTCACAGTATAAGGAAAAGTATTATAGCTGGCATTAAAATCTCCCAAGAGAGCAAGGTTGTTACTAGGTTCATGAATCCATCTTTGCATACTTGGCGGCAACGCTGGGCTTGTAATAATATCCTTTGGTATGTTAATGTAATAGGGACAAGGATACTTAATAGACATATCAATAACTCCTTTCATTGAAAATACATAATAGTATATGTTTTAGTTTCAAGAGAGTGTTTAGTTTCAAGAATGTTAACAATAAACATCAAGTAGTGTTGTTACTGTTTTGTACATAGAAAACTACACGTTAGATGAAGTCTATATTGGGTTGACAATTTTATTTAAGGGGAATAATTAAAATGAAGAATTGGTTTACACTTGATCAAATTGATGAAAATACTCACATTATTAGCGAATACCGCCATTGGGAGGAAACGCATTGTTACCTGCTTGAAGGGAAAGAGCGGTGTTTGCTCATTGATACAGGGCTAGGCATCTGCAATATTTCCGAAGAAGTTAAAAAACTAACGGACAAGCCAGTGACTGCTGTGGCAACACATATCCATTGGGATCATATTGGAGGGCATGAATACTATCCAGATTTCTACGCACACGAGGCGGAATTAAACTGGCTGAATGGTGAATTTCCGTTGACGATAGATACTATCCGTAATATGGTTATAGACCGTTGCGATTTACCGAAGGGCTATGACGTCAATACTTATAAGTTCTTTCAGGGAATACCGACGCAGGTACTACATGATGGAGAGACCATTAATCTGGGTGGGCGCATGATCACTGTACTGCATACACCGGGACATTCTCCGGGGCATCTATGCTTTTGGGAATCGGAAAGGGGATATTTATTTACCGGAGATCTTGTCTACAAGGACACGTTGTTTGCGTACTATCCTTCCACCGATCCGCAGTTATATCTTACGTCGCTTGAGAAGATTGCGTTGCTGCCCGTTAAAGGAGTATTTCCTGCTCATCACAGTCTGGACATTCAGCCCGAAATTCTGATTCGTATGAGAAACACTTTTCGACAGTTGAAAGTCGATGGTAGACTACATCATGGTAGCGGTACTTTTAATTACGGTGATTGGGCAGTCTGGCTTTAATGGTGTAAATTCCAAGAGCGAGACGGATGAAAGAATTATTAACTTGTTCTTTGTAATTTTACGCAATATTTTTAAATCATTCCCATTTAAAGAACTTAATTGCTACCGTAGAACAGATTACAGTAATTATAGCCAAAATACAAATTGGAAATATAATGCTGACTGTTGGCAATCCAAGAGTGGACGATTTAAGTATCTTTATACCTTGGGTAAGAGGGAGTATATCAACAGTTTTCTGCATAGCCAACGGCATCACTTCATACGGAAGTGTAGCTCCGGAAAAAATTAGCATGGGGAAGTATAGTAGACTTGCGGCAATTCCTGCTGTTTTTGAGTTCTTTGAAATACCTCCCACCATCATGCCAATAGAAAACATAGAAACCATAACTAATAGCCAACCGATAATAAATTGAGAAATACTACCTTGTATACGAAATTTGAAAAATATAGTTGCAACAGTAAGCAGTGTAATTAACGATACTAAAGAATACAGTGCGTAGATTGTAACCTGCACAAGCAAAATTATTGTAGGTTTTATAGGTGTTACCTTAAACCTTTTCAGAATATGCTTACTGCGGTAATCCGACACCACTAAAGGTAATCCCATAAATCCACCTGCACAAATAGCAATAGTAGCTATCGCTCCAAATGACTGCTCTAAAAACGTGTAGTCAGCACCTGCAAAGGCTGGCTTGTTACCATAAATAATACCAAGCATCACAAGAACAATAATAGGCATGCAAATAGCGAAAATAAACATATCCATACCACGAAGTGATAATTTGATTTCTGTTTTCAGCATTGTATTAAAGGTTTTCATTTTCTGATACCTCCTCATCTGTATACCAAAGATAAGCATCCTCCAATTTAGCATAAGGGCTATTCTCAATTGCTTCTTTAACTGTTCCGTGGAATACGATATTGCCTTTTTTAAGTATACTTATCTTATTGCAAAGCACCTCAACCTCATCCATAAAGTGCGATGTTAAAAGAATAGTAAGTCCTTGATTTTTTAAATCCTGTAAAATCTGCCATACATCTCGTCTTGCTCTTGCATCAAGGCCGGTTGTTAATTCGTCAAGAAAAAGAACCTGAGGGTTGGGAATAAGGGCAAGAATAATAAACAACCTTTGTTTTTGACCACCTGAAAGTTCTTTAACCAATGCTTTGTTTTTATCTGCGATACCGAATTCTAAAAGTAACTTTCTGTAATCAGCGGGGTTTTTGTAAAATGATGCTGTCACTTCACAAAGTTCTTCAACACGGATATTCTCTTGATAATTAGCTTCTTGAAATTGAACACCTATATTTTCAAATAGCTCTTTTCGGTTTGCTTTTGGACTCAATCCTAAAATCCAAACTGTTCCGGTATCAAAGGTTTTAGTTCCAAGCACACATTCGATTGTAGTGCTTTTACCTGCACCATTTGCACCAAGTAATCCAAAAACAGTGCCTTTTTTAACGGAAAAACTAAGGTCATTTACTGCAATAAGCTCTCCGTATGATTTTGATAGGTTTTCTACCTTGATAATATCTTCCATTTTTATTTCCTCCTTTTGTGATAAACAAAGAATAACACCAAACAAAAGTCTGGTGTTAAAGTGGAGGGTTTGAATATTTACTTTTCATTTTATAAAGCATTAATTTTATCGCGTCAGCGTTTTCTTTTGCACTATTTAAAGACATAACCAGTCTATCACAAACGGATATAAGGCTCTCATTATGATTGGGATTGTTCAATACATCACCAATATCTACTTTTGAATTTTTATCAAGTTCATTCATCATACGAAGGATTGCAGATAGTGAGAAGGTGGCACATTTGAGAGAACGGATGATTTTCAACCTTCTTATATCATCATTAGTATAAATACGATAACCATTTTCTTTTCTCTTAACTTTTAACAGACCATTCATTTCCCAATTGCGCAGAGTATCCATTGTTATTCCCAGCATATTGGAAACTTCTTTTCGCTTTAAGTTATTACTATTTTTGTAATCGCAGCCTTGCAGCAGTTCGGTTACGATTTTTATCGCTTCATTAGCATTATTGATTTCTGTTTTTACAGAGAAAATGTATTCTTCCGTTAATTCAATTGCTTTATCAAATTCACATAACGCTGATAGTTTTACAATAGAAACGGCTTTTTTACGTAATCCATTTTGAAGTACCTCAATTTGGAAAGCTTTGCGGGCCAGCTTGAATTGCTCAAGGTGTAAATCCGTAAATATACGATATCCATTTTCTTTACGTACGGGTTTTGAGATAAGGCCTAGATTCTCATACATTCTCACAGTATTTGGATGAATCTTAATTATCTTTGCAATTTGGCTTGTTGTATAGGTTATTTTTATAATACCACCGACTTTCTTTGTTAACATATTTTTTATTTATTACCGATTCATAAAAATATTGAACCTAATATTTTAATAATTTTATCATAGTAAAGATGTCGATTCAACGAATTAAATATGAACGCTAGATGCAGAGAAACAAGGATATAAAATAAAAATCCTCGCTATCCTTTTGTAAGGATACTTTGAATCCTCGGATAAAGATGTTAAAAGCATAAAATAAGAATTTTACAAAATAAAAATAAAAAAGTTTGACTCTTACGTACCGTGATAGTGTATTGTAAAAATAGAGATTAGATTTATTAACAAAATATTCAATAGCCGGCAAAGTATTTGATAGTATTTGATAACTCTAAAATTAAAGTTAGGAGCGATGGAATGAGAACTGTAAAACAAGTTTCTGAACTGACTGGTGTAAGTGTTCGAACTTTACAATACTATGATGAAATCGGCCTGTTTAAGCCAAGTAAAGTAACAAAATCAGGGTATAGAATGTATGATAAGGATGCCTTGGAAGTGTTGCAGCAAATATTGTTTTTCAAAGAATTAGAGTTTTCATTAAAAGATATAAAGTTTATTATGGAAAATCCTAAGTTTGATAGACATAAAGCGTTTGAAAAGCAGAAAGAATTGATTCAAGAAAAACGCGACAGACTAGATGGTCTATTGAAATTATTAGACCGACTTGTAAAAGGAGAAGAATATATGAGCTTTAAAGAATTTGATATGAGTGGATATTTTAATGCATTGGAAGAATTTAAAAAAGAACATAAAGATAAGATAATAAAAGATTATGGCAGTATGGATAAATATAATGAATTTATTGAAAAATGTAAATCCAAAGAAGATGAAATTGCCGATATGGCTGTCAAGCAATACGGAAGTATTGAAAAATACGTGAAAGCTATGAAGAAGAATTATAACAGCAATGTATTCACTTTAGGAGAACAATTTGCTGAATTTAAAAAAGACTGCTTAGAAGACAAGCACCCTAAATTAAAAGAATTATTTGAAAGGCTCGTATCTGATTTAGATAGAGATCCTTCTTCAATAGAAATTCAACAAATTGCGGAAGATATAAAAAATACAGCTAAAAGAGATTATGAAATTTTTAAAATGGAATGGGGAGACAATCATTGGTATACTATGGTACAAATTTATTTGGTATATTCAGATTGGATAAAGTTAATTGATGAGAAATATGGAATCGGTTCCTCTAAATTCATTGGCGAGGCACTAAAAATCAATTTAGGAGGTAATCAGCCTGTATTAAAAACGCTATATGAAAAACTTACCTCTGATTTAAGGAAAGATCCTTGTTCGCAGGAACTTCAGGAAATTGTTAAAGAAATTGTAGATGAGACCCAAAAGCAGAATGAAGCCTTAAAAATAGATGAAGGAGAAAACTATTGGGGTTATACGTCAGAGCTTTATTTGTCAAATTCTGTTTTGGCAAAAGCAGCTGATAAGCTTTATGGAAGAGGTGTATCTAAATTTATTGGACAAGCATTAAAATTCTATTCTAAAAACAATAAGTAAATTAAAACTATAATTGTTTTATTAGTCAATAGACGCTTATATTTTAATACAAGGATTAATCAAATAGTTAAAATATTTTTGAATTTTTACCCAATGTCACGGAAAATGCAGAAGCTATAAATGGGTTAGAAATGTAAATTATATTGATTTTCTATACTTACTATACCATAAAATGAGCAAAATTTCAAGTCTTGTACTCGCCCCACTTTAGATGTATTAAGTATAAGAGGTGATTTAAAATGGAACAAAAAAGCATGACAGCACTTATTAGTGCGTTTTCAAGAGCATACCATGTTGAAAATAACAAATTTAAAATTTTTGATGACCGCATTGCAAGGTTACTCTTGACCGACGAAGAATATTTCCAAATTTCGAAAAGTATGGCAGATGGTATTAATTTTTTTAATACTGATTTTAAAGGTACAAAAGATGATGCTCTAAGATGGGTAGTAGATAACCAATTATCGCCTACGCCACTTGGAAGAGCAGCTTTTGCAGAAAAAGCACTCGAGATAGCTGTATCAATCAATACAAGACAATATTTAGTTTTTGGTGCGGGGTATGATACTTTTGCTTACCGTCAACCTAACTGGGCGGAAAAAATACAGATTTTTGAGATTGATCATCCTGCTACTGCAAATGATAAGAGAATACGTCTTGAAGAAGCTAAGATTATAATACCAAATAATGTTCACTTTATTGCAGCAGATTTCACAAATGAACAGTGGGAGACTGCCTTGATCCAAAATACTACATTTGATGATAATAAAATTAGCTTTTGCAGTATACTCGGTGTTGTGTATTATCTTTCTAGACAAAAATTTGAGGAATTGATTACCTTGCTTAGCGCAATTTTACCAAAGGGAAGTTCAATTGTATTTGATTATCCTGATGAAAATAATTATACCGAGAAAGCAGGAGAACGTGCAAAAAAACAAGCTTTATTGGCAGGTGGTGCAAATGAAAAGATGCTTGCAAGCTATTCGTATGAAGATATGGAGAAAATTCTTTCCGAACAAGATTTTTTAATTTATGAACATTTAACACCGTTGGAAATGACACAACAATATTTTGAAGACTACAATCATGTAAATCCTAAGCACCTTATGACTGGGTTTGACAATGTAAATTATTGCCTGGCGGTAAGAAGATAAATAATTATCTTACAAAAGTAGACAGTGGTAGCCTGATAAGGTATATTGACAAGTAAAATAAGTACACTTATGTACTATACTTTGGAAAAATAATGGAATTTGTTGTATAATTTAAGCTACAGATTATATATTTGGAGGCAACAATGAAGGAATTTTTAAATACAATAAGAAAGCCCATATCCAGTCCGGTGTCTAAACGGATTCTATATTCTGCTTTAGTATTGATAGTGGGAATTGCACTAGGTATAATCGCAAAAATATTAGACGAAACACCCTCTAATTCATTTCCGCCTTTTATCGAAATACTTGATTTAAGAAATTTCTTTTCGCGTATTGGATTTTGGCTATTTAGTGGCATTTGTATTTCAATCTACAGCAAAACACCCCTACGGGCTGCCATAAATATTTTACTATTTTTTGCTGGAATGGTAAGCAGTTATTATATTTACACTGTTAAGGTTGCAGGATTTTTCCCGAAGTCTTATATGATGATTTGGATTGCCATAACAATTCTGTCGCCCTTTATAGGTGCCGTGTGTTGGTATGCAAAGGGGATACATCCAGTTTCCCTTTGCATTTCCGTTATGATTTTGATGATAATGACAAGGCAGGCGTTTGTATTCGGGTTCTGGTATTTTGATGTCTGCTATGCACTAGAACTGCTGTTGTGGGTTTTGACCCTTGCTGTTTTATATAAAAAACCAAAGCAAATTATGGTAGTTTCCGGAGTAGGAATTTTGCTGTTTTTCATAACGTCGCCATTAAACCTGTTTTGGGGTATACTATAAATGCTGTACCAAATGATTAAACTTGGTAGATTAGAGGCAAATGTTCAATGCTCATTATGGTACGTAAGAGAGTATAGCATGGTATATGAGATTAAAAGGAAATAAAGTAAATGGTAATAGAGAATGTTTGTCTACATAATTTGTTGGAACGTTATACACAAATTTAGTATATACAACAATAACAAAGTTTTTGTTGAGGAAAAGCTGAAAGATTAGGGGAGGAAAATGCAATGAAATGTGTCATTATTATGGGAAGTCCAAGGGAAAAGGGTAATACGGCCTCATTTTTAGAGCCCTTTATGAATGAGTTATCTGCTTGTGGAGTTGAATCTACTTTTTTCAGGCTTTATGACAAAAATATTCTTCCATGCGTTGCATGCAGGGAATGTCAAAGAGATTGGTCAAAATTCGGCTGCCATCGTGACGATGATGTACAGGAAATATTTGATACTATTCTCGCTTCTGATATGATTGTTTTGGCAACACCAATTTATTCATGGTACTGTACTCCACCAATGAAAGCATTGTTAGATCGCTTAGTCTATGGTATGAACAAATACTATGGCGATGAAAAAGGACCTTCGCTTTGGGCTGGAAAAAAATTAGCATTGATAACCACTGGTGGCTACAGACCAGAAAAAAGTTCAGACCTATTTGAAATTGGGATAGAAAGATACTGTAAGCACTCTCAGCTTGCCTATTTCGGTATGCTTTCTGCTCGTGATTTGGGATATAATCATGTTTTTATGAATTCTGAAAAAGAGTGTCAAGCCAGAGATTTTGCACGTAAGTTATATAAGATATTATAAAACTATTAAAGCGAGAAGTTATGATTATACTTAATGGTAAAGAACTTAAACTAAAGGAAGGGGGGGTCTTCAAAATTCAAATTTAATATAATAAAATTTAACTGCAAATCATATTAGTGATTTGCAGTTTTTTGTATAAAGAAAACCCTTCATTCTAAACTAACCCCATAAGTTAGACCTAAAATGATATGTACCCCCTTTACTGGACAATAGCAGTAAAAGGGGTTTTTGTGTGAAATGTTATTTGTAAAACCGTCCTTGGTGTTATACAGATAATGTTTGTTAAAACCATTTAGTTGGTGTTGAATCATTCGTTCCTGTATTCAGTCAATTCATACCTCTATTCCGGCTATTCATCCAAAACTCATTTTATAAAATTATTTTATGCTATATAATGTAACGGTTTTAAGCGTAGAAAACTTCTGCGTATATAAAAGTGTGGAAAAGGAGCATTTAAAAAGCATATATTTATTGCATTTTAAAATCATTTCTAATATAAAAAGGAGGAAAAAAGAATAATATGAATAGGAAATTCAAAAAAAGATTACTGAGTGGGCTACTAAGCTTGTGCATGGTCATTGGTATGATTCCGCTGACTGCATTTCCGGTCTTTGGGGCAAGCACAGAACACATTACGATGGCTTACGCCTCAGTGAGTGAAGCGGATGCGCTTACTGCGTTTCAGCTCTCTGGTAATGCGACCTATGATGAAGACAATGAAAGGATTCAACTGGTTCCGGAAAGTAGAAACAAAGTAGGTGGAGCCTTTACCCAAAATAAACTGCTGGCAGGAACTTCAGGGTTTTCTTTAGCAGCTACCGTTTACTGTGGTCAACCGCCTGCTAACAACAGCAACTATGCACAAGATGGCTTTGCTTTGGTTCTGGCGCAGGATGTAAGCGAATGTAACACTGCAAGCAGTGGAACCGGACTTGGATACCTTGGCTTGACTGGTAGCAGCATGGCGGTGCAGGCTTTTACAAATGGTGGACCCGTGAAGATTGCTTTAGGGCAAGACGGCGTACAAAACACAGACAGTTCACTTGCTACCGGCTACACAGTACCTGTAATGGGCAACCTGTATTTCTGGCTCGACTATGATGGAGACACGCAATCGTTAGCGGTTTATGTCAGTAAATCGAACACAAGACCCACTTCTCCGGTAACGACATACACCGTTGATTTAAGCAGCTATGATAAATATCATATTGGAATAACATCAGCGACGGGCACTAATTTTCAGGGGTATTCTTTAGCCACCATGTACTATGATGCGGCTTATCATAGTGATAGCTTGTCTCTAAATGGAAATATCACTTATGCAAGCAAAGTATCGGCAACCAGTACCAGTGCTACGTTGTCTGAAGACGATGCAACCATCAGTGGATTTGAATATAAGGAAGGGGAATCCGGTAATATTTTGACAGTTGCAGCGACAAATGGCACAGCAACTGTTACTGGATTGAACGACGACACCGAATATTACTATCGTACATACACTACGGGAGACTCCGGTACGGATTATGGAGTTTGGCAACCTTTTAGAACACCGAAACAGTGTACGGTAACAGTAACAGACGGAGCTTATATTGGCACGAACGAAGCCACTACCATGTTAACTGGAGATGTAGGAGACTCCATCACGGTAACAGCGCCACTTAGCGATGGAGAAATTTTTTATGAATGGGTTGATGGAGATGAAAATACCAAAAGTGAGGATAGAGTTTATCAATTCATACTAACAGCGGATATTTCATTGACTCCAACGTATGAAACCATGATGGCAGGCACCGGGACAGAGAATAATCCCTATCAAATAGCCGGAGAGGAAGACTTGGTAAGAATTTCTGATTTATCAAGTACTGGTCGTAGCTTTTCCGACATCTATTTTGTGATGACAGATGATATTACAATGACATCGACTTTTTCTCCCATTGGAACATCCTATACGCTTCCCTTTGAAGGGAGCTTTGACGGCAATGGCAAGACCATTTCCGGATTGCAAATAGCAGATACTAGCCACGCTGGTCTATTTGGTTATCTGGATAGTGCAACCATTAAAAATCTGACCATTTCCGGCGCGTCTATCGATATTACATCATCCGATACTTATACCTATGCGGGTGGAATCGCAGCATATATCACCAATGAAACCTTGATTATGGGCTGTACGGTAGCAAACAGTACTGTGACAGGCCAGTATGCAGGAAATATCGTTGGAGGTGCTAGCAATAGTTCAATGATCAGGTTATGCAACGCAAAAGACAGCAGTACAAATGGAAGATATGCGGGTGGGATTATTGGAGAAAGTTCCTACTGTGAACCGATTGTCAATTGTGAGGTTTCCGGCGGTACACAGGGTACACAGACGTCTACTTCTTATGGTGGCGGCATAGCGGGTCAAAGTTCCTCTGATATTAAAAATTGCAGAGTTGATTGTGACGTCGTTTCGAAAGGTATTGCCGGAGGAATTGCCGGATATATTCAACAAGGGGCTAACATAACACACTGTGAGTACAATGGCATAGTTACAGCTTCCGGAACAGGAGAGCCAAAAGCCGGAGGAATTGTTGGGTACTATTATGGATATGACGAATCCATAAAAAACTGTGTCGCGTATGGAGAAGTCAACGCAACTACAACCTCAACCTATTATACAAGCTATGCGGGTGGAATCGCAGGATCTACTCAAAACGTATCCATTGAAAATTGTGTTGCCATGCAGGATTTGATTGATGCGTCAGCTGCAAACAGCCTGGTGGGAAATAACCGTGGTAAAACTTCCTATGAGAGCTGCTATGCAGCGAGCTTTTTGAGCCTTACCAGCAGTGCAATCACAACAAGCGGTATTACTGCTGAAACAAAAGAGGCATCAGAAATGGATGAGACTTTCTGGACAAACCTTGCATTTACAACAGTAAACGGCTGGATCTTGCAGGAAGATAACAAAAATACACAAGCCGCTGTGGAGGCGCATCGTATGGCGGCAGAAACTTTTACGCTTACGGTCAGCGGAGATGCAGTTCCTTACTACTTGGGAGAAGCCCTTACTGCAAACGTCGATGGGACCTATTCTGTTGTTGCGGGTATGACCGTTACCATGAAACCACCCGAGGGAGATGCGATTTCTGAGATGGCGGTCAATGGAATGAGTATATCAGAAAGTCCGTGGAGTTTTGTTGTTAACGGAGATGCCCAAGTAACCATCACAATAGCAACAGCCAAAAGTGCAATATGGGTTTATGACGGAGACTATATCATTGGACAGTATGACAATGGGAGCGCCTATACAGATATTGATTGGACGAATGCTACCGATTCTTCTGAAACCCCAATCTCCGGCACCTATGACAATATGGATATGTACGTTTTTTGCTCCAATTACGGAGATCGCTTGACTATTGACCAATTGGATTTGGGAAACGGCAGTATCTACTTGTATCCTTCTGATAGTTCCGATTCCTATGCAGGTGCTGAATTTTATAGATGCACTTATAATAGTTATTTGAATGCAGAGAGTATTGAAAGTGATGACAGCAATCAGGACGATGTGTCGTATTACCTTGATCTGAATGTATCGGTCAGTGTCAATACGATCGCTGGTTTTGATTCGATAGAGTGTTGGAGCGGCGGTACCACCATAACGATTGGTAATGATTTGAATATCAATATTTTGGACATATATAATGGTTCAGAGTTTCACATCCTTGGAGATCTGGATTGTTCAGACTATGCCAAAGTTTCTGGTGATTCCGTTTTGACCGTATCCGGCACCCTTTCTTCCGATTCGTATTTGAAACTATACAATAATGCAAAGGCAACTATCCTTGGTGATATTGAGATTACAAGCGGTAATTATGGTGTTTGGATGGAGGACGATTCGGACTTATCGGTCAGCGGTTCGGTGAGCACAAATCTTTTCTATATGAAGGAGCAGACAACTGCTGAAGTACATGGAAATGTGACAGTAAAAAATCAGGATAACGGACAGGGAACCGGTACAAAGCTATATGATAGCGCCGCTATGGATGTATCGGGAGAGGTCTCTTCGCCGGATTATGTCAAATTATATTCTGTCAACACTGTACTGCTCAATGCGGCAGCCAATAGTACTACTCCGATATATGATGACGATACTAGCGATATATATTATCGAACAACACTCTCCGGGATGCCGAAAAATACACGGATGGAGTTTGACGTTGGCGGTGGAACCGATATGTCCTTTACTACATATACGGATGAAAATGGCAAACTGGTTGCTTGGATGAGGTCATCTGGAGACACAGTAACGGCAACGACTACGGATGGTACGGTCTATTCTGGCAGTGACACGGTTGGAAATGAAAACGAAACTATTTTGATGAAACTACCAAGTGATGTAACGGAGGTTACGTTATCCTCAGATGTAGTATCAGAACAGGCTGCTGGGGCAAAGGTAAGTTATAGTAATACTACAGTGACCTCGGATGATTTAGATTATTTTTGTAATTCTAGTCTAGTAGCAATTTCCATGCTAGACGATAGTGGTCAAACGGTAGATGTTGACAATGAACTGTCGGAGGGTCTATATTACTTAACCTTTACCTATGTAGACAAGAATGAAGGCGGAAATTTGATTGCTTATGGTACGATAACCTATCCCATTGAAGTAAAGAATCAGTACACCATCAGCTTTGATTCTAATGGTGGCAGTACAGTAAGTGAAATAACGGCACTTGATGGAAAAACAATTACATTGCCATCTGCTACACGCAGCGGATATACCTTGAGCGGATGGTCGGATGGGACAAACACTTACTCGGCAGATAGCAGCTATGCGGTGACAAGAGACACTACTTTGAAAGCATCTTGGAAAGCAGGGAGCAGTAGTAGCAGTGGAAGCAGTCACCACAGCAGTAGTAGCAGTTCAAGCTCAGATTCTGCAGGAGAAAGTACCAATGACTTTTATAGTGTAAATGCAGGTCAAAATAGGACAGTTGTTACGATTGATAGCAATAAAATCCTAAGTGCTGCAACCAATGGAGCAACGTTAGGAATTGACGGCGGAACAGCACAAACCGGTGAATTTTTACTTACGGCAGGAACATTGAATGGATTGGCCCAAAAAGATGTTATTTTGCAAATGAAGTCTGATGGTATTTATTATAATCTTCCCACCGATTCCATCAATATGGATGCTATTAAGAGTGCAATGGGGGCAAGGGATGATACATTGGATGAAATAGAGATGAATATTACCATTACAGAATTGATGGATGATTCGGCGCAGTTTGTAAAAAATGTAATTGCTAATAAAGGGTATACGTTGATTTTGCAGCCGATAGAATTTACTATTAATGCAACGTATGGTGGTAAGAGTATGGAAGTTTCCAGTTTTAGCAGCTATGTGACACGTGAAATTCCAATACCATCTAGTGTAGAACCAAGCCAAATTACGACTGCTGTGGTGGTTTCGGACGATGGAACAGAACATCATGTACCTACAAAAATAGTACGAGGTTCAGATGGCAGTTACTTTGCACGTATTCACTCTTTAACCAATTCTGTATATGCATTGGTTGGTAATAATGTAGAATTTGCTGATGCCGAGGGGACCTGGTATGAAGATACTGTTTCAGAAATGGCATCTCGCATGATTATTACTGGGCGTGAGGACAATACTTTTGATGGCTCTGCCAGCATCACAAGAGCAGAATTTGCAGTTATACTGACACGTGCATTAGGTCTTAGTGAAGATGGTACTGCTGATTTTAGCGATGTTTCTAACAGTGCATGGTACTACGGGGCAGTAGGGAAGGCCGCAGAATACGGATTGATTACTGGACGTGAAGATGGTAGTTTTGATGCCAATGCAAAAATCACACGTCAGGAGGCTATGGTTATGATTCAGCGTGCGGCCGAAGTCGCAGACTATGTAGGCACTGCATCAAGAGTAAACGTGACAGGTTTAGAAGATATCAGTCAGGTGAGCAGTTGGGCAGAAGATGCAGTAAGTTTCAATGTATCTAATGGATTGATCGTGGGATCTGATAATCAGCTTCGTCCTACAGATACTATTACCCGTGCTGAATGTGCTACGGTAGTGTTACGACTACTTAAAAATACAAGTTTGATTTAACAATAGAACCCAGCTGTAAATACAAATAATTACTTTCATAAAAAGAGCCATTAACTCCATTTATTGATAGATTGGGGTAATGGCTCTTAAGATTATGTCTTAGTAGAGGTTGCATCATCAGGGGTAGAGTAGTAGTGTTGCTGTTAAGGCTTAAAAATTATGAATATAAAATTATTAAAGCTAGGGATTTTAAAGAATACCAGTCTTTTTTCTAAGACTATTAGTTTTGAAAATCCCTGATTTTAGTTTTAGGGAACTGGTCAAAGAAGGTAAAACTGTGGCATAATGTTAAATGAATTTAGAAATTTTGCGGATTAGATGAGTTATAAATAAAAAGTTTAAGAATTGTAGTGAAGTATTATTAACAGTTATAAGCTTAAAGATATAAATGCTTAGACAAAATCTCATTATGGATGTACAATTATAAATAATTAAAAATTCTAGAGTATTTGATTTAAAAGGATTAGGGAATTTAATAATAACTTATGTGATAATAAGTTGTTTAAATTTTTTTGTTTTTTAATCTATTAAAATTAGGGTGGGATAATGAATATATTTAAAAAATATAAAATGATAGATAAAATAGATGCTGATTTAGCAGAAAAACTGAATGCAGATGCAAATGCAACTGTATCACGAAATACCTTTGTAGTGGCAATTTTCTGTTGCTTTATCTTTGTTGTTGAAGAACTGACAAGAATTCAAGATAATAAAAGTTGGATTATGCATGTACTGGTAGACTGTACTGTAATTCTTATTGTATCATTTTTACCCTTTATTCTGAAAAAGCTAAAAGTACGAGAAGCTTTAATTATGCACACATTGGCAATGTCATATGTTGTAGCAATTTCCACTATAATTATAACTTTTGATGGTAGTAAATTTGGTGGTATTACAGTTTGGGGCAATGTCCTTATCATGGTTTTTATAAGCATGTGCTATTACTCAACTAGCATTTTTTGGGTTTATTCATTTATTTTTGGTCTTTTTTGGATTACTATATTTACAGTAAAATCACCATTTTTGTGGACATATATTGATTTGTCGGATCATGTAGGGAGATATGCAATATTTTTAATAATGTCTGGAATTGCTTTCTGGGGTAATAAGATGATAAGGCGGCAATTTTTGGATAACCAAAAACAACTCCTGTTGATTCAGAAATACTCCAAGGAGTTAGAGGAAAAAAACGAAGAACTTCAGAGGCTTGATAATTTAAAAAATGAATTTCTTGCCAATACAACTCATGAGCTAAAAACACCTTTGCATAGTATTATTGGTCTTCTTGAACCAATTTTAGAATCAAAGAATGTAGATTTTAGTGATGAAGAACTTTATGACATTTCACTTGCAGTTTCAAGTGCAAAAAGGTTATCTGGTTTGGTTCAAGATATATTAGATTTTTCAAAGCTTCGTAATCAAGATATTATTATTCAGAAGCAGGATGTGGATATTTATATTTTAACAGACATGGTTTGTAAGTCTTTTGAACATCAAACAAGGAATAAAATGGTTAAACTTATTAATGATATTGATCCTAATCTTGATTTAATTTATGTGGATGAAAATCGTCTTTTGCAGATTTTATTCAATTTAATTGGAAATGCACTGAAATTTACTAATTCTGGTGAAATTAGAATTACCGCAGTAAAATTTGAGGATCAAATACAGATAACGGTATCAGATACTGGCATTGGGATTGCTCAGGAACAGATGAGATATATTTTTAATGCCTTTGAACAGGCCGACAGTTCGATTTCAAGAAAATATGGCGGAACAGGCTTGGGATTGTCAATTACAAAGAGCCTTGTGGAGCTTCATGGAGGAACATTATGGGTAGAATCAATACCTGGGGCAGGATCTCAGTTTATGTTTTCAATACCGGTAAGAAAAGATGACGTTAAAATTTCAATATCAGAAGTTTTACCACAAAAAAAATGGGAAAATGAATTAGATCTTGATTATGATATTCAAACCGTTGAAGAACCAACTTTAAATGGAGACAACTTGCCAAGAGTCTTGGTTGTTGATGATGAACCAATTAATATTAGAATTATGAGCAATATTTTAACTAAAGAAGGTTATCAACCAATACCTGCATACAGCGGTAAAGAAGCTTTGGATTTACTTAATAATGGATTACAATATGATCTTGTTTTGTTGGACATAATGATGCCACAGATGTCTGGTTTTGATGTTTGCATTGAAATAAGGAAACTTTATACGTTGTCACAATTACCAATACTTCTTCTTACGGCAAGAAATATTAATGAGGATTTGGTTGTTGGGTTTAATGTTGGTGCCAACGATTATCTACAAAAGCCTTTTAATAACAAAGAATTAAAAGCTCGCATTAAAACACTTATAGAGCTAAAAAGAACAACAGAAGTGGCTCTTTCAGCAGAGCTATATTTTCTGCAATCACAGATTAAACCTCATTTTCTTTACAATGCACTTAACACCATTGTATCATACATAAGAACTGATTCGGATTTGGCAAGGGAAATGATTATTGGGCTTAGCGAATATCTTCGGGAAAATTTTAATGTTCCTTCTATGGAAAAAACAATGCCCATTTTAAAGGAAATCAGTATAATTAAGTCATACCTTTTCATTGAAATGGCTCGATTTAAGGATAAGCTTAAGGTGGAATATGACATTGATGAGAGTATAAAATGCAATGTTCCACATTTAGTGCTACAGCCTATTGTAGAGAATGCCGTTCGCCATGGTATTCTTGAAAAACAGTTAGGTGGTACAGTTCGAATTTCTGTAAAATATGACGGTGAGGATGTATTACTAACTGTTGAAGATGATGGTGTTGGTTTAAATGCTGAATTGATTCCCAAGCTATTACAAAATAAGGTGGATGGTGTGGGAATTGGACTTTATAATGTACAGCGACGTATGATGGCCATATATGGGCATGGTCTTGAAATTGAAAGTGACCCGGGGCATGGAACCAAAGTACAATTAAGGATTTCACACTAGGAGGAATAATTAATATTTATGAGAGTAATTTTAATTGATGATGAGCTGCCAGCTCTTGATGAACTATCTTATCAACTTAATAATTTTGATGATGTTAATGTTATTGCTCAGTTTACAGACCCACTTGTTGCCCTGAAAGAAGTTGAGATGATGGAACCAGATGTGGTTTTTATTGACATTGATATGCCCATCCTTAACGGACTGAGTTTTGCTGTTGAGATACTAGAGCATAACGAAAATCTTTTAATTATATTTGTTACGGCTTATAACAATTATGCACTGCAGGCTTTTGAAGTGAATGCTATAGATTACATTGTTAAACCTGTAAGATTGAGTCGTTTAACACAAACAGTTGAAAAATTACGAAAAATGTTAGAAAATAATTTTCAAACCAAAGAACGATTGTTTAATCAGCTGACAGATTTAAAAAAAATAATGAATAAAACATCTGATAGGCTTGTTGTTTTTGATGGTGAGAACTATCATTTTATTAATTTTAATGAGATTTTATATGTAGAAGCCATGACTAAATTTGTTGCTGTTGTAACTGCGGAAGGGGATTATACTACTAAGAAAACAATGAAAGAGATGGATGAACGGCTGAGAAGTAGAGGCTTTTTTAGATGCCATAGAAGTTACATTATCAATCCTACACATATTACAGAAATTATGCCTACAAGTAGCGGTACTTTTAATATAAAATTAAATTATTCGGCTATTATTCCTGTTAGCAAATCGCATATTATGGAAGTAAAAGAATTAATTGGAAATATGTAATTACACCGAATCTGGGATTATGGTAATTTATTTTTTCCCTTCTTTTGATTTATAATCTTAAATAAAAATATCTCATAAAAATTATTAATAATTTGCCTAACGTTTCTTAAATCATACTTTGTTGCTTGTGATTAGATATTATTACAATAATTAGTATACAAAACAAGGAGAAAATCCGTGAAAGATATTATAAAAATTATTACCATTATTCTATTTGCTCTATTAATTTTGTTTCTTTATACATCAAATCTTTTTTTTATAAGAAACTCGCCTTCTGCAGTGCAAGGAAAGCTTAACCTTTCTTCATTCGATTTTCATGAAGATGGTATGGTTAAACTGGATGGCGAATGGGAGTGCTACGAAGGTCAGCTACTTACCCCAGAAGATTTTAATTTCACAACAGGCAGCAAACCTCAACTTACGGGATATATTAAACTAACGGGAAGCAAGCTTGAGAATTCCCATAACCTAAAGTTAAATCCAAGAGGAATCAGAACTTTTCGATTGAACGTAAAAATAAGACCTTCAAAAGAGCCTTTTGGAATTAAAATAGATAACATTAGAATGAGTAATCGACTTTATGTAAACGGCCATATGGAAGGAGTTTGCGGAAATCCAGCCGAAAAGAACGAAGGCTATGTACCTAAAAATGCCGCATATAACTCCTATTTTGATGTTGATGGAGAAGAAATAGAAATTCTGCTGCAAATGGCAAATTTTGATTATCCTTTCCACAGCAATAGCTTATATATAATATTAGGCAGTCAAAAAAATATTGAATTACAAAAAACTGTAATTGATTCTATAGAATTATCAGGAGCAATATTATCCTTTTTCTTTGGTGTCTATTATCTGTATCTTTGTTACACAGGCGGAAAAGATAAAGGTTCATTGTATGCTTCTTTTCAATTTTTTTCGCTAGCAATCCTGTTGCTTTTTACGGGTCAAAAGATAATTTATGGATTTTTTCCTGATATTCCTTTTGAATTATTTTGTAAAATTCAGCTAATTAGTCTTATAGGGGTACCATTTTCTACTACAGCTTATATTAATTTTGTAGAAAAATGGGTGATTTCAAATCTTCTGGTACGTATAATATTTATTATTTTTTCCATTTATTTTTTTGTTATTATATTTATGGATTATAAGTATACCAGCTATTTGAATGGGATCATTTTTACATTTACTTGTTTAATATACCTTTATATTATTATAAAATTATGGATTGCATACGATCGTGTAAAGAAAGATGTAATAATGAAAAAGGAGGTTCTTCTTTATTTATTATGTACTACTTGCCTGTTCACGGCCTTTTTCAGCAATTTTTTATATAATCTAACATGGAGTTCCAGTAGGATACTCGGATCCATAGCTTTTTGCGGTTTTGTACTTCTTTCTCAGATTATTATTGCTTTCCGGTTTGCAGTAAACTATGAGAAAATGATAAAACTGGACAAGATTAAGGATGAGTTCATAATTAAGACATCTTACGAAATTAAGGCTCCTTTAAATAGTATTTTAAATATTTCAGACTATATCATTAAAGAGCGTTCAGAGGATGCTTATTCTAAAGAAAAGTGCATGAAAAATGCCGTACTTACAAAAAATATTATTCAAAAATTATTAAATATTGTAGATACTTCTTTGGATCTGACTTTGCTGAACAATAATCAGCTGAAGATGAAATTATCTTCTGTAGATATGAAGGTTTGCGCAGAGCTTGTCATTGATAGTATGAGGGAATTAGTAGAAAATAGAAAAATTGAAATAGTACTAGATATTAAGGAATCTTTTTTAGTAAAGGCGGATGAAAGTAGAGTAAGGCAGATTTTGTGGAATCTGATCCTTAATTCTTTACAAAATATGGAACAAGGAACCATATGGATTCGAGGTAAGCAAGAAAAGAGCATGATTGCTATTTTCATAGAGGATGATGGACCGGGGATTCAGGAAGAAAAGTGGGAAGAGATTTTCCAACCTTATATGACTTTAAACTCTGAAGGTATTGGATTGGGGTTATATGTATCTCGCCGTCTGCTTGAACTGATGGATGGCAAGGTTTATGTGGAATGGTCAGAAATGGGTAAAGGAAGCAGATTTACAGTTATTTTACCTAAAGCCACGTCAAAGAGAAATGTAGCACATGTCGGGGAAAAGAAAAAATTAAAGGCTTTAGATCATCATGTTCATTCAAAAAAAATATCGTTAGATGCTGAAGCTAATAAAGAACATGATAATAGAAATACTGTACTAGTTGTTGATGATGAAATCTTTAATATCCAGACTGCCGCTAATGTATTAGAAGATGAAGGATATCGTATTTTGGCGGCAATTTCCAGCGAAGAAGCTCTGCAAATTATAAAGAACCAGCAGGTGGATCTGATAATACTGGATGCGATGATGCCAGGGGTATCCGGTATTTCAATCTGCAAAAAAATAAGAGAAGTCTATTCTCTAATCAAACTTCCAATTATAATTTCCGTGGTAGGAATGGAAAATCATGATTTGAATCTTGGATTAGAAGCTGGAGCTAATGACTTCATTTTAAAACCTTTCCGTGAATCGGAGATCAAAGCAAGAGTAAAAACCTTAATTGAATTAAAGGAATCTATGGAAGAAGCGGTGAAAAGTGAATTAGCTTTTTTACAAGCGCAAATTAAACCCCATTTCCTTTATAATGCTATAAATACGATGATTTCTTTTTGTTATACAGACAGTGAAAAGGCAGCTAAGCTGCTTACAGACTTCAGTAAATATTTAAGATTGACTTTTGATGTAGACCATAAGCTTATGATCATTCCTCTTAATAGAGAAATTGAAATGATTGATGCTTATGTGGCAATTGAACAAGCTCGTTTTGGGGATAAGATTAAAGTAAAATATGATATTGAACCGTATCTTTTAAATACAGAAATTCCACCTCTTTGCATACAACCATTAGTGGAGAATGCAATAAAGCATGGACTTTGTAAAAAGAAGGAGGGAGGGAGTGTATTTATCTCTGTCAAAAAAGAGGATTCTAATCTGTGGATAGAAGTGCAGGATACTGGTATAGGAATGTCTGCAGAAAAATTGCAAACTTTAAAAAATTTAGAGTACAGAAATGAAGGCATCGGTTATTTAAATATTAGTAAAAGGATCAAGAAGTGGAAGAAATCACAAATTGAGATAGAGAGCAAGCTTGGAGAAGGGACCACAGTAACTATAAGAATTCAGCAGAATGATTGATGTAAGGGGGGATCAGATGAGAACTATAATTATTGATGATGAAAGGCCTAGTTTAGAACTTTTAAAAAGAATAATTAGCAAAAATGAAAATCTTGAGATCGTTGGAGAATTTATGGACGGACAAGAGGCCCTGGAGCAGATGGATATACTTTTACCGGATGTGGTTTTCGCTGATATAGAGATGCCTTATTTAAACGGAATCGATTTTGCGGCGAGAATCAAGGAGAAAGATGATACTCAAGTCGTATTTGTTACCGCGTATGAGCATTATGCACTGGAAGCTTTTGAAGTTAATGCGGTGAACTATATTATGAAGCCTATTACTATGGAAAGTTTGAATATTACCGTGAAGCGTTTGCTAAAATATTACAAACCTCCTAAGAATCTTTGGGAGCAGCGAAAGAAAAACAAGATTCTATCACTTGGGGGATTACAGATTTATGGAGAGAAAGAGGGAGAATTGGTTAAGTGGCCTACTTTAAAAACCAAGGAGCTTTTTGCTTACTTTCTTTGTGAAAGAGATAGAGAGTTGGATAAGTGGCAACTTTGTGATATTCTTTGGCCTGATGCTGTACCGGAGAAAGCAATTCACAGCCTGCACAGTACAATGAACCGAATGAAAAGCGCTTTAAAGGCAGGGGGGATTAAAACGACTATTCAATGCAATAAGGGGAAATATTTTATTGATTTACAGAGTCTTTTATGGGATGCAGAGGAAATGATAATTTATTTGAATAGTAATCAAGAGATAACAAGTAAGAACATTTTGACTTTTGAAAAGGTACTGAATCTTTATCAGGGTGAATTGTTTGAATCAGAAGGGTACATATGGGCTATAGAGCAAAGCGAGAAGATAAAAAGAAATTATTTAGAAGGAAGAAAAAAACTTGCAGAGTATTATATGGTTTGTAAAAATTATTATCAGGCTGAAAAGCATTTTGAAAAGATAATTAAAATAGAACCAACAAATGAAGACTCTGTAGTGAGACTGATGTGGCTGTATTGTCTTACAGGGAATAAGATGCAGATAATTTATTGCTATAAACGTCTGGAGGAATATCTAAGAAAAGAATTACATATCGATCCAAAGGATTCTACAAAAAAGTTTTACAGAGAATTTTTGACGAATCTTCAAAAATTATAGCAGTTGTGAGGGTTTTGTGAGCAGGAGAGTATAAACTCAAGAGGAGAAGTAATGTAGCAGAATTATTGAGACTGCATTGAGGTTTATACTATATTTGGGCACTTGGTATAAAATGAGCAAGTAGTGCAACCGGCTTAATTTTCATCTCGTTACTTTACTTTGTATAAAAATAATATTTATTCAAAGGAGGAATAGGATGAGAAACAGAAAAAGAAGTCCGGCGTCGCCAATTGCATTTATCCTTGTGTTGATGCTTCTATTTTCGTTATTTACCCCCGTAGCGTATGCTGCAGAGGGAACAGATGTGACAGATAATCTCACTGAGCAGGAGGTAACGCTGAAGCAAGATGATAAGATATTGACAACTTCTGATAAAATAGACAGCGAAAAAGAACTTTCGGTGGAAATCTCCTTTCGGGTGCCTGTAATAGGTGATGAACCAACTCCTGCAAATCCTGTTAATGCAGGTGATACAGCTCGTTTTGAGGTGAGCGATAAATTTGCTTTAATGGCGAGCAGTACAGGATCAAAGGAATTAAAATTTGGCACTATTACGGTTGGGCATCTTACACTTGTAAGCGGCACTGGTTCGGAAGCGGGTAAAGTGTTTGCCGAAGTCCAATTTGACGGAGATGAGCTATTGTTTGATGGTAGCGACCCTACTCTTAATACGGTTAAATGTCAATTCACCGCAAATTTAAAATATGATAAAACCGGTGATGACGGCACAGAGAAGGATGTAACCGTTAGTATTTTGGAGAAAAACTTCACTGTACATGTAGCGGAAGCTCCAGTTGAATATACAGTGGTAAAATCGGGGACTGTAAATCTAGCCGAAAGGCAGGTTGAATGGAATGTAACAGTGGGAGCAGTAAAGGCCGGCAATCCTATTGATCTGGAAGGTTACAAGTTTGTGGATGATTTAAGCAAGGTGGGCAGTTATGTTGCGGATACTTTTGCAGTCAGTGGGATAGTCTCACCGACGCCTGATTATACGGGTTCTATACTAAGTTATATTTTCCCGAAAGGCTCTACAAGCCCAAAAAATATTAGTTTTGTAACCAAAATACCCGAGGACAAGTATTATGGTAGTGGAGAGCAATCGATTATGAACAAAGCCGTTCTGAAGGATAGCTCTGATGTTCTGAAAAAAGATGCTTTGGGAACTGTTCAATTCACTCCTCCGAAATGGATTGAAAAAACTGGTTTGCCAAGTGATACAGGAGGAAGTACTTATATTCCTACAGGGCGTACCATCGCATGGACCATTACCGCTAACCACGAAGGAGCATCTCTTAAAAACGTCGTGATTACCGATGTACTGAATCCTGGTCTGACCTGGGTATCAGCGAAATGGGAAGAAGAAACTGCTCCTGATACATGGGCAGAAATAAAGACATTTCCTTCGACACCTGTGGATGGGAAATATGAAATCGGCGATATTAACAGGAAAGGTCGTTTACTCCTTATTACCAGTGTAGCGGATGATACAAACGGCACGACGACAATCACAAAATATACAAACAAGGCTAGCATTAGTTGGGACGGTTCTCCCGGTTCTGATGGTTTGACAACAGGTGATATTGGGGTGAATATCGGATATAATGCAATTACTAAAACCGGAACGGTAAATGTCAAAGATCGTACTGTGAAATGGACGTTGAAGGTGGACGCAAAAGGGCAGAGCAGCCTTGACAATCTTAAGGTATATGATCTTCTGGTTTATGGAAACAGCACTAGTGGGTTTGATAAGGCAACAGCTACTGGTTGGCCTGCAGGGATTAACACTTCAGACATTACAAATATTCGGTATGACCAGAAATACAACGGCAACTTTACCAACATAGGACCGACGCTTGTTTCGGCGCCTACTGTGCATACTATAATGCAAGATGGTAAACCGGTTGCAGATCTACTTGTATTCACGGGTCTGTCGGGTACGCAGGTCAATGAATTTACCTTTGATACCCTCGTCCTGAATCCAGATATCTTTGCTAGTAACACCAGCAAGCAGATATACAATACAGCCATGCTGTTCAACGGTACGACAAAGCTTACAGAGGTGACGGCAAATCCTTCTTATAATAGTAGGGTGCTTGCTAAAGAAATGCTTAAACGCGAGGCTCATAATGATCCCGCAGATGGGGTCAACAACATTACAACAACAGCATCCGACGGCTTTCACTACATAGACAAATCAGTGATTTTTCGCCTCAGCGTTAACGCTAATGGTCTGAACTGGACAGGAGCTGACATAAATGCGGTTGGTGATAAGTTAGGGTCTGCAATTGCCACCGACACGCTGCCAGCTGACTGGGAGTTTGTGGAGATTCTCCCCGGAAAAGACTTTCTAATTTTCGAGGGAATTCCAAATACAACTGGAACCTTGCAGGCTTCTGGTACAGCACTAGCCAATGTGACTGGACTAACACCAGTATTTGAGAAAGGTATAAATCCTCAGACAGCCACCTTTACCTTTTCTACACTGGATAAGCCTTATGTTATTTTGGTAAAGGCGAAACCTAAAGCAGATAAAATAGAGGATTACTTTGATACAAATAAGATTACGACAGAAGAAAATAGTCTGGGTTTAAAAGCTGAAAACTGGCAGCCAGGAGTATCCGTTAAACGAGCTGTTTCCATAGTGAATAAAGTACTGGATAAGACCAATGCATTACTGGAGGCTGGACAAGTAAAATGGACAGTGGAATACAAATCCTACGATTTAACGAAGAATGGTGAAAGAAGAATCGAGGATAAGCTGCCTATGGGACTAGAATTGCGAACCGATAATGCCGGTACATTGCTGGTCAACGGCAATATCACAGCGAACGAAATGTTGCTTAAAGCGGATGGAACGTACCAGATAGGAACTCCAGTGGCTTTGAATCTCGGTGATAATCTTTCGTATGACAACGAAACACGGATTCTGACTTTCAAAATACCAGATAGTAGTAAGGCTTATCGACTGACCTACATTACGGATGTCACCGGCATAGTGGGTACGGTATTAAATCATGTGAAGTTGATTGGTAGCAGTGGAGATGTTGAAGCAACTGGAACAGATTATGCCATTTCTGAACAAGATGGTTTTGCTACTCTACAGAGAAACGGCTGGCTAGAAATCACCAAGACTGATGGTTCAAGTCTTCCTCTTGCCGGAGCGGAATTCACGCTTTACGCCCAGGATGGTAAGACGGTCATTCGTAAGGGAACAACCGGAATTGATGGCAAACTCATACTGAAGGTTATTCCTGACGGAACGTATCTGCTTAAGGAGACAAAAGCGCCGGTAGGATATTCGCTGGAAGGCGTGATTCACACTATTACAGTAACGACTGTAAGTACTACAGTTAGCTCTTCCATTGATGGAAAGACAGGAGCGAATTCCAACAAGCTCTCTGTAATAGATTTTGCGGACAACACAGTAGGAAACCTGACGATTCAAAAAATCGTTGCAGGTAATGCCAATGAAAATAGAGCTTTCGAATTTATAATAGAATTTTTTAATGCTGATGGCTCGATGAACATTAACTCCTATCAATATATTAATAAAGACGGTTTGCTGTCTGGAGTAATCCAAAGCGGAGATAGGTTTTACCTTAAAGACAGTGATGCCATTACCATCAACGGACTACCCAAGGATTTGAAGTATGTCGTAACGGAAAAGGATTATTCCAGTGATGGATATACCACCACCCATACAGGTGAAAAGGGAATAATTGACACAAATAAAACTCATACTGCTGTCTTTACAAACACTAAAAAAAATAGTAATGGTGGTGGCAGTGGTGGCAGTGATGGTGGCAAAACTACTACGCCTGGAGGAGTAACGACACCAGGTTCCATTACCACACCTGAGGCAATTCTGGGAAGTTTAAAAATCATAAAAGTGGATGGAGAAAATCCTTCACAGGCTTTATCTGGTGCTACTTTTGAACTGATTGATGAAAGTAAGAATCTCATTCAAACATCTAAGTTAACAGATAAGAATGGAGTTGTAATTTTTGAGCAATTGGAGCTGGGTGTAGAATATTCTCTAAGAGAAAAATTTGCGCCAGCAGGATATAAGAAAAGCAGTAAGGAGTATTCTTTCCAATTGACAGATCAGGCAGGAAAACGTGATGTTACCGTTCAATTCAAAAATTATAAGATAGAAAGTGGAGAAATTTCTCAAATTGATCCTGAAGAAGTACCGGCAGGATGGATTATTGATGAAGATGTTCCTATGGGCCCAGCAGATTTGGATGATACTCCTAAGACAGGGGTCAGCTTAATATCAATAAACTTTATAATCTTTTTAGCTGTTCTTTCAGTAATCGGACTAATTCTGACAGAAGTTTTAAGAAGAAGAAAATTGCAGTCCTAGATAAGAGTAAGTGAGAAGAGGCTTTAAAGAAAATTAATATAGGAATAAAGCTATAAAATAAGTAGAAAGGTGGTGTTTAAATTGAAATTAAAAATTTTAACCATCACCTTTCTTCTTTTATTTTTATTCAGTACTTCTTATCTTATGTATACTTCCGTGAAATCCTATTATTCAGATGAGATGCAGAAAGAAATGAGTGAAAATATTCGAGAGGATAACGTATCACATATAAAAAAAATAAAAGGAACTGAAATATTACCAAAGTTCCTAACTAACTATGAGAAAAATCCACAGTTTGCAGGTTGGATTAGAATAGATGATACCATGATAGATTACCCAGTTATGAAACCAATAGAAGATAATAATTTTTATCTTACGCATGGTCCGGATAGGAAAAAAAGTAAATATGGGGCCATTTATTTGGACATATCCAGTAACCTTCTAAGCTCAAGTACCAACTGGATTATTTACGGACATTACTTTGCGGATGGGAGCATGTTTGGAATGCTCAAAAACTACAAAAACCAAGATTTTTATAAAAAACATCCTTTTATTCAATTTGATACTATATATGAAGAGGGTGTTTATGAAATTATTGCAGTTTTTGTTTCGCAAGTATACAGAAAAAATCAAGATGTCTTCAAATACTATCAATATACGAATATAGAGACAAAAGCAAAATTTGATGAGTATGTTAGCAATATTGAGAAACTGTCTCTTTATCAAACGGGGAGAACAGCTGAGTACGGAGACTCACTAATCACCCTTTCAACCTGCGACTACTGGACTGAAAATGGGAGGCTTGCTGTTGTAGCAAAAAGAGTTGATAGCACTGACTAATATACTATCATGAAGTAAGTTACATTAATGCTGAACAGAATCTAATAATCAATTTGAATATCAGTTCACAATATGATGCAAAAAGAACGGTAGACTTTATTATTAATCAAAAAGCGATTACACGTAAATAGAAGGACATTAGTCGGAGGATACTATCCATGACGAAAGTGATAGAAGATAATGAAAATTATACTCTTTTTCCCAAAGTATATATAACCCGTGCGCAAGTGGCAATCATTATAAAAAATCTTTTGCAGAAATCAGACCTAATATGATAAAAAATTTTATGACAGCTCTTTATTAAGGAGCGGTTAAAATAGAGTGGTAAAGAATATTGATTATCAATTTCTTGTCACTCTGTTTTTGCTTATATATGATAATGAACTATTTTAAAATATTTCAGAAAAACTTCAGATTACTGTGTTAAAATAATGCAAAAGAGGTAATGTAATGGATATTCAGATTTTAGTTGTAGAAGATGATAAACATATTTGTGACACAGTTAAAACCTTTCTTCAAAATGAAGGATTTTCTGTTGACACTGCTTGTAATGGTGAAACTGCTTTGGAAATGTTTTATGACAAAAACTATCATCTTGCGATTCTTGACATTTTACTTCCCAATTTAAATGGACAAGAACTTTTGAAAGAATTTAGAAAGATTAGTAATGCGCCGATTTTGATGATGACGGCATTGTCAGATGATATAAATCAGTTGACAGCTTTTCAAAATGAAGCCGATGATTATGTGATTAAGCCTTTTTCTATGCTGATTCTTATAAAACGAGTAGAAGCATTGCTGAGAAGAAGCGGTTTGCTTAAAAAAGAAATCAGCGTTGGAAAATTGTCTTTATTTACAGAATCTTTTAAGGCTGTTTATGATAAAACAGAATTACCTCTTACTTTGAGAGAATTTGAAATTTTACTTTTACTTGCACAAAATAAAGGAAAAGTTATTTCACATGAGACATTTTTGACAAAAATATGGGGCTATGATTATGATGGCGATGAGGGAATTGTACATACACACATTAAAAATCTGAGAAGCAAATTGCCTGTTAATGTAATAAAAACAATTAGAGGAATTGGATATTGTTTGGAGGAAGAAGCATGATTGTAAAGAAATTTGGATTCTTTGGAAAGGTTTTTTTATATACCTTGCTTTTTCTTTTACTTACAATAGGCATTACTGTAATGGTTTTTGCACAGCAGTTTAAAGACTTTTATGATTATCTTCAAGTACAGCAGTATAATACTATTTTTCAACCATTAAAAGTAAGCATTTCAAAAGATTTCGGAATTGACCAGATTGTAAAATCGGCAAATGAATTTCATGATAAGAATCAAGCGTTTCCGTTTAGTATTGAAAACAAAGATGGATATGTGGTTTATACAACAAAAATTACAAGTGATAGTGAAGAATCCTTGAATTCAGATAATTTAGAACGACAGAAAAAAAGTGCCATAATTTCGAATGAAATTGATTCTAAAAGGGACACAACTTCAGGGACAGCTACAATTGATTCCAATAATAGTGAAAAAATAAAATTAGAAATTCAAGATAAAAATACTAAAGATGGCATAAAATCTGTGGCGATTGAACCAAATAATGAATCATATATATGTAGTGATATAGATAAAACACAAGATAATGTTGAGACGGTTACTATTAGTTTGGATGATGATATGATTATTTGTACTGAAGTGGTAACAGGCAGTGAAGATATATATAAGAAGTTTATAAAAAAAGCAGTATTTATTTTGTGTCTTTTGCTCTGTGCCAGCATTGCAGGAGCAGTATTGTTTGCAAGAGGAATTACAAGCCCAATCAAAAAATTGGCTAATGATACTCGTAAGATGGCTTGCCTTGAAGAGGTTTCACTATCCTTTTCAAGAGAGGATGAAGTAGGACAGCTGGCCAAGGACGTTCATAATATGTATGAAAAATTGAAATATACTATATCAAAACTGCAAGATGAAATTACTCATGGAAAAGAAATGGAAGAAAATCAAAGATATTTCTTTTCGGCTGCTTCACATGAACTTAAAACACCTATTGCTGCAGCTTCTGCACTTTTAGAGGGAATGATAGCAGGAATAGGAGATTACAATAATCACCCAAAGTACTTGCGGGAATGTTTAAGTATGATGGGTGTTCAGAATCGAATTATAACTGAAATTCTTGAAATTGTTAAACTTTCTGATGAAAGAATTGCTCCGCATAAAGAAAATGTAAATCTTTTGGATATTATCCATTCCTTATTGCCAGAGTATACTACGCTTGCGGATAAAAAGGAACAAAGCATCATTATCAATGTACCAGAAAATGTTTTTTGTTTTACTGATCGGAAAATGATAAGTAATGTTTTTTCAAATGTAATAATGAATGCTATTCAAAACTCACCAAGTAGAGAGATAATCCGCATTTGGAGCGAAGTGCAGGATGATAATACTATTCGTTTTTGTATTCTTAATACTAATTCTCATATAGATGAAGAAACAAGGGAAAAATTGTTTCAGCCATTTTATAGAGTGGACAAAGCTAGAAGTAGGGACGATGGGCGTGGAGGATTAGGTTTAACCATTGTGAAAAAAATACTTGATTCATTACATATTACATTTGCTTTGGAGATGCAAAACAAAGATGTGATTTTTTGGATGGAAATACCCATTCATGAATAAATATATATTGGATAAATATGGGATGCCACTGCTAAGTTATAATCTAGCAGTGGTATTTTTTATGTGTTGTTATACTTGAATTATCTGTAATAGGATGTAGACTAAAAAAATATTCCTCTACAGAATAACTACAGAAAAATTTCAGATAGGATACAGGTTAAGCATGTATCCTATATAGGAAATAATTTGAAATAATTAATGGAGGTGTATTATGAAAAAATGGATTGCAGTTTTATGTGCTGTTACTCTTGTAATTTCAGCAACAGGTTGCGAACAATCAGAAGAAGAAACGGTGAAAAATATATTAAATGAAAAGTTATCAGGGGAGATTACAGTATCGTGTTATGATACGATGTCTTATAAAGATGCTCTTGAAAAGGCTGCAAAAGCTTTTGAAAAAAAGAATCCCGGTACGAAAATAAATATAGAATGCTTTGCTCCAATGCCTGAACAAAAGGAGATGGAAGATGGAGGCGCAACTATTGTGACGATGACAGCGGGTGATGATGAGCAGCAGCGTACTGATTATATCAGTAAAATTAATACGGAATTAATGAGCGGAAAAGGTTCAGATATTTTGGCTATGGATGTTCTGCCTTATTATAAATATGCAGATGGTGGCCAGCTTGAAAATCTGCAGAACTATATGGATGCTGACAGCAGCTTTGATATTAAAGATTATCGAAAAAATATACTGGATGCAATGGAATATAAAGGGGGTCAGTATATCCTGCCTTTGGATTACATGTTTTATTATCTTACATATGATACTTCTTTATTTGATGAAAATGAAAAACAAAGTCTGCAAAATAACAGCAAGTTTACATATAATCAATTGATTGAAGCGGGGAAGATACCTTTTCAACGTGTAAATAAGAATTCTGATGGCCAAATAAAAATGTTTGATGAATTTGCTGATGCAGGAATGCTTAGAGAATTACTTTCAGCGGATTATGAAAAGTTCATTGATGTAAAAAACAGAAAAGTAAATTTGACAGACGGAAGCTTTGTGAAGCTATTGAAATCAGTAAAAAAATATGGAGAAGATGGTTATTTGAAATTGGATTCAGGTTCTAATGAATTTTCTATGGAAGACTATAAAAAAATGACTCAAGCAAAGTATATCTATAGAACTAAGGGGAATTTTTTTCTACTAGATGAGGCTTTTAAAAGAGTAGGAATAGATCCAGAAAACTCGTTTGATGTTATGGCTGGAGATGAAAGTAATGATAAATTACTGGGGCTTTTGACAAATAAGGAAGGTAATATTAACTTTAAATATACGCAGGCTTATGGAATCAATTCTAATTCGGAGAATAAAGGTTTAGCGTGGGCATTTATCAAATTCCTTATAGATGGTAATACACAATCGTTTTCTATTGGTCTGCCTATTAATAATGAAGCTTGTTTGGAAAAATGTAAGTCGGATATTTTGGGGCTGTCGCTTGGCGAGAATACTATGGATCAACAAGGCAAGGAGTTAACTGAGGAACAGAAAAAAGTGTACGAGACTTATAAAAAATTAATTGAGAAATATTCTGCATCTTTAAATTGCTGCCCAATTAAAGACGATACTATAGATACAATGATTGAAAAAGAAGTATCATACTATTTTGATGGTTCAAAAACAGCAAATGAAGTAGCAAATATTTTGCAGAAAAAAATAGAGTTATATCTAAATGAATAAATTAGAAGAAATAGGAAAACTAAATAAATTTAAAATAAAGAAATCTAGTAAAATCTTAAAAAAACACAAAATCGATCCTGCGTTTTTATTCTTGCTTGCAGGCTTCGCAGGATTGATTATGTTTTATATATGGCCATTTTTTGTGTCCATGGGATATGCTTTTATGGATAAAACGGTAAACGGCTCTTTTGTTGGTCTTAGAAATTTTATTGAATTATTTCATAACAAACCTTATCTTTTGGGTTTAAAAAACACATTAATTTTTATTGGAATCAGTGTCCCTTTGGGTATGTTCTTATCTTTGATGGTAGCAATGCTGATTAACCGGATAAAGAAGTATAAAGAATTATTTGTTTTGGTTTTTCTCATACCTCTGGTGATTCCGTCAGGTTCAATGGTGTTTTTCTGGAAGGCATTGTTTATGAATCAAGGTTATGTCAATTCGATACTGAATACAGTTGGGCTTAAGGGTATTAATTGGCTTGAAACTTCAGCTTCGCTGTATGTTATAGCAGTTATCTTTATTTGGAAGAATCTTGGTTACAATATGGTTTTATTCATGGCAGGACTTCATAATATTCCAAAGGAAAATTATGAAGCTGCCACTGTTGACGGTGCCAATGAAGTTAAGACTTTCTTTTATATAACCTTACCGGGGTTGGTATCAATGATTGTACTTGTTGCAATTATGTCTATTGTAAATTCCTTTAAGGTATTTAAAGAAATTTACCTGATAACAGGAAAATATCCTCATGAAAGCATCTATATGCTTCAGCATTTCATGAACAATATGTTTTACTCATTGAATTATCAAAAACTGACAACAGCTACAAGTATAATGGTTTTAATTATCACATTACTGGTTCAGTTTTTATTCTGGTTTGAAAGGAGGCATGGGGAATGAGCCAAAAACTACAAAATATGGTCATTATGGGGATATTGACTGTGCTGGGAGTACTGTTTTTGATTCCTCTTATTGTGACCATTACAAATTCTTTTATGCCGGGAAATGATATCATAACCCATTATACTACAACGCTTTCGGTTTTTGATTTAGTAAATGGGGTAAAGGAAAAGTTTATACAGATTCCACTAATTCCAAGCCAGATTACAGTTTCACAATATAAGAATGCGTTGATTGATCAGCCTGTATTTTTAATACTTTTGGCAAATTCTCTTAAGATTACAGTACCAGTAGTTATTGGAAATGTTATCATATCTGTGCTTAGCGCATATGGATTTACAATTTGGCAATGGAAGCATAAAGAAAAAGTTTTTTTAATTTATATTATAGTAATGCTTCTGCCGCTTCAGGCAGTTTTAGTACCAAACTATATTGTAGCTGATAAACTTGGCTTGACAACCAGTTACCTTGCTATAATTCTTCCCGGAATATTTTGTCCTTTCGGTACATTTTTGCTCAGGCAGACTATGAAGGGAATACCTAAGGAATACTTTGAAGCCGCACAGGTGGATGGAGCAAGTGCACTTTATATTTTTTGTCATATAGGTTTGCCTGAAATGAAATCCGGCATTGCGGCTTTATCCATGCTGGTATTTATAGAATATTGGAATATTGTAGATCAGGTAATTATCTTTATCAAAGAATATTACAGGGAACCGCTTTCTGTATTTCTTTCTATGATACCTTCAGAAAACATCAGCTTAATTTTTGCGGTATCTACAGTTTATATGCTTCTGCCTCTTTGGTTTTTAACCATTGGACAGAAAGACTTAGAAAAAGGAATTGAATTGTCGGGAATAAAATAGAAAAAAGGAAGTTGCCATGAATAATTTGGATCATTTAAAAAAAAGAATCAATATAAAAACAATAGGAGCAGTAATTATAATTTTGATTCTAATTCTCACTTTTGTTTCAAAAACGGTGTATAACTATAACCTGCCTGTTGTAACAGCAACAACTCCGTTAAAGGGAAAGCTGGACAAGTTAGAAATGGTTAAAGGAATTGCAGAATGTGCAGATAAGGTTGAAGTGTATACTGATAACGGAGGAAATGTGGAAGAGATTTTTGTTAAACAGGGGGATTATGTTAAGATGGGGCAGCCGATTGCAAGATTATCATTATCAAAAGAAGAAATATCCCAAAATAGAGAAAAGTCTTATGAACTTCAGCAGGTGAAAATGGATATTAAAAATATAGAAAATGATTGCAGGGACTTAAAAATGCTGTATGAAGCAGGTGCTGTTCCGAGGGGCGATTATGATAAAGTAGATAGAGAGCTTCAATCTCTTTATGTTAAGAGACAGAAGCTTATGCTTGAATATCAGGACCTTTCTCAATCGGAGTCAATGACAATATATGCTCCTGACAATATAATGGTTTCGGAATTATCGGTTCATGAAGGTCAAAAAGTAAATAGTGGAGAGCTTATTGCAAAATGTGGATTATCTGAGGATTTTAAAATAAATTGCAGTATTGCATTAGAGAACAATTTTATTGTGGAGGGAGACAAGTGCAAGCTTGAAAATTCATCACATTCTTTTGAGGGAACTGTTAATGAAGTAAAAGCAGAAGAAGGGAACAAAACTGTATCTGTATTGATTAAATCAGATAAAGTGAAAGCAGGAGAAACCTTTGATGTTAAGTTTGAGAAGAAAAGCAGCGAATCTCATACACTTGTACCAAACGGTACATTGAATAAGGACAGTGATGGATATTTTGTGTATCAGATAAAACAAAGAAAGGGTATGCTTGGAGAAGAATTTTATGTTGAAAAGCTGAAAGTGTATATTGGTGATAACGACAATGAGAATACCATAATAACAAAAGGAATTACATTTTTTGAACCGGTTGTATTGCTTTGCAATAAGGAAATATTAGCAGGAGATACTGTAATACTTGAAAATGAAGGTGATTTCTTTGCAAAGTAAACTTAAAATTATTTTACGGATATTTGCAGTAGCTTTCTTAATATGTCTGCTGCTCATATCTGCTCATGTGAAACTTATGAACTGTGATGATTTGCTATTAGTAATGCCAATTCCATCAAATACATCGGAAATCAATGCGGAAGCTTTAGAAAAGCTTAATGGGGATTCATTTCTTTTGACTTATGAAATTATATCGAAGGAAAGTATAAAAGCTTTAAACAAAAATTATGAAGTAAATTTGAAAAAAACTAACTATTCATATCCTTTTACTATGAAAAACAATCTTATCAAAGGTTCTTTTTTTACAGAACAGGATCAAAAGGAACGAAAAAAATCTGCTGTTTTAAATAAGGCTGCTTCCTATGCAATGTTCGGAAATATTAATATATGCGGAAGTAAGATAAATACGGGTCAGGATGAGTATACAGTTACGGGTGTGATAGAAGATAAAAGTGAGAAAGAGAGTATTTACGTTCCGGCTGCTTGTTCAGGTGCGAATCCAGATTCCTTTGCTGTTAAAATGGAAGCCAATATAACAGAAGAACAAGTAAAAAATAAATGTAAATCAGCAATAATGGATGAAAATGATTATAGTTTTACTTATCTAAAAAAATTGGAGGGATTGGTTTATAAAATATCTTTCAGTGGATTGAAATTTGCGGTTATCAGTATTTTGATTTTTATTTATAAAATAAGTCAAGTTAGATTCAGGGAAAATTTAAATAATATAAGAAGTTTAGCAAAACAAATTTATATAATAGAGCTGGTTCGGGATCATTTTAAAGAAGTTTTAGAAGCCGTTTTTCTTTTGATCGGAATGGTATTAACCATTATTCTGATTTTGAATATTACCATTAGCTTTATCGAGTATTTCTTGCTTTTCAGTGATTATATGCCGTTTATGAAGTTTAATGATTCTTCTGATTTTAGTATAATAGCTTCAAATTTAAAGCTGAATATTTATATATCACTTATTATAATAATAGGATTTTTTACAAATATCATTATAATTTTAATACAAGAATTACATTCATTGGGAGAAGAAAACAATGTCAGAGATTATAATTAAAAATTTAAAAAAAATTTATTCAGGCAATGTTACAGCAGTTCATGATTTCAATTTGGAGATAGCTGATAAGGAGTTTATTGTACTGGTAGGACCGTCAGGCTGCGGAAAATCAACTACACTTCGAATGATCGCAGGACTTGAAGAAATAAGCGCTGGAGAAGTATACATAGGAGACAAACTGGTAAATGATGCAGCACCAAAGGACAGAGATATTGCTATGGTATTCCAGAACTACGCTTTATATCCACATATGACAGTATTTAAAAACATGGCCTTTGGACTTACTTTAAGAAAGCTTCCTAAAAAAGAAATAAAACAAAAGGTTGAGGATGCAGCTAAAATTCTGGGTATTGAACATCTCCTTGACAGAAAGCCAAAGGCTCTTTCTGGAGGGCAGCGCCAGCGTGTAGCACTGGGGCGTGCTATGGTTCGAGAACCGGCAGTGTTTTTACTTGATGAGCCTCTGTCAAATTTGGATGCTAAACTGAGGAATCAAATGCGTACAGAAATTTTAAAGCTGCACAAAGATTTGGAAACTACTTTTATTTATGTTACTCATGATCAGACGGAAGCTATGACCATGAGTGATCGAATGGTAGTAATGAAGGATGGATATATTCAGCAGATTGGTACTCCGCAAGAGTTGTACAATAGCCCTTGCAACGTTTTTGTTGCAGGGTTTATCGGAACACCTCAGATGAATTTTTTTAATGGAAAAATTATAAAAACAGGAGACAAATATGGCACTGAATTTTCAGGACATTACATAGAATTTGCAGAGAACAGAAAAGAGAAACTTGCTCAGTATGAGGGAGGAGAAGTTATATTAGGTATTCGTCCTGAGGATATTCTTGTTCGGAAAGCAGCTGATTCAGAGTCTATTAAGATGAAACTAGAATTAGTAGAACATCTCGGTTCAGAGATGTATCTGCATTGTGCATTAAGCGAAAGCAAGTTTATAGTTAAGACGCCAGCTATAGAATCTTGTAGGGCTGATAATTTTATTGACTTAACCTTTGACTCAAATAAGATACATATCTTTGACAAGAAGACAGAAAGGACAATTTAAAATACTTTGATGCCAATATAAGTTGACATATTATAAGCACCGTTTTAAATTAATCAAGATATATTTATAAGGCACTGGGACTGTAGTAGTGCTAAATATTTAGTAGCCAGCTCCTTTTTACTGCCAAAATAAATCCCAGTTAAAATATAAATTTCCCACTTTTTGATATTGGTAAAAATCGTATTTTGCTATTTTTATTGATACAACTCAAATTGAGGCATGTACAGAAAAAAGTCTTTGTTGTCTATGCTATTTAAGTACAATGTTTTCTAATTAAGCATAATGATCAAAGTGATTCAATGGGTGTAAGGGTGTAAGAGACGAAGGAATATATATAAAACAAATTATGTTTTGTAAATATATTTGATTTATCTGAATTTAAAATTTTACTGACATGTTTATGATTTATTTTAAAATAGATCTTGCAAAATTTTTTTAATCAAGATATCCTTTATTTTAAGGATATCCTTTATAATTTAAAGGAGGAAATTGATTATATGAATCAGAAAAAAATCGAAGAGCTTGAAAAGACAATAAACAGTGACTATAGTAATATTGCGGGCATTATTGTAAAAAAAAACGGTATAAAATTATATGAAAAATACTTTAATGGATATGCCATTAATAATGCTATTCATGTTGCATCGGTGACAAAGAGTGTTTTTTCTGCGTTAATTGGAATCGCTATTGATAAAGGCTATATTAAAAGTATCAATCGGAAGGTATTGGACTTTTTCCCGGATTACACTGTAGAAATAGGTGAAAAAACAATACAAGGTGTTACAATTAGAAATTTGCTTACTATGACGGCTCCATATAAATATAAGACGGAACCATACGAAAAATTTTTCACAAGCCAGAATCCCACAAAAGATGCACTTGATTTATTAGGCGGGGAGGGAGCTATCGGGGAATTCAATTATTCCGCTATCGGAGGCACCCACCTTTTGTCAGGTATTCTTGTAAGAGCTACAGGACAGTCTATACTAGATTTTGCTACAGAAAAATTATTCTCACCATTGGGAATTAATGTTACGCACAATTTGGTGCTGCGAAATAAAGAAGAACATATGGCCGTTATGAATGATAAAAACACCAGTGGCTGGGTTGTTGACCCGCAAGGAATAAATACAGCAAGCTGGGGACTTTTCCTGACACCTACGGACATGGCAAAAATAGGCCAATTATATCTAAATGGTGGAACGTGGGATGGTAAACAAATTGTGTCAGCTAAGTGGATATCAGAGAGCACAATTGAACATAGCCGATGCTTCCAATGGGGCAATCTGTCCTATGGCTATCTTTGGTGGATCATTGACAAGGATTGCTATGCGGCTCTGGGTGACGGCGGAAATGTGATTTATGTCAATGCAAAGAAAGAAATGGTGATTTCTATTGCTTCTATTTTTATGCCGGATGCTAAGGATAGGATAGAACTTATTAAAGAGTATATTGAACCAATATTTGTAGAAGAGTACTTGCAAAGATAAAACGAGGGACCTTTTTTATAGTACTTTTAAACGCTCCGGCCGCCGCCGGAGCGTTTACATTTTACTAGAGAGCTTTTGACGTTCTATTTTAGAAATTGTTTGTAATTAGTTTGTCAAACTTTATTATTATTCAATCTCTTTCGCATTTCGATATTTTATCATACAAAAAATTGTCAATATTGCTTTAATCCAAACTATTATGAGTAATATAACCCATAAAGCAAAGAAATTACCTCCTGGCAATCTTATATATCCTACAATAGTTACAGTTATTGCAAAAATGACATCAAATATATTAATAAAATTATTTTTAGATATATAATTTTTTCTGTAAAATTCCAACATATAATACTCCTCTTAATTTATACAACATGTCTTATGATTTCTAATTTATTAACACCAATATTGCTATTATAATTACCATTTTCAATTTGTCATATTTCATGGTTATCTACAGCAATTAGTATTTCATTAATAATTGAGTATTTATTAGTATAGTTTACCATCTTTTTATTTCTTTGTAAAATTCAGAAGTTAAAACTATTAAAGAAATCTTTATATAATCTATTAATTATTATCTCTGCGCCTTGTTTTACAATTTCTGTTGTAAATTTTTTTATTGTATCAAATAATTTTGAGTTTTGTATTTCTATACCCAAAACCGCCTGAATAGGCGGCAGGGAATCACAGGTCTTGTAGATCAGATTCAGGAATATCGTTTTCAATGTTGTCACGTGCAAGATCGGTATCGATTACCGGATAGACATCCTCTGGAATTGGTTTATCAATGTTTCCTTCCAAGATAGTTCGGTTTTTAAAATCCATTTTTATCACCTCAAAATTAGGATACCCATGGGAAATAAATATATCCAATGTGTTAGCTTTTATAAAAGTAAGAATATAATTAAAATTGGCACAACAAATTCAAATTGATAAAGTATCTAACCAGTTTGGAAAAAATATTTCAAATTGGGCTAAGAGTTCTGCTGCTTATTGTTTAAAGATGAATATTGTCAAAGGAAGTAGTGGTAAGTTGAGACCTAAAGAATACATGACACGTGCTGAAACAGCCGTTTTGATTAATAAAATGCTTTTATCATTGAATTTGATTTAATCAATAAAAGTATATAATGATGATTATAAAATAGGTAAGAACAAAATGAACTTAATTTCAATATTATATGATGAATGAGTTGGCTGTATTTCTTTTGAATATTAGTATAAAAATTATGATAGCCGACTAAGATTTAAAAAAATTATCAAAAAACAAAGTGGTAAAGAATATTGATTATAAATTTCTTGCTACTTTGTTTTTATTTATAGCAGATAATGAACTATAGCAATTATTAAGACTATATATTTATTTAAAATTACTCTATTTAAAAGGAATTGCCTTATACCAAAATTAAATTAGACGTATAAATAGAATAATCCGTTAATGTTTATTTTAATATTCTTTAATTAGCCCATACATTTTTATATCAAGGACAACTCCGTTTTTGACTGCATTTTTTCGCAAAATGCCTTCACATTGAAAGCCTACCTTTTCAAGAATACAACAAGAAGCAGTATTGTAAGCAAAAGGTTCTGCAAAAATCCTAATAATATCTGTGTGTTCAAAAATATACCGGCAAGTCTGTTTCACTGCACTTACTCCAATCCCTTTTCCCCAATATGGTTCTGCAATGTAATAACCTATTTCACCAGTTCTAAAATGAATATTGTTACACCGAAACACTCCAATGCTTCCGATAGCTTTATCATTTACCGTAATTGCAAAGGCATAAGTTGTATCTTTATCTGCTGACAACATGGATGTAATATATTCTTCTGCATTCTTGACAGTATATGGATAGGGTAATCCATCTCTTAAATTGTCTTGGATTTTCTTGTTATTTAATGTTAATGCTAGGTTTTCTGCATCTTCTATTTGCCATTCTCGTATTTTACAATCCATCTAAATTCCTCCCATTAAATTTGAATTTATAATTTTTTGATCCTTTTGGTCATTAGTATTATTCTATCAAAGACTTGTGATATGAACAACTCTTTTGCTGTCCAAGGATATTATTCAGCCATTCATGCATTAAGAATAGCTCTGCTTGGATAACATAATGCACTTATAGTTTTTTAAGCATTTATTCGATACTTAAAATAATACTTAACAGCCTCTTCCTTTTGTGTATCTGTATATTTTTGGGCTTTCTAGTGAATTTTTTTAAAAATCATTGTCTCTACTAAAGTCATAATACCATTTTTAAGGCATGGATGCGATTAAAGATGCGCTGAGATATTTTGAGATAATATAATATAAATGGGAAGGTTAAGGTAATTTTGAATCTATAAAACATGTTTATTACTAGTAGCATTATCTGGCACAGATTATATATATAAAATATAAAATTAAAAGCTTATAAAATCTTTATAAATATCCTTTATTCTTTTGTTATCACAAGAAGAAAGGATATTTTTTATGAAAAACATATTGGTTACACAAAATTTGTGCAAAAATTTTAAAAAACAAAAAGCAAATAATAATATTTCAATTTCTATAATGGAAAATTCGGTTTATGGGCTGCTTGGTCCGAATGGTGCGGGAAAATCCACTTTATTGAAAACATTAACAGGAATGATAACTCCCACTTCTGGAGAGATTTATTTTAATGGAAGACCATGGAGTCGTAATGATTTATTGTCTATTGGGGCACTTATTGAATCACCTCCAATTTACGAAAATTTGACTGCTCACGAAAACTTAAAAGTAAGAACTTTACTTTACGGTTTACCTGATAGTCGTATTGCCGAGGTTTTGAAAGTTGTAGACCTTAAAAACACAGGAAAAAAGCGTACAGGTCATTTTTCCATGGGAATGAAACAACGTCTTGGCATTGCCATGGCATTGTTAAACAATCCAAAATTACTAATTTTAGACGAACCTACAAATGGACTGGATCCTATTGGGATTGGAGAACTTAGAGAACTCATTCGCTCCCTTCCACAGCAAGGAATTACAGTTATTCTTTCAAGCCACATTTTATCAGAGGTAGAACAGATCGCTGATCATATCGGTATTATTGCCAATGGCAGACTATGGTATGAGGATAAAATTGATGCTGCAAATGATCTGGAAGCACTATTTATGGATGTTGTACGAAAGGCAGGTGAATTTAATGCTTAATTTTGTTAAGTCGGAATGGTTAAAGCAAAAGCATAGTTTTAACAAAGTATTATTGTGGCTGGCTCCACTTATTACAATTTTATTGGCTTTTGCGTTAATGGGGGGAAGTAATCTGCAAAACGGGGCCTATAATTGGTGGTATACGACGCTTTTACCAGGCTGCTTTACAATGTTTTGTGCTTTTACAGCTGCGAGAGAACAAAAAACGAATAGACATGGTTTGTTCGGGGTAGCTGTGCAGAAAAATAAACTTTGGAATGCACAAACCATACTATGCACATTGTTCCTATTCACAACTTGTATGATATTCTTTATAGGAATTACTGCTGGCGGTATGATGTTAGGACATACAATTACTATAGTTTCAAGCTTTTGTGCAAGTATATTGCTGTTTATTACTTTTGCATGGCAAATTCCACTATGGATGTTTGTAACAGAGAAATTGGGAGCATTTACAGCTATTCTGTTTAGTCTGCTGTGTAATTTGGGGATTGCAGTAGTTTGTGCGGTAAAAAGCTTTTGGTGGGTTCCATTTGCTATTCCTGCAAGACTTATGAGCCCTACTATCGGTGTGCTGCCAAATGGATTACAAGTAGAGGCAGGCAGTGAAATGGCCAATGCCAATGTAATTTTGCCTGGGGTATTGATTACTGTTGTTCTTTATGTTTTAGTAACACTTGTTACTTCACTATGGTTTCAGAAACGTGAGGTGTAATAATGAAACAATTTGTTAGATGCATAAAGTCTGATGGCTTTAAAGTAATACATTCAGCCCTGCTGTTTGTCCATCTTCTTATTCCCATTTTGGGGGCCGCAGCGTTTCTTGCTTACTATACGGTTTCATTGTGTGACGAAACACTAAAAGTATCAGCTTACTTGCAAGTGTTATCAATGGCATTTCCACTTTTAATAGGAATAATTACAGTAATGGTAGCCGAACAAGAACTACAAGCAGGCTCATTTCAATTGCTTCTCTGTGCCCCTGGGAAAAAATATATCCCTCACTTTGGAAAACTCACAGTATTGCTGATATTTGGCCTTTTATCTTCTTTTATAGCAGTTTTTGGTTTTGGTATTATGTTTCATGCAATGGGCAATGTATTTTTTCCGATTTCATTGTATCTAAAAGCAGCTATACTTTTATTTTTAGGGAATTTACCATTATATGTGTTACAATATATTTTAAGTTTTGCTTTTGGAAAAGGAATAGGACTTGGTACTGGTATTGTTGGCAGCTTATTATCGGCACTCCTTTTAACAGGGCTTGGTGATCGCATTTGGCCGTTTCTTCCTTGGAGTATTGCAACACGTTTTTGTAGTATACTTGTAGAGAGTAAAGCAACAAATAGGCTTTTTCTAAACAATCCCGGAGTAGATAAAGGATTCTTGTTTATATTAATTTCAAGTACTATACTCATTATAGTGTTAAAGCTATGGAGCGAAAAATGGGAAGGTAGAAAAAATGAAGCGAATTAATATAGAAATTGTAATTGCGCTGAATTAGAGAGAGAATGATAACAGGAGGGATTAAATGGCAAAGATTTTTGTAGTTGATGATGAAAAAGATATATGCAAATTAATTGAGAATACCCTTACAAGGGATGGTCATATTGTTACATGTAAAAATAGTGCATTAGGATTAACGGCTAAAGATTTTAAAGTATATGATATAATTTTACTTGATGTTATGATGCCTGAGGTTGACGGATTCTCTTTTTGCCGTAGTATTCGACAAGATGTAGATTGTCCCATCATTTTCTTAACGGCAAAGACAATGGATAAAGATGTTGTAGAAGGTCTTATACTTGGTGCAGATGATTATATTAAAAAGCCATTTAGCCTTTCTGAATTACGTGCAAGAGTATCGGCACATCTTCGTAGAGAGCATCGAGAACGTCATCAAACACTATTGCTTGATAATATTCGCTTTGATTTATCCGAAAAACAAATTAAAGCAAATGATAACCAGATACCTTTGACAAAAAGTGAATACGAAATCTGCGAACTATTGGCACGAAACAGAGGTCAAGTTTTTTCACTTGAACGTATTCTTGAACAAACTTTTGGATTTGATTCTGAAAGTGATATTACTGCGATTCGTGTCCATGTGAAGAATATCAGAGAAAAGTTTGCCAGATGTTCAGAAAGTCCAATTGAAACAGTATGGGGGTTAGGATATAAATGGAAATAAAGCAACCAAAAGCTACCTCTTTATATGCGTTATTTTTACGTCATTTAGCGGCGTTTTGCGCTATTATGGTTTTAATTGTTATAGTTCTTATATCTAGCTTTTACTACGCACTTGCAAAAGGGATTATTTTGCCTGCAAATTATGCTGAACAAGCTTTACAGAAAGTAGAAAATCAGCTTATAGAAAGTGAATCTTTTGATCAATCTTTAATTCCTCTATCCTGCACCTATGTATTATTTGGAAGAAGCGGTGATGTGCAAAGCAGCAATATGTCGGAAAACGAGATATCTCGTGCGAAAGAGTATTTGTCTGGAAACTCGAATGGACAATTTAGGCTTATTCAACGCAGTGACGGGAGCAGCCTTGTCGTTAAATATGATATATTGGCACATTTTGCATCCCCTGTGTTACACAAACTATTTCCAGAACCTGAGATAATGGCTATTATTATATCCTTCGCTTGTTTTATTTTTATAGCGGTGATTATTGCCTTTAGATTTAGCAAGAAGTTAAAAACAGAACTTGCTCCAATTATCAAAGCTACTGATTCTATAAAACAAAAGGATTTGTATTTTAATATTGTTCCTACACAAATTAGAGAATTAAATACAGTTTTGCAATCCATAGATGAACTAAAAACAGCATTATCAGACTCCTTAAACCAGCAATGGGATATAGAGCAAAGTAAAAAAACACAAATTTCTGCCATTGCTCATGATATAAAAACACCTTTAACAATTATTAAAGGCAATACTGAACTGTTGTTAGAATCAGAATTACCACAGACAGATAAAGATTTGTTGCAATATATCCAAATAAGCTCGGGTAGAATTGAAAACTATATCCAGCTGCTTATGGATACTGCTACTGTCACAGATTCTGCGGTTTTTTTGAAGCATCCATTTCCCGTTCAAGGTTTTCTTTTGGAAATTGAGGAACAAGCAAAAGCACTCTGCAATGTAAAAAACATTGCTTTGTGCATAGAGAAAAGCATTCTGCCGGAAACATTCTGCGGGGATGAGTCGTTTATTAGCCGAGCCGTTTTAAATATTCTGGACAATGCAGTTGAGTATTCCTCTAATGGAAGTGCCATTAAATTTAAAATTACTGGGAACAAAGAAACATTATCTTTTATTGTAGCTGACAGCGGTAAGGGGTTTTCTGCTGCTGGATTTAAAAATGCAACGATGGAGTTTTTTACCGAGAGGGCAGAACGTTCTGGAAAACACTATGGTCTGGGACTTTACATTGCCAAATCAGTAGCTGAGTCACACGGAGGGCAGCTTGAAATCGCAAATCGACAAGATGGTCACGGAGCGGTTGTAACTCTTACAATTAAAAATAGCTATTGTGATTAAAGGCGGTAGTACGTAAAGTTTAATATATTACTATTAATATTTTAAGAGGTTAAATTATTGGATATGAAATCAGAGAAAAGTAAACAAGCAATTGTTGTGCTACATGAGATATATGGAGTTAACCAATTTATAATAGAGCAATGTGAAAAGTTTATAGAAGCCGGTTATGATGTCTTTTGTCCAAATATGATTGACAGGTCTTCGTTTTCATACGAGGAATCTATAGAAGCATATAACTTTTTTATGGAGAATGTTGGGTTTGAAGTATATAAAGAAATCAGCAGTTTTATTAATCAATTAAATAATAAATATGACAATGTATTTATTGTTGGTTTTAGTGTAGGAGCGACTATAGCGTGGAGATGCTGTGAAAATTTATTATGTAGTGGTATTGTAGCTTGTTATGGTTCTCGTATAAGGGATTATATTGATATAAATCCTATTTGTCCAATGCTTTTACTATTTGCGAAGGAAGATTCTTTTGATGTTCATACGTTGGTTTGCCAACTTCAAGATAAACAATATTTATCTATCATTGAGTTTGATGCCGAGCATGGATTTTTAGATTCTTATTCTAGAAATTACAATAATAAGGCTTCAAAATGTGCAGAAGAGGCTATTCGCTGCTTTATAAGGGAATGTATGAAATAGCGTTAAAAATAAGATCGGTTCTAGGGAATACAGACTAACACGTGAAAAAACCTTCCAACCTTTATAGGCTTTGGAAGGTTAAGGATATGGAGTGTCTTGCTAAAGCTTCGTTTTCTTCTTTTTGGAGAGTGTTATCGATTTATCTCTTATAATATACTCCTTATACATTTGAAATGTAGTTAGCCTTTTTCTTTTTTATATTATATAGGGAATTACCACAAAGATCAAAATGCCAATAAAGTAGTATTGTTTCGGATTGTATAGAATCAACTCAAATAAGATCATAATTTAACTTTTCTTTATAATTTCTTTAGATTTACATGCTAGATTGAAAATATAAATTATTTTGCGAACAGGAGAATTATAAATGAAAAAAATAATCTTAGTTATCTTACTACTCTTTTTGTGCTTTAGTATATCAGGCTGCTTTTTCCTGAACAATGAAATAGCTGACAGGAAAAGCCAACGAGAATATTGTTCTCTTAATGACAAAGATGGTGCTATTTTTATTTATGGAGGAACAGATTATCTTATTTTAGAGGACACGGTAGACAAAGATAATCTAGGCCAATGGGTCGGATATATCCAAAAGCTTGCTGTGCTGGATCAACAGCGTACAGTTATTGAATTACGGGAATTAAGTTTGTCAGATTTAAAGAGTAGTTTGCCCGATGAAGCTGTTTATGTGGTTCAGTTTTTAAACATTTATAAGAACAGTGAAGATGGTGAGAATCTGGTTATTGGTGTAAATGGCAGGTTTCATAAGGCAGTTCCCAAAATACTGGCTGATGATGCAGAAATAATATCTTTTGAAGAATTACAGAACAAAGCTGATGGAGAAATAATGATTAACGCTGACAACTGTACTCAGATTTTGTATGGAGGTAGTGTGTACCAAATTACTGAAACTGAAATTAGTGATAATGACCTTGATGCGTATCTCGGCGTGATTGGCAGTAATAAGGTATTTGATTCTGAAACAAATTTGGAAATCCTTAGAAGCGATCTTAATAAGATTGAAATTAAACCCGGTAAGATATCTAAGCAGAAAAGAGTCAACTGGAGTTATGGTACAGTTTTCAGTATTTCAAATACAGATAAGAGCAAATCCATAGCAGTAGAAATTAATAATCAATATATTCGTGCCGATATTGTATGATAGGATAATAATGATAACGTAATGTTTTTCTGATGATAGGAAGTGAACAATGTGACAAGAATTTTAATTATTTAAGATGACTCAGATACAAATGATAGTATATGCGCATAAGATCTTAAAAGGGTAATAAGGTTAAGGTTATTTCAAATTTTATAAAATAATAAGCATAGGATCTTTTAGTCATATAGGAAAGTAAGATGGTTGACATTTGTTATCTAACGGTATATAGTAAAGATAACAAATGTCAACCAAGGAGGGATTACTGTGACTGAAAATATCAATCTATCCGACGGAGAATGGAAATTAATGAAGCTTTTATGGGAAAAAGCACCTCGTACAATTGCACAACTTGTATCTTCACTAAAGGATGATACCGCATGGACAAAGGGAACTATTTTTATGATGTTGTCGCGAATGGAAGCAAAGGGCGCAGTTCGTTTTAAAAAAGAAGGGCGCTCAAAGCTTTATTATCCTATATTGAAAAAAGAGGACGCAACTTTCTATGAAACCGGGAGCTTTCTCAGCAAGGTTTTCGAAGGAAGTATTGGGCTGATGGTGGCATCTATGGCAGGGCAAAAGGCATTGAGTAAAGAGGACATCGACGAGCTATATGACATATTAGGTAAGGCAGAAAAGGAGACAGACAAATGATCGAATGTATTATTACATCGTCCGTTCTGATTTTGGCTGTGATTGTCTTGCGTTTTCTTTTCCGCAGTAAAATTAGCTACAGATTACAATATGCTCTATGGGGACTGGTTTTAATCCGACTGCTGTTGCCATTTCCTTTATTGAAAAGTCCATTTAGCATTATGAATATCATAATGAAAGGTCTGCCAATTTCAGAACTGCATATCAGTACAATATCTACGGGTATTGGAAATACTGCTGTCAATGTTGTTAATCCAGCTATTTTACGGGATGCAGCCAGCGTTTATTACGCAGAGAGTGCTAATACAACATTGAACCTTATTTGGTTAGTTGGCATTATCGTAGTTGGATCGTGGATTTGTGGAACGAATTTGTTATTTTACAGGAGGCTTTATAAAACGCGAAGTGCTTATGATGCTGCTGATTTTATGCTGCCGGTATATGTCAGTGGATACATTGCCTCGCCTTGCTTGTTTGGTATCTTTCGTCCGGGAGTTTATCTGACACCTAAAGCTACGGAAAAAGAAAATAGTATTAGTTATGTACTCACTCACGAACTATGCCATTATCGCCACGGTGACCATATCTGGTCAATTTTGAGAGGCATATGTCTTGCAGCTTATTGGTGGAATCCACTTGTTTGGGCTGCGGCAATTCTTTCTCGCATTGACAGCGAGCTGGCTTGCGATGAGTCAGTTATCAAGCAAATTGGAGAGGAAAACCGTCTGGATTACGGACATACGCTTGTTGATATGATTACTGTTAAAAAAGCGCCTTCCGGTATTTTATATGCGGCGACTACAATGGTATCAGGGAAAAGGGGCATAAAGGAGAGATTAAATATGATTATTAAGAAACCAAAAACTTTTATATCCACTATGGTTATTGTGCTTTTAATAGCAGCGGTATGCGTTGGGGGTACTTTTACAGGGGCAAGAGCTGAGTCTATTTCTGTTGAAGAAACTCTTAATCAACTTGCTGCGAGTGCTTATCACACTGAAGACGAGGTAAGTTTCGAAATTCCACAAAGCTATGGAAATCCTGAAAATTGGAATATTTACATTGTTGGAAGAATCAAATCAGATGGATTTTCAGCAATTTGTAATTTATTTGAGGATATTAATAAATCAAAAACATGGGAGCCGGGTAAACGTTACAGTATTTCATTAGATAATTCTTATACAGAGCTGACTCTTACAGCTTATCTGCCTGGAGAAAACGGTAAAATGATGAAAAGAACTGTAGATTTACTAAATACACCTGCATTTTCTGTATCTTACTCATTGGCTAAGCTGAAAAATGGTCAGGTGCAATCAGATTTTTTTAAGTTGTCAGGTGATAAGGCAAAGCTTACAGAAGATTTAATTTTTGATTATATGATAAAATCTGCTGCATGGCCTTCGAATATTGATATGAAAACGCTTAATGAATGTTATCTCATACGTGAAACTTATCCGGACGGTACTTCAACTGATTATTATACCTATTTATTAGATGGAAAATCTGTTATGCAAATTGGTTATAATGGGTATTACAGCATTATAGATGATGGGCTTTATAAAAAATTTGTTGAGATGGCTAAAAGTATATAGTCGCAATAGTTAGATAGATAATCGAAACCAACCTGTTTTGCGGAAGCATATACAATATTACATGCGTATGTTTGTTTACGTTGCATAATATTTGATTGTTACTGAATAAAGTTGCTTGTAAGTCGTCAAAATTCAAAAATATCTTTATTTAAATTATAATCACGTTTCGATAAATAGTTAATATTTTGAGGTGTGAGCGTATTAGGAAAAGAAAGGTTATCTGAAATGTTAATGGAAGAAAAAATACTTTATATAGACATGGAACAATTATATCGAAGATTTAGTGGTGCACCTAGTCTTGGTGTAATAAATGGTGCAGGAGAGGAACAAAAATTAGTATTTACGGGAAAATATATACTCTCAATGCCTGTTTCAGATAGGCAGGAAAAGGTATACCGAGTTTTAGCGGAAGAATATGATGTACGATTTATATTTGATGATGAAATTCCTAAGTTGGAATTTTATCCTATGCCTCAAATCGGTGTTTTTGCAATAGATAGTTTAGGTGGCTGTTTTGGCTCCACCAACATTGAAGTTGATATTTCCGTGAAAGATGCTCCAATATATTACGTGAATAATGAATTGCAGTGTTATTATTTAGCTCCTAATATGTTTACATTTATTCAACTTATTGTATTTCAACCCAATTGGAAAAAAGAACTTGTGAAAAATGGACTTTTAGGGATTAATCCTTCTTCAGCAGGTAATGATTATCTGGTAAATGTACTTAATTCAGATAGGAACAATAAGATGTCTCTTGATACTACGAAAAAGATAAAGAATACGATTACTATTTATAATTCTTTTGAAGAAGCAAAGAAAGTAGTTGAATTTTATAATATACATGATCTTTTGGGCAAGCTAGAATCATTGGAATAGAGGATGTCTACACAAGAGCACATAGAAAAAAATTGTAAAAGGATAATTTGAATTAAGTTTTAGAGGTTTTCTGTGTTTGTTTGATTTAGACTCCATACAAAGTTATTAAAAAATAGACAATTACTGTAGAATTTTGGTATTCTAGTATTTTTTTGCCTGATATTTATGAATCTTATACTTTTACATAAACCGAGGATTTAAATACCAGTCCGTCTGCTTCAAACCTTGCACTGCCGCCATGTTTTTCGGTAACTGATGTTATTGAGTCCAGACCTATTCCCAGCTTTCTACGCTTTCGTGAAACAAATTTACCATCTTTTTTTACAAATTTACCATCAAAGCTGTTATCCATGGTGATAGTCAAAATTTCGTACTGCAAACGGCTGTTCAGACGTATAAATTTATGTCCTTCTGTCATGCGCGCACAGGCCTCAACCGCATTTTCCAAAAGGTTTCCGAAAATTACACAAAGGTTGCTGTCTGTGATTTGCTCGGGGTATTCTGGGACATTAAGCTTTATGGATAGCTTAATGCCATTTTGTTCAGCAATGCCAGCATAATGAGAAACGATAGCATTGACTGCTGTGTTTTCACAGTAGTCTGTACCTTTCTCTAAAGGAATTTCTGCAATCAGTGTATTCAGATAGCTTATAAGCTTGCTGTTATCTTCATTTTCACTATAATTGCGGATTACAGCAAGCTGATGACGTAAGTCATGACGCTGTGCCTTAACTATTTCTGCATTTTCACGAAGTAGCTTATGATGTTTTTTCTGAGCCTCCACCTGTTTTTCCATGAGATTTACTTCAAATTCAAGTTGCTGCTTCTCCACATGTAAATGAAGAGAATCCCTGATAAAAATACCACCATTCATACACATCATTAAAATGAAAATCATAATACCGATTTGGAAGAAAAGAGACAGCACATTGGTAAAGCGCAGCTGATAGTTCACAGTTTCCAATATGGTAAACAGTGCAAGCACCAACATGGGAAAAAAGAATCGCTTTGCAGATTTGTTTTGGCATTTTATACCCTCATACAAAATACACCCTGCAAAAAAGCATAGTGTAAAAGGTATAAGGATATGAAATAGATACATACTCTTTGAAAGAGAGACTAAGCCAAAAAGCTGGAAAAACAGTGCAAGAGAGGCAAAAATGCCAAGTAGTAGAGCATTAAGTAAAAGCGGAATTTTATTTTTAAAGTTTATTACTTCTAGTCCAAAATATATCAATGGGATGGGCAGAGTAAAAAGCCCGGCAAATGCCAGAAGGTACAGGATTGTAGGATTATGGATAAAAAGACCTGTCAAGTTACATTCATCGAATGCCCAAATTCCTGTAGCAAATGCAAAAAAACCAAGCCAAAAAAAAGCAATGCCTTTTTTTTCAAAGGATATTACAAATAAACTAGCTATAAACAGGAATAACCCTATAAAAAGTTCTATTAAAGAAAAAACAAACGAAAATCCCAGTTTAATGCAAAGGCTTTTCATGATAGCAGTCTCGCTGCCTAGTAAAACAGGATGAATAATAAGAACATCACGGGAACAAGGTGACAAATATTCCATTCGCAGCTTGATATTTTGTTCCGTATCCGGCAGCGGCACAATTTCCACTGCTGTAGCAGGATCCTGCATAAATTTCGGGTAGGTACTTTTCTGTCCGTATTTGTAAATCAAACTATTATTGGAATAAACCTTCAGAGGTGCATATACACTTTTGATATACAGACAATCGTTCTTTTTTGCATCAAATTTGAACGTAATTGTTACAGGAGTTCTTGGAGACAGGTTTTGAAAGCTATATGGCAAAGATATATTTTGTTCCTTGCCATCAATAACTGCTGTGACTTCTGTAAGTTCGATTACTGAGAGAGTATCTGCCGAAATAGTGTTATTAAAACGTAATGCACCTATAACTAGTGCTGTTAACAAAATAAAAAAGATACCGGCTATAAAGACAAAAATAATTCTTTTTTTATTCATGGCTCATCCTCCTTGCCATGTCAAAAAGGTAAGCTTCAAAGGCTTTTCGTGCTTTTGCCATACTTTCTCTGCGGATATGCACATTTTTGCCCTCTTTCATGGAAAACACCATTAATTCCTTATCTAGGCTTTTTACATAAGCAAAATTTACCAGATAGCTTTTGTGACAGCGAAAGAAATCATGTCCCTCAAATTGTTCTTTAATATTATCCAGTTTTTCAGTTAACTGTAACAATTCACCACCTTCTAAAAACAGAGAAAGTGTGTGAGCATTTTGTTCGGCATATAATATTCTATCAAAGGGAATAGAGATATCTTTTCCTTTTATTTTAAGAATAAGCCGTGGAGTGTTTTCTTTTTTTAGTCGTGCCAGTTCCAAAAGTTCATGAACAGGCTTTGCTTTTACAGGTTTTTCTATGTATTTTAAGGCTCCTAAGCGATAGCTTTCCAGTGTATGCTCAGTACTGGTTGAAGTAAAGGCAACAGGAACATTTTCATCAATCTTACGAATGGCAGTAACGGTTTCCACACCCGATATACCATCCATATAAATATCCATAAAAATAAGGTCAAATTTACCCGTTCCATATTCCTTAAGTATTTCATCTCCACTGTTAAATACTGATATTTTTGTAGAAAAACCATTGTTTTCAATGAGAGATATGAGTTGTTTTTGTTCTTCGAGGCAGTCCTCACAGACAGCAATATTTAAATACTCCATTTCGAAGTCCTTTCGTCAAAATCATATTTCAAGATTTTTATATTATACGGTTTATACATAAATATGTCAATTTGTCAAGTACCAATTTTGTGGCAAACAGGTGCAGGTTCAGTACTTTAAAGAAAATAATTTTTCTTTAAAATGGTATTAACAAGAAAAATATACCACTTTATACCTTTAAAATGAAGCAAAAAAATTAAAAGGAAAAAATTTTTTAATTTGTGTGAGAAATTTAATCATAATTATATACTCTTATTTATTAATTGATTAGATAGTATAGTAATGGAGGAGTTAAATTGAACCATCTTGATAAATTGGAAAATAAAAGCATCTATATTTTAAGAGAGGCTTACAGGCAATTTCCAAACCTCTGTATGCTTTGGTCGATTGGTAAAGATAGCACCGTCTTATTATGGCTTGCAAGAAAAGCTTTTTTTGGACATGTTCCTATGCCTCTTGTGCATATTGATACACATTTTAAAATAACTGAGATGATTGAATATAGAGATAGAATTGCAAAAAAATGGAATCTGGATATGATCTATGGAGAAAATACAGAGGCATTGATGAATAAAAATACTTATCCAGATGGAGTTACAAACAGAATACAATGCTGTAAAAATTTAAAGACAGAAGCACTAAAAAAAGTTTTAAATGGAGAAGGTATTCGATATAGGTTGAATCATCAGAGTGGATTATACGAAGAAGATAAAAACACGGAACCTTTTACTGGTGTCATTGTAGGCGTTCGGTCAGATGAAGAAGGAAGCCGTTCAAAGGAAAGATATTTTTCGCCCAGGGATAAAAACAATGATTGGAATATTGCTGAACAACCTCCGGAATTATGGAACCAATATAAAACAGAATTTGCTCCGGGCACACATGTACGTATTCATCCTTTGCTTGATTGGACAGAATTAGATATTTGGGAATATATTGAACGAGAAAAAATTCCCGTAGTATCATTATATTTTGACCAAGGAGAAGGCAGCAGGTATCGTTCTTTAGGATGTGCTCCATGTACAAAGCCAGTAAAATCAACAGCTAAAACTGTCCGGGAAATTGTTTATGAACTAAAGGATGGCAAATTTGCTAATATTGCTGAACGAGCTGGACGAGAGCAAGATAAGGAAGACGGCGGAGGGCTGGAAGAACTCAGAAGGGATGGGTATATGTAGCATGGATAAGATAATGGATACTTCTTCTCTTCAACAAGACATGCGTGTAGTTTTCGCAGGACATGTAGATCATGGTAAAAGTACGGTTATTGGGCGTTTATTAATGGATTATGGTTCTTTACCGGAAGGAAAATTAGAGCAGATAAGAGAAAAATGCCGTAAAACAGCCAGACCTTTTGAATATGCATTTTTATTAGATGCACTAAAAGAGGAACAGTCACAGGGTATAACCATTGATTCAGCGAGATGTTTTTTTAAAACAAAAAATAAAAATTACATATTAATTGATGCACCGGGACATACAGAGTTTATAAAAAATATGGTTTCTGGTGCTTCTCGTGCAGATGCGGCGGTGTTGGTAATTGATGCAGTTGAAGGTGTACGGGATAACTCTAAAAGGCATGGTGTATATTTATCTTTATTGGGAATCGAGCAGGTTTGCATTTTAATCAACAAAATGGATTTAGTAGGATACAAGAAAGAAAGGTTTGATGAAATAACAGAGGAATACATTGAATTTCTTCAAGGGACATCTTTAAAACCACAGTCGTTCATCCCTATAAGTGGTTTTTATGGTGATAATATTGTCAATTATTCTGAACATATGGAATGGTATGACGGAAAAACTCTTTTAGAAACTTTGGAGACTTTAAAAGGAGAAGAAAAAACGCTGGAAAAACCTTTCAGAATGCCCATTCAAGATATTTATAAATTTACTAAAGATGGAGATCAAAGGAGAATTATAGCAGGAACAGTAGACTCGGGCACGCTGAACATTGGCGACCAACTTATTTTTTATCCATCTGAAAAGAAAAGCAGATTAAAATCTATTGAATGTTTTGGTAAAGAAAAAATTAATCAGGTCACAGTAGGGTATGCTACCGGATTTACATTAGAAGAACAACTTTTTCTTCAAAGGGGAGAAATTGCCATAAAGCTTGGGGAGCAGCCCCCTTTTGTAGGAAGGCATATAAAGACAAGGCTTTTTTGGTTGGGGAAACAGTCTTTAATGGAAGGGAAAAAATATTTATTTAAAATAGGGACAACTAAAATAGATGTAAAAGTTGAGAAAATTTTAAGTATAATGGATGCTTCCAATATAGAAATTTTAGCAAAAAATGAAAATAAAGTGGAAAGGCATGAAATCGCAGAATGTATATTGACACTTGATAAAGAAATTGCTTTTGACACAGCTGATCTTTTTCCAAGTGCAGGACGATTTGTCATAGTAGAAAATTATAATATTTCAGGCGGTGGAATAATTCTGGAAAATATTAAAAACTATTCAGAAACATTGGAAATGCCTTTATTTACTCAAAGCGGAAAAGTTTCTTATGAAGAACGCTGTGGACAATTAGGGCAACAGGGAATCGTATTATGGTTTACAGGGCTATCTGGTGCAGGAAAATCAACTATAGCAATTGAACTGGAAAGACAGTTGATGAATCAAGGTAAACTGTCATTCAGACTAGATGGTGACAATATTAGAGATGGATTGAATTCAGACTTAGGATTTTCCCTTATTGATCGAGATGAGAATATCAGAAGAGTATCAGAGACAGCGAAGCTTTTTAAAGAGAGTGGAATGATTACTCTGGTTTCTTTTATATCACCACTTAGGAGTATGCGCGAAAAAGCAAAGAATATCATAGGAGAGCTTGGATTTGTTGAAGTCTACGTAAAAGCTTCCTTCGAAACGTGTCTTGCAAGAGATACCAAAGGCTTGTATTCCAAAGCAATGGAGGGGAAAATAAAAAACTTTACGGGTGTGTCTTCTCCATATGAAGAACCAGACTGTCCCGATTTGATTTTAGATACAGAAAAGAATGATATAAGAGAGTGTGTAGAGCAGGTACTATTTTATTTAGAAAAGCATTTTAAAATATAAAAGCGGAGAAAAGATAATGGACATTAATTTCATCAGTATTGTTATTATTGGGTTTATGGCACAAATGATTGATGGATCACTTGGAATGGCGTATGGTGTTAGTTCAACAACATTTTTAACTACTATAGGAATTTCACCTAAAATTGCCAGTGCCAGCGTACATACAGCAGAAGTGTTTACTACCTTGGTTTCAGGGATTTCTCACTGGAAAATGAAAAACATTGATTGGACAATCTTTAAAAAGCTAGTTTTTCCCGGTGTCATTGGCGGAGCTCTTGGTGCATATATTCTTACATCATTTCCTGGTGATATGATTTCTCCTATAGTAAATATTTACTTGCTCGTTATGGGTATAGTTGTTTTGATTAGAGGGATACATGGTATTTCTCGAAAGTTAATTAAAGGAAAACAATTAGTTTTGGTGGGATTGATTGGAGGATTTTTTGATGCAGTAGGAGGTGGAGGCTGGGGACCTATTGTCACTTCAACAATGGTTGCCTCTGGTCACCCGCCTCGATATACGATAGGTTCAGTAAATACCGCTGAATTTTTTGTAACCATAGTACAAGCATTAACGTTTACTCTTTTTTTGGGAATTGGAGAATATTGGAAATATATTGCTGGACTGGCTATTGGAGGGGTTTTAGCAGCCCCTTTGGCAGCTTATGTATGCAAGAAAATGCCAACAAAAAATCTGCTTATAATAGTTGGTATTTTGATAATTATCCTAAATCTCAGAAGTATCATTTTACTTATTGTATAGGATAAAATATTTAGTAAAAGCATGTTTTTCATATCCTGAGATTTTCAAGAAATAAATGGAAAAATTTTCATAAATATTATAAAATAAAGAATCACATATAGCATTTACAAAAGTGTGTATCAGAAAGGAATAGAATGAGACCATTTCAATGTTCTTACAGCGGACAAACGCTGGAATTGCTTGATAAATTGAACATTTCTTTGATATTGTCTACTTATCAGGCCGGAAAAGTAATTATATTGTCCAGTGACGGAGAAAGGATGTATCAGTTAGTAAGAGAATTTTCTAGACCCATGGGGATTGCTTTACGAAAACCGCTGATGGCGTTAGCAGGAGCATTAGGGGTGACAGTTTTTCGAACAGATCCTAATTTAGCAAAAACTTATCCAGAAAAGCCTGATGTGTATGATGCTTTCTACTATCCAACTTCAGTTTTTCGAACAGATTATGTAGATATTCATGATATTGCATTTACTAAAAAAGGATTGATAGGAGTGAATACTTCTTTTAGTTGTCTTTGTCGTTTGGATGGCGAATATTCCTTCAATCCAATTTGGAAGCCTCCGTTTATTGAAAAATATATCCCTCAGGATTTGTGTCATCTTAATGGAATGGCTGTGGATGATTCCAGTGAGATTCGATATGTTACGGCGTTTGGAGAGACTGCTTCAAAGGAAGGATGGCGTGAGAACAAGCTGACAAGTGGAATTCTAATGGATGTAAAAACAAATCAGATTGTTTTATCAGGTCTGCCTATGCCTCATTCGCCCAGAGTATATAAAGGGGATATTTATATGCTTTTATCCGCTACGGAGCAGCTAATCAAGGTAGACTTAAAAACGAAGTCTTATCAAGTGGTTGCAAAATTGGATGGATTTATCAGAGGTCTCAGCTTTAAAGACCAGTATGCGTTCATTGGGATAAGCAAACTTCGAAATACACATACTTTTTCGGATTTAGAACTTGTAGATAAAGAAATAAAGGCTGGCGTAGTTATTGTTGATCTAAATTCTGGAGAAGTTGTGGGTAAAATAGAGTATGAAAGCGATGTGGAAGAACTGTATGACGTTCATATTTTGGAAGGATATAAACGAGTAAATATCCTCAATTATCAGCAATCATTAAAGCATAGAGCATTAATTACTCCATTTGGATGTGAATGGGTGGAGAATATAGTGGATACCAAGCGTATTTCAATAAAGGAGGAATCTCAAAATGAAACGAAGAAATAAGGGCTTTAATACATATCAACAATCACTTTTTAACAAATATGAAATTGATGAAAGTTATTTAGAGACTCATAAACAAAGAAGAGCTTGCATTGATTTACTTGAAAAAATTGATAAGAATCAACAGATAGATGAACGTAGAATGATTGAAAAAATTGCTGATGCTTTTCAAGGAACAGAAATATACAAAAAAATAGCATCTTGTGTGACAATCGCGGCCCTTTTGGTCACATTACAGACAACACCCATTATGGCACAAGCAGTTTCGGACTATCAGTCTTCCGCCTTGATTACAAATACTCTGAAACAGGATGAAAATGATGCTATCTTAAGTGGAGAAAGCAGTGTTGTTTTGGATGAAGATAGCTTTCTAAGTAATAAAAATACACAGTCAGTACAGGACATCAAGACTACCTCGCTTCATATGATTACAAGTAAAGCACCTAAGAATTCATATGAACCAATAGAAGCTCAAGGGGTCTTAATTGATGGAGACTCTGATATCACATATTTTGAAAAACAAGAAAGAAAAATCCTCACAGTTATTGATACTTCTTTAGAAGATTGGGAATTGCTCAGGGACGGGGTAAAAGAGGGAGAAATTCTGTTATTAGATGGAAAGAATGATCCCTTAGATGCTATTCTTTCTAAATTAGAAGCTATGAAGAAAGTAGATTGTTTGAATATTATTTCTCATGGTACTAGCGGAGAATTAAAATTTAAAAATGGAGCCATTGATATTGAAGAACTAGAAAAAGATAAAGATAAATGGCAAAAGCTTTCAGGTTATCTAAGTAAGGATGGGGATATTCAGCTTTTTGGCTGTAATGTTGCAAAAGGTGAAGAAGGAAAAAACTTTATAACCAAATTAGCTCAAGTGACTGGAGCTGATGTTGCTGCATCGATTAATCCTACAGGTGCAGAAGATAAAGGTGGAGACTGGACGCTGGAGGCGGTTGTTGGGGATGTAGCAAGTAAGCCACCGTTTACAAAAGAAGCAATGGGAAAATTTATAAAAATATTATGGCCTACTAGTATTTGCAGTTATAACGACCTTACTGATAATGGTGCTACTCTTAGTAATGACTATTTCTTAGTAAGTGCAAATGTTAATGGTACATCTGTAGATTTAGATAAATACTATGGCGCTTATGCATCTTCTTCATCATCAGGAACTGTTGCAATTAAAGTTGCAGCCAATGGCTCCTCACTTAGTACTTTTAGACTTGATGCTATCAGCTTACTTGCATTTTACGCGACGTACGCGGATTTAAACAATGTGAGAATTGTTGGACATTATGCTGGAGGTACATTCACCGTAACTGACTCATATGTTCATAGCTCTGGAGGGGCTAAACAGGCTGATTTTACCGGATTTGATATTTTATCATCAAAGGATCTGGATTATTTTACTGTTTATGCTGACACGACTAATGCTAGTACTTTGCAGTTAGACTCATTTTCTGTTAGTAACATGACAGCTCCTGCTCCTGCTAACAATTCGCCAACGATTTCAAACAGCTCAAAAGATGGCACGGAAGATACAACAATGAGTTTTGCCATAGCGGATTTTAACGGGGCAGAAATATATGCGGATGAAGAAAGTGATGCATTAAGTAAGGTACAGATTGTAACCCTGCCGGCGAACGGAACATTAAAAGTGAATGATTCAAATGTAACAGCAGGGCAAGATATCAATGCTGCTGATTTAGCAAATATAACCTTTGTTCCTACAGCAGATTTTAACGGAGATACAAACTTTACATGGAAAGCCAGTGACGGCAATTCATATTCTTCAGCAGCAACAATGACATTAGCAATTGCGGCAGTTAATGATGCACCGACAGTAAGTAATCATACCTTTACAACAAATGAAGATACAGCAATTAATGGAGATTTAACCACATATGCAGCAGATGCGGATACAGGAGATCACTTAACTTATGTAAAGGTAAAAGATCCAAGTCATGGAAGCGTAACGGTAAACACAGATGGTACATTTACATATACTCCTGATACAAATTATGTTGGAACAGACAGCTTTACATGGAAGGTAAATGATGGAACAGTGTATTCCGAAGAAGCAACGGCAACGATAACTGTAAATGAGGTAAATGATGCGCCAACGGTA
>NZ_AUFC01000008.1 GCF_000426305.1 Anaerovorax odorimutans DSM 5092 | reverse complement strand
ATATAGTAAAAATTCTCGTATTTCGGTTTCCCCCATTGTTTCAATAGGACGATTTTCGAAATAACGTAGAAATGCGTGCAGAACTCTGAAATACTCTGCTTCTGTGTGTGGCGATAAACCTCGTAATTTAATTTCTTCTTTGGCGTTTAAGATGATTTCTTCGTTTGTCATGTCTATTCTCCTTCAATATATATTCGCTTTTCTGCGTACGTCTATTTTAAAGGAGTTTTTAGGGAAATAAAACTGCAGGTAAATCGACAGTTGGGTTTTACGCACTTAGTTGGCGTATCGGATGCCACCGCGTTAGCGGTTTTGTGCTATGTTTATTATATATACTCTATAAATTATACATGAGTAATTCTTTAAAAAAGGTACATAGGGGCATGGTCTTCAAAAAAGAAGTCTTTTTGAATTTATAGGACTGACCGCTACTCGAAAAGCGGTAATTAAGTTTATTAAATATATAGTGTTTTATTTAAAATGAGTCAATAGCAGTGTAAGGTATTAAAGAAAATACAGTACACTGTTTTTTGTTGTATGAAATCTAGTTTTATTTATTAATCTTCAGATTGTCGTATAAAATACTAGAGATTAGTACGATACATTAAAAGAATTAGACAGTAACTACTTGAAGATATATGACATTCAGTTAGCTCTGCTTATATGGTTATTGTGAAATATCCTATATAGCAACTCTGAAAGGTTGTTGTACCTTGACAATTTAATATGAATATGAAGAGCAGCCTTAAAAGGGTAAATGAAAGCCTAGCACATCTTACATGAACGCCGCCAAGAAATTTAGTTAAATAATATTAACTTTAGTTAAACATATTGTACATGTATATAAAAATATATTACATATTAGGGGGTGTTTGGTATGGCAAAAGAAATAAATGTTGTTTGTAATAATGTTTTTAAAAGCAGCAGCAAAGATGAGTTTAAGCTTGAATTTAATAAAAAACTGATCCAAGTAATTAAAGAAAGCGAAAAAAATAAAAGCTGCATAAATCTTGGCAAAATAAGATAATTACAAATCATGCTTAAATATAATATGATTTTTCCTGTAAGATTTATTTTTTATCTGGAAATAGGAGATAAAAAACTATGAAGGTAGCTATTTATTGTAGGCTGTCGGAAGAAGACAGAAATAAACATACAGAAACAGATGACAGTGAAAGTATACAAAATCAAAAGTCCATGCTTGTACAGTATGCAGTAGATAAGCACTGGGAAATATACAATATTTATAGTGATGATGATTATGCAGGTGCTGACAGAAACAGACCGGAATTTAAAAAAATATTATCAGATGCCGAGGAACATAAATTTGATATAATCTTATGCAAAACACAATCAAGATTTACAAGAGAACTTGAGCTGGTGGAAAAGTACATACATGGATTATTTCCTATATGGGATATAAGATTTATCAGTGTTGTTGATAATGCAGATACTGAAAATAAAGGTAATAAAAAATCAAGGCAGATAAATGGCTTAGTAAATGAATGGTATCTTGAAGATATGTCAGATAATATTAAGAGTGTGTTAACTGACAAGAGAAAAAAAGGTGTACATATAGGTGCCTTTGCACTTTATGGATATATGAAAGATCCGGAGAAGAAAGGTCATTTGATTATTGATGAAGAAGCTGCGGAAATAGTCAAAGAAGTATTTCTGCTGTTTACTCAAGGTTATGGTAAAACTGCTATTGCAAGAATATTAAATGAAAGAGGTATACCTAATCCTACAGAATATAAAAGGCTCAAGGGATTACGATATAAGCAAGCAAGAACCAAAAATAGTACCTTATGGAAGTACTACACCGTAGCAGATATGCTTTCAAATGAAATTTATATAGGGAATATGGTACAAGGTAAATATGGAAGTATTTCATATAAAACCAAAAAAAACAAACCACGACCAAAGGAAGAATGGTATGTGGTTGAAGGTACACATGAACCTATAATAGAAAGAGAACTATGGAATAAAGTTCAAAATATTATTAAACAGAAAGCTAAGCCTTTTAGCTGTGGAACCATAGGGCTGTTTGCTAAAAAGGTCAAATGCTTAAACTGCGGTTATACAATGAAAAGCTCAAAGACCAGAGACAGATGCTATTTAAAATGTTCTACCAAATATGCACATAAAGATGCTTGTGTAGGTGCTTTTATTTCTGTAGAAAGGTTAGAAGCAACTGTTTTATACCAGCTAAATGAAATGATAGACAACTATATGAATAAGGAAGAAATTGAAAAAAATATAGACTTTAATGGTAGTTTGCATGATAAAAGAAAAAAGCTGGAAAGAGCTGTGAAAAATTATAAAGGTAAGGAGGAAGATCTTACACAAGTATTAAAAGAGCTATACATGGATAAAGTTAAAAAAACTATAACTACAGAGCAGTATCTTGAATTTTATGAAAATTTCCATGATGAGAAAAATAAGATCATAGAATTAATAAAAGAAACACAGATGCAGCTGGATGATGTAGATAGTAAGCTAAAAAATGAAGATAATAAAAAACAGATAATTGAACAATATACAAATCTAAAAAAGTTAGACAGAGAAACAGTAGAACAGCTTATTGATTGTATATATGTTGGAAAAAAAGATAAGTTAACCGGGAATGTTCCAATTGAAATACATTGGAATTTTTAAAGAAGTTGTTCTTATAAAGGTGCAGCAGAACAAAAAGCAAGAACAACATATGATAATATATTACGTTTATGTGATGATCCTGATGTTATTGATCCAATCAGATTTTTACGAGAACGTGAAGTAGTACATTTTCAGAGATTCGGTGAAGCCCTGCGAGTAGTACAAGATAACTTAGATTCTAAGAATTTCTATGCCTTCAATCCTGAATTCGATGGCAGATAAAGTTAACTTATAGTTTTGAAAACCTCTTGGTTAATTTTTAATACATATTAATCAAGAGGTTTATGTATATACAATGGAAATAATGTTGTGAATATATTATGGAATGGATATATAAAAAGCAGCTTCAAAGCTGCTTTAAATAATTTCTTATTTTCTATTAGATTTTTTAGAATCATCTTCAGAAAAAATATTTTTATAAGCATCTGGTTTGCCCTCTATTTTTTCTTCCTTTTCGTGCAGGTCAATATTCTGTACTCTTTTTGTATATTGATTGTTTTCTTCATTCATTATAATTACCTCCGATTAATATTAATACTTTTATTATTTGATTTTTCATATTTAATATGCAAATTAATAAGTAAATCATTTAAAACAAATTATTATGTTGCTATTTTTTAGGAATTTTACTTTTATTGTAATTATATGTAATAAAATATTATCTTTAATTATAAATTAGTAAGTGAAATAATTATTTAAGTTTTACAAAAATAAAAAGTAGAATTATATTGGTATGTTATTCATTATAAAGTTAAAATTTGTATTTAATAAAATATTCCTATAAAAAATTTCTTTCTAAGATAAAATTTATTTTAAACTAATTTTATTTTGTTTGACGTAAAAAAATTTTACTTAGATAGTAAGTTAAATGAATTATATAGAATAAATGATTAGAAAGGTATTAATGCCTTCTTATAGAATCATAAGGTAAGCAGGTTTTAATTGTGATATATAAGGAAGTATAAGGACGTTTAGTGAAGTAAAATTTTATTATTTTGAGTACCCGTATCTAGGTTGTGTAAGATAGTAAAATATTTTTAAGATAAGCAATATTAAAAGATTATATAAAGTTATGTTAAACATAATTGGTTTTATGTGGCAAAATAGGTGTATAATAGAAATATAAGAGGACGATAAATTGGAAACAAGAAGTATCGTTTTATAATATATTTTTTAACTTAAATGTATTATATAGAAGTGATTTGTACAATAGTCATTAAACTTATTTTTTGAAGTTTGTTCTATAAAAAAAGCTGATGAATAATTATATTTATGAATTAGAAAAGAAAATAAATACTTTTGATTTCATCTTTATAAATAAAAATCTTACTTATTAAGCACTTACTTAAGATTAATTAACTTGTTTACTAATAAATGAAGATAAACTAAAACTGGCAACTTAATTAACTTTTTACAATATATCATCCAGTTAATAAATAATTAATATATTTTAATAAAAAGAGTTTATAACTTGTAAAAATACGGATCAAAAAAATTTGAAAATATAAATATTTGATTATATTTTATAAAGGAGATACAAAAATGAATATCATTAATAAGGCAAAAGATTTTGGTTTTGCACAAGCCATCAAGTATTTGGAAAAAGATCCGGAAGCAAATATTCCAAAGCTGCTTGGATTAGTGGATCGTTTTATTCCAAAGGATGAATTTAAAGCGCAGCGTGAGGCAATCTGGTCGGTAGTTGAAAGTAAAGACAATTGGTACCAGTTAATTATGAGATTTTATGAACTGGATCCTGGTATAAGAACCACTTTCTTTCATAATTTTATTATGAATGCTAACTTTTTTGGTTGGACTGATCAGGATAAAAACAGGGAAAAATATAACTGTAACATTCCTTGGACAATATTGCTTGATCCAACTTCTGCATGTAATTTGAATTGCACTGGCTGCTGGGCTGCTGAATATGGACATAAGCTAAACTTGTCCTATGAAGATATTGATTCTATTATTGAACAAGGTAAAGATTTAGGCATATATTTTTACATATATACGGGAGGAGAACCGCTGGTTAGAAAGGCAGATCTTATTAAACTTTGTGAAAAACATTCCGATTGTATATTCCTGTGCTTTACAAACGGTACACTGATTGATAAGGAGTTCTGTGACAACATGCTTAGGGTAAAGAATTTTGTACCTGCTATTAGCTTAGAAGGATTTGAAAAAGCAAATGATAGCCGCCGTGGGGCAGGTACATACTCTAAAGTAATGAATTCCATGGGACTTCTGAAAGAAAAGAATTTACCGTTTGGAGTGTCGGTTTGTTATACAAAGGACAATTGGGATGATGTTAGCAGCGAGGAATTTTATGATAAAATTATAGATATGGGAGCTCTTTTTGTTTGGTTCTTCCATTATATGCCCGTAGGTAAAGGTGCTGTTCCTGAGTTGATGGTTACACCTGAGCAAAGAACAGAACTTTATGAACGTATTAAAGCTTTCCGTAAAACAAAGTCCATCTTTGCCATGGATTTTCAAAATGATGCACAGTATGTAGGTGGCTGCATAGCCGGTGGACGTCGTTATCTTCATATTAATGCTGCAGGTGATGTTGACCCTTGTGTATTTATTCATTACTCAAATGCTAACATACATGATACTACTTTGTTAGATGCGTTACGTTCACCTATTTTTATGGAATATCATAATAGACAGCCATTTAATGATAATATGCTGCGTCCTTGTCCTATGCTGGAAAATCCTGAAATCTTACCGGACATGGTTAAAAAGGCAGGAGCAAAATCCACAAATCCTGAGGCACCTGAAAGTGCGGAAGAATTATGTACTCGAACGACTAAATATGCTAAAAACTGGACTCCTGTAGCCGAACAGCTTTGGCAAGATTACATTAATTGCAAAAATTGCTCTTCCCATTCTGCTGAATAAGCGCAGTGCTTAATATTTCTTAGTTTTAAATATTAATTAATGATGTGGAAAAGAAAATATGGGCTTAAATTTTAAGATGTTTGCGTGATCCATATAAACATGAATTTATAAATAGATGTATATATACGGTTCACACGCAAATATCAAGTGTCCATTATTATAATTAAAGTAATTAAATTTTTTTGTTATTTAATAGATTGTTATAACTTTTTAATGCTAATCTTGCAATTATTATTCGTTAAAATCTAGCTTAAATAGTTGATTACAGCACTTATTTGTTGATAATTTCAACGAACTTAACAATTAAAACTAATATTCCTGATGTAATAAGAGGTCCTACAGGTACTCCTCCTAAAAGCGCAGCGGCGGCAACGGCTCCTATTATAATTGCCGGCATAACGTCGCCATGACCTTGAACTGTAAGATATCCTAAACCCTGTCCGCTTAAATATGATGTTAAAAATGAAAGAATCAAAGCAACTATACCAATCCATGATGTAAATATATTTTTTATATTTTCAACTGAAATACTACCATTTGCAATAGGAATCATAATAGCGGCTATAAGTAGTATGAGACCAAAAGTTAATCCATTTTTTTCTATATAAGGATATACAAATTTATCTATGCCAACAAGTTTTATTATAAGTAATGCTCCTGTGGCAATAGCTACAGAATTAGCTTTACCTATTGTGGCAATAGCAAAAACCAGCAATAAAATAATGTTTGAACTCAAAATAAATCATCTCCTAGAATTGGTTTATTCTTTTGGGTCATAATATGTGAAATAAATTTTTAAATAATATGAAAGATTTATATATATTGCATAATTAATGAAGAATTATTGAATATGTTTGAGGTATTAAGTAGCACAGTATAAGAGATTTAAAATAAGTAATATGTTATAAATAAAAATGATAACACTAAGGAGGAAAAAGTTGAAACTGAAAGTTTTAGTAGATAATAATACCTTCATCGACCAATATTACTGCGGTGAACCTGCAGTTTCATATTATATTGAAGATGAAGGCAGAAGCTTTTTATTTGATGTGGGATATTCAGATTTGTTTTTAAGAAATGCAGAAGCATTAAATGTAAACTTAGAAAATATAATTTCAATAGTTATTTCACATGGACATGATGACCATACAAGAGGATTAAAATACTACTTTGAACAAAAAAATAACAGAAGCATTTCTATTATGGCCCATCCTGATGCTTTTAAAGAAAAAATCATAGATAATTTAAAAATAGGTTCTTATTTTTCAGAAGAAGAATTGAAAAAAAGGTGTAATTTACTGCTTTCAAAAGAGCCTGTTAAAGTTAGTAATAATATAACTTTTTTAGGAGAAATACCTCAAATAAATCACTTTGAAAATAGAAAACCTATTGGTAAAAAAATTATTGGTGAAAGTGTAATAAATGATTATATAGAAGATGATTCTGCTCTTGTATATAAAAATAAAAGAGGTATTTATATTATTACAGGATGTTCTCACAGTGGTATATGTAACATAATAGAATATGCAAAGAGAGTTAGTGAAGATAATAGGGTATTAGGTGTTATAGGCGGGTTCCACTTATTTGAAGTGAATGAACGAGTTCATAAAACCATAGATTATCTAAAAAAGATGAATATAAAGGATATATATCCTTGCCATTGTACTTCATTTAATGTTAGAGCAGAAATGTACAAGACTTTACCGGTAAAAGAAGTGGGTGTAGGGTTACAGATTGAATGGTAAGAGTTAGAATAAGAAGAAAATACTATAAGATAATGCTTTCAATAAATAAAATAACTATGCCATAAAGCAGAAAGCTTAATCGTGAATCAGGTTAGCAAAATATGAGATATAGATTTTAATGCTGAAGGTAGTGTGTTTTTAAAGAATGAATAATTGTAAGTAAGTATCTTGTAATATATCAAAAAGAAAGTATAAATAAAGTTTTATATGTATAATTAAAAATTGGTTATCTATAAAATTAACATAATTGTGGATAAAATGATTATGGTTTTTAAAATACAATGAATAAATGTTGAAATATACACATTTATATAAGTGGTATTTATCCACAGGCAGTAGTGAATAAAATTGTATACTATTTTAAAAAGTATGTGGAAAAAGTCCTTAAATATTAAGATTTTGGGAAAATAGGGTTGTTGAATAATATTTATAATTAAAAAAATGAGGTTTACATAATATAATTTGGATGAATGAAAATACCGGTTAATGTAAGGATCTTAAAATTTTGAATCTAAAAAATTTAAATACTAATGAAAAAGGATATTTGCCATATAGGAAAATTTATTATTGTTATTATTCATAATAATGTCCTATAAAATTAATAATTTTAATATGTGTAATTTAATGCTATATCAAATAAGATTTAATAATTAAATTAATATTTATTCTTAAAAAAAGCTGACTTTGTCAGCTTTTTTTAGGTACTCTCTAATTAATTGTTGTTTTAACTCAACATTTTATTTATAATTAAACAAAAACAAACAAATAACAATAAAAATAAATACAATATAATATAATACAACAATATCTGTTTACTTTTAAACAAAATGGAGATATAATAAATGATTATTGACATTTGCTCATAATTTTATGCCAATTGATGTCAATTATAAAAAAGTAATTAATGCAGCAGAGAAATTTTATTAACTAATAAAATATTTTGTAAAAGGAGGTTTTTAATCTTGCGTTTTATAGTAGTTGCAGGTACCCCGTCTTCTGGTAAGACATCAGTTATGTACTATACTATTTCTCACATTTTAAAAAATAATGTTAAAGTAGCAGCCTGTAAAATTGATTGCCTAGAAACATCAGATGATGAAAGATACGGTAAACTAGGAATTCCTGTAGCTGTGGGTCTAAGTGATTACCTTTGCCCTGATCATTTCTATGTGGCAAATTTGGAAGAAATAGAGACATGGGCAAAAAATCAAAATGCAGACATACTTGTATTAGAAACAGCAGGCTTATGTCATCGTTGTGCACCATATGTAAATGATTGTTTATCAATTTGCGTAATTGATAATTTAATAGGAATTGATACACCTAAAAAAGTTGGACCTATGTTAAGTACGGCAGATATTATTGTTATTACAAAAGGTGAGATTGTATCTCATGCTGAAAGAGAAGTATTTCGTCATAAAGTAGAAATGATTAATTCTAAAGCCAGGATTTTAGAAATCAATGGTCTTACAGGACAAGGCTCACTTAAATTGAAAAATGAGATTATGAAGTATAAGGAATTGGATACCATAAGCGGTAAAGAATTAAAATATTCAATGCCTGCATCAATCTGCTCCTATTGTGCAGGAGAAACAATAGTTGGCAGCCAATATCAGATGGGTAATGTCAAAAAAGTGGATTTTGGGAGGCAGAAATAAAATGTTGGAAAAATTAACTATCATAGGCGGAAATGATAAGGAAGGAAACCCTGAAAATGTCAAGCTTTTTGAGATTGATGCCGGCATGGTATTTGCTATTGTAGGACCTACAGGTTCAGGGAAAACTCAGCTTATATCAGATATAGAACAATTTATTGATGACAGTGAAACTATATCCGGAAGATCAATTTTAATTAATAACCATCCTGCATCCGAATTTAATTTTAATAAATCTTTAAGATATTTGATAGCAGAAGTATCACAAAACATGAATTTTGTTATTGATATAACTGTTGAAAATTTCTTATTAATGCATACAAAAGTCAGAGAAATAGAAAATCAGAAAGAAATAATTGATGAAGCTTTGAAAATTACAAATGAATTAGCAGGTGAACCTGTTTATTTTAGTGATAATCTTACTAAATTAAGCGGAGGACAATCGAGAGCTTTAATGGTAGCTGATGCAGCAGTAATCAGCAAAGCACCTATATTATTGATAGATGAGATCGAAAATGCAGGTATTAATAGATTAAAAGCATTGGAAATTCTTAAAAAGCAAGGGAAAATTATATTGGTTATAACTCATGACCCAACTCTTTTATTAATGGCAGATAAAAGAATAGTTATGAAGAATGGAGGTATGAACAAATTACATATAACTTCAACAGAAGAAAAAGAGCTGTTAAAGTCACTAGTAAATTTTGAAGAAAAGATTTCAAATATACGTGATTATATTAGAAACGGCGGAATTATAAAAGAAAAAAACTTTGATATTTAAGGAGGGAATTATTATGCAGAAAGTATATCTTCATTGTCCGCTTAATGTAAGCAGAACTTTAGTTCAGATGATATCAGAATATGGTGAAAAAATGCAGGATAAATATGGAGAAAAAATTGAAATTTTAGACCAGCCTCATCGTCCTGAAGAAAAAAGTTTGTTTGAAACAGATTTTGAAAATGATGAATTTCCTGATATGATTATAGGTCATGTTAATGATTTCGCAGCATTACCTGATGGATATTTGGAAAAGTATTTTCTTTCAATACCTGATCGTTTTCCTATCAGAAAAGAGTTGGAAGATATGGGATTTAAAGATGATAAAGGGTATTTTCATCCATTTACAGTAATACCATTTGCTTATTTCTATAACGTAAACCTATTAGAAGAAAAAGATGTTCCGAAATCTTGGGAAGACTTATTAAACGATACGTGGTCAAAAAAAATAAGAATGCCCGATGAGTTTAGAATGGTTTCTATAATTATAAGAACTTTTATGAGAGCTAATTATCCGGAAAGATTTTCGATTTTTAATAAGAATGCTGTACATAGCGGAAGTCCTATTGATGTGGTGCAATCTGTTGATAAGGGAGAATACCCTTTAGGTATAACGAATATTGCTTTTGCACGAATTTCTAAAAATAAAAATACAAAGCTTATCTGGCCGAAAGATGGTTTCTTTTGTATGCCGCAAGTTATGGTATTCAGCAAAAAAGCAGATAAACGATTACTTGAACTTGGTGATTTTCTAATGGGAAAAGAAGTTCAGGAATATTTAGCGTTACAGAGTTTTATACCTGCATCTGCAGAGATTGAAGTACCTAAGTTGTTATCACAAAATAATTACAAATTATATTGGGATAATTGGGATAACTATTTAAAGGTCATTAAAGAGGGCAAAGGGTTTTAAAGATGATACAAATAAGAAACTTGTATTTTTCTTATGGTGATAAAGAGATTTTAAAGGATATAAATCTTGATATACAAGATGGCGAAATATTAGCACTTTTAGGACCTAATGGATTTGGGAAATCTACATTATTACGTTGCTTTAATGCATTTTTAAAACCAAAGAGCGGTCAAATACTGCTTAATGGTAAAAATATTTATAATCAATCCAGAAGGTGGATATCCCGTAACATTGCTTTTCTGCCTCAAAATTTAGACTCAGTTCAGCATATTACTGTGTACGAATTAATCTCCATGGGAAGGACTCCATATAAGCAATATGGATGGGCTCTAAAAAAAGAAGATAAAGAAAAAATAGAATGGGCACTTGATTATATGAATTTACAATATTTAAGAGATAAGCAAGTGGATAAACTTTCTGGAGGAGAGCGCCAGAGGGTATGGCTTGCCATGATTATTGCTCAAGATACAAAATTAATATTATTAGATGAGCCTATTACATATTTAGATTTGAAATATCAATGGGGATTAATGGAAATTATTAAAAATATACGAGATCAATATAAAAAAACTTTTATTTTAGTTTTACATGATCTTAATCAGGCCATGATGGTAGCCGATCGTTGTGTGATTTTAAAAGACGGAGGAATAAGTGCACAAGGAAAACCTGATGAAGTTATTACCGCAAGCTTATTAAAGGATGTATATGACATTTCTGCTGAAGTATGCAGTTTAGGCAGTGATTTTAAAAAGTTCATTATTCCTGCAAAAAATAGTGTAGAAAGATGAATGGCTAAAAGAAAGATTTGATTTTTATAATAAACAATAAACTTTTGTGAAAGGAACTAATAAGATGCATTCAGAAAATCTAAAACCAATATACTCTTATATTGCACAGCAGATTGTAGATGATTATAAAATAACTAAAGGAAAATGTCTTGATATTGGTACAGGGCATGGAGCTATGGGCATAGAATTAGCTAAGATAACCGATTTTGAGATGTATTTTATAGATATTAATCCTGATTCAATAGAAGAAGTTAAACAGAATGTTAAAAATACCAATCTAAATAATAAAAGTCATTATTTGAAAGCAGATGTTTGCAATCTTCCTTTGATGGATAACTTTGCGGATTTTATAGTAAGTCGAGGTTCTCTTTGGTTTTGGCATGATCAAATAAAAGGATTACAAGAGATAAACAGAGTTTTGAAAAAAGGTGGAGTAGCATTTGTAGGTGGCGGATTAGGAAGGTATACACCACAAGATTTACGAGAAAAATTACAAGGTAAAGGTCGGAAAAAGCTTATAGAACGAGGAGAAACCGGATTTTTAAGTGGAGATGAATTACAGGCGTTGCTTGATAAAACAGGTATAGATAATTGTAGACTTATATCAGATGTGGAAAACAAGCCTGCTACGTGGATAGAAATTCGTAAATAGACAAGAAATTAAAAACAGATAACTTTATATGGCAATTTTAGTAGTAAGATTTATAAAATAAATAAGGAGTAAATTATGCTTAAAAATAGAAATAAATTTTTAATATTTATTACAATAATGCTTATATCATTTTCTTTATCAGCTTGTGTAAGCAAAGAAGACAAAGCTGTAAATAATAATGTAAATGACAGTAAAACAAATGAAAGTAATGAAGAATATCATTCTTATACTGATGCACTTGAAAGAGAAGTTATGATTCCAAATAACCCAAAAAGAGTACTAGCTCTTAATTCAAGTATGATAGAATCGCTTTTTAATTTAGGTGTAACACCTATAGGTGTTGTTGATGAATATTCAATACCTAGGGCAAATGCAGAAAATTTACCTAGTATTTCTATGGAAAATTCACCTAATATTGAAATTATTAATGAACTTAAACCGGATTTAATAATTGCACATGTGCGAAATCATGCTCAGATGCTTGACAGTTTAGAAGCTACAGGTGCAGTAGTTGTTTATGTTGATCCTAGTGCAGCGGAAGATCAATTGGTTGGTTCTGTAAATGAGTTAGGAGAAATCCTTAATTGTCAAGATAAAGCTGAAGAATATGAAAAAAGTATTATGAATAAATCTAAAAAATTAAAAGAAGAAGTAAAAAAGACCGGTATTAAAACAGCTTTATTTATTCAGGGAGGCAATCAAAGTATTACAGCAGCCAGATCATTTTGCTTTTGGGGAAGATTACTTACATATTTAGGATTAGAAAATATTGTATCTGATGATATTAAAACATCTTCAAAAGCGGGATTTATAACATTTGATATTGAAACAATTACACAAAAAGATCCTGATGTTATATTTGTTCTTCAGCCAGGCTTTAGAAAGGGAGAAGGTAAAGGTAACGGAAATAAAAGTAATTCTGCAAATGGTGAATCTAATAATGCAGTAAATAAAATCAGTTCTGAAGATTTAAAATTAATGTACGAAAATGATCCTATGTGGAAGGAATTAAGTGCTGTTAAAAATGGACGTTTAATAATAGTTCCGGAAAATATCTCACCGGGAAAAATTGAAGCAGAGGAAGCTTTGGATGTTATGGCAAAACTAGTATGTGACGAGAATTAGGATGGTAAAATAAAAATGGCAAAACAAAAATTACGTATATTATGGATTTTTTTGTTCGCTGTAATTTTAATCATTGCAATGATGATAAGTATAGTTAGTGGTACTTTGGATTTCTCAGTTTCTAACATTTTAAAAGTATTTTTAAAAGGAAATGCTGATCATCTAACGCAGCATATCATAATTAATGTTAGATTGCCGCGTACACTTGTAGGGATGTTAGTAGGTGTAAATTTAGGTATTGCAGGAGCTTTATTGCAAGGACTCCTTAGAAACAATCTGGCTTCACCGAATATAATAGGTGTAAATTCAGGTGCAGGATTAGCCGCAGTTATAATGATGTGTTTTATGCCGGGAAGCATTAACATGCTTCCTTCGGCTACATTTTTAGGAGCACTCCTTACTTCACTTTTAATTTATTCTATTTCAAAGAAAAAAGGAAATAGTTCAAATGTAACTATAATATTAGCAGGGGTAGCTTTAAATGCACTTTTACATGCATTAACTTCTGCAATAATGATTCTGAACAGTGATGAACTTGCTGTAACTTATACTTGGCTCATCGGAGGTTTAAATGGAAGAGGATGGATACATTATGAATCCATATTGTATTATAGCTTATTCGGAATAATCGCATCTATTTTTCTGAGTCCGAGAATCAATCTCTTTTTATTGGGAGAGGATATGGGAAAAAACTTAGGCTTATCTGTAGAGTTCTCTAGAATATTGATTATAATAACTGCGTCAATACTTGCAGGTAGTGCAGTAAGTGTTGCAGGAACTATTGGATTTATTGGATTGTGTTCACCTCATATTGCCAGATTGATTATTGGTAATGATTACCGTTATCTAGTTGTTTTTTCAGGAATTTTAGGTGGATTGATATTGGTAGTCTCTGATACATTGGCACGAGTAATGTTCCAACCTATGGAACTGCCGGTAGGAATATTAACGGCAATTCTAGGTACACCATTTTTCTTATTCTTGATTTATAGCAGGAGAAGAAATATATAATAAGAGGTTTGTATTAAAGTTTAAATTTTAGCTATTACCCTTCAATTTAATTTTTTCAATTTGTTATTACAGAAGTTATTTATTATGTTATTGTGTAATTTTAAATACATACTATTTTCTTAAAACGCTCTTTCTTTTATTAAGGAGGCTGTTCCTAAGGCAGTTTAATTAGCTGCTGGAGAAACAGCCTCTATTTAATATTAGTTATTATTTTCCCAAAATTATCCCATAATTTTCACATCGCTTTATTGTAGATTCAAATTTTCAAATCTTTTATAATAATTATCATAAACAAATAGTAGATGAAAGGAATGTGGAAATATGAAGAATATAAAAAAATATCGCTTAATAGCGCAAATAATATTTTTGATTATCACTGCTTCGGCATTATTTTTAAATTTTGAAGTGGGTTTATTATTACTTACAGTATTGACAATATTATCTGGAGTTTTTTATTGTGGATGGATGTGTCCTTTTGGATTTATTCAAGATGTTTTCAGTAAATTAGGCAGAAAAATAGGCATAAAAAAAAGAAAGGTACCTATGGTGTTACATAGAATATTAATATTTGTAAGATATATTATATTTGCTTTAGTCTTATTTATGGCAGCAGATATTATATTTGCAATCCTTTCCTTTGACCCTAGAGTAGCTTTTAGCCAATTATTATTAGGGAATGTAAGTAAAGTTGGAGCACTATTAACAATAATTTGTTTTGCATTATTATCAATGTTTTTTGATAGACCTTTTTGTAATTATTTTTGCTACGAAGGTGCAAAATATGGCTTGATGAGTATTTTTAGGGTTTTTACCATAAAAAGAAATGAAAGTAACTGCATAGGCTGTAAAAAATGTGATAATGTGTGTCCTATGAATATTGCTGTTTCAAAATGTAATAATTTAAGATCTGCTCAATGTATTAATTGTTTTGAATGTGTCAATGTTTGTCCCGTTGATGATACCTTGAAGTTTGGAACAATAAAAATGAATAAAAAAGAAAAGAAAATTTATATTGCATTGGCAATAGCAGTAGTACTGTTCTCTTCAAGTTTTATGTTGTATAATATTTTTAATGATGATAGTTTAGCAAAGACCCAATTTACTAAACAATCTGATGAAAAAGTTAGTGAAGAAACAGAGAGTCCATCAGAAATATCTGTGTCAGAACAAGATGATGAAGATGGTAATAATTTAACTGTAAACGAAGAAACAGCTGATAATAATTGGGAACAACAACCTAGTGAAACAAACATAATTCCAGAAGATGAAAATATTTCCTATGGAGATGCAGCAGGTATAGCTGATGGAGTATATACAGGAGAAGGAAAAGGCTTTAAAGGTACAACAGTTGTAGAAGTTACAGTTAAAGATCAGAAAATAGCTAAAATAGAAATTATAAGTAATCAAGATGATGAAAAATGGTTTGAGAGAGCTAAAAATATAATTCTTGATAAAATTATAGAAGAACAAAGTACAGATGTAGATTTAGTAAGTGGAGCTACTTATTCATCAATAGGAATAAGAGATGCAGTTATAGATGCTTTAAACAATGCTAAATAAATAAGAATGTGGTGAAATTTATGAAAAGAATTTTCCTTGTCGAAGATGAAATATCATTGTGTAATTTACTTATATCTTATCTAAGAGATGCCGGTTATGATGTCAGGGTTTTTTCAGATGGATTAGAGGCAAAGAATTCAATTAATGAAAAACCGGATTTATGGATACTTGATATTATGCTTCCGGGTATGGATGGATATAGCCTTATAAGAGAAATAAAAAATTATACACCAAATGTTCCTGTTATATTTATGTCTGCGCGAAGTGCGGAATTAGATAGGGTTATTGGACTTGAAATGGGAAGTGATGACTATTTGCCGAAACCTTTTCTTCCGAGAGAGCTTGTTTTAAGAGTAAATCGACTTTTAAAAGAACAGACAAAACAAGAAGAAGTAATGAAGCTTGGTAAATATGATTTTAACAGACAAAAAAGAAGTATTATAGATGAAAATGAGGAAATAGCATTAACAGTAAAAGAATACGATATATTAGAGTTTTTGATAGCAAACAAAGAAAATGCAGTAAGCAGAACAGCTATTATTGATGCAGTTTGGGGAACGGATTACTTTGGATCAGAAAGAGTTGTAGACGATACCCTAAGACGTCTTAGGAAAAAAGTACCGGATCTGCCTTTGGAATCTGCTTATGGATATGGCTATATACTTAAAATTTGATAAGCAGGAGTAAATGTATGAAAAAGAAATTCAGATCAATTAGTTGGAAAATATGGTATTCGGTAACTGTGACAATAGTAATATTGTTGATTTTAATCCTGTTTTTTAATATTATCGTTTCAAGTAGTATCAATAAAGAATTTATATTTGATCAACTTAAAGAATCAGCTAAAGCGAAAAAAGCTGCGGAAAAATTTGTAACTAAAGTAGAAGACGAAAATAGTTCTTTTTGGGTTGCACACTTTAGAATGGATAAAGATAATGATAGTGAGAATTACAATCTTAAAGTGGATAAATTTACAAGAAGCTTATATTTAGATAATAAAGAAAACTCTCAGATTATTCCTCAAATTGTGCAGAATATCAGTTTGTATAATGACAGTAAAGATAGAGGCATAATAGAAAATGGCAATTTACTTCATTATTATTATATCGATTGGGAAGAAGATGGAAAAAGTGCAATGGTATTTTTAACGTCAGTTGAAAAGAAAAGTCCATTAACAATTGAAATGATAATTTTATTAGTGGGATTGTTAATTATAAGCTTTTTTGCTTCCAGAATTGTTACAAGGAGAATTTTTAGCCCAATTAAACAGCTGGAAGTTTTTGCGGAGGAAGTATCAAAGAAAAATTGGGAAGTTGAATTACCTAAGACGGATAATGATGAGATCGGAATGTTAGCAAAGTCATTGGAAGATATGAGAAATTCATTGAAAATAGCAGAAGAAAGAGACAGACAATTTTTACAATCCACATCACATGATTTAAAAACACCTGTTATGGTTATAAAAGGATATGCACAATCTATTTTAGATGGAATAAGTATAGACTCAGAAAAACCAGCGGCAGAAGTAATTAAATTAGAAGCTGATCGCTTAGAAAGAAAAATAACTCAGATTTTGAGACTTAATACATTAGAACATTCTCTTGATTACAATGAAAATTGGGATATTGTAAGTATTGATAGAATTCTTAAAAGCTTAGTATCTAAATTTAAAGTTATAAGACCTGAATTACATTGGAATTTAGAAATAAAAGAAGCAGAAATAAAAGGGGATGCAGAGGCATTACTTATTGCTTTTGAAAATATTCTTGAGAATCAAATGAGATACGCCGAGAATGAAATTAATATTTCAATAAACAATGATGAACATATTGAAGTGATAATATCAAATGATGGACCAAAGATTAACAGAGATAATCCTATGGAATTATTTGATGCATATAAAAAAGATAAAGACGGTAAATTCGGACTTGGTCTTGCAATAACAAAGAAGGTTTTAGATGCTCATAATGGCAGAATAACAGCTTATAATATTGAAAATGGCGTAGCGTTTAAAATTAATTTATAAGAGATATTATCTTTAATTTTATTTTTAGGTTATCATATACAAATTATGTGATTTACGCAAAATCGGGTATTACTCAAAAACATAATAAACCTACGAAAAGGTGGGTTTATTTTTGTTTCAAATATTGTCATGATAAAAATAAGAATTTAATTGAATAAAGCCTTATTATGTACTATATAAAATTATATATATCTAAAATTTATATAGTATTTATCTAAAAGTGATGTCAGATTATATCAACACGTAATACCTAAGATATTGACTAATTTATATAAAGATATATTATAATAGTAATATATTGGATTATTTTAGTAAATAAATGCAAAATATAAAATTTTTATAGGAATATTTTAAGATAGTAAAAAGGGGATTTGATAGTAAATGCATTATAATTTTTTTAATAATATAAATCTCAGCATATGGCCATTTTTGTATTTTGATTTTCTGCTACTGTGTATTTTGTTTCTTATAGTTTGTATTACTTTTTTTAAGGATGCAAGAAAAAATGGAATTGATTTTTATGAATCTATCTTTTGGGGAATTATTTGTGCTCTATATTTTCCAATTGGAATCGCCATTTATTTTATTTATAAAAAAGTAAGGTGATAGATTTAAAAAGTATCTTTATAACTGAAGAGGGGATAGTTATTACTATGGCTGTAGCTGGATTGGCTAGAGGTTTGGCATTGTCATAATGAAAAAAGTTTCTAAATATAATCAAGAATTTGATAATAAAACACATAAAAATACCTAACTTTTAAGCTAGGTATTTTCATGTAATAATCTTTAATTTTTCAAACTATGCATTGGAGCCGGTATTCTTCCGCCTCTGTTAATCATTTTTGCAGGAGATGTCATATTTACTTTCATAACAGGACCGTTTCCGAGAAGTCCTCCGAATTCAAGTTCTTCTCCTTCTGATTTACCGATTGCAGGGATTACTCTTACGGCAGTAGTCTTTGAGTTTACCATACCTATTGCAGCTTCATCTGCTATAATAGCTGAAATAACTTCAGCAGGAGTCTCTCCAGGAATTGCAATCATATCAAGACCAACAGAACATACAGCAGTCATAGCTTCTAACTTTTCTAATATAAGTGTTCCGCAGCGAGCGGCTTCTATCATACCAGCATCTTCAGTTACTGGAATAAAAGCGCCAGAAAGACCACCCACATTAGATGATGCCATTACTCCTCCTTTTTTAACTGCATCGTTAAGCATAGCAAGTGCAGCAGTAGTTCCGTGGCATCCGCACATATCAAGTCCGATTTCTTCTAATATATGAGCAACAGAATCACCAATGGCAGGTGTAGGAGCAAGAGATAAATCTACAATTCCAAAGGGAACCCCTAAACGAGCAGAAGCTTCACTTCCTACAAGTTGTCCCATACGGGTGATTTTGAATGCAGTTTTCTTTATTATATCAGCAATTTGAGTTAAGTCATAATCATCAGGAGCTTTAGCAATTGCAGCTCGAACAACTCCGGGACCTGAAACTCCCACATTAATTACGCAGTCTGGTTCACCTGGGCCATGCATTGCACCGGCCATGAAAGGATTGTCCTCAGGAGCGTTGCAAAATACAACCAATTTTGCAGCACCTATACACTGACGATCAGCTGTTAATTCTGCTGTTTCACGTACTATTTTCCCCATAGTTTTAACAGCATCCATATTTATTCCGGTTTTAGTTGTACCTATATTTACTGAAGCACAAACATGATCTGTTTCTGCTAAAGCACGTGGAATTGAATCAATTAAAGCTTTGTCTCCGGGAGAAAAACCTTTATGAACAAGGGCAGAAAAACCCCCGATAAAATTTACTCCAATATCATTTGCAACACGTTCCAATGTGTGAGCATATTTAACAGGATCTCCGCCGGATGCTGCTACTAATATGGCTATTGGAGTAACAGAAACTCTTTTATTAATAATAGGAATACCATATTTTTGTTCTATATCACATCCTGTTTTAACTAAATCTTTAGCATAATTGTAAATTTTGTTATAAACTTTTTCACAGGATTTATCAATATCGCTGTCACAGCAGTCTAAAAGAGAAATTCCCATAGTTATAGTTCTTATATCTAAATTTTCATCTTGAATCATGGTTATAGTTTCCATGATGTCACTCATGTTAAGCATGTGTTTCTACCTCTGATTTCTTTCTTATATAGTATTATATACGATGCATTGAATTAAATATATCTTCATGCATAACGTGTATTGTCATTTCTTTTACATTATTTTCAAGTTTTTCGTGTAATTCGGGTAATTCACACGTCATTTTTTCAATATCAATAAGCATAACCATGGCAAAGAAGTCTTGCAATACTGATTGAGTCACTTCAATAACATTTGCATTTGCTTCAGAACAAGTTGTGCTGACTTTAGCTAATATACCTACCATATCTTTACCGATTACAGTGATGACTGCTCTCATATTAATTACCTCCATAAAGTTTATTCATTTAAAAAGTTTTACCAGTCATTTTATCATAAACATTAGGAAAAAACAAGATGGCAGCTACATTACTAAAAACCTATGGCAGCTACATATACTAAAAAACAGAAAAACAATATAAAATTGTCTTTCTGCTTATTAGTTATTTCAGTATTTTTTTAATAAAAATTTTTCTTATCATATCTGCAGGTATAACTGTTGCTGCTAATATTATGGTTAAAATTAATTCTGGCGCGGAAAGGGGATAAGTTCTAAACAATGTTCCCCCATAATATGTTAAAATCAACTGCACTGTGCATATTATTGAAATGATAGCTATGAAGGCAGGGTTTTTTGACAAATATGCAGTTAAATTAATTCTTGTTGTTCTGGCATTAAAACTGTTAAAAATACCGCAAAATATAAATAAAGTAAAAAATGCAGATAAAAATTTTGAAGCATTAAATGAATAATGAAAGAATATTTTTACCCAATTTAATGAAAGGAAAAGCATACATATAATTATCGTATAAAATCCCATAAACAATATTTGCTTTAGCATTTGTTTGTTTAATACAGGTTCATCTCTGGATTTCGGAGGTTCCTCCATATATTCTAAAAGAGGGGCTTCTCCGGCAAAGGCAAGACCTGCAAGAGTGTCCATAATAATGTTGACCCATAACATTTGAATTACTGTAATGGGTGTTTCCATTCCTATAAACGGTCCAATAAAGCAAACTCCCACGGCACATAAATTCATAGTAAGCTGAAATATAATAAACTTTTGAATACTTTTAAAAATCGTTCTGCCATACAATATTGCTTTTGAAATAGAGTGAATGTTGTTGTCCATTATGACAATATCTCCGGCTTCTTTTGCAACTTCTGTACCGTCACCCATGGCAAAGCCAACATCGGAAAGCTTTAATGCAGGACCATCATTTATGCCATCACCAGTCATTCCTGTAACCATACCTAGTTCATGAGCTAAAGTGACCAATCGGCTTTTATCTGTAGGCAAAGCTCTTGCTACAACACGAAGCTTTGGTAGAATTTGCTTTAATTGTTCGTCACTTAGTTTATTTAAATCCTTACTAGTGATAATGCTGTCTTTTTCATATTCATTAAGAAGCCCTGTACCTCTTGCTATGGCAACAGCAGTATCTTTATTATCTCCTGTAATCATTACAACCTGTACACCGGCATTCATTATTTGATTAATAGAGCTTTGTGCTTCAGGTCTCAATTCGTCTCTGATACCAATAAGACCGATTAAAATGAGGTTTGAAAATTCATCTTCGTATATAGGCCAAGTCTTTGCAGCTGCAACTACAATAACACGAATTGCGTTTGCTGTAAGATCGTGCCAAGTATCTTCCAATAATTTTATTTTTGAAAGTGGGTATACATTGCCATCTTCTCCATAGTAATGTGTACAGCTTGGTAAAATTTTTTCGGGAGCACCTTTTATTAAACTTAAATCTTTTTTCCCTGATATTCGGGCGGCGGAATATTTTTTCTCACTATTAAAGGGAATACTGTCAAGTTTGATATATTGATCTGTTTCTATGGGTAAGGGCATAACGTATTCTAATAAGGCTCTGTCAGTAGAATTTCCTCCTAAGGGTTTTGTTTTTGAAATTACAGAGCCAGTGTTATAAAAACTAGAAAGTGCTAAATATTGTAATTGAGGAGAACCTCTTCCCGGTTTATCCTTATTACGATAAATTTTACCGTCACCTGTCATGAAATGGCTTACAGCCAATTTTCCTTGCGTAAGTGTTCCAGTCTTATCGGTAAATAAAATATTTAAACTGCCGGCTGTTTCAATTCCAACCAGCTTCCTGACCATTACTTTATCTTTCAGCATTCGCAGCATATTAGATGAGAGTACCACAGTAATCATCATAGGAAGACCTTCGGGGACAGCAACAACAACGATAATAATTGCAAGGGTTATGGCGTGTAGAATATAACCTGTCATTGCGTATGGATTTGAAAGTACTGAACAGATTAATGAAAACTGCATATTATTTTCTAGTACAATAGAAGAAAAAAGATCTGAAAAAGCTATAACTGCGGCAGCTAAATAACCGATTTTACTTAAGATTTTTGCAAGCTCTGAAAGGCGGATCTTTAAAGGACTTTCTCTTGATTCTTCTTGCATTTCCATAGCTAAAACACCATAAAATGTAAAATCTCCAACCCTAATAACTTCCATTACGCCTTCACCTTCATCAACCACACTTCCTCTAAATAGTTGATGAGAAGACATTAAATCCCAGCTGGATGTTTGCTCGGTAATACTTCTGATATCAGGTAATTTTTCAATTTCTTTGCTTTCTCCGTTTAAAGCAGATTGATCAATTTTTAATTTCCCTGATATTATAATACCGTCGGCAGGAATTTTTTCCCCTGCCTGCAATAATACAATATCACCAACAACAATTTCATTGATTGGTACAGATATAGTGTTTCCATCTCTTAAAACCCTGCATTGTATACGTTGAGTCTCGTCCATTAATTTAATGAAAGCTGATTCACTGCCATATTCGGATAAGGTTGAAACAAATGTAGCTAAAAAAACAGCTATGGCTATACCTGCTGTTTCAAGCCAGTTTGCATCACGAAATAAAAAAATTACATTTAAAGCTAATGCAACTAACAATATTTTTATGATTGGATCACCAAAGCTGCTTAAATATTGCTTTAAAAATCCTTTTCTTTTTCTCTGTGTTAGACTGTTATCACCGTTATTTATTCGAGAATCAGCAACCTGAGAGGAAGTAAGTCCAGGTTTAATATACATATTCAATTCACTCCTTATCTTAAGTTCTCTAAAAAGAATTTTGCATTTTGTAAATTGTATTCAGAAAAGTGGACAATATGTATATAAAAATTAGACAAGTTAATAAAATAATAAGTAAATAAATAATCTGCATATGAATAAGCAACCTTTTTTTAATTATAGAAGCAAAAAATTCTTATTTTCTCTATTTAATTATTTGTTTAATATCATTAATAAATATTGAAAAATTTTAATAACCAAATAAAAAGGCAGATTGAAAAAATATCAATCTGCCAAGTAAAAATAATAACCTTATTTTTATTTTATTAGTTTCTCTATTTAATAATTTTCTCTTATTAATCTATATTGAGTTTGATATAGATATGGTATAAAACAAAGAACATTATAACAATAAATATTCATCATCTTTAAGATTTGGATTAACTTTAAATTTAAAGGAAAAATTGGGATATTTTTCTTTAAAATATATTTTATTTGATTTATTATTTCCAATCATATAAGAAAAACATTTACTGTTGCTGACAAAGTTTATTTTACTATTATTAATTTGTGACTTTAAAAGCTGATTCTCCAGATGTTCTTTTGCAAGTTCTGATTCAACAAGCTGTCTGAAAGCAGGATGATATGTGCCGCCTGTTACTTGACCGTTTTCATTAATATAATCTGTACTTTTTAAACCTATTCTTATTACATTAATGCCGGCATTTTTTAAAATCTTGTACATATCTTTTGTATTTTTTACAGCTTCATCAGCAGAAAGTGGAGTGTAACTTCCTTTTTTATACATGTCATAAAGTGCTGTATCATAAATTATAATAGTAGGATATAGTCTTGCTATTGAAGGACCTATTTTAACAGCTTCGTTAGCAGAGTAAATATCTTTTTCATAACTGTCTCCCGGAAGACCAATCATAAGCTGAAGACCAAGTTCAAAACCATATTCTTTAATAAGTTTTGAGCTGGAATATACTACTTGAGCATTATGGCCTCTTCCTGATAAACGAAGAACATCTTCATCAAAGGATTGAACTCCAAGTTCAATAATGTCAACACTATGCTCCTTTAAATTGGTGAGGATTTTGTCATCAATATAGTCAGGTCTTGTAGACAGATGAATTTTGTTTATAAAGCCTTCATCTTTATATTTTTTTGCAATGGAAAGATATGATATTTGCTCGTCTAAGGGGATTCCTGTAAAGCTTCCTCCAAAAAAAGCAATTTCAATGGTTTCAATATTGCGATTTATGATAGTTTTCAAATTTCTTTCTATTATATCCACAATATCCTCTTTTGAAGGCGGATTTATTTTGGCTGTAATTTTTTTCTGATTACAAAATACACAGTCATTTGGGCATCCGATATGTGGAATGAAAATAGGTATAATTGCATGTTTTTTCATGATTACACTTCTATTATAGAGCCTATGTCTTCTAACTCAAAACTATCAAAATATTGAAGACAAAAACCTCTGTCAAATACAAAGTTAGACATTTCTATATAATCAGGGTGTTCGGATAAGTCACCATGAAATACCATTGCATCTCCCACTCTGCCAGATGTACCGCCTATAAATCCATATGGAAATCCTTTAAGCTTTATATTGCCGTTTGAAATAAGAAGTACATCAATATCCGTGGTGGATTCAAGTGTTTTTGCAATTCCTTCATCCGATGTAATGACCGATTTATCATCTACTATTGCAAGGTTACATTTTGTATATCCCTGATTTACATGGACAATAGTCAAACCCTTTTGTTTTGCAAATTCAAGAAGTTTTGGCGCAGTGTAATTTGTGTTGTGTATAAAATATTTCCCCACACAAGCAGCATTATATTTAACATTGTTTGGATAATTATAGCCTAAATCACCTTCTTCGGTTATTAGCTGGTCACAGATTTTGCATATGTATATGTCAGGATGAGTTGCTATTCCGTCATATACATCAGCAGTTTTTTTTACCTCCATTAAAACATGACCAGTGTCAATAATATATTCCTTCAGTGATTCGTCAGCATTTTCTGATAAATAAACTGTACTCATGGTTATATTATACACTATCTATTTCTTGTTTTCTCTAACAATTTATTATAAAATTAAAATATGGTTAACATAGGAAATGAATGGGATGAAATCCTAAAAGATGAATTTAAAAAAGAATATTATTTGCAGTTACGTAAGTTCCTGATTAGCGAGTATAGGACAAAAGTAACTTATCCGACAATGTATGACATTTTTAATGCTTTAAAGTATACAAGCTATAGTGATGTCAAGGTTGTTATTTTAGGTCAAGACCCATATCATGAACCAAATCAGGCTCATGGTCTTTGCTTTTCAGTACAGAAGGGAGTAAAAAAACCACCATCTCTTGTAAATATTTTTAAGGAACTGGAAAGTGATTTAGGCATTAAGCCTCCAAATCATGGTTATTTAGAAGATTGGGCAAAGCAAGGGGTTTTATTGTTAAATACAGTACTTACAGTGAGAAAGGGTCAGGCAAATTCACATAAACAGAAAGGATGGGAAATATTTACAGATAAAGTTATTGAACTATTAAATGAAAGAAATGATCCTATAGTCTTTATCCTTTGGGGAGCAAATGCAAAGTCAAAATCCGCTTTTATTACAAATAAAAATCATCTTGTATTAAAGGCAGCACATCCAAGCCCACTTTCGGCGTATAATGGATTTTTTGGATGTAAACATTTTTCTAAGGCAAATAAATTTTTGTCTGAATACGGGAAGATTATTGACTGGGAAATTAAATAATTAAAAAGGTTTAAAATTAAAACAATATAGAGGAAGGAGTAAATGATGTTTTTATAACATCATAGAGAAAGTATGAAAATAGCACTAATTATAATTGTTGCAGTTGTTGCTATACTTATTGTATGGATAATTACTGCCTACAATGGTTTTGTTAAATTAAAAAATATGATTGAGGAAGCATTTTCAACAATGGATGTCTATTTAAAGAAAAGGTATGATTTAATACCTAATCTTGTTGAAACTGTAAAAGGCTATGCAGCCCATGAATCAGGTACTTTGGAAAAAGTAGTACAGGCTAGGAATATGGCAGCAGGAGCAACTACAATGGAGGATAAGATTCAAGGTGAAAATATGCTTCAGGGAACATTAAAAAGTTTATTTGCAATAGCTGAAAGTTATCCTGATTTAAAAGCAAATACGAATTTTTTAGATTTGCAAAGTCAATTAAAAAGAATTGAGGATGAAATTGCAAATTCCAGAAAATACTATAATGCAGTAGTCAAAGAATTTAACATTAAGACAGAGATGTTTCCGAGCAATATTATCGCAGGTATGTTTCATTTTACACGTAAGCCATTATTTGAGGTTCAGGATGTAAAAGAAAGGGAAAATGTAAAGGTGCAGTTTTAAATTATGAGAAAATTAGCAAAGATTTTATCCACTGTTTTTGTTGCAGTGTTTCTGCTTGCTGTCAGTGTTTCATATTCCTTTGCTGAGGAAACACAGGATTATGATGTTACAATAGATGTAAATAAAAATAATACTTATGATATTACAGAAAAAATTCAAATGGAATTTACTGAACCGGGAAGGGGAATTTATAGATATATTCCATATATAGGCACTGTAACTCGTGAAGTAGACGGAGAAGTGAGAAAAGACGCATATAAAATAAAATTATCAGATGTTAATGTAGAAGGATATAACTATGAGACTTATCATGAAAATGACTGTCTGGTAATTAAGATAGGTGATGAAGATGTTTACTTAACAGGTCTTCAGACATTTACCATCAGTTATAAAGTTACAGCTTACGATGATGGCATTAAGGATTTTGATGAGTTTTACTGGAATGTTTTGGGCACACAATGGCCTGAGCCTGTTTTATCAAGTAAGATTGTTATAAATATGCCAAAAGCCTTTGATTCATCTAAAATTGAATTTATTACAGGAACTTATGGTCAAAATAATGTGGATGATGTGGATTTTAAGGTTAAGGGAAATCAAATTACAGCAAAAACTAATAGAACAATAAGTGCAAATGAGGGAATAACTGTTAAAATACCTTTAGAAGAAGGGTATTTTACGGGAGAAAAAACCAATACTGCATTAAAGCTTCTTCTTGTTATATTAATTGCATTAATACCTTTGATTACTTTAATATTATGGCTATTATTCGGAAGAGATGATAAAGTTGTCAAGACGGTGGAATTTTATCCGCCTGAAGGTAATAATTCTGCAGAAGTAGGTTATATTGTAGATGGCTTTGTGGATAGTAAGGATATTGTTTCTCTTATTATATATTGGGCTGAAAAAGGATATTTGAGTATAAGAGAAGAAAGTAAGAAAGAATTTATATTAAAGAAAATAAAGGACTTACCTGGGGATGCTAAAACATATGAATATACCATGTTTAACGGTCTTTTTGATAATAGAGATGAAGTAACAATGGAGCAATTAAAAGATGATTTTTACGGCAGCTTTCAGGCAACTAAAGACCAACTGAGAGCATACTTTACAAAGTTTAAAGAAAATAGAATTTTTACAATAGCTTCTAGGATTACAAGGATGCTTAGTATACTTGTATTAATTGTATCGTTTTCTATATTTGCCATCTTAGGGACGCAGATAAGCATGAAAAGTTCAATGTTTGGTTTATTGCCCATTGCAGCAGGTATACTTTTTATAATTGGTACTATTATATTTATTATTGCTAATGATAAAAAGCACAGCATATCTAAGACTAAGTTTATGGGAAATATAGTAGGAGGTTCTATCTTTACAGCTTTGTCAGCAGTAATATTTTTAGGTTACGGTATTTTTGCTTTAGATAATATAATTTATGGTATTTTAATGATTTTATCAAGCGTTATAGTATTGTTCTTCATATTAATAATGTTAAAAAGAACTAAAAAAAGTAATATGCTGCTTGGTAAAATTTTAGGATTTAAGGAGTTTATAAAAACAGCTGAACTTGATAGAATAAAGCTTCTTTCATCTCAAAATCCTCAATATTTTTATGATGTATTACCTTATGCGTATGTATTTGGCTTGAATGATAAATGGGTAAAGAAATTTGAAAAGATTGTTGTTCCTGAACCTGTTTGGTATTCAAGTTACAATAGCATGAATGTATTTAATACTTATTTATTTATGAATTCTTTCCATCACTTTACTTCAACTGTTCAGAATAATATTTCTGTACCAAAAGTTGATACATCGTCAGTAGGAGACATTGGCGGATTTTCCGGTGGTGGTGGATTTTCCGGCGGAGGAATGGGCGGCGGCGGAGGTGGCCGCTGGTAATCTTTTTATTTCCTAATCTCACATAGCATTTGCTTTATACTTTTTTTAAAAACAGGGTGTATGTAATAGGGCGCTAATTCACAAAGGGGCTCTAAAACAAATATCCTGTTTTTCATATCAATATGAGGAATTGTAAGATTTTCCGTATTAATTATTTCATTTTCATACAATAATATATCTAAATCCAATGTTCTTGGACCCCAATGAATTTTTCTTTCTCTATGTGCATTATTTTCAATAGAATGAAGAAAATCAAGAAGTTCAAAGGGTGATAAAATAGTTTCAATTTCAATAGCTCCATTAAAAAAAGTATCTTGGTCTTTCATACCATAAGGCTCAGTTTCTATAATTTTTGATACTCTGATATTTCTTGTTTTAGAATTTGTACTTAATTGTCTTATTGCATTATCAATATATGCTTGCTTATTTCCTAGATTTGAGCCAATTCCTAAAAAAGCTTTTTTCCAGCTTCGAGTAATGCATACTGATACATTCTCAAAGGGTAAACCTATAGGTGCATGTGGTTTGCAGATTTCTAAATCTATTGATGAAATTAAAGGAAAAGATAATAGAATATTTTCAGCTAAATTTTCAGCAACAGATTCAATTAGATTAAAAGTATGCTTTGTCATATAATCATTTATAAAATGACATACTTCACCATAATTAGTGGAAAGCTGAAGATCATCACTTTGACCTGCTTTTCTTGTATTTGTATATAATACCGTATTTATATAAAAGTCTTGACCATTGTTCTTTTCTTCTTCGTAAACACCATGATAGGCAAATACTTTTAAGTTAGTAATTTTTATTTTATCCATAATAACCTCTTATCTTTTTAATATAGCTTGTGTCATTTTTATTGCTCTGAAATTCTCTTTTATATCGTGTACTCGAATAAAGGCGCATTTTTTTAGAACTGCGAAAACTGAAGTAACCAATGTTCCTTCTACTCTTTCACTAACTGGTAAATCAAGAGTTAAACCGATAACCGATTTACGAGAAGTTCCCAATAAAATAGGAAAGCCAAGAGAATGAAGGGCTTGAAGTTCATTAATGATTTGAAGATTTTGTTCATATGTTTTTCCAAAACCAACTCCCGGATCTAAAATAATATTATTATCTTTAATTCCTGCTTTCCTTGCAATTTCCAATGTATCTTTTAAATCTTTTGTTACATCAGATAAAAAATCAATATAGTTTATTTCTTTTCGATTATGCATAAGACAGCAGGGAATATCGCTTTGGGCAATAACTTCAGCCATTTCATTATCATAGTTTAATCCCCAAATGTCGTTTATCAGATCTACACCTTCTGAAATACCAGCTTTTGCGACACTTGCTTTATAAGTGTCAAGGGAGATTGGTATATCAAAATTATTTTTAATTGATTTTATTATTGGAATTGTTCTTTCAATTTCTTCTTGCGCTGAGACAAAACTGCTTCCCGGTCTTGTGGATTCACCACCTATGTCAATAATTGCAGCTCCTTCATCTATCATTTTTTCAGTTTGTTTTAAAGCTTTATCTATAGATGTATAGTTACCTCCGTCAGAAAAAGAATCCGGAGTTATATTTAAAATTCCCATAATATAAGTATTATTATTTGTATCAAATTCTTTATTACCTATTTTCATTTGTAATCTCCTATATCAATATTTTTAAATTTTTCTTTTCATTACTCCAATTGCAGTCTTTTGAAGCGGAACAGTTAAAACAATTTCTGCTCATTTTATCAGCTTTATACAATAATTCACTTAGTGTAAATTCATTTATCACTTTGCTGTTTCTATGGTCACGAATCGCACATATAATTGCACTTATTTCTTTTTCAGTAAAATCACAAGTTGATAAAATATCTTTTGCAATATCACAGCTAGCAATATTATGGGGTATGCCGTAATTATATTGGATACTTTTTCCGCAGTCATGGAGTAATGCAGCTGCATAAATTAAGTCCTTTTCCATATTGTAGTTATTTTCTAAGTTAATAATATATGCAATTCTTGCAACATCTAAAAAGTGTGTCATATCGTGTTTGCAAAATATACGATCTTTTTCACAAGATTCAATTTCATACAAGTAATGTTTAAATATTTTATTACTTAATATTTTGTTTATCCTTTCCATAATTTATCTTTCTTTCTTAATTAAACATAAAACTAATTTTTAAATAGTTAGTTAGATACATGATTTATAGTAATAACTAATTAAATATAAAAAGGATAAGCACAGATACTTATCCCTTAGATTATTAAGTATAATAACAGCGGGATGCAAAGTTTAAACCGCAGGATTTCCTTTCGTTTCTTTGACAACTCCCCGTTCAAAGAACACTTCACGTATAAACTTCTACTCTGTAAATTGTATAAATTTAAATTAGTAAATGTATTATAGGTTATAATTGATCAATAGTTGGATTGATATTCCAATATTCTTTAAGCTTTATAAATTCTTCGGCAGATTTCATATTTTTTTTATCTGTTTTAACACCTCTTATCATAATATTTTTTGAAGTATGCTCTAAACTTGTAAATTCTATCATTGAAATATCATATCCGTATTCTTCCAGTTTTAATGCACGCATACCATCAGTTAAAATTGCAGTAAATCGTTCTTTTAAAATACCGTATTTTAACAATGAATCATTAATATCATTTTTTATTTGGCTAAACAATTCATGCTGGCAGCAAGGCACTGATAAAATAACAGAGGCTTTCCAGTTTACTGCTTTAATTAAGGCATAGTCTGTTGCAGTATCACATGCGTGAAGAGTAACGACCATATCCGCAGAAGCAGCATCATTGTATTCAGCTATATCACCTAATTGAAATTTAAGCTTATCATAGTTTAAGTCATTAGCTATCTCATTACAAAAATTAATCACATCTGTTTTTAAATCTAAGCCTATTATTTCTACATTTCTATTCAATGTCAATTTCAGATAGTAATAAAGGGCAAAAGTAAGATATGCTTTACCACAGCCAAAGTCAATAATTTTTATGGGCTTTTTATTATCAGTACTATTTGAGCTATTGGGCAAATATTCAAGTACATCTGAAACTATTTCCAAGAATCTGTTTATTTGCCTGAATTTTGCATAGTACTTCGGAACAACTTGACCATTTTTTTGCATAACCCCAAGACGAATTAAGAAGTCACAAGGTTTTCCATCAGGAATAATATATTTCTTGTTTTGATTATGTTCTAAACATTCTAAAGTTTTACTTGGATCTTTTTTTATAATCTTTGGCTTTTCAGGTTTTGAAGCCAGTATTTGATAATCAGCAGAAATACTGAAAATATTCACTTGCTTAAAATTATTTAATAGTAAATCTTGACAAAGATTATAAAATTCTTCGTCATCTAAATTCTCATGAGTAACTTTTTTATCAAAATGATATTCTGCCTGATAGTAAACTAGCCCTTGTATTATAACAGGGCGAATTGATACTTTTTTAAAAGGCAGCGATTTTTTACGCAGTCCACTGAAGACCATTTTAATTAGGCTGTTGCTTGCTAATATTTCATTTATTAATTCATTAAATCTTTCCATAATAAAATTTTAACAGTTTCCAAAATTTAAATCAATATAAACACTTTTTTTTTTACAACTTATATGGAGAAATGTTAACCTTTGTATTATAATTTAATAAATAACGATAAAATTTTATAAAAATCGACATTAAAATATAAAAAGGGGAAATCATCTATGACGGTAAATAACAGCAATTTTAAAAAAAATCATATAATGATTAAAAGAATTTTAATTATTATATTAATTATATCAATGAGTATATCCGGTATTTTTCTGACAGGATGTAATAATTCAGGAAAGGATGTAAAAACAAAGGATATAAAATTAAAAAATGAAAACAGTGTAATTGATAATGAGACTAAAAAAGATAATAAGAAAGATGTAAGCAAAGAAAATAGTGAAACAAAAAATAAGAATTCAAAATATGATAATATTAAAGATGATTATAATATATTGGCCAGCAGTATTATACCAAAACAATCAAGCAATGAAAATAGTAAAACCAATGAGAATAGTAAAACCAATGAAAACACTAAATCTAATGAAATTAATGAAGAAGAAAGCGTTCCTGCTTCTGTGACTCCAAAAGAGGATGATAGTTATTTTGATGATGCTTTGTTTATAGGGGATTCTAGAATGCAGGGGTTCATGCTTTATTCAGGGGTTTCTGCAACGGGATATACTGAATCTGGATTAGATGTTAACACGGTTCTTACTAAAGCTTTTGTTAAAAATAATGGACAAAGGCTTACAATTCCTGAAGCGTTGCAAATAAGTAAATTTGGTAAAATTTATATAAAATTGGGAATGAATGAATTAGGTTGGGTTTATACAGACAAGTTTATTGATCAATATGGAAAAGTAATTGATAAATTAAAAGAACTGCAACCGCAGGCTGTAATTTACGTAGAAGCAATATTGCCTGTTACAGCTAAAAAAAATGATGAGGGTACGTATGTTAATAATAATAGAATTTTAGAGTTTAATAACCTTATTGCTAAGATGACAGAAGATAAGGGTGTAAATTATATTGATGCAAGTTCAGCTGTTACTGATGATAATGGATTTTTGTATGAAGAAGCCACCACGGATGGAGTTCATTTAAATAAAAAATATTGTCAGCTTTGGTTTGAATATTTAAAGGAACATAAACAATAATAAATATTAAATTTGAGGTAAAAGAAGGGAAAATGAAAATGAATAAACTTAAGAAAATTGGCAAAATAATTACTGTTATTATGATTTTTGTATTGAGCCTATCTGCTTGCAGTGCAGATAAAAACACTACTGATTCTGAAAATATTGAGAAAACACTACCTCAAGAATTATTAGATAGTATAGATTTTGAAGATCAGCTTGAAAATGTTGATATGAAAGTTATTGAAACAATGTATGGCATAAATGAAGATCAAATATCCTCTTATAATGTTTTAATGTCCACAGGAGCTACAGCAGAAGAAATAGCTGTTTTCGGAATAAATAACAAGGATGATAAGGAAAAGGTAATAGATGCTCTTAAAATGAGAGTGGAAGATCAAAAATCTATTATGGAAAGCTATAAACCGAAAGAAATGGACAAATTAAATAAGGCTATTATTGAATCAAATGATAATTATGTAATTCTGTGCATTACTGGTGATGAAGATAATGCACAGAAGATAATAGGGAAATACTTTTAATATGAAATAGTTTCATATGGATCTGCAAATGGTATCTCAAAATACTCTGTAAGGGAATATACAAGATTTTTTGCGATGCCATTTATATTATCTTTAAGCCACGTAGCATCGTCATAATTATCATGGTAAGCTGTTTCCACTAACACAGCAGGGGCTTTGACCCGTTTTATTTCTCCTAAAGTAGTGTTTGGAATTACTGTTACTAATTCAGGATTTGGATATATGGATTTTAAATTATTGCTTATAATTTCGGCAGCCCTTTTAGCCGGAGAGTTATAAGCATAGTAGTATACGTCCGGACCTTGTAATATTCCCGTAAGGTTACTTGGTGAAAAATTTGAATGTAAAGCTAAATGTAGATCATAATTTCCTAAATTAGATTGCTCTACAATTTTATCCAAAGTAAACCCCGGACTGTTTCTTGTAAAATCAATATCTCCAGCTCTTAAGTACGGTACCATTGCATCAGCTATGAGATTCATATAGTATTCTTCATCGCCACCTATTACATATTTATTGTACTCTTGAACAGAAGGACTTAAATATATTGAAGGCATAACAAATAACACTCCTTTTTTCTTTTATAATATGAAAAAGAGGAGTGCATTGTGTCACTATATTTAATTAGATATTATATTAATAATTTGATCTCTCACTTCATTATGAAGATTTTTTTTCCTTTCTTTAGATAGTTCACAAGTTTCTATTGGAGGGAGTATAGTCAGTTTTACTTCAGCAGGATGAATCCAAAAACCGTGTTCTTCCATCACCTTATATGAACCATCAATGGCAACAGGTACAATAGGGGCTTCTGCACTTAAAGCTGACTTTAGAGCAGCAGGTTGAAATTCTCCAGGAGTACTGCCTTTACTTCGTGTTCCCTCTGGGAAAATTATTACTTGTAATCCGTTATCTATGAGTTCCTGAGCTTCCTTCATTATTTTTAATGATTGTCTCGCATTGCCTCTGTCTAAAAAAAGACAATGAAAATGTTTCATCCAGCTGCTTATCCCGGGAAGCCTTGAAAGTTCTAGTTTAGCAATAATACTTTTCGGTTTATCAAGCTTTGAAAGAAGAATAGGAATATCAAAGTTTCCTTGATGATTACTTACAATAAGGGCACCGCCCTTTGGAATGTTTTCCAATCCCTTGACTGTAACTTTTACACCTGCAAGAAAAAGTAAACGAGAAGCCCATTTGTGTACAACCTTATATATTAAATCTAAGGGAGCCTGATTTCTTTTTGTTTTAAAATTTATGTAAAGGCTGTAAGGCCAAACTAATATAAGATAAAGCCAAAAATATATAAACCATATTATAGTGCGCATATTAATTCCTTCTTATTCTAATTATTTTGTAGTCTTGTATATAGAAATTATTTTATCAGGAATATTTTATCAGTTTTTAAGAAAAAAGTCTAATTTTATTATCCACGTCTTCAGACTATTTTATCGTTGCAGATAGTATTCAATGATTACTACCTTGCAGCAACGCTGTTTTTATCATAGCAATTATTATTTCATGTTATATATTTTTAAGAGGTGAATCAATGATTATAACCATAAATAATAAAGCGCCCATATAGATGGGCGCATTGAAAACATATTAATGAAAACAATTTTTTAAAATTTCCGATTAAAAAACAGTTTAAGCTGCAATGGAGTAGTTGATTTGGGCAACTTCTAATATAATATATGATAAATTATAAATTTTGTGATTAATTGTGATTAGATAAAAAATAGATTCTTATATATATAAAATAAGATTGGAAAATAAAAAATAAAATACAGTAAGTATTTAAAACCTTAATTAAAATTCCTTTTATTATAAAATAACATGTAATTTAGAAAATTCAAAATTTGCTAATTTTTTACAAATATATTGACAAAAATAGAGGAATATAATAATATTTTGAAGGTTTAATAATAATTATATCTATTTACTAAAATTAAAAGAAAGGTTTAGGTACTGAAAAATGTTGTCTAGTAATACAAATGCTGTAGTTAACGGCACATCTGAAGTAATTCATCAAGTACAGCAATATGATTTTGCTATTGCCATACTTGCAATGCTGCTGTTAGGTTTTGGATTTTTAATGGTTTTCATTAGAAATTATGGATTTAGTGCAATTACGGGTACGTATATGTTGGTTGCAGCTGCTTTACCTGTTTACCTTGGATTGAAATCCATGGGAATTTTATCAGAAGAAGTAATAAAAGCAGATAGCGTAGAAGCTTTTATTTTTGCTGAATTAGCTGCGGCGGCAGGACTGATTGCAATGGGAGCCATTTTAGGAAGAATACGAGTTTATCAATATGCAATATTGGGTGCTCTTATTGTTCCTTTTTATATGCTTAATGAATGGCTTGTCTTAGATGGAGGATTAGGTATCACAGAAGGATTCGTAGATGCTGGCGGTTCTATTGTAATTCATGCATTTGGTGCATATTTTGGAATGGGTCTTATATTAGTACTGAATACAAAGAATAAAAATGTTAAAATTGAAAGTGATGCAACTTCTGACAGATTCAGTATGATCGGCTCTATGATATTATGGATATTCTGGCCGAGCTTTTGCAGTGCGCTTGTTCCTGAAGCACAATTTGGACAAACTGTGGTTAATGTAATTTTAGCTCTTTGCGGTGCCACCCTTTGTACATATATTACAGGTTCAATTTTACGTAAAAAAATTGCTATAGCAGATATTGCCAATGCTACCCTTGCTGGTGGAGTTGCAATTGGTGCAACATGTAATCTTGTGAGTCCAATAGGAGCGTTTATTGTTGGGCTGATTGCAGGAGCTTTATGTGTTATAGGATATGTATGTATTCAACCGAGACTACAAAGAATTTTTAAGACTATAGATACTTGCGGAGTTCATAATCTTCATGGTATGCCTGGTTTATTTGGTGGTTTATTTGCTATAGCAGTTGTTCCATCAGCTGCAAAGGCACAGATTATTGGTATTATATTTACCATAGTTTTAGCTTTGGTTGCAGGAGCAATAAGCGGAGTAATACTTAAGATTACAGGAACAAAAGAATTAGCATATGAAGATAGCGAAGAATTTTTGGAAGAAGAATAATAAATAAACTAATATAAATAAAAGCTTAATATTTTAAATAAAATGCGCCGTTTTGAATTTACATAATTCAATCCGGCGTGTTGTATTTTGGGGAAAAAGTGGACATTTAATATCGAAATTTTTATGAGAAAAGTCAAAACAATAGGTCATTGACAATATAAGGTAAATAATTTATTATTTAAATTGAGATGTGCTTTAGAATTAATACATACTGGGTGAGACCATAAAAAAACTGTGTTTTTTGTTGTATTTTATCTAAACAAAATGTTTTTTTCATATTTATATGAGAAGTCGGACGAAAATTTAATAAAAAATGATCTAACAAAAAAGAGGGTTATGTTCTAAATGAAGTGCATACTATACAATTTGCATGGCAAATTGCAAACAAGAGAGGTGATGGAAATGGCTTATGAGATCCTTAAAAGCATTGTAGAGGCTGAAGAACGAGCTGGTCAGATCGTAAAGCAGGCCAATGAAGACGCGGAAGCTTTGAAAAAGGATGCCCAGAAGCAAAGGGAAGTACTATTGCAACAGGTTCAAAAACAAGGAAAAGAACTGATGCAACTTGTTGCCAAACAAGCGGATGAAGAAAGTCGCGTCGAGATCCAGAGTATACAAAAAGATACGAAAGATACTTGTTTGAAAATTAAAGAGCGGGCAGCACAACAGAAAGATGAAGCTGTTCAGGCGGTAATTAGAAGGGTTGTGGCAGTATATGGCAGTCATTGAGATGCAAAAGCTTACTGTAATTGGTCTAAATAGTGGACGAACTCCTTTTATTCACGAATTAATGCATTTAGGTGTTGTGGAAATCAACTCACAGGAAGGTGTTGTGAATGATGAAGAATGGATGTCTGACATTTTTAGAACCAGTAACAGTGCGGATGTTTCACGTTTGGAGGCCGATATTTCCCGTGTTAGCACTGCGCTGGAGGCAATTAACCGCTACGATAAAGGAAAAAAACCTTTATTTCATACCCGTGAAGAGATTGGTCGAGGGAAATTTACAGATTATATGAATCGAACAAAAACAGAAACGGAGATGAATGTGGAGACAGCGGTTATGAGCTATAAGCAAATTGCTGATGGACAAAACGAAATCAATCGTTTAAAAGGTATTATTGCAGGTTTAAGACCATGGGAAAGCATGGACTTGCCATTACAAACGAAGGAAACAAAATATTCCGTAGTAATTCTTGGAACCGTAAATATTAAAACGAAGTTTGAAGAATTATTACAGGCTGTACTAGGAAAAGCTCCCTCAGCAGTAGTACAGCAGGTCAGTGCAGACGTGCAGCAGATTTATATCTCCATTATCTGCTTAAAAGAGGAACGGGATCAGGCATTTGAAGCTCTTAGAGAATTTGCATTTAATCCAGTTTCTTTTACAGAGCACTATGGACCTCCGAGGGAAGTAATGAAGCAATATGAAACACAAATCGAAGAGATTCAGCAAGGAATTAATGAAAAAGAGGCGTTACTAGCTGAATTATCGGGAGCAAAAAAGCAAATCGAATTTCTTTATGATAGTTTAAGCATGCATCGTGATCGGGCAAAAATCGTTGGTAATATGCTTAGTACAGAGATGGTATTTTATTTTGACGGTTGGATGCCAAAAAAAGCGCAGCCTGAGGTGGAAGCGCTATTGAAAGAATTTGAATTCTATTATGAGATTAACGAGCCTGAGTCAGATGAGGAAATTCCAGTTTGTCTTCAAAATGGTGGATTTTCTACTCCATTTGAAGCGGTTACAAATATGTACAGTTTGCCATCAAGGCATGACATAGATCCAACGAAGATTTTGGCACCGTTTTATTTTATATTTTTCGGTTTGATGCTCAGTGATGCAGCTTACGGTATAATTATTACGGTTGCCTGTTGGATTTTGTTAAAGAAGTTTAAGTTAGAAGGAATGACATATCGAATGATAAAGATGTTTTCCTTTTGCGGCATTTCAACTTTTTTCTGGGGTGTTATTTTTGGTGGATGGTTTGGAGATTTCTTCACCGTTGCGGGAAAAACCCTGTTTAATGTGGACTTTGTAATCAAGCCGATTTGGTTTGATCCGTTGTCAGAACCTATGAAATTATTGATTTTTTCCTTAATATTGGGTGGTATTCATTTATTTGTAGGTATGGGTATTCGCGCGTATATGTATATCAAAGAGGGACATCCTTTGGATGCATTGCTTGATATTGGTCTTTGGTATATTTTATTAATCGGTTTGGTTCTATTTGGATTAGGCAGCAGTGTAGGCCCTGCCATGGTTACGGTAGGCAAAGGTATGTCTATTGTAGGTGCAGCAGGTATTTTATTAACCGGTGGTAGAAGTAAAAAAGGTATTTTGGGCAAGGTTACAGGCGGTCTTGGTAGTCTATATGGTATTACCAGCTATTTGTCTGATGTTCTTTCTTACTCCAGGCTTCTTGCGTTAGGTTTGGCGACGGGTGTTGTTGCGAAAGTAATTAACACTTTAGGTTCCCTGGCAGGTGGCGGACTAAAGGGTGCAATAGTTTTACTGATAGCATTTGTGGTCGGTACAATATTCAACATTGCAATCAATGCATTAGGTGCTTTCGTACATTCTTGCAGATTGCAATATGTAGAGTTTTTTGGTAAATTTTATACCGGCGGTGGTAGACCATTTGTACCTTTTGAGAGAAAAACTAAATATATCAAGATACTTAAGTAAAAATCTAGTAAAAATTATTAATGTTAATACCTTTATGGTATTGATAACAAGTATTTAAGAATATATCAGGAGATATATTAACAAATTTCAAATATTGAGATAGGAGGAGAAGAATAATGGCTGAGAGTTTATTCAGTGGTGAATTTTTAGCGTTGGCAGGTGCAGCAATCGCTGCTCTAGCAGGTATAGGCAGCGCAATTGGTGTTGGCGTTGCAGGTGAAGCAGCAGCAGGCGTTGTTTCTGAGGATCCTAACAAATTTGGTCAGGTTCTGCTAATGCAGGCTTTACCCGGTACGCAGGGTATTTATGGTTTGCTGATCGCTTTCTTGGTAATGGTTAAGGTAGGTCTTTTGGGAGGCACCGGCATGATTGATTTAACAATGATTCAGGGTGCAGGCATTTTTGCGGCATCTTTACCAATCGGTCTTGTAGGTATTTTCTCCGGTATTGCTCAGGGTAAAGCGGCAGCAGCAGGTATTATGCTGGTTGGCAAGAAGCCTAGCGAGTTGGCAAAAGGTATGCTTTTCGCAGCGATGGTAGAAACCTACGCAGTATTGGCTTTGCTTGTTTCCTTCCTGATGCTCAACAGCATTCAGGTATAATAAACTTGAAAGAAAAGGAGGCGCACTCCTATGAATGACGGTAAAATAATCATCGATAAAATCATAGAGAAGGCAGAAGAGGAAGCGAAGGCGATTAAAGAGAAAGCCAATTTGGAAGCAGAAGCAATTATTAAGGCTGCAGAGGAAAAAGCGAAACGTGAAAGTGAAGCTTTAAAAAAAGACGCTGACATTGAGGCGGAAAAAGTAAAGTCGAAAGCTATTTCTGGTGCGGAGTTACAAAGAAAAATTACAATTTTACAAGAAAAGCAAAATTTGCTGGAAGATGTTATTGCTGAAGCAAAGAAACGTTTGAAAACGTTACCTGATGCTCAGTATGCAGAAACGGTAGGAATAATGCTTGATGGATTGGATAAAAAAAACGGTACAGAAATTATTGTTTCTGAAAGGGATAGAGAACGCCTGGCTCCAATTGTTAAGGAAAAAGGCTTTAATCTTTCTAATCAAAGCAGAGAGCTTGACGGTGGATTTATTGTGAAAAATGGAGACATTGAATATAATTATTCTTTTGAATCTATTATCGCAGTGGAGCAAGAAGAGATTAGACAAATAGCTGCAAAAATTTTATTTTAAGGAGGGGGATTATTGATGTCAAAAAATAAGATATACCCTTTCGCTGTAGCCAGTGTCCGTTCCATGGAAAACTCCTTAATGACAAAGCAGAAATTGATGCAGATGGCAGAAGCTAAAACAGTAGAAGAAGCTTTACGTATTTTGTCTGACAGCGCATACGGAAAAACGCAAATCAAAGATGTTCATGATTTTGAGCAGATGATTGGAAATCATTTAGAGGAAACATATCAGGCGGTTGCCGGCTTAATTCCTCAAGAAACATTTATTGATATTTTTCTGTATAAAAATGATTACCACAATATTAAGGTTCTCCTTAAGGAAGAGGTTTCAAAGGAAAGCGGTAAAAAGTTTTTGATACGAGGTGGTACAATACCACTAGAAACGCTACGAAAGAATTTACGGGAAAGAAACTATGTTGAGTTACCTAATATTAGTGGAGAAGCTGTGGAAGAAGCCGTTAGTATGTACGCAAAAACCCGAAACGCAAGATATATAGATACTATTTTGGATAAGGCTTGCTTTTCTACCATGGAAAAGGCGGCAAGTAAGTTGGAAAATCCCTATGTTTCTAAGTACGTTCAAATGTTGGCAGACCTTACAAACTTAAAGACTCTTTTGCGTATGAAGACGTTAGACAGAGATTTTCAGGTTTTTCAGGAATGTTTTGTTCCCGGAGGGAGTATTAGCTTTGAAGTGTTTTCCAGAGCGTTCCGCAGTGATTCTTCAGTGGCAGTCCTAAAGGAAACACCATATGGTTTACTTTGTGAAAGGTATATGGAACAAGGATTTACGGTTTTTGAAAAAGCTTGTGATGATTACCTTATGGAATATATCAAAGCTGCGAAATATAAAACCTTGACTCCAGAACCAGTTATGGCGTTTATATTGGCGAAAGAAACTGAAGCGAAGTCTATTCGCATTATTATGACATGTAAGATGCATAACATTGAAGCGGCTATTATAAAAGAAAGGGTGAGAGAAGCTTATGTCTAAAGTGGGTATTATTGGTGATAAGGACAGCATTTTGGGCTTCCTTGCCTTAGGAATTGATGTTTTCCCTGCATATAATGCAGATGAGGTAAAAAAAACAATTCATGGACTGGCAGAAAAAGACTATGCGATTATTTATATCACAGAGCAGGCTAGTTTAATGGCAAAAGATAGCATTGCGAAATACAAGGATTTTGAATTGCCTGCAATTATTGTGATCCCTGGTGTTGAGGGAAGCATGGGGCTAGGCATGAATGAATTAAGAGAATCGGCAAAGCGTGCGATTGGAGCGGATATATTATTTAGTGAATAAAAACGATTGTAGGTGAATGAGCATATGAAAACAGGCACAATAATAAAGGTGTCGGGTCCGTTGGTAGTAGCGGAAGGTATGAGAGACGCCAATATGTTTGACGTGGTACGTGTATCTGATAAACACCTTATTGGTGAAATTATTGAAATACACGGAGATAAAGCATCCATTCAGGTTTATGAAGAAACATCAGGCCTTGGACCCGGTGAAGAAGTTGTATCCACAGGGATGCCAATGAGTGTTGAATTGGGACCTGGATTGGTTTCTACGATTTATGATGGTATTCAACGTCCTCTGGAAAAGTTATATGAAGCCAGTGGTACGAATATCCAAAAAGGGATTGAAGTAAAATCCTTAGATCGTAAGAAAAAATGGAAATTTGAGCCTTCAAAGAAAAATGGTGATGCCGTAGAAGCTGGAGATATCATTGGTATTGTACAGGAAACGGCAGTGACTACCTGTAAAATTATGGTACCTTATGGATTAAAAGGTACCATAAAAGAAATTTATGTTGGCGAATTTACAGTTGAAGAAACTGTTTGTGTTATAACTAATGAAAAAGGTAAGGACGTAGCAGTAACAATGATGCAAAAATGGCCTGTACGTCGTGAAAGACCTTATAAAGTAAAAAAGACTCCTGACTCTTTGTTGGTGACAGGACAACGTGTTATTGATACATTTTTCCCTATTACAAAGGGTGGTGTTGCTGCAATCCCTGGACCTTTTGGTAGTGGTAAAACAGTAACACAGCATCAGCTGGCAAAATGGGCAGATGCGGATATCGTTGTTTATATTGGCTGCGGTGAGCGTGGTAACGAAATGACCGACGTTTTGAACGAGTTCCCTGAGCTTAAAGACCCCCGTACAGGAGAGTCTTTGATGCAAAGAACCGTTTTGATTGCAAATACCTCCGATATGCCCGTTGCGGCTCGTGAAGCATCTATTTATACAGGAATTACCATTGCGGAATTCTTCCGTGATATGGGTTACAGTGTTGCCCTTATGGCTGACTCTACTTCCCGTTGGGCAGAAGCACTTCGTGAAATGAGTGGTCGTTTGGAGGAAATGCCCGGTGAGGAAGGTTATCCTGCTTACTTGGGTTCTCGTTTGGCACAGTTCTACGAAAGAGCAGGTCGTGTTGTTAGCTTGGGTAGTGAAGAAAGAATTGGTACGCTGACAGCAATCGGCGCAGTATCTCCTCCCGGTGGTGATACCTCTGAGCCTGTATCTCAGGCTACATTGCGTATCGTTAAGGTTTTCTGGGGTCTTGATGCTTCTTTGGCATATAAACGTCATTTCCCTGCGATCAACTGGCTGACAAGTTATTCTTTATATCAGGATAGAGTTGATGAATGGGCTGATATTAACGTACATTCTAATTTTTCTGGTCATCGAATTGAAGCCATGAAATTGTTGCAGACAGAAGCAGAATTGCAGGAAATTGTACAGTTGGTTGGTGTTGATTCCTTATCCCATGGTGATAGACTGATTTTGGAAACAGCTCGTTCTATCCGTGAGGACTTCTTGCATCAGAACTCTTTCCATGAAGTGGATACCTATACCTCTTTGCATAAGCAGTATAGAATGTTAAAGCTGATTTTAACCTTCTATCATGAAGCACAGGCTGCAATTAAAGCAAACGTTCCCATTCAGAAAATTACAAATATAGATGTTGTTGAACGCATTGGTCGTGCAAAGTATGTAGAAGAGATGGATGTTGATAATAGTTATGATGAAATTGAAAATGATATTAAAGTAGAAATAAACGAATTAATCAGAAAGGGGGCAGATGAATTATGATAAAGGAATATAGATCAATTCAAGAAGTTGCCGGCCCCCTTATGCTTGTAACAGGCGTTGAAGACGTAAAATACGATGAACTTGGCGAAATCGAGCTGGCAAGCGGTGAAGTGAGAAGATGTAAGGTGTTGGAAGTAAACGGCGATACTGCTTTGGTACAGCTGTTTGAGAGCGCAACAGGGATTAACCTTGCTGAAAGTAAAGTTCGATTCCTTGGAAAAAGCTTGGACTTTAGTGTATCACCTGATATTTTAGGACGTGTATTCAGTGGTATGGGTAAACCTATTGATGGAGGTCCGGAAATTATACCAGAAAAACGCTTAGATATTAACGGTGCACCCATTAACCCGGCGGCAAGAGAATATCCAGCAGAATTTATTCAGACAGGAGTTTCTGCCATTGATGGACTGAATACATTGGTACGTGGTCAGAAACTGCCTATTTTCTCCGGTGCAGGTTTGCCCCATGCAAATCTAGCGGTACAGATTGCCCGTCAGGCAAAGGTACGTGGTACGGATTCAAAGTTTGCTGTAGTTTTTGCAGCAATAGGTATTACTTTTGAGGATGCCGAATACTTTATTAATGACTTTAAAGCCACTGGTGCCATTGATCGTTCCGTTGTATTTGTAAACCTTGCAAACGACCCTGCGGTAGAGCGTATTTGTACTCCTCGTATGGCATTAACCGCAGCGGAATATTTGGCATTTGAACAGGGGATGCATGTTTTGGTTATCCTTACGGATATTACAAACTATGCAGAGGCATTGCGTGAAGTTTCTGCGGCAAAGAAGGAAGTACCCGGTCGTCGTGGTTACCCAGGCTACTTGTATACTGACCTTGCAACTATGTATGAACGTGCTGGTCGTATGAAGGGTAAAGAAGGCTCTATTACAATGATTCCTATTTTGACCATGCCTGAAGATGATAAGACACATCCTATCCCTGACTTAACAGGGTATATTACAGAAGGTCAGATTATTTTGAGCCGTGACCTCTATAAAAAAGGTATTCAGCCACCAATCAATGTTTTGCCATCCCTTTCTCGTTTGAAGGATAAAGGTATTGGAAAAGGCAAGACCAGAGAGGATCATGCTGATACTCTAAATCAGTTATTTGCAGCTTACTCTCGTGGTAAGGATGCAAAGGAATTGATGGCAATTTTGGGTGAATCCGCATTATCCGATATCGATTTGATTTATTCAAACTTTGCGGATGAATTTGAAAAGGAATATGTTTCTCAGGGATTTAGAACTGATAGAACTATTGAACAGACTTTGGAAACCGGATGGAAATTGCTTAGTATGTTACCAAAGAGTGAATTAAAGCGTATTCGTGAGGAATATCTGGAAAAATATTTAGCAGACGGGGAGTGATGAGTCGTGGCTAGATTAAATGTCAATCCAACCCGTATGGAAATGTCCAGATTAAAGCAGCAGCTTAAGACGGCAACAAGAGGTCATAAGCTGTTGAAAGATAAGCTGGATGAGCTGATGAAGCAGTTCTTAAATATCGTGCGGGAAAACATGCGTTTGCGTGAAGAGGTGGAGAAAGCGTTGGAAAATGCTTATAGAGACTTTGTTATTGCTAGAGCTGTTTTAAGCGAAAGCGTTTTGGGTGAGTCTTTAATGATACCTCAGCAAACTGTTGCTGTAAAGGTTACAAAAAAGAATATTATGAGCGTAAATGTGCCTGTTTTTGATTTCCAGAAAGAAGAGAGCAGTGGAGATATTTATCCTTATGGTCTTGCTTTTTCTTCAGGTGAATTAGATAGTGCAATACTTTCGTTTTCTAATGCCATGGAACCTTTATTGCGTTTGGCAGAAAGCGAAAAAACTGCTCAGCTTTTGGCACAGGAAATTGAACGTACTCGTCGGCGTGTAAATGCCTTGGAGAACGTTATGATTCCAAACTGTCAGGAAACCATTAAGTATATAACCATGAAGTTGGAAGAAAATGAACGTGCTGGAACTATCAGAATGATGAAAGTTAAGGATCTTATTTTAAAAAAAGCATTGGAAGAAAAGAAAAAAAGAGAAGCGTAAATCGTTTCACAATGAAAAGCCCTTTGTAGAGAGACTACAAGGGGCTTTTCTAAATCTAGGGCACTACCCTAAACAAGGATATCATGTTTTAGTTTATTATCAATGGCACACAAGGCCGTGAAATCTTAGACTATAAAGGTATAAATATTACATTATAAATTAAAAAAATGCGGACATTTGCAATTTTTATTATATTATTGGTAAAAATAAAAACTGTTCAATTTGTACTTTTTCTGATATAATTAAAAGGTTGAATAGATAAATGTAAAAAAATGGCTTATAATAGATAAGTAAAGAAGCAAAAGAAAGCAGGAAATTCTCAATGAATAATAAACAAAAGATTATAAATATAGCAGTAATTGCCCATGTAGATGCAGGAAAATCAACGTTAGTGGATGCATTTTTATCTCAGAGCGGAGTTTTTAGAGATAACGAAGATGTAGTTGACTGTATTATGGATAGCAATGATATAGAAAGAGAACGTGGAATTACAATTTATTCTAAGAATTGTTCTGTTATGTATAAAGATATAAAGATTAATATTGTAGATACTCCGGGCCACGCTGATTTTTCATCGGAAGTAGAACGTATTATTAAAACTGTAGATACAGTTATTTTATTAGTTGATTCCAGTGAAGGCCCAATGCCTCAAACTAGATTTGTACTTCAAAAATCTTTGGAAATGAAGTTAAATCCCATACTTTTAATCAATAAAATAGATAAAAGAGATCAGCGTGCAATGGAAGTTGTTGATATGGTTTATGAATTGTTTATGGAACTTGATGCAAGTGATAAACAGTTGGATTTTCCGATTCTTTATGGTGTGGCAAAGCACGGAGTTGTAAAATATGAAATGGAGGATGATAATAATGATATTATTCCTCTTTTTGAAACTATTACAAAACATGTAGATCCATATCCCGATTATAACGATGAACCTTTACAATTACAAGTTTCAACCCTCGCATATGATGATTATATTGGAAGACTTGGCATTGGAAGAATATCAAAAGGAAAAATTAAGTCGGGAGAAGCTGTTACTGTTTGTCAGGCAGATGGCAGTATTGTACAAAGAAAAATTAATCAAGTTTTTGTATATAAAGGTCTTAAACGTATTCCTGTAGAAGAAGCAGAAAGCGGAGATATTGTTGTACTTTCAGGTATTGCGGATATATCAATCGGTGAGACTGTTTGTGATTTAGGAAAACCTCTACCAATGGAAATGATTCATATTGAAGAGCCAACGTTATCTATGAATTTTATGGTAAATAAATCACCATTTGCTGGTAAAGTAGGCAAATATGTTACTACAAGACATTTAAAAGAAAGACTTGAAAAAGAATTAGAGGTAAATGTTGGACTGCTTGTGGAGCCTTTAGAAGGTACTGAAGGATATAAAGTTTCTGGCAGGGGAGAATTACATCTTTCCATTCTGATAGAAAATATGAGACGTGAAAGTTATGAATTAGCAGTATCAAAACCTGAAGTTATAATGCACAGAGGTGAAAATGGAAAAAAATTGGAGCCTATTGAACAGGTTGTAATAAATGTTCCGGATGAATATTCAGGTACAGTAATTTCAAAATTAAATGTGAGAAAAGGTATTATGAAGAGTATGTCAGGGAAAGATGGATACTCAAGATTGGAATACTTTGTTCCCACAAGAGGACTTCTTGGATATAGAACAGAATTTATTAATGATACTAGGGGAGAAGGCACCATGGTAAGGCGATTTGAGTGTTTTGAAGAATATAAGGGAGAAATACCTCAAAGAACAAATGGTGCTATTATTGCACAGGAAGAGGGAGTATCCACACCTTATGCTTTATTTAATATAAGTGAGAGAGCAACCATGTTTATAGAACCGGGTACAAAAGTATATGAAGGCATGATTGTTGGAATGAACAGTCGAAATGAAGACATGGTAGTAAATCCATGTAAAGCAAAAAAAGCAACTAATATGAGAGCTGCAGGAAGTGATGATGCAATTAAATTGTCACCGCCAAGAGTGTTTACATTGGAAGAAGCACTGGAGTTTATTAACGATGACGAATTAGTGGAAATTGTACCTGATGATATAAGACTCAGAAAGAAATTATTAAAAGAATTAGAACGTAGAAGAAGTGGCAGATAGTCACTTCTTTTTTTCATACTTTTACTTCTTTTTTTTGAAATTTTCACTTACTTTTCTTAAAAACAACAAGTATAGATTGCACTTTTAGAGTAGAGTAGTGTATAATAAAAAAATATCTATTAGTGAAAGGAGAATAATTATGCCAGAGAAATATATGAACTTACTTATTAAAATTGGCATTGTAGCTCTTATTTTAATTGTAGGGTATATAGCTATAAAAATTGTGTGTAAAATTGTTAAAAAAGCTTTAGTAAAAAGCGGTCTTGATGAAGTTATTCATACTTTTATTATTAATTGTATAAAAGTAATTCTTTGGATTGTGGTTCTGATTACTGCACTTAGTAAAATGGGGATACCACCAACGGCTTTCCTTACTGTGCTTGGTGCTGCTGGAATTGCTGTTGCTTTAGCCTTACAAAACAGTCTTTCTAACTTTGCCGGCGGTATTCTGATTATTTGTACAAAACCTTACAGAAAAGGTGATTACATAGAAGATTATGAAACAGCTGGGAAGGTAGAAAAAATAGATTTGCTGTATACTACATTAATTACATTTGATAATAAAATAATTACTATCCCTAACGGTAAATTGGCAAATTCTACAGTTGTAAATTATTCTAAAGCAGAAAACAGACGTGTAGATTGTAATTTCCAAATCAGTTACGGTGATGATATAGACAAAGCAAAAGATATCCTGCGTTCAGTTGCAGTATCAAATTATAAAGTTTTTAAAGATGAAGATATTGTTATTGGAGTATCAGGACATAATGACAGTAGTATAGGTATTGATTTAAAAGTTTGGTGTAAGACAGAAGATTATTGGGATGTGAAATATTATTTAGAAGAAAAAGTAAAATTAGCTTTTGATGAAGCAGGTATATCAATACCATTCCCACAGTTGGATGTAAACTTAAAAAAATAAAATTAAATAACTTTAGAAACGGAGAATTTTATTATGAGTAAAGTAAGTTTGGTATTATATTATTGGATAACTATAGTCATAGCCAGTCTGATTGCTAAATTTGCTGGATTTGGTGACAGCAAAGAGGCAGTACTTAAGATGCTGATTGTAGTAAGTGTTTTGTATATAATAGCAGCTTTGACATATAACTCTAGACATAGGTCATAATAAATAAAAAAATAAAAATATAAATACTTAGGTACTTGACCTGAGTATTTTTTTATGATAATATATTGAAGATTTAAGCTAAATTTAGAAATTAGGAGGAGTAAACTATGGATAGGAATAGATATGATGTTACAAAATTAAAAAGATTACATGATTTACCGGTATTTTTGGATTCGTTTTATATCGGCAGTATTAGTTTCTCTTCTATTTCTTTTATTAATATTTGAAATTTATGTCTTCCTTTTTGGAAGACTTTTTTTATGTATGGAAGGAGTATACACGATGTTAAAAGGAAGAAGCTTATTAGAACCTATGGATTTTACAACAAGTGAATTAGAAGAACTTTTTCAGTTAGCCGATAAAATTATAGAGTGCCCTCAAAAATATACGAAGGCTTGTGAAGGAAAACTGATGGCAACATTATTTTACGAGCCAAGCACAAGAACAAGATTTAGTTTTGAAGCTGCCATGCTGCGATTAGGAGGACAAGTAATAGGTTTTTCTGAACCTAATTCCAGTTCAGTTGCAAAAGGTGAAAGTATTTCTGATACAATAAGAACCGTAGCATGTTATGTGGATTTAGCGGTTATGAGACATCCAAAAGAGGGAGCACCGAAAGTTGCTCATTTGAGTACAGATATGCCTGTAATTAATGCAGGTGACGGGGGCCATCAACATCCTACTCAAACTTTAACAGATTTATTGACAATAAAAAAAGAAAAAGGTCATTTTGATAATTTGACAGTAGGTCTTTGTGGAGATTTAAAATTTGGAAGGACGGTACATTCATTAATAAAGGCTCTTTCCAGATACAATAATATAAAATTTATACTTATTTCTCCTGAAGAATTAAGATTGCCTAATTATGTTATAAAGGAAGTTTTAATTAAAAATAATATAGAGTTTAAAGAAGTACAAAAAATGGAAGAAGTAATCCATGATTTGGATATATTATATATGACAAGAGTACAGAGAGAAAGATTTTTTAACGAAGAAGACTATATAAGGTTAAAGGATAGATATATACTAGACTTAGAAAAAATGAGATTAGCAAGAGAAGATATGATAGTATTGCACCCACTTCCAAGAGTTAATGAAATAGCAGTTGAAGTAGATAGTGATCCGAGAGCCCTTTATTTTAAGCAAGCAAAATATGGTATGTTTATTAGAATGGCTTTGATTATGAGTGTTTTAGGTGTAACTTGTTAGGAGGTAAAGAGATGGTAGTAATTAATAGTATTGAAAAGGGAATTGTTATAGACCATATTAAGGCAGGCTTTGGTGTAAAGATTCTTGATTATTTAAATATTGACGCATCAAAGGGTACAGTGGCATTTATAATGAATGCAACAAGCAACAAATATGGAAGAAAAGATGTTATTAAACTTCAAAATTTAGATGATATCGATTTAGCGGCATTGGGACTAATTGATAATCAAGCCACAGTAAATATTATTGAAGATCATATTATTAAAAAGAAGATTAAACTTGAACTTCCTAAGACAGTAACAAACGTAATTAAATGTAAAAATCCACGTTGTGTTACATCTGTAGAAACAAATGTACCACATGTTTTTCATCTTATTGACGAAGAAAATAAAGAATACAGATGTGAATATTGCGATGAGATAGTTACTATGAACAGTAAGTAAAATGGATAATGTACATCATAAGAAAGAGAAGTAGAGGAGTAGCAGAAAATGAAGTTATGTATAAAAAATGGTTTGGTTATTGATCCTGTAAAAGGAACTCAAGAAATCAGTGATATTTGGATTAATAATGGAGTTATTGTTGATCCCATGGATGATAATGATGTGAAATTCATTGATGCAGAAGGAAAATGGGTTGTTCCCGGTTTAATTGATTTGCATGTCCATTTCAGAGAGCCGGGATATGAATATAAAGAAGATATAGCCAGTGGTTGCAGGTCAGCAGCCAGAGGTGGATTTACTACAGTATGTTGTATGCCTAATACCAATCCGGTAATAGATAACGAAAAAATTGTCTCTTTTGTAGATAATAAAGCTAAAGAAGCATCATTAATCAATGTTTTTCCCATAGGTGCGATTACTAAAAATCAGGAAGGAAAACAATTAGCTGATTTAGATGAAATGAACAAAGCAGAAACAAAATGTAAAGAATTATTGGGTCATGGAATTTGTGCAATAAGTGAAGACGGAAAGTCAGTAATGGATGTAAACTTGATGGAAGAAGCTATGAAAAAAGCAAAAGAATTAAATCTTCCTATATTTGATCATACAGAAGATCATACTTTAACCGGCGGTGTTATGAATGAGGGCTTGGTGTCATACGGGATGAGTTTGCAAGGTATTCCAAGAGAGGCAGAAGAAAACATTGTAAAAAGAGATATCGAGCTTGCAGCTAAAGTTGGCTGTAAATTACACTTATCACATATGAGTACAAGAGGAAGTGTGAATTTAATACGTGAAGCAAAGAAGCAAGGTATTAAGATTACTGCAGAAACAGCGCCCCATTATATTTCAATGACTGAATGGGAAATAGTAAACCAGCAAATTGTAGCAGAAAAACCACTGGCAAAGACAAATATGAAAATGAATCCTCCGCTGAGAACTAAAGATGATATGCTTGCCTTAAGAGAAGCACTGAAGGATGGCACTTTGGATGCCATTGCTACAGATCATGCGCCTCACAGTGAAGAAGAGAAAGCTTTACCTTTTGAAAAGGCACCATTTGGTATTATTGGCCTTGAAACGAGTTTCCCTATAAGTTACACTTATCTAGTAAAAACAGGGATATTATCTCCACTGAAACTTATTGAAAAAATGAGCTCAAATCCGGCAGAGATATTAGGATTAAAAAGAGGTAGTTTGCAAGTTGGTTATGCAGCAGATATAGCGATAATTGATATTGAAGAGAAATATATGATAGATCCGAAAGAATTTTTATCAAAAGCTAAAAATACACCATTTACAGGAATTAATGTATGGGGTAAGGCTGAGTATACCATTTGTAATGGTGAAATTGTTTGGGAGGCAAAATAATGATAGATAGATTGTTAGAAAAGATTATAAAATTTGAAAATCCAACAGTAGTAGGTCTTGATCCTACTTATGTGATGATACCTGATATGATAAAAAAAGAGATGCTTGAAACATACGGAAAAACACCAAAAGCTGCAGCAGAAATGTTTATAAAGTTCAATAAAGGAATTATTGATGGAATCTGTGATATAGCTCCAGCAGTCAAACCTCAGATTGCCATGTATGAACAATATGGATTAGAAGGATTAAGAGCTTACTTAGAGACTATAGATTATGCCAAGAAAAAAGGCTTAATTATTATAGGCGATATTAAACGTGGAGATATTGCATCAACAGCAGCGGCTTATGCCGGACATATCGCAGGAATTTCTATTGAAGATGAATATTTTGATCTTTGGAAAGAAGATGCCGTAACTTTGAATCCTTATTTAGGATTTGATGGTATTGAGCCTTTTATAAAGCCTTGTAAAGAATTGGACAAAGGTCTTTTCATTTTAGTTAAGACAAGTAATCCCAGCAGCGGTGAACTTCAGGATTTAAAAGTAGAAAATCTGGATAAAACTTTTTATGAACAAACTGCTGATTTAGTTTCAAAATGGGGAGAACTTGCGATGGGCAAAAAAGGTTACAGTAAAATTGGTGCAGTTGTAGGAGCTACTTATAAAGAGCAAGGGGAAGATCTTAGAAAAAGATTGCCTCATACCTTCTTTTTAGTGCCCGGTTATGGAGCTCAAGGCGGCAAAGGTAAAGATTTAAAAGGTTTTTTTGACAAGGATGGACTAGGCTGTATTATAAATTCTTCCAGAGGAATTATTGCAGCGTATAAAAAAGATTCACGATATAATGAAATGAATTTTGCTGATGCAGCAAGAGAATCAGCAAAAGAAATGAAAATAGATTTACAGGGGGCAATTTAATGAGTTGCTTTGAAGCAAAGAAAAAAGTAGTAAAAGCTAAAATAGTTGAAAATACAGAGATTGCAAAAGACATATACAAAATAGTATTAAGAGCCAAAGAGGTTACAAATGGTGCAAAAGCAGGGCAGTTTGTAAACGTATATCTAAACAATAAAAGTCTGTTATTACCAAGACCAATAAGTATATGCGAATTGGAAGGTGATAATATAACATTGGTTTATGGAGTTGTGGGGCAGGGAACAAAAGAACTCTCTTCATATACTGAGGGTGAGGAAATTAAACTTTCCTCAGCAAACGGAAATGGTTTTAATTTAGAAGATATGGATTGTGTTTTATCTGATAATAAGGATAAAGTTGTATTGCTTGTGGCTGGCGGAATTGGTGTTCCTCCAATGCTTGAACTAGCAAAAACAATCAGAAAAAAAGAAGATGATGAATACAAGCGTAACAGGATAAGATTGATTGCGGTCATAGGCTTTAGAGAAGAACCTTTTTTACAAAGAGAGCTGCAAAATTACTGTGATAAAGTTTATATTGCTACTGATAATGGAAGTGTTGGATTTCATGGCAATGTAGTTAAACTTATTGAAAAAGAAGATATTCAAATAGATTACTGTTATTCCTGCGGACCAAAAGTTATGCTGAAGGCATTAACAAATTATTGTATAGAGGAAAAAATTCAAAATAAACAAAAGGTAATTCCATTGCAAGTATCTATGGAAGAACGTATGGGATGCGGTTATGGTGCTTGTGTAGGCTGCATATGTAAAATCAAAGAAAAAGATATTGAAAATAATTGTGAAAAAATCGTGTTGAAAAAAGTATGTAAAGATGGGCCTGTATTCTTTGGAAATGAGGTGGTTTTTGATGAGTAAGTTAGATTTAAAAGTAAATTTGTGCGGTGTAAAATTAGAAAACCCAATTACCACAGCATCAGGAACTTTTTCAGCAAGAGAAAGCGGTGCGTATTATGATATCAATGAACTTGGAGCAGTGATAACAAAGGGTGTCGCCAGTGTTCCTTGGGATGGAAATCCTACACCAAGAATCGCAGAGACTTATGGAGGTATGATTAATGCAGTTGGTCTTCAAAATCCGGGAATTGATTATTTTATAAAAGAAGAAATACCTTATTTAAAAAATTTTAATACGAAAATTATTGTAAATGTAGCAGGAAGGACTATAGAGGAATATTGCTCAGTAGCGGAAAAATTAAATGATACTGATATAGATATGATGGAAATAAATATTTCTTGCCCAAATGTAAAGGAGGGCGGAATTGGATTTGGAACAAGCACTGATATGGCAGCGAAAGTAACTAAAGGTGTTAGGGCAGTTTCTAAAAAACCCATTATTATTAAACTAACTCCAAATGTTACAGATATTACAGAAATTGCAAAAGCAGTAGAATCTGAAGGTGCGGATTGTGTTTCTCTCATTAATACCTTACTTGGTATGAAGATAGATGTTAACAGAAAAAGACCGGTTGTATGTAACAAAATGGGAGGATTCTCAGGACCTGCAATTAAACCTGTTGCCGTAAGAATGGTTTATCAGGTAAGAAAAGCAGTTAATATTCCTATTATTGGATTAGGAGGTATTATGACAGGTGAGGATGTCGTAGAATTTATTATGGCAGGAGCAGATGCTGTTTCAGTTGGAACAGCTGCGTTGATTAATCCAACTGCGCCGGTAGACATTTTAAAAGAATTAAAGATATATATGGAAAAACATGGATTTAAAACTATTAGGGAAATAAGAGAAGCCTTTTGTGAATAGATATAGATTAAAAATTAAGGAGAAATAAATGAGTTATAAAAAAGAGTTTATAGAATTTATGGTAAAATCAGATGTTTTAACATTTGGAGATTTTACTACAAAAAGCGGAAGAAAAACACCTTATTTTGTAAATACAGGAAATTATAAAACAGGTAAGCAAGCAGCTCAATTGGGTAAGTTTTATGCTGAATGTATAATGGAAAATATAAATAAAGGAAATATCAAAGGAGATATTTCTGCACTTTTTGGACCAGCATATAAGGGGATTCCCCTTTCTGTAGCTACTGCCATTGCTTTATCCAATGAATATGATAAAAATTTAAACTACTGTTTTAACAGAAAAGAAGAAAAGGATCACGGAGAGGGTGGTTCAATGGTAGGCTATAAGCTAAAAGATGGTGATAATGTTTTAATTATCGAAGATGTTATTACGGCTGGAACAGCTATAAGAGAATGTTTCCCTATTCTTAAGGCATCAGCAAATGTGAATCTTACAGGTCTTATTATTTCTGTAGATCGTATGGAAAGAGGTCAGCATGATAAAACTGCCATTCAGGAAATAGAAGCGGAATTTGGTATAAAGACTTATCCAATCGTAACAGTTCGTGACATTATAGATACCTTACATAATGTCCCTATTGATGGTAAAGTTGTTATTGATGATTCAGTGAAAGAAAAGATGGAAGATTATTTAAAACAATATTGTGTAAATAATGACTGATAAAAAAATGTATGAAATTTTCTCGTAGGGTCAAAATAATAGTAAGTTTTGGCAAGGAGAGAAAAGTTTAATGGAAAATAAGTTTAAAGAATATGTAGGAAAAATAAGAGAAATATTACCAATCGGAAGAACTTTTGATATGGTAGAAAGAAATCTACTGATAGGCGGAAAAGAATGTAATATGTATTTTTTACAAGCTTTAGTAAAAGATGATGTTATGGAACGTATTATAACTGGATTTTTTACTATTGCTAAAATTCAGATGGATCAGTATACTTGTGCCATGGATTTTATAAAAAGTGAGATACCATATATTGGGATTACAAGAGAAACAGATATAAATAATATAGTAACAAGTATTTTGTCAGGACAAACCGTTATGGTTGTCGATGGCTTTTCAGAAGCAATTGTAATGGATCTTAGAACTTATCCTGTGCGTAGTGTATCAGAACCTGATAAAGAAAAATCATTAAGAGGAGCAAAGGATGGTTTTGTAGAAACTTTACTTTTTAATACTGCTTTGATAAGAAGAAGGGTCAGAGATCCTAATTTGGTTTTTAAGATATTCAATGTTGGAGAAAAAACCAAAACCGATGTTAGTATTGGTTATATTGAGGGTTTAGCGGACGATAAACAATTGGAAAAAATCACTGATAAAATTAAAGGTCTTAAAGTAAAAAGCTTAACTGTGGGAGATCAAAGTTTAGTAGAAGCAATAGGAAAAAGCAGTTCAATAAATCCATTTCCGAAAGTGAGATACACACAAAGACCTGATGTTGTTTGTGCTCATTTAACAGAAGGGAAATTTGTAATTCTTGTGGACAACAGTCCTACGGCTATTATGCTGCCCACCTGTATATTTGACTTTAATCAAGATGTAGATGACTATTATTTACCGTTTATGACAGGAAACTATTTTAGATTAATCAGGACAATAAATATGATTTCAATTCTACTTTTAACTCCTATATATTTGTTAATTGCAGAAGGTAATATTCCTGTAACGGCACAATTAAAATTCATGATACCAGATGAAGGCTATTCTATACCACTTTTTCTGCAATTTATTATACTTGAATTTGCTATTGATGCTTTAAAGCTTGCATCTTTAAGTACCCCGAATTCTTTAGGTATGTCTTTGTCGGTTATTGGTGCTTTAATATTAGGAGAGTTTTCAATCAGTGCAGGATGGTTCATTCCTCAAACAATATTATGTATGGCTGTGGTTGCTCTTGCCAGCTTTACTCAGTCAAGTATGGAACTTGGATATGCAATTAAATTTATGCGAATTCTTATTCTTATAGGTGTTGCTATCTTTGGAATATGGGGTGGACTTGCTGCGTTAGCTTTCAATTTAATATTACTGGCAAGTACAAAATCTTTGGTAGGAACTTCTTATTTATACCCACTCATACCTTTTAACTGGTATGAATTAAAACATTTATTATTTAGAACAAGATCATAGAGAAAAACTTAAAAGTATTCATTTTAGCAAATTAGTTTTTGATATAGTAGAAACTCAACGTATATATGTCTTTATATATTTTACGGGTACTGAATAAATTTTAAACAGTACCCGTAATTTTATTGCAACGATATTTTTTCGGCTAATTCATTTAAATATACCCAACGTTCCATTTTTTGTTCTAATTCTTTTTCTAATATATCTTTTTCGTGAAAAAGTTCTTGGAGTTTAGCATGATTACTTGATTGCGACAACATGTCTTTTTCTAATTCTGCAATTTTGTTTTCTAAATTTGAAATATCTTCATCTATTGTGTCAAATTCTCGTTGCTCTTTATAAGAAAATTTTAATTTACCAGGTGACTTTTTTTTAATTTCTTTTTGCTTTTTCTCTTTTGATTCTGATGTTTTTATTTCTTGGGATTCATATTTGCGAATATCAATATAATCACTGTATCCTCCGGGATAATGCCCTATTGTACCTTCTTCTTCATATACAAAAGTTCTGAAAACCACTCGGTCAAGAAAATATCGATCATGGGAAACAACTATAACTGCACCGTTGAAATTATCTAAATAATCTTCAAGAATTGTTAGCGTTTCAATGTCAAGATCGTTTGTAGGTTCATCTAAAAGTAATACGTTTGGTGCTTTCATTAAAATACTTAGAAGGTAAAGTCTGCGTTGCTCACCTCCGGATAAACGATTAATCATCGTGGAATGCATGGAAGTGGGAAATAAAAACCTCTCTAACATTTGGGAAGCAGAAATTACACCTTCAGGGGTTGCAATATTATAAGCATAGCTTTGTATGAAGTCTATAAGACGCATATTTGTATTCATATGTTCGTTTTCCTGTGAAAAATATCCTATATTTACGGTATCTCCTATTTCAATGGTACCTTCATCAGGAGGAATTATACCTTGTATGATTTTTAATAAAGTTGATTTACCGCACCCGTTTTCTCCTATTATGCCAATACGATCATTTCTGAGAACAGTATAAGTAAAATCTTTAATTAATTGTTTGTTATCATATTTTTTAGAAATATGATTTAATTCAATGACTTTTTTTCCTAAGCGGCTGCTGAGAGAACTTATATTTATTTGAGATTCATCTATAACTAATTTATTTCTTTTTAATTCTTCAAAACGCTCTATTCTGGAGCGTGCTTTTGTACTTCTTGCCTGTGCACCCCTCCTGATCCATGCAAGCTCATGTTTATAGAGTGTATATCTTTTCCTTTCTGCAGCTAAAGACATCTCTTCTCTGGAAGCCTTTTCTTCTAAAAATTTAGAGTAATTTCCTTCATGTCGATATAATTTTCCTTTGTCCAATTCAATAATACCATTAGTAACTCGATCTAAAAAGTAACGATCGTGTGTAACCATTAAAATAGCACCTTTATACTTATATAAATATTGTTCCAACCATGCAGAAGTATCACTGTCAATATGATTTGTTGGTTCATCTAGGATAAGCAAATCTCCTGGATTTGTAAAAACAGAAGCCATAGATACTCTTTTCTTTTCACCGCCGGATAACTGCGTGATAGGCACATTTAAATTTGTTATTCCAAGCTGGTTCAGCATGGATTTATATTCATATTCCATAGAAAGATTGCTATTATTTTTTAATACCTGTTCAAGTACAGTTAAATTGTCAGTGTATGACGGCATTTGAGGCAGATAAGAGATTCTAGTACCATTTGTCATGGTTAAGTTGCCTTCTTCCGGCTGAATATCACCGGCAATAATACGAAGAAGAGTAGATTTGCCTGTCCCATTGACACCAATTAGAGCAAGTTTATCTCCCTCATGTATACTAAAAGAAATATCTTTCAGCAATGGTTTTTCAGTATATGATTTTGTAATATTATTTACATTTAAAAGTATCAAAGTTAGCTCCTTTTAGTTTTATTTAAAGTATGTTTGTTATGATATTAGAAAAGCATACAAATTAATTATAAATATCAATTATTATACTGCTTTTATATACAATTAAAATCTTTGATATAGTAATTTATGCTTTTATAATTTTAAGTAAAAATATATTCTTTCTTAATATTATACTTTGTAGCTACGTTAAGAACAATATGTTAAAATAGATTTAGTATTATTCGATAATAATTTGCTAAATGATACTAAATTGACTATAAAAGGAGATTATTTTATGAGCTTTACACATCTTCATGTACATACAGAATACAGCCTTTTAGACGGAGCAGCCAGAATTAAAGACTTAATTGCTCGTGTAAAAGAGCTTGGCATGGATTCAATTGCGATTACTGATCATGGAGTAATGTTTGGCGTTATTGATTTTTATAAGGAAGCAAAAAACCAAGGGGTTAAACCTATAATTGGCTGCGAAGTTTATACTGCAGCAAGAACTATGAGTGACAAGGATGTTGATAAAGATAAATATCAGGGACATTTAGTACTGCTTGCAGAAAATCAGCAAGGATATGAAAATCTTATAAAAATTGTTTCAGCTGGTTACACAGAAGGTTTTTATTATAAACCTAGGATTGATAAAACAGTATTAAAAAAATACAGTAAAGGAATTATTGCATTATCTGCATGTCTTGCAGGGGACGTTCAGAGGAAACTTTTAAACAATGATTATGAAGGGGCAAAAAAAGAAGCTCTTGAATTATTGGAAATTTTTGGGGAAGGAAATTTTTACTTAGAATTACAAGATCAAGGATTGGAAGAGGAATATAAGATATTATCATATATGAAAAGACTCAATGAGGAAACTAGTATTCCTTTTGTGGCTACAAATGATGTTCATTATGTAAATCAGTCAGATGCTGCAGCACATGATGTATTGCTTTGTATTCAGACCGCAAGGACTGTGGATGAAGATAACAGAATGAAATTCCCAAATGATCAGTTTTATTTGAAGTCCGAAGAAGAGATGAAGCAGTTATTTTTTGATATTCCCGAGGCAATAGAAAATACTTCTGAAATTGCAAGCAGGTGTAATGTTGACTTTGAATTCGGAAAACTTCATTTACCTGAATTCTCAGCTCCCAATGGTAAAAGTAATAAAGAATTTTTAAGAGAACTTTGTGAGAGTGGCCTTTTAGAAAGGTATGATCAAATTGATGAAGTTTTAAGAAACAGGTTGGAATATGAGCTTACCACTATTGAAAACATGGGATATGTGGAATATTTTCTTATAGTTTGGGATTTTATAAATTATGCGAAGAGTAACAAAATAATGGTGGGACCGGGAAGAGGTTCTGCAGCAGGTAGTATTGTGGCATACGCTTTAAAGATTACAGATATTGATCCTATTAAATATGATTTGATTTTTGAAAGATTTTTAAATCCTGAGAGAGTGAGTATGCCTGATATTGATATCGATTTTTGTTATGAAAGAAGACAAGAAGTTATTGATTATGTTGTTGAAAAGTATGGAGAGGATAAAGTTGCACAGATTATAACCTTTGGAACTATGAAGGCTAAAGGGGCAGTAAGAGATGTGGGCAGAGCTTTGAATATGAGTTATGGTGAGGTTGATGCCATAGCAAAAGCTATTCCTTTTGATTTAAAGATGACAATAAGCAAGGCTTTAGAAATGAATCCGGAATTAAAAAGTTCTTATGATAATGATAAAAGAATTAAGGAGCTTATTGATACTGCAATTGCATTAGAGGGAATGCCAAGACATTGTTCAACTCATGCGGCAGGAGTGGTGATTTCAAAGAAAAGCATAAACGAATATGTTCCTTTATATTTCTCTGACAAGGGAATCAGTACACAGTTTACAATGGGTACAATTGAAGAACTCGGATTACTTAAAATGGATTTTCTTGGCTTAAGAAATTTAACTGTCATAAGAGATGCACTTGATTTAATTGAAAAAAATCATGGGGTTAAAATTGATTTATCAAAGATGGTTTATGATGATAAAGCTGCATATGACCTGATAAGCAGTGGAAATACACAAGGAGTATTTCAGCTTGAAAGCAGTGGCATGACTCAGTTTATGAAAAATTTGAAACCAGATTGCTTTGAAGACATTATAGCGGGAATATCTCTTTATAGACCAGGACCTATGGCTTCAATTCCAACTTATATTGAAAATAAAAAAAATCCTGATGGAATTACATATATTGATAAAAACTTAGAACCTATTTTATCTGTAACTTATGGCTGTCTTGTATATCAGGAGCAAGTAATGAAAATTGTTCGTGATTTAGCAGGATATACTTATGGAAGAAGTGATCTTGTAAGACGTGCAATGAGTAAGAAAAAAAGAGATATAATGCTGAAAGAACAGGAATATTTTATTTACGGAAAAGATGATGAAAACGGAAATATAGAAATAAAAGGCTGTGTCAAAAATGGAATCCCCGAATCTTCTGCACAGGAAATATATAATCAAATGATTAGTTTTGCAGAGTATGCATTTAATAAATCTCATGCAGCAGCTTATGCAGTTTTGGCTTATCAAACAGCGTATTTGAAAAACTATTATCCCGTAGAATTTATGGCAGCACTTATGACCAGCGTTATTGGCGATCCAGATCAGATTGCTAAATATATAAGAAACTGCAATGAAATGAAAATTGAAGTTTTGCCACCTGATATAAATGAAAGCAGCAAAAAATTTACTGTAATTGACGGAAAAATTCGATTTGGTCTTTTAGGTGTGAAAAATGTTGGTGAAGGCGTTATAAATGAGATTATTAAAGCAAGGACAGGAAAAGGAAAACCAAAAGATATTTTTCAGTTTATCAATAATGTAGATATTCACGAAATTAATAAAAAAGCAATTGAAAGTTTGATTAAATCAGGAGCCTTTGATTCATTAAATGAAAATAGGGCACAATATATGGCAGTTTATGAAAGCTTGGTTGAATCTGCACAAAGCAATTCCAGAAAAAACATAGAAGGACAAATGAGTTTATTTCAGATGAACAGCGAGGTTATGAGCAGCTCAGGTTTGGAAACTACCTTGCCTAAAATTACAAATTTTAAAAATAATTTATTGATTACTATGGAAAAAGAAATGATAGGTGTTTATCTTACCGGCCATCCATTAGCCGATTACAAAGAAGATATAAACAAAATAATCAGCGTGAATTCAGAAGACTTAATCAATGCACATTCAGACAGTGGAAGTAAAATTTATGATGGAATGACTGTTATCATGGCAGGTATCATAAGTTCAAAAAAGACATTAATTACAAAGAATAATAAGATGATGGCATTTTTGCAGATTGAAGATTTTTATGGAAATTTTGAAGTAATAGTTTTTAGTAACGTATATGAAAAAAATATAGGTTTAATTAAAGAGGATTCTATCATTGTTGTAAAAGGAACTGTCAATTTTAAAGAAGATGAAGAACCTAAAATTCTAGCAAATAAAATCTTTGATATAAATTCGTATATAGGAGACAATAAAAGTGAATTTTCTAATATAATAAAGATAATTATTCCAAAGGAAATGGATGAGTCAAAGACATTAAATGCTATAAGAAATATCATTATTGAGCATAAAGGGGACACACCTGTTATTATATCCTCATTAAGTTCAAACAAAAGGTTTAAAACAAAATCAGATTTATGGGTAAACCCCGATAATATATTTTTAACAAAAATTTCGGATTTAATTGGCAAAGATAATATAAAATGATACAATATACTGGGGAAATTTTTAAAACGATAGGAAGGAGTTATCGTATGAAAAGAATTGGTGTACTAACAAGCGGAGGAGATTCTCCGGGGATGAATGCGGCAATCAGAGCTGTAGTAAGAAGTGCAATCTATTATGATATGGAAATATATGGAATAAATAGAGGTTATGAAGGTCTCATACATGGAGAAATAAATGAAATGAGCGTTTCATCAGTTTCAGACATTTTACAACGCGGAGGCACCATTCTCAGAACAGCAAGAAGCAAAGCTTTTATGACTGAAGAAGGTTTTAACAGAGCTTTGGACATGTTAGAAAACTTTGAAATAGAAGGTTTAGTAGTAATTGGCGGGGATGGATCTTTAAAGGGAGGTCTTGAATTAACAAAAGCAGGCGTTACTGTTATAGGTCTTCCTGGTACAATTGATAATGATTTAGGATATACAGATTTTACCATAGGCTTTGATACGGCAGTGAACACCGTATTATCGGCAATCGGAAATATACGTGATACATCTTCATCACATGAAAGATCCACGATTGTAGAAGTAATGGGCAGAAACTGCGGTGATATAGCATTGTATGCAGGAGTAACAGGGGGAGCTGAGGCTATTTTAATTCCTGAAATCCCCATAGATATAAATGCAATATGCAGAAAAATAATTCAAGGTATAAACAGAGGCAAACTCCATAGTATTATTATTCGTGCAGAAGGGATATCTATAAACTCTCAAGATTTAGCAGATACTATTACTAAGCGAACTGGAATGGAAACAAAAGTAGTTGTCTTGGGATATACACAAAGAGGGGGATCTCCTACAGCCAGAGACCGGATGCTCGCCAGCAGAATGGGTCATAAAGCGGTTGAATTATTGCGGGAAGACAGCAGAAGCAGAGCTGTTGGAATTGAAGGTACAGAAATAGTTCATTATGATTTAGAAGAGGCTTTACAGATGAAAAAAGTAAATGACGAGTCATTTATACAATTAGCGAATATATTATCAATTTAATCTATTGCACTACCTAGTAATTGAATATAATTACTGGGTTAGTGCTTTTTAATTAAGATAGGAGAAAGAGTAAAGAAATATGAGTAACGAATATGTACAAATCGTATTTGGCTTATTAGGCGGTTTGGCAATTTTCATTTATGGAATGAATTTGATGAGCGAAGGTCTGCAAAAGGCGGCAGGGGAAAAAATGAGAAGTATTTTAGCCCTGCTTACAAAAAATCCTTTGATTGGAGTTTTGGCAGGTGCATTGACTACAGCAGTATTACAAAGCAGCAGTGCCACTTCAGTAATGGCAATTGGATTTGTAAGCGCAGGATTAATGACATTGCCTCAGGCAATTAGTATTATTTTAGGTGCAAATATTGGAACAACCATGACTGCACAATTAATTGCCTTTAAAATAGGTGATTTTATATGGCCCATTTTAGTAATAGGATTTATTTTATATTTCTTTTTTAAGAAAGAAAATATAAATCATATCGGACAAACTATATTTGCTTTTGGGTTACTTTTTATAGGCATTGAAAATATGGGCTCTGTTATGAAGCCTTTAGCAGCCACACAATTTTTTGCTGATTTGATGACGAATGTACAAAGTACTCCTTTGTTAGGAGTTTTAGTAGGTACACTTATGACAGTCGTTGTACAAAGCAGCAGTGCAACTATTGCCGTATTACAAAATTTAGCCTCGCAAGCCGGACCTGATGGTGTAACAAGTATTATAGGATTAAAAGGTGCATTGCCAATTTTGTTTGGAGACAATATTGGGACAACTATTACAGCCCTATTAGCCACTATAGGAGCTTCTGTTAATGCTAAAAGAACTGCCATTGCACATACCGTATTTAATGTAACAGGGACTTTGGTATTTCTTTTTATAATACCTTTATTTGCAAAGTTTGTTGTAATGATTTCACCAAAAGGCGCAGAGCTTGATGTAATTGCCAGACAAATAGCAAATGCACATACTTCGTTTAATATTCTGAATACGTTACTTTGGCTTCCATTCATATGGTTACTTGTTAAAATTGTTACTAAGATTTTACCTGGTGAGGAAGTGGTTGCAGGAGAAAAAAGTACCATGTATTTGGATCACAAAATTATTAACCAACCGGTTTTTGCAATACATTTGGCCACAAGAGAATTATCAAGAATTGCTAATTTTGCAGCAACTATGATTGGTGATGCAAAAAAGGCTTTTGTTGATGAAAGCCATAAGGCAGTAGAAAGGGTTTTAGAAACAGAAGATACAGTAGACATTCTTCAGGACTATACAGTTAAATATTTAGCTTCCATACCTACGGCAGCAGAACTTACAGAGCATCAGGCACTCCGTGTGAGAGGACTTATGCATGTTGCTAGTGATATAGAAAGAATCGGAGATCATTGTACAAATATTGCAGAATTTGCACAGGAAAAAATGACAAAAAAATATGCTTTTTCAAAAGAAGCATTAGACGAAATAACCAATGCATTTTCTCGTGTAGAAAAGATGGTGGCAAATGTAATCAAAGCATTGGAAAACGGGGATGATAATTTAGCAAGATCTGTTTTGGAACAGGAAAAAGAGCTGGATAATCTTGAAGAAAGACTAAGAAATCATCATATGGAAAGGCTTTATCATGGAAAATGTTCGCCGGAATTTACTGTTATCTATACAGATATAATTCATAATATTGAGAGAGTTGGTGATCATTGTACAAATATTGCAGAAGCAGTATTGCAAGATATTGACTTTGTACATGAGGTGTAGGACAATATTTTATAATATTACTATATGTAAATTAATATCATGTAATGTAAAAATGATTTATGGAGGTTTAATATGAGCCAGAGTAATAAGATTGCATTTGCAGGGGGTTATCTCATTGATGGCATGGGAGGAGCTCCAATAGAAGATTCTTTAGTACTTGTAGACGATAAGAAGATTAAATATGCAGGAGAAAAGAAATCATTTGATAATGGCTATAAAATATATGATATTACCGGAAAAACTATTATGCCGGGATTAATTGACACACATCTTCATTACAGCGGAAATCTAAGTGATAATGACACTGAATGGGTTTTAGAACCTGTGTATCAAAAAGCTGTAGTTGCAGTTGCACAGGCAAGGGAAGCTTTGGAAAATGGATTGACTTCAGTCGGAGAAATATCAAGATTCGGACCACACATCAGAAACATGATAGAAGCAGGCGTAATACCGGGACCAAGAACAATTACTACTGGCTTGGGATTTTGCAGGACTTCAGGTCATGGTGATTCTCACAATTTACCTTTAGATTATAATTATGAATCTCATCCTTGGGCTGAAAGAGTAGATGGTCCGTGGGATCTTAGAAAGGCTGTAAGAAAAAGAATTAGAGAAAATCCCGATGCTATAAAAATTTGGTCTACAGGAGGAGGTATTTGGAGACTTGATGCTAAAGCTGACCTGCATTATACTATGGAAGAAATAAAAGCAGTTGTAGAAGAAAGTTCTATGGTAGGTCTTCCTGTTTGGTCTCATGCAGAGGGATATGAAGGAGCATTGCTTTCATGCAAAGCTGGAGTTTCCACAATAATTCACGGCCAGGAATTAAATGAAGAATGTTTGGATATAATGCTTGAAAAGGATATTACGTTTTGTCCAACTTTACAATTTTTCTTTGAATGGTTTACTGTATATGAACCACCATATAGACCAATACACGATGAATATCCTGGTAATACAGTAGCGGAAAAAGAATTGAACAGAATTATAAGTAATTTGCAAAATGCTAATAAAAGAGGTATTAGAATAGTAGTAGGGTCTGACTCGTTTTGCAGTACCCTTACACCTTATGGCAAATATGCTATTACAGAGATGTACGCATTAAATAAGGCAGGAATGACGCCTATGGAAGTTATTACCGCAGCAACAAAGAATGGCGCCGAAATGCTTAAAATAGATAATATAACAGGAACCTTACAGGAGGGTAAATTTGCTGATGTTTTGGTATTAGATGGAAATCCACTTAAAGATATACATATTATTTCACCTGAAAATATGAGTGTGATTATGAAAGAAGGCGCCTTGGTAAAAGGTGAGGTAAAGGAATAGAGTTTTACCTCAGAATGGAGTAAAAATGAAAAAAACTAAAATCGTATGTACAATAGGTCCAACTAGTGAAAATCGTGATACTTTAAAAAACATGATGTTAGCAGGTATGAATGCCGCAAGAATTAATTTTTCCCATGGCACATACGAAGAGCACAAAATTAAGATGGATTTGGTAAAGGAATTAAGAGATGAATTGAATTTACCAATTGCCATAATCTTAGATACCAAAGGTCCGGAAATTAGAACGGGAACTTTTGAAAACGGATCTGTAGAGTTGGTTGCAGGACAGAAATTTACTCTTACTACAAGAGACATAATAGGGAATTCGGACATATGCAGCATAACTTATAAGGGCCTTGGAAGTGATATAAACATAGGAGATACTATATTAATAGATGATGGACTTATAGAACTGACTGTAAATGAAATAAAGGGTTCAGATTTTATATGTATAGTTGAAAATGGTGGAGAAGTTAAAGATTATAAGGGGATTAATGTACCAGGTGTTGCAGTCAAGCTGCCGGCTATTACTGATAGAGACAAAGCTGATATTGAATTTGGCATTTCAGAAGATATAGATTTTATTGCTGCTTCTTTTGTGCGCAGAGCAGCTGATATTAAAGAAATGAAATGGCTTTTAAAAGACAGAGGTGCTGCACATATTAGAGTTATTGCAAAGATTGAAAATAAAGAAGGTATTGACAATATTGATGAAATTATAAAAGCAGCAGATGGTATAATGGTAGCCAGAGGTGATTTAGGAGTAGAAGTTCCGCCGGAACAAGTGCCTATTATACAAAAATCTATTATAAAAAAATGTAATGAAGCAGGTAAACCAGTTATAACAGCTACACAAATGCTTGATTCTATGATTAGAAATCCTAGACCTACAAGAGCAGAAGTGGCAGATGTTGCAAATGCAATTTTTGATGGTACAGATGCAATTATGCTATCAGGTGAAACGGCAATAGGAAAATACCCTGTAGAATCTATTAAGACTATGGTTAACATCGCCGTAGCTACGGAAGATAATTTTAATTATGATGAAATGCTCATTGGCAGGGCGCCACATAAAAATAAAAGTATAACTAATGCAATTGGCTATGCGACTTGTACTAGTGCATATGGTTTAAAGGCTAAAGCCATATTAACACCTACCTCATCTGGATATACAGCTATGGTTGTATCTAAGTTTAGACCTAGGACACCTATATTGGCTTTTACAAGAACAAAAAGAATAGCAAGGAGACTTGCTTTAGTTTGGGGTGCATATCCATTTGTAATACCTACAAGTGAAACGGCTGTAGAGGTGTTTAAGGGAGCAGTTGATAAAGCGTTAATCGAAGGATTTATAGTAAACGGAGATATTGTAATAATCACTGCAGGAATACCGGTAAAATTAGAGGAGAATACCAATGTTATGAGAATTCATGAAGTTGGTAAAGAACTTTAAAAGAAAATGCGTTACAAGTCATTTGTCACGTAGTCACGTATTAGTAATTTAATGACTTGGAAGCTGCTGATCATAAAATACTTAGGATATTCAATTTATACTGCAAGAAATGTTTTCTTATATTTCTTTATAAAAAAAATGGCTTTATATAAAGCCATTTTTAAGGTATAACTATAAGTTCTGCTTTACCTTTTATTTTATTTTCCAGTTTCTTTATTATGTTATTATTACTTTGTCTATCTCCTGATTGTCCAAGAACAACGTGGGTAATATTATTTTTATTGATTAAATCTACCAACGTTCCTAAGACATTATCTGATTTTACTACTGTGAGATTAGCGCCATATTCTAAAGCTTTTTCATAAAGATATTCAAGAGCTTCTCCTTCTCTTGATTTCCCTAAAAAATTAAATTCATGATATGCCACATGAATTATGAACAATTCATCATCATCATCTTCACTAAGATAGTCATGTCCATATTTAATTAATCTATCACAGGTTTTTTGTTGAGTTACGCAAACCATAACGTTTTTCATTTTTTTTCACCTTTTATCGTGCTTTAGTGTTATATATTTACAATTTCATTATACACTAGCTTATTATATATTACTAGTATAAAATATAATGTAATTATAAGTATTAAAAAAGAACAAATTGTCAATGTTAGTATAGAAATATTTAGATATAAATTTAAAAATATTTATAGTTTAAGAAATAATTAGGAGGATTGTTACAGTGCGTTTATTATTAATGTTAGCAGGAATTTTTTCAGCAGCGGTAGGGATATGGTGTCTTGCAAATTCGGGTGAAACTTATTTTTCATTAGCTTTTATTTTTGGAATAGTGATGATGTTTTATGGAATTAGTGGTATTATTGCATATAAAGAAGTTAAAAAATATAAAGATAAAGAAAGAATGGAATGGGTTTTAGAGGAGTCTATTCTAACAGTAATACTGGCAGTTTTAATCTTATCTAATAGGCTTAATGTAGATTCAGCAATTCCTTTATTTTTTGCAATGTGGGTTATGTTTTCAGCAATAATACGTATTATAGATTCATTTGTAATAAAGAAGAAAAAATCAGGGGAAACTTGGAAACTAATGTTTATATTAGGTATTATAGGGTTAATATTTGGTGTTTATTCATTTTTTAATTCTATTTTATTTGGATTTTCAATAGTATTTATGGTAGGAGTAGCATTTTTTATACAGGGAATTAATTCATTTTCTACTGCTTTAAGATTTGGTAAAAAATAGTATTTTTGTTTAACTATTAAATATATAATTACTGAAGCATTCTTTTGCTTCTATTTTTTTGAATTTTTAAAGAATAGTGTTTTTTCTAGGTGTCTTGTAAACAAGGATTTCTTGTGATAGTATATATTTGAAATTACTTGAAATCGGTTAAAATTACAAAATATGGTGTTGAAATATGGATGAAAAAGATATTTTAAAAATTTATAGGAAAATAAAAGAAGGAACAATTGCTATTGCTGCATTAGTCCTAATGATTATTACAATTTCTTATATGCTAGACATTGTTTTACTTACTTTTATTATTACTTTTCTATTTTATAATTTATTGAAAATAATAAAAAAGCAAATAAGGAGATTTATAGAGATTAGTATAGCTGACGGCATTATACTATCTATTTTATATATAGTATTTATATCAATTCTAATAATAAGTATAATAGAAATTTATCCTAAATTGACTCAGCAAATAATTGCAATAGCAGATCTATTTAAGGGATTTGATATAAAAGATGTGCGTGAAGTTATTGATCCCAGACTTGCCGAATTTATTCCAAATTTAGATGTAAATAAGTATGTAGAAAAGGTAGGAAGTATGTTAGCTACAGGTGCTACTACAATTGGAGGATTTGGAATAAATATATTTTTATCTATGATTTTAAGCTATTTTCTATTGCTTGAAAAGGGAAAAATCAGAAGGTTTGGTGAAAAATTGGAAAGGAGTAAAATTTCTTTCCTTTACCGTTATTTAATAAAATTTGGAGGAAATTTTGTTAAGACCTTCAGTAAAGTAATGAAGGTACAGGTTACCATTGCAATTATAAATTCCGTAATATCTATGATAATTTTAACAATATTGGGCTTTCCACAAATTGCAGGACTTGGAATTATGATTTTTATTTTAGGATTAATTCCAGTAGCAGGAGTAATTATTTCACTAGTACCATTAAGCATTATTGCATTTAATATAGGCGGCATAAATAAGGTTATTGCAGTAGTAATCATGATTGTCATAATTCATAGTATCGAAGCTTATATACTGAATCCTAAGCTTATGTCAAATAAAACAGAACTTCCCGTATGCTTTGTATTTATCATTCTTCTCGTCGGTGAGCATTATTTAGGTGTATGGGGATTGCTTATTGGTGTTCCTATATTTATATTTTTAATGAACGTTCTTGAGGTAGATTATGAGGGAACAAAAGAACACAAAAAGAAAAGACGTGAAATAAAGGAGAGAATTAGGTAAAAAGTGGTTTTCAGGCAGTATATTAATGACTTAAAAAATGAATTTTCAGGCTACAATGCTCAAAAGTTTTCAAAAGATTTATTAGGAGGACTTACTGTAGCTGCTGTAGCATTGCCTTTGGCATTGGCATTTGGTGTAGGCTCCGGGGCAACGGCAGCTTCAGGACTTGTGACTGCAATTTTAGCAGGTATCGTAATTGGAACTTTTTCAGGAGCATCCTTTCAAATATCAGGACCAACAGGTGCCATGACGGCAATTCTTATAATGCTTGTGCAGAAGTATGGATTAAATGGCATATTTGTGGCAGGATTTATGGCAGGCATTATCTTAATAATAGCGGGGATCTTTAAGCTAGGCAGAATTATATCTTTTATTCCGTCTTCTGTAATTACAGGCTTTACTTCAGGTATTGCAATAATTATTGCATTAGGACAATTAGACAATTTTTTTGGGGTGACTTCTACGGGAGATTTAGCTGTTAGTAAACTATTTTCATATTTTATAAATGGTTTTCATCCTAATATACCAACATTATTATTAGGTTTACTTGTTATAGTGATTATGGTAATATGGCCTAAAAAATGGAATTCTAAATTCCCGTCATCTCTGGCAAGTTTGATAATAGTATTAATAGTTAATCATTTTGTTAAGTTTAATGTAGCTGTGGTAGGAGAAATTCCAAAAAGTATATTTCTTCAGGACAGGCTTTCTTTGAGCTCAATACCTCTAAATCAACTTTGGGATTTTTTTGTTCCTGCTTTAAGCATTGCAGCACTCGCCATGATAGAAAGCTTATTATGCGGTGCGTCAGCAGGGAAATTAAAGAATGAAAAAATGAATGGAGACAGGGAATTGATTGCACAAGGAATTGGAAATATGATAATTCCATTTTTTGGAGGAGTTCCGGCTACTGCGGCTATAGCTAGAACAAGTGTTGCGATAAAATCAGGATGTGAAACGAGAATCGGAGGAATAATACATGCCATTGGGTTGCTATTATCAATGTTTTTATTAGCACCCGTTATGTCGGCAATACCCCTTTCTGCTTTGGCAGGTGTTCTAATGGTTACTTCATGGAGAATGAATGACTGGGAAAATATACATTACATATTTGATTATAAATTTAAAACCGGTATGGCAAAGTTTTTTATTACTATGATAGCAACTGTTTTCTTGGATTTAACACAAGCAATAATTATCGGAGTTGCTTTTTCGGCATTTCTTATTGTGGTAAGGCTTGCTGATATAGACATTACAATCAGTGAAGTTGAAAATGAGAGACTTGAGAAAATAGGGATAAATATTTCACAAGTACCTAAACATATAAGAGTAGCATATCTTACAGGATCTATATTTTTTGCAGTTGTGGAAAAGTTGAAAAATCAACTTTCTCAGTTAGAAAATACTACGGTACTTATTATTTCAATGAGAGGTGTGCCAATAATTGACGTTTCCGGAGTTCAGGCACTTACAGAACTTGTTTTGAATTTACAGGAAAATGGTACATCCATCATGCTTACAAGTGTACAGCCAAAAGTAATGAAAATTTTAAAGCAAGGAAGACTTATTGATATTATCGGTGAAGAAAATGTCTTTGAAAGTGCAGAATATGCCATTGTATGTGCAAACAATAAACATATTTATGAAAAAGTAAAGGCTTAATATTTAAAACTATAAAATAATTAATATAAAATCGGGACAAAGTAGTCATGAATTGGCTATGGTATCCCGTTTTTTTTTTATGGCAATTTAATTACTCATCTTCTCTATCCTTGCCCTCGAAGACTTCTATCATCATTTTTGCACCAAGACGAAAACCGTCAATAAATGTTTCTGATAGTTCAAAAGGGACAATGTCAAGTTGCTCATTCATTATCTTGATAAATTCTTTATCAAGTGGACTGCCGAGCTTTTCTATAAAATTTTCATAATTTTCATAATGATTTTTTAACAATACGATATAATCTTCGGTCATAGGTTGATACTGTTCTGCCGGATAGAGTTTGCCATCATATAAGGCTTTTAAAATCTTTCCCATTTATTACACCTACCTTGCATATTCATTGTTGGATAACTCTTATGCTTATGAATTTAATTATAATTGCCTTGAAAATAATTATTATTGCTTGTAATACAATATTTATTGTAATTCAGCAAATACCATAAGTCAATACCTTTTGTTAAAATTTTATATGGAGTGAGGTGGTATAGTTGAAAGTGGAGCATAAAACAAAATACAGGAAATTAGGATTAAAAATAAGTTATTATAGAAAGCTAAAAGGAATTACTCAGGAACAGTTAGCAGAAAGGCTTGATAAAAATCTTGCTTTTATTGGGGCAGTAGAAGCACCAAATATTGATAGGACAGTATCGCTTGACACTTTATTTGATATTGCTGATATTTTAGAAGTTCCCGCATACAAATTTTTAAATTTTAATGAAGATTAAATCTTTAATTGTACACAAATACAGGATATAGCAGCCAATAATCGGTTACTGCATCCTGTTCTTTTTTTATTATTCTTATTTTAACTGTATTTCAAATTTTTTTGTGAAAAGTAGCTAATGCCACATTATCTTTAAAATTCTTATTGGAAGATTTCAATATTCTATGGTTTTTTTATTAAGGTTTAGTTATTGTAATACATGTTAATTCGGGACGAGACATAAACCTATATGGAAGTTTGGTCATACCTATACCGGAATTTACATAAAGTTTGGTATCTCTGAAATTATTGAATTGATAAATCCCTTTTATATAGTTTTTACCATAAAGAGGAAGAGTATCATCATTTAATCCAAAAAGATTTATTTGCCTGCCATGTGTATGTGCAGAAATCATTAAATCAACGTTGTATTCTAAAATTTCATCAGCTAAATCTGGTTCATGGCATAAAACAATATTAAAATAGTCGGGTCTTGACCAGCTTGCAATTCCTGTATCCCCATTACCTATTAAGACGTCATCAATACCGATTATGGAAATCCCCAATCTATCTAAGGCATAATATTCGTTTTTTAAAACAATAAAACCACCTTTGCTCATAATTTCTTCGTATTCATTTTCAGCCCCACCACCATAATCATGATTTCCGAATATTGCAAATTTACCCAGAGGTGCATTAATAGAAGCAAGAGCATGGGAAATATCAGAGATATCTTCGGTATAATTATTATAATTATCAATTAAATCCCCTGCAAAAACTACAATATCAGGATTGATTTCTTTTATAGAGTTTAGAACTTTTTTAAAATCATCAGTTGTATAAAATTCACTGAAATGAGTATCTGCGAAGACAACAATATTTAAACCATTAGAATTATCTGTAACATATGGTGATTCAATTTTAATACTTTCAGTTTTCAACATAAAAGGTTCTATATATTTTGAATAACCTAATATTAATATCACAATAATAATAAGTAGAAATATAGTACGAAAAAATTTTTTTAAAAGCTTAAGCATTTTTGTCTCCTAAAATTTTATAAGAATTTGCACTTACATATTATATCAATCATCGCTTTATATAGCAAAAGAAATATTTGTATGTTATAATGGTTTCTATGATTGAAACAGCGTTGCTGAGAGGTGGAAACCATTATATTTAAACTGGTGATATTATGTCAAAATGCAGTAATTTTGAAAGTAAAAAGATTACAATAATTGGTGGAGGTGCAGCCGGAATGGTTGCAGCTATTTTTGCTGCAAAAAATATTGGAGGATATAATATCAGAATTATTGAAAAAAATGATAAAATTGGAAGAAAGTTACTTGCGACGGGTAATGGTCGATGTAATATGACAAATCGTTTTTGCCATGAAACATTTAAAAATATTTCTAAATTTATGGATCAATTTAATTTTCAGGAAACTATAAATTTTTTTAAAAAAATAGGTGTTATTACAAGGGAAGAATCAGATGGACGAATCTATCCTTATTCTGAGCAGGCAGTGTCTGTACAGCAAGCACTTAAATCTGAACTTGAATCCTTAAATGTGGAAATAATATACAATGCTTATGTAAAAAAAGTGGAAACTATATCAAATGGTTTCAACATAGTTACAGAAATTAATGATAAATGCAAAAATAGTAAAAGAAAAGATAATATAGAATCCTTTTTTTCCGAAAAAATAATTATAGCAACAGGAGGTAAGGCAGGGCCACAATATGGGTCAACGGGTGAAGGTTTTAATATTGCTAGAAATTTTGGACATACAATCATAAAGCCTATTCCTTCTTTAACTCAAATAACATCATCACAGCTTTTTTTTAAAGAATTAAAAGGTGTACGTGCTAAAGGCAGTGTATCATTACTGAAGAATTTGGAATTGTTGGATATGGAAATAGGAGAAATTCAGTTTACAGATAGTGGACTTTCTGGGATTTGTATTTTTAATTTAAGCAGATTAATTAGATTAGAGGATAGCAGTTATAATGATTATATAGTAAAGATTGATTTAATGCCTGAGTTTACTCAACAACAAGTATTTGATTTGCTGGTGGAAAGAGCTGTATATCTCGGAGATAGAAAAGTAAAAGAATTTTTAAATGGTTTAATAAATGAAAAATTAGCTTGTGTTATTTTAAAAGAGTCAGGCTTAGATGAAAATATTATAAATTGTTATGAGATTTATCAGCTAAATAAAAAACAGTTGAAAAAAATTGTGACTTATTTAAAAAATTGGAATATACCAGTTTCAGGAACAAAGGGGTTTAAGGAAGCTCAAGTAACTTCTGGCGGAATAGATCTTCAGCAATTAGATAAATATACGTTGGAATCTAAATTAATAAAAGATGTTTACTTTGCGGGAGAAGTTGTAAATGTTGATGGAAAGTGTGGCGGTTACAATCTTCAGTGGGCATGGACATCGGGATATATAACTGGTAATGGAGCAAGTAAAAATATAGAATAAATTTCATATTGTAAATAGACAATATGGCTGATGATAAGAGGGAATATATGCTTAGAATACATGAAATAAAATTAAATTTGAATGAAGATGAAAGCTATATTTTAAATAAAATTATAAAAAAATTGGAATGGGCTAAAGTTTCAATAGATAAATTTAATATAATAAAAGAATCTGTTGATGCTAGGGATAAAGAAAATATAAAAAGAGTATATACAGTAGATTTTTCTATAGATAATAAGGGAAAGTATTCATCAGAAGAGCAGCTTTTAAAAGCTGCAAAGAAAGTTAAAGGTTTAAAATTGGACAAGGCTCCTGATATGGACTATAAATATGTGGGCAAGGGAGAAGAACCTATAACTTTTAAACCTGTTATTGTAGGATTTGGTCCTTGTGGTATATTTGCGGCTCTTATTCTTTCACAGATGGGTTATAGACCTATTGTTATTGAAAGAGGCAAATCAATGGACGAAAGGGTGAAGGATGTAGATTTATTTTGGTCTGAATCCTTCTTAAATGAAGAATCTAATGTACAATTTGGAGAAGGAGGTGCAGGGGCTTTTTCCGATGGAAAACTTACTACACAGATAAAGGACTCCAGAGTTAGAAAAGTTTTAACAGAGCTTGTAGCCGCAGGAGGTAGTCCCACAATTTTGTATAAACAAAAGCCACATATAGGAACGGATGTTTTGCGTAGTGTGGTTGTCAATATGAGAAACAAAATTATTGAAAATGGCGGTGAGGTATGTTTTGAAAGCAAGCTTACTGATATTGTAATTAAAAATTCTAAAGTTAAAAGTATTATAATAAATAATTCAGAGAAGATTGAAACGAACAATGTTATTTTAGCTATAGGACATAGTTCAAGAGATACTTTTAAAATGCTTAAAAATATAGGATTAAATATGGAGCAAAAACCTTTTTCAATAGGTGTAAGAATAGAACATAAACAATCGCTGATTAATAATGCTCAGTATGGTAAAAACTGTAATAACAGTAACCTTGGAGCTGCTGACTACAAACTATCTTATCATTGTAAAAGCGGAAGGGGTGTATATACTTTTTGTATGTGCCCTGGAGGTTATGTGGTAGGTGCAGCATCGCAAAAATGTGGCGTTGTTACAAATGGCATGAGTTATAATGATAGAGCGGCTGATAATGCAAACAGTGCTGTCTTAGTAGACGTTAAACCAGAGGATTTTAAGTCAAATGATCCTTTAGCTGGAGTCGCTTTTCAGGAAAAATATGAGCGGCTGGCTTTTGAACTTGGCGGCAAAACATATAAGGCACCTGCCCAGAGATTAGGAAATTTTTTAAAGAATAAAAGACCATGTGATAATGGTGAATGTAATAATACAGTAGAACCTACGTATAAACCAGGTATTGTGTGGTCTGATCTGGGTAAATGTCTGCCTGAATTTGCAACCGAATCCATAAGAGAGGCAATTCCTGAATTTGCTAAGAAATTAAAAGGATTTGATAGCCCAGATGCAGTAATGACAGGTGTAGAAACAAGAAGCTCCTCTCCGGTTAGAATGGTAAGAGATGAAAACTATATGAGTGAGATTTACGGAATTTATCCGGCAGGCGAAGGGGCTGGTTATGCAGGCGGTATTGTATCAGCTGCGGTTGATGGAATTAAAATTGCAGAAGAAATTGCAAAAATATACAATAACAAATTTAATATATAGTAAAACAAAATAAGAGGTATTTTACATGCTGGAAAAAGGATATATTCAAGTATATACCGGAAATGGAAAAGGTAAAACTACAGCTTCTTTGGGAATTGCATTAAGAATGATTTGTGCAGGCAATAGGGTTTTTTGCGGGCAATTTATGAAAGGTCAGGATTATAGCGAGTTAAAAGCAGAAAAAATTTTACCTAACTTTACAATAGAACAATTTGGCAGTACAAATTTTATTAATGGAGAACCGTGTATAGAAGATATACAAAATGCGAAAAAGGGACTTTTGCGCATGAAAGAAGTCCTGATGTCAGGAAACTTTGATATGGTGATCTTTGATGAAGTAAATACAAGTTTATATTTTAAATTATTTTCAGTTTCTGAGGTATTGGAAGTTTTAAATTTAAAACCGAATAATGTGGAAGTTATTCTTACCGGTCGCTATGCACCGAAGGAAATTATAGAAATAGCTGATTTAGTTACAGAGATGAAAGAGATTAAACATTATTATAATAAAGGTATTGAATCAAGAATTGGTATTGAGAATTAGAAAGGATGTATAGAGTGAAAAAACGCAGTATTATTATAAGCATAATTTTAGTTTTATTATTAGGTCTTATATCAGTTTCATATGGGGCAGAAACCGTACCTGACGGGATATATTGGATAGAAGATGGTACGCCGTATGATAAATTTGTAAATAATGTGCATGGATACAGTTTAAATGTGGATGATGGTATGACAGTTGATATGAGTTATTCTAACATTTGTGCTGTTTTGGAAAATCAACACAAGAGAATAGAAATATATAAGCAGCCATTAGAGCAAGGAATAAACAGATCCTCTTATATAAATTATTCAAATAAGTTCTTAAACAATACACTTGATCATAGGAAAGAATATGAATCAACTGTAACTATAAACGGTCATTCTGTTTACATATTGCAATGGTCAAGAGATAAATTATCTAGGGTTCAAAATGATAAAAACTATTACGCTGATATGGAAATTACAGTAGGTAATTATGTATACAGCATTTTTGTAAAAGCAGATGAACCATTATGGCAAAGCGGAGGATATATGTATTTAGCTAACAGTTTTACTGCTTTTACACCAACGCAATCAGCTTATACAAGAAAAGCAAAGCCAACTAACTTTGAAGATAAGGGTTGGAATAATGAAACAAAGATTGCATATAACCAATATTTTGGCTCTGATAGTGAACTTAAATGGGGTATTTTTGAACCGAATGCGCCTGATTCATTTTCAGATTTGGATAGAATTGAAAGTGAAATTGAATATGAATTTCCTATAATTTTAAATTATACAAGTTTTGAAAATAAAATCATGCATCCTTGGCTTAAAGGTCGCTTAGATAATGCATATGCCCATAATAAAATTCTAGAGCTAACATTACAAACTCCAGATGAAACTTGGGGTGAAGGAAATATGATATACGATGTATTGAACGGAGAATATGATGGATTTTTAACAAATTATGCAGAAACAGTCAGTGAATTTGATCATCCGGTACTATTTAGATTATGCAATGAGATGAATGGAGACTGGTGCCCTTATTCAAGTTACCATACCTCTAAGGATACCTTGCTGTTTAAAGAATTTTATCGTTATATCTATAGTATTTTTGAAAAAGCAGGTGCAGATAATGTTATATGGATCTGGAATCCAAATGGTGTTTCTTTCCCTAACTTTAAGTGGAATGATGCGCTTATGTATTATCCAGGAGATGAATATGTGGATATTATTGGATTAACTGCTTATAATACGGGAACTTATTATAAAGACGAAAAATGGACAGAATTTAAAGATTTATATGATTCCATGTATTGGGGCTATTTGACATTGTTTGATAAACCAATGATGATTACGGAGTTTTCTTCTAGCAGTGTAGGTGGAGACAAAAATCAATGGGTTATCAATATGTTTGATCATATTCAATATTATGAAAACATAAAAGTTGCCGTTTGGTGGGATGGATGTGATTGGGATTCAAATGGGAATGTGGCAAGACCTTATTTTATAGACGAATTTCCGCAATTAATTGAAACATTTAAGAAATACTTAAATGTTAAATCAGACTTCTGGGATATATATGCATAAAAAATAAAAGGTCTTATGTTTCTAAACTTATTAGAAAACTAAGACCTTTGTTTTTAATTATTTTATTATACTTTTTCCGGTCATTTCTTTAGGTTTTTCAATTCCCATTAAATCAAGAAGGGTTGGTGCTACATCAGCTAAAATGCCGTCATTTCTGAGTTCTACTTGCCTGTTTGCAATAACTAAAAATGGAACAGGATTTACAGAATGAGCTGTTAATACATTATTATCATCGTCCAGCATAGCATCTGCATTTCCATGATCTGCTGTTATTATCATTTGACCATTTTTAGAAGTAATAGCATCAACAACTTTTTTTACACAAATATCTAAAGTTTCGATAGCTTTTTCTGTTGCTTCCATATTACCTGTATGACCTACCATATCGGGATTGGCATAATTTAAGATTATTAAATCATATTTATCTTCTTTAATTTGTTCTAATAATCTTTCTGTTATTTCAAGAGCACTCATTTCGGGTTGCAAATCATAAGTTGCTACTTTAGGAGAGGGAACTAAAATTCTATCTTCACCGTTATTTGGAGCTTCTATTCCACCGTTAAAGAAAAAAGTTACATGTGCATATTTTTCTGTTTCAGCGATTCTAAGTTGTCTTAAACCTAGTGATGATATATATTCTCCCAAAGTATTTTTTAACGATTGAGGAGGAAATGCAATTTGAACATTAGGCATTTCAGCATCATATTGAGTCATACATATATAACATAAATTTTTAACAAATTTTTTACGTTCAAATCCATTGAAGTTTTTGTCAACAAAACAACGGGTTATTTCTCTTGCTCTATCAGGTCTAAAGTTAAACATGATTATAGAATCGTTGTCGTTAACTGTCACAACTTCTTTATTTGTAATGAGTGACGGTATAACAAATTCATCATTTTCTTTTCTTTCATAAGCCGCTTCTAAGGCTAATTGAGAGCTATTATATTTTTCACCAATGCCTTCAGTCATAGCATCATAACATTTTTGAATTCTTTCCCACCTGTTATCTCTATCCATTGCGTAATATCTTCCGGAGATTAATACTATTTCCCCCAAGCCTATATCTTTCATATACTTTTCTAAGATTGCCAAATATTTTGCTGCGCATCTTGGAGTAACATCTCTGCCATCTAAAAATGCATGGATATAAAGTTTCTTAAGTTGATTTTTTTTAGCTAGATCTATTAAAGCGAACAGATGATTAATATGGCTATGTACTCCGCCATCAGATAACAATCCGATCAGGTGAAGTGCAGAATTATTTTCTTTTGCATGTTTCATAGCATTATTTAAAGGATTGTTTTCAAAGAAAGTTTTATTTTCAATAGATTTTGTGATTTTAGTAAGTTCCTGATAAACAATTCTTCCTGCCCCGATATTTAGATGTCCCACTTCTGAATTACCCATTTGACCTGCAGGCAGACCAACGTCCAGACCACTTGCGCCAATAGTTGTATTAGGATATCTTTTAAATAGGGAATCAATATTTTTTTTATCAGCATTTAATATTGCATTACCGTGAAGGTTTTTATTTGATCCGTAGCCGTCTAATATCATTAGTAATGTGGGTGTTGCTTTGCTTTCCATAAACTAGTTCCTTTCTATATAAATTTATAATTTTAATAATCACAATGATAATATAGGATTATTATACCATAGTCTTTGCTAAGTTATTGTAAAAATTAATATAAGAGGAGTAATTTTATATGGTTTTACTAAATTAATAAATTAAAGTAATAAATAATTATAAAAAATTAAAATAAGTATATAGAAGTAATATTATTTTTGGTATAATAAATACGTATGTAATTACAGATACATAATAATTACATTTTTAATAAAAAGAAAAAAATTATAATAATAGTATAAAGGATTATTGGATTATGAGTAAAAAAACATTTATAAAAGGAGCTGCAATTTTAGGAATTGCAGGACTTTTAGTACAGATTATGGGAGCCTTTTTTAGAATTCCCCTTGGTAATATTATTGGCGATGAGGGTATGGGATATTTTCAGACAGCATATCCCATTTATGTGTTCTTATTAGTTTTTTCTACAAATGGAGCACCGGCTGCAATATCTAAAATGACATCGGAAAGAATTGCATTAGGTTTACATTCGGAAGCATACAGAGTGTTTAAACTATCTTTTTTACTAATGTCTATATTGGGAATTATTGCAGCAGCTGTTTTTTTCTTTGGAGCAAAGGCCATTGTAATTAGACTTGGTAATTCGGGGGCATATTATGCTATGATAGCCATTGCACCGGCACTCTTGTTTGTACCGATTATGGCTGTTTTCAGAGGATTTTTTCAAGGCCTTCAACATATGGAACCTACGGCTGTATCTCAGCTTGTTGAGCAGGCAGTACGGGTCGTAGTTGGGCTTACTCTTGCGGTTGTTTTATTTCCAAAGGGACTTGAGATGGCAGCAGCAGGAGCTACTTTTGGTACAAGTGTAGGACCTATAGCAGGTGTTATTGTATTAATTATTATTTATTCGTTAAATCGTAAGAAGATTTTAAAAAACATAGAAGATAATAAAGATAATAATAAAGAAAGTGCCGGCAAAATTTTAAGTTCTTTAGCTAAAATTGCAGTCCCTATTACTATTGGAGTTTCAATTTTACCTATAATGAATATAGCGGATGTTGCAATAGTTATAACAAGGATGAAACAAACAGGATTTACTGAAGTTGAAGCTAATGCACTTTATGGACAGCTATCAGGAATGGCAGGCCCAATTATTAATATTCCCATGGCTTTGGCTCTCAGTGTGGCATTAAGTATGGTTCCGGCAATTGCAGCTGCAAACAGTGTTAAGGATTTAGAATTTCTGGACACAAATATTAAATTAGGATTAAGAACTTCTATGATTATTGGTATACCTTGTACTTTTGGTATTATGGCATTGTCAGAACCTATTATGTTGTTACTATTCCCCTTGCAGGCAGAAAGTGCTTCAAGTGCAGCGCCTTGCTTGTTTATACTGGCAATCGGTATAATATTTCTTTCTTTGGCGCAGACAATGGCTGGGATACTTCAGGGGCTTGGAAAGCCCAGTGTGGCAGTAGTTTCTCTTGCAGCAGGTTTGATTGTAAAGTGTATTCTTACATACATTCTTACTGGAATATATAACGTACAAGGTGCAGCAATAGGAAGTACTGCTGCTTATGCGGTTATAGGAATAATGAATTTTATAGCGGTTAAAAGGTATACAGATACAAAATTCAATTTAACTTTATCTGTAATAAAACCATTAATTTCGGGAATTATAATGTGCTTATGTGTATTAATCAGTTATTATATTTGTCATCTTGCTTTAGGAAACAGTTTATCGGCAGTTATTTCAATAGCTATAGGAGCATTGGTTTATGGCATAATGTTAATTAAAACAAAATCAATAAGACCTCATGAGATAGAGCTGCTTCCAAAAGGAAAATCTATAGCCGCCTTATTAAGAAAGTTTGATTTAATATAATAAAGTATTGAATAAAAGGGACGGCTCTCATTGAGGGCAGTCCCTAAATTAAAGGTGAAAATAATGAAATGGACAAAATCTCAAAAAGAAGCAATTGAAATAAGAAATAAAAATGTTCTTGTTTCTGCGGCAGCAGGATCAGGTAAAACTGCTGTTTTAGTAGAAAGAATTATGCAGATTATTATAAAAGATCAGGTACCTATTGATAAAATGTTAATCGTTACTTTTACTAATGCAGCAGCTTCCGAAATGAGAGAAAAGATAATAAAATCCATAACAGAAGAAATAAAAGTATGTTCTAATAATGTTGAAAATAAGAATCAGCAGGAAAAAGAACAATTTCTTAGAATACAGTTGAATTTAATCAATAAGGCAAATATAAGTACTTTTCATGCCTTCTCAATGGAAGTCATAAGAAGGTATTTTTATTTAATAAATATTGAACCTAATTTTAAAATTTGTGATGAAGCTCAAAAAATTATTCTTCAATCAGATGCAATGGAAGAACTTTTTTATAATTTATTCCAAATAGAAGATGAAGAGTTTATATGGTTTTTAAATCAGTATGCTCAGACTAAAAATGAAAAGAACGTGAAAGATATGATTTTACAAACCTATGAATTTGCACAGAGTATTCCGGATTCATATGGTTGGTTAAATGATAAAGTAAATGATTTAAATTGCTCTAAAGAAGAATTTATGAATGGAAAAACTTTTAGGGAAATAAAAGTTTATATTGATTCACGCTTAAACTCTGCAAGGGAATATTTTTCAAAAGTTGAAAATTTATTGGATATGGAGGGAATAACAAGTCTTATTTCAAAATGTGACTTAGAACTTAACAATATAAATCAATTAATAGAAGAATTACATAGAGGAGATTTTAAACAATTTGCTTTAAATTTAAAAAATATAAAATTTCAAACATACAGAACAACAGCAGCAGAAAAAGAAGAGTATGAATCAATAAAAGAATTAGTTTCTAATTTACGTGATAAAGGGAAATCAATAATTAAAAAGTTAATTTCTCAATATTGTATTAAAACAATAGATGAATACGTTACTGAATTAAATGAAACCCATAGAGCGGCAGAATTTTTAATTAAATTAGTAGTAGAATTTGATAATATTTATAAAAGTAAGAAAGCTGAAAAAAATCTTATAGATTTTAATGATATAGAGCATTATGCTTTAGATATACTTTCATATGAAGAAGCTGCTTTAGAATACAGAGAAAAGTTTAATTATATTTTTATAGATGAGTATCAAGATAGTAATGTTGTTCAAGAAACTCTTATAAATAAAATAAAGAGAGAAAATAATTTATTTATGGTTGGAGATGTTAAGCAAAGTATATATAAGTTTAGACTTGCAGAGCCTGAAATTTTTATTAGTAAATATGAAAAATTTAAGCTTGATAATAATAAAAATGATAAGAAAATCGACTTGAATATGAATTTTAGAAGCAAGGGCAATGTAATATGTGCTGTAAATGAGATTTTCAGTAAAATTATGCAGAAAGATGTGTCAGGGCTTGAATATGATAAGGATGCAGCTTTGTATAAAGGTGTTTCTTATGAAGGCCAATTGGATTACCCTGTTGAACTTCATATTGTGGATGACATGAATCTTGAAGATGTTGAACTGGATGATGAAATCGCTGAAATGAAAAAAGCTGAGGTTGAAGCTTTTACTGCTGCAAGAATTATTAAGGAAGCAAAGGGGTCTTTTATTTATGATGAAAAAAAAGGCATAACAAGGACTCTTACCAATAGGGACATTGTTATATTGCTTAGAGGTGCTCGTGGTACATCAGAAATTTATTATGAGGCTTTATTAAAGGAAGGGATACCTTCTTTTATTGACAGCAGTGATGGATATTTTGATACTGTTGAGATTGAAATATTTCTAAATTTATTAAGAGTAATAGATAACAGAAAACAAGATATTCCTTTTTTAAGCATATTGAGATCACAACTTTTTAAATTTACCATTGAAGAACTGATAGAAATAAGACTAATTAATAAGCAGTGTACTTATTATAGAGCTTTTGATCTATATGTTACAAATGGAAAGAATGAAGCATTAAAGGATAAATGCAGGAATGCTTTAGATAAGATTTCAGAATGGAATAAAGCTTCAACTTTTATGCCCCTTGAAGAGTTGTTATGGAAATTGCTAAGAGAGACTGCTTTTTATGAATATATAGGTGCCATACCAGGAGGAATTCAAAGACAGGCAAATTTAAGAGCTTTAATAGATAAAGCCGTACAATTTCAAAATACGCAGATGAAAGGGTTATTTCAATTTATTACATATATTGAAGCTGTAAAGAAGGAAAAAGTTCCAACTGGGCAGGTAAAACTCCTTGGCGAAAAAGATGATGTGGTTAGAATTATGACTATACACAAAAGCAAAGGATTGGAATTCCCTTTTGTCATTATAGGTGGATTAGGCAAAAAATTTATTAAGGATAATAAAATCGGAAGAATAGGACTGCATAAGGATATTGGTCTGGGACTTAGATGGATAGATAAGGAAAATCACAGTTTTAAAAAAACCATTATTCAATCAGCTATAGAACAAAGAAAAAGCAATGAAGATATGGCAGAAGAGATAAGAGTCCTATATGTGGCATTTACAAGAGCTATGGATAAACTGGTGCTTCTTGGGAGTGTAACTGATATTGATAAGACATTAAAAAAATATGAGGTAAATGATGGTTACAATGTAGAAGACTCAAATTGTTATTTAGATTTTCTTTTACCAATATTAAAAGAGACAAATATAAAATTTATAACACATAACAAGTCTGACATAAATAGTATTAAAGTTTCAAATGATGAGCAAAAGCTAGCTGTAAAAAAATTATTAAAAGGTAATGTTCCATATGAAAATAAAAACTTATTAAATGAAATAAGCAGACGATTGGAATTTGAATATGCCTATAAAAGTGCTTTAAAATTAAAATCAAAGTTTACGGTTTCTGAACTTAATAAAGAAAAGAAAAAAGGCTTTTATGGTAGTTTAGAAGTTCCCAAATTCACAAAATCTAATGATGAATTTTCAGGAGCAGAGAAGGGAACTATTCTACATAAAGTTATGGAACATATTGATTTTAGCTGTACAAATAAAGATGAAATAGAAGCATTTATAGATCATCTTGTAAATAGAGAAATCTTGACCCGCAAAGAAGCGAATACTATAAATGTAAATAAGATTATAAAGTTTATAAATTCAGAAATAGGCAAAAGAGCAGCATTATCAAAAAATATTTATAAAGAAGTATCATTTAATATTGCAAAAGAAATAGAAGGGGAAACGGTTATAGTACAAGGTACTATAGATTGCTATTTTGAAGAAGATGGAAAATATGTGCTCCTTGATTATAAATCAAATTATTTATGGGATGAAAAGGATCAGGAGGCTATAGATAAGTTAGTTGATGGATATAGATATCAAATTGAACTATATAGAGAGGCATTAGAAAAGATTAGAGAGATAGAAGTAAAGGAATCATATCTATATTTATTTAGTATTGATAGGGAAATTAAATTATAGTTAAGGAGAGAGTAAGACTTGAAAATTGTTTTTTTAGATGGATATACTGCAAATTTAGGAGATTTAAATTGGAGTGAGTTTGAAGCATTGGGAGAATTTACTGTTTATGACCGAACTGAGCCGGAAAATATTATTGAGAGAATATCGGATGCAGAATATGTGTTTACTAATAAATGCATTATTGATAAAAAGGTTATTGACAGCTGTCCTAATATAAAATGGATTGGTGTTACTGCGACAGGGTATAATGTAGTAGATATTGATTATGCCAGGGAAAAAGGAATTCCTGTAACTAATGCGCCGGCATATTCGTCAGATGTTGTAGCAGAATATTCTTATGGTCTTTTGCTTCAGCTTTGTCATAGCATAAAAGATCATTCAGATCGAGTACATAAAGGTAAATGGTTTGATTCACCTGATTTTTGTTTTTGTGATTTCCCTCAGATGGAGCTTTTAGGTAAAACAATGGGCATTATAGGATTTGGAAATATTGGGCGTCGATCTGCAAAGATTGCTGATGCATTTGGAATGAAGGTTTTAATTTTCTCCAATTATCCTGATAAGTCATTTGAAAGTGATAATGTTAAATTTACTGATTTAAACACTTTAATTGAATCTTCTGATGTAATTAATTTGCATTGTAAGCTTACAGAAGCAAATAAAGGTTTTATTAATGCAGAGATTATAGGGAAGATGAAAAAGGGAGCAATGATAATCAATACAGCAAGAGGGCCATTAGTAAATGAAAAAGATCTTGCGGGAGCTTTGAAGACCGGAAAATTGGGAGGGGCAGCATTAGATGTTCTCTCTGTAGAACCGCCTAATAGGGATAATCCTTTGATAGGTATAGAAAATTGTATTATTACTCCTCATGTGGCATGGGCATCAAAGGAGTCAAGAAGCAGGCTTTTAACTATTGTAAGCAATAATTTAAAAGAATTTTTAAAAGGGAATTTAGTTAATTGCGTAAATGGTTTATAAATCTTGAAGATTAAATACAATAATATTTTTTCTGCAAATTATTTTTAATAATTTATATGATATAAAATAGATGATGTTAAAAAGAATTTTAAAAATAAATAATTAAAAGAGACCTTTAGGGGGTCTCTTTTAATTTAAATTTATGTTATATATATTATGCTTTTGAGATTATACAAGACCTTGAGCCATCATAGCTTCAGCAACCTTTTCGAAACCAGCAATGTTAGCACCAGCAACAAGGTTATAACCGTAACCATATCTCTTAGCAGCATCAGCAGAAACGTCATGGATGTGGATCATGATGTTCTTAAGTTGAGCATGTACTTGTTCAGGAGTGAATACAGCATGTCCTGCGTTCTGACTCATTTCGATACAAGAACAAGCAACACCACCAGCATTAGCAGCTTTTGATGGTCCAACGATAATGCCCTTTTCCATCATGTATTCAACAGCTTCATTTGTACAAGGCATGTTTGCACCTTCGCAAACAAACTTAGCACCATTAGCAACGATCTGTTTAGCATGTTCAAGGTGAATATCATTCTGAGTTGCACATGGAATGTAAAGGTCAGCCTTAACTCCCCATGGTTTTTCACCAGCAAAGAATTTAGCTCCTGGGAACTTGTCAGCATATGGCTTACAGATGTTTTTACCGCTAGATCTTAAGTCAAGAAGGTAAGCGATTTTTTCATCAGTGTTGATACCATCTTCGTCAAGAATGTATCCGTCTGGACCAGAGATAGTAAGAACCTTAGCTCCTAATTCTTGAAGTTTTAATGCAGTACCCCAAGTTACGTTTCCGAAACCAGAAAGAACTACAGTTTTTCCAGCCATTTTTTCATTATTAGCTTCAAGCATGCAGTTAGCGAAGTATACGATTCCGAAACCAGTAGCTTCAGATCTTCCGTTTAATCCGCCGTAAGCTAAGCCTTTACCTGTAAGTACTCCTTCGAATCTATTTACGATTCTCTTATATTGTCCATATAAGAAACCAATTTCTCTTCCGCCAACACCGATATCTCCAGCAGGAACATCAGTATTTGGTCCGATATGTCTACATAATTCAGTCATAAATGCTTGACAGAATCTCATTACTTCTGCATCGGATTTTCCGTTAGGATCGAAATCTGATCCGCCCTTACCTCCGCCGATAGGAAGTCCAGTTAAGCTGTTTTTGAAAATCTGTTCGAATCCCAAGAACTTAATGATTCCAGGATATACATTTGCTGCGAATCTAAGTCCACCTTTGTAAGGTCCGATAGCGCTATTGAATTCAAATCTGTAACCTCTGTTAACTTGTACTTTTCCAGCATCGTCAACCCAAGTTACTCTGAAAGAAATCTGTCTTTCAGGTTCGATTAATCTTTCGATAAGACCAGTTTCTATGTATTCAGGATGAGCTTTAAGAACTGGTTCTAATGAAGTTAAAACTTCCTCAACTGTTTGGTGGAATTCTGGTTCGCCAGGATTTCTTTTTTTAGCAATATCAATATACTGCTGAACTAAACTTGCCATTTTTGTTTCTCCTTTTTTTATTTAATTATTTTTTTGTAAAAATTTAAGTAGAATTTTCACTTTAAACATTAGCACAATGACAAGCCATAGTCAATATACAATCGCCTAAAAAACAATAGTTTTGACAAAGTTTTAATATTCTGAAAAAATGGTAAATATAGTATTTACAGTTTATATAATACTGTATACAATGCGAAGTAATTAAAAGCTATAAAGAGACTATAAAAGTTGCATAATAGTTATATAATAATTATAATAGAATTAATATATAATAATGTTTTAAAAAGATAAGGGTAAGGTGGAAATTTTGCAAAAAAAGACAATACAAGCTCTTTATAAAGAATTAGTAAATGCTTTAACCGATAAGAAATTTTTAAAAAAAATAAAATTATCAAAGAAAGCTATGCTTTCTCTTCTTCAAAATGATGATTGGAAGAAAAATATAGAAGATGTAATAGAAGATGATAAATGTACATGTACAGAGATTTTACAAGTGTCAGAGAAAACTTTAAATAGTATTTCCATGCCACCTGAAAAAGGTTGGTTTGATTATATTTATAAGTGCTCTTTAAATGCATTATTTCCTGAAAGTACTTTGGTTGAGAGAGTTAAATCTTTTGAAATAGGAAGATTTTTCTATTTGGAAGTTTTAAAATTATTTTTAAGATATGAAAAAAGAAATTTACCATTTGATCCTAAATTAAATATGCTTTTTTTAACTAGTGAAGAAATGCAGAAATTCAGTACTTATGAAGAATATTTGAAATTTACAAATTTTTGTAGGGATAATTATATTTATGAATTTATGAGGATAGGAAGAGAAATAACTCCTTATAATACGCTGGGACATATTGCAGGAGTTCATTTTGTTTCCATGTATGTGGCAAGACAACTTTTAGAGTTAGATGTTCCAATTGATTTAGCTTTGGTTTCAGGTGCAGCTGCGGGGCATGATATTGGAAAATATGGATGCAAGGGTGCAGAAGTTAAAAGAATTCCTTACTTGCATTATTATTATACAGACAAGTTTTTTAAACAAAATGATATGCCAACAATAGGTCATATTGCAACTAATCATTCCACATGGGATTTAGAACTTGAAAACTTATCTGTTGAATCTTTGGTTTTAATTTATGCCGATTTTAGAGTTAAAGCAACAAGGGATGAACAAGGTGTAGAACATACTAATTTTTATAGTTTGGATGAATCATTTAATGTTATTTTAAATAAGCTTGACAATGTTGATGAAGAAAAAACTATGAGATATAAGCATGTATATGCAAAGCTTAAAGATTTTGAGGATTATATGATATCACTTGGAGTAAATGTAGATTTAACTACTTTCGAAATAATAAAACAAGAGAAAAAGGATCCGTCATTACTTAATCCTAATGAAGCAGTTGAAATGTTAAAACATCTAGCAATACAACATAATATTTCATTGATGCATAAGTTAAACAGTGAAACTGCATATGGAAATCTTTTGGAAGCGGCAAGAAGTGAAAAACGCTGGAAAGGCATAAGAGCCTATATAAACATTCTTGAAGAATATTTTACTTATATGACGCAGAAACAAAAAAATATGACTATTAATTTTCTTCAGGAACTTTTAATGCATAGAGAGGGAGATATAAGAAGACAAGCTGCTGATTTAATAGGTAATATTATAGTTAATTATGATGAAGAATACAGAAAAGAAATTCCTGATGATGCAACATGGAATGAAGGCGAAATTACAAGTATGGAATTATGGGAAAAAACTTTGAATAGTATAGTCTTTCCAGATCATAAGATAACTGATCAGCACAGACGCTGGATTGGCTATGCTTTAAAAATAGTAGTGGAATCTGTTTTAAAGAGATGTAAAGAGGAAGATAGAGGAAATTATTTAAAAGAGTTTTTGGTATATTTTGATGACTTTAATATTGATTATTCCACAGCTTTTATCTTACTTGATTCAATACGCCTTATACCTCTTGATATGTGTGACACTGCTCAAATTTTTAAACTGTTGAAATTCACTGAAAAAGGTATGGCAAGAAATACTTTGGAAATAAATATATGTGCACTTAGATTTTTAAAACATTTGACTGATAATTTAGATGACTGTAAAGTATACCGTGAAAATATTGATAATATTTTATCAATGATTAATAATGATAATATTATTTCAATATTATTTTTAAAATATAAGATATTAAAAAATTTGGATATTAAAATTGAGAATGAAAGCTTTTATGAAAAAAAGTTATATGAGGATAATGAAGCAACATCTGATATATTTTTGGAAAATTTAAAAGTTGCAACACCTTGGGTAATAAAAGCTGTTAATCTTGAGCTATTACGTGATCAGGTTAAGTTAGGCAGAAATAAGCAGACTTTACATGTGGCAACTCACCTTTCCAATCTTATAAAGGTAAGTGAAAGAGTAGCAGTAAGACATCGAGCAGGAAAGGCTCTTTTAGTTATTGTACCTCTATTGTCTCTGGATCAGAGAAATGAAGTTGTGATTGAATTGACAAAAGGTCTTGAGATTGGCGAATATGAATTTTCTAAATATATTCCTCAGTATTTAGGAGAGTTAGCTTTATATCTTCATCCAAATGAACTTGATGAATTTATTAATAATTTAAATGTATTATTAGAGAGTAACGATTACAGAGTGGGATCTGTTGCCCTTAATACATTAGGAATTTTAATACAGAATTATTTAAGCTATCGTACTCGTTTCATAGAAAATGAAGAAATTTATCAGCGTAGAAGAAAGACTATTCTTGGAATGATTTTAAGAGGGCTTTCTAATTATCGTGATGCGGTGAGTAAAGAGGCATTTTTAGTTATAGGGCAATATATTTTTGGTTCAAATAAACTCACTCTTGAGGATAAATATGATATTTTCCAAATAATATATAAAAAGATGCTTACTCTTATAGTAGATCAGAAGGAGACAGAATTATCCTTTTTTAATAATGCAGCATCATTAAATCATATATATAGATTTATATCTGATTATATTTTTAAAAATGGTAAATTTGATATTAAAGAACCTAGTAGAGTGGCATTTTTCCCTGGTACATTTGATCCGTTTTCGTTAAGTCATAAAGGTATTGTACAGGAGATCAGAAATCTAGGATTTGAAGTATATCTAGCCTTGGATGAATTTTCATGGTCGAAAAAGACGCAGCCTAGAATGATTAGAAGGAAGATTATAAATATGTCTGTTTCTAATGAGGAGAATGTATATATATTTCCTGATGATATACCTGTTAACATAGCAAATCCATCAGATTTAAAAAGATTAAAAGAGTTATTTTATACACGAGAAATTTATATTGTAGTGGGAAGTGATGTAATTATAAATGCGTCATCTTATAAGGTGCCTTTAAGTGAAAATTCTATTCATAGTTTTAATCATATAGTATTTCGAAGAAACAGTAGTATTGAAGGTGCAGATTCTTCTGATGATTTAGAAATGGTATACGAAAATATAATTGGTAAAGTGGTAGAGTTGACGCTTCCTATTCATTTAGAGGAGATAAGTTCAACCAGAATAAGGGAAAATATAGATTATAATAGGGATATTTCAAATTTAATCGATCCAATAGCTCAAAGTTTTATTTATGATAACAGTTTATATTTAAGAGAACCTCAGTATAAATATATATTACAAGCAAAAGCTATCTTAATAGAACTTGTGAATTCTATTAAAAAGCCTCTTCAGAAAGAACTTACTCAGTCAATTTTAAAAGAAAAAATAAATTGTGGAAGTATACGAAACTATTTATCTTTAGAAGCTTCCAAAGCTACTGTAATAAGAGATAAGGATTTAAATAATGAAGTTGTAGGACTTATGCTGTTTCATCAACTTAGTATGTCAGAGTTATATGGTGAATTTAAAAATACAGAAATTGCAGCACAAGTTAGGGAACATGCATCAGGTAAGATTTTAGTTATAAGTGGTATGTTTGCCAGTAATAATACTAATATAAGAGATATCTATCAGATTACTTTAACTGAAACTTTAGCTTATGCTTTAGAAAATGACTTCAGTTATGCAATTTATCATAATTATACAGGAGTTAAGGATGAAGAAGCAGTTTCGGTTTTAGAAAGACAAGGCTTTTTACAGATTGAAGAAAGTGATGAGGAAAATCCTATTTATAAAGTAGATATTAAATTTCCTATTGCGTTAATACAAAATGTAGATACTACAATAAAAGAACCTTTTAATAGAAATGAACGAATAATGGAGGTAATGGATGAAGCTCATGAAAAATTACAGAGGGCTTTGACAACGTTTTATCCGGGGAATCTGGTTTTATCATTTAATTCCGGTGTAATGCACCATAGACTTATGACTATGACAACCAATGAAAATAATGTTCCTTGTGAGCCTTTAAAGCCAAGAGTATTAGGAAATAATATGTGTGTTCCTTTTGGGAAAATACTTAGAGGGATGGCTGTTCCTAATACTGTGACAAAATCTCTTCATACTGAAAAGGTGTTTGATTCTGAGATAAAACAATTTAAGATAACTGAATTTCCGTATTACTCACCATTAATCAATCAAATAAAAACTATAAAATCATTTAACAGACCTATAATGCTTGTAGATGACTTGCTTCATAAAGGATATAGAATGAAAGAACTTGATCCTTTATTTAAAAAAGAAAATATAGATATAAGTAAAATTATTGTAGGAATTTTATCCGGAAGAGGTAAAGACCTTATGACTATACAAGGCAGAGAGGTAGAAAGTGTTTATTTTATACCGAATCTAAGGATATGGTTTGTTGAATCAAGCATGTACCCTTTTATAGGAGGAGACAGTGTGGAACATGATGGAGATATTAGTGCAAATCTTTTATCTTCAATAAATTTGGTATTGCCATATGTAGCACCTACATTTTTAGTAGATGTACCAAAGAAAGCAGTATATGAGTTTTCAATGACATGTCTTGAAAATGCAAGGAGTATATTGCAAGCTCTTGAAGAGGAATATCAGCTGGCTTTTGAAAGAAATTTAACTTTAAACAGATTAAGTGAAGCGGTTATTTCTCCAAGATGTCCAGACAGGGGAGGATGCCTTAATTATGATTTAAATCTGGCGCCATCTGCATATATTGAAAATGATATTGAAAAATTAATCAGATTAAAAAATATTATATTTTAATCTTTAAATAGTTAAATGTAATTGAGTATAAAGAGGAATATATATGTATTATTTAAAAGATATTGCAAGGGAAAATAAGTTTTCGTTAAATAAATCACCATTTTTATTAAAAGGAAAAAAGAAAGTTAATATACTTGCCATAGGAGATGTAGGTGGTATGTTGATGACAGGACTCAAACTTTTAGGGGGAGATGTAATTGAGAGCATAGGAATTTATGATATAAATGAAAATGTGTTAAAACGCTGGGACTATGAAATGAATCAAACTTCCTATCCTTGGGAGTATAATATAATGCCAGAGGTTAAAATTTTAAAAAATGAGCAGCTGTTTCATTGTGATGTTTTTATCTTTTGTGCATCTAAATCAGTACCTGCTGTTGAAGAGAATATTTCAGATGTAAGAATGGCACAATTTGAGGCTAACAGACAGATTATAAGCAGTTATGCCAAAAGAGCCAAAGAGGAGGGATTTAAAGGTCTTTTTGCAGTAGTTTCTGATCCAGTGGATCCTCTTTGTAAGGTAGCACTTTTAGAAGGACTAGATGCTAGTCAGATACAAGGATACGGCCTTGGAGTTATGAATAGCAGAGCAGCTTATTTTGCAAAAAGAGACTCTAGATTTAAGAGTTTTTTAACAGAAGGAAGAGCTTTTGGCCCTCATGGAAATGATCTAGTAATAGCAAACAGCATAAAAAATTATAATGATGAAATTTCTAAAGAATTAACTAAGCTGACTGTTGAAGCAAATTTAAAAACAAGAGAAATAGGTTTTAAACCATTTATTGCACCTGCATTATCTTCAGGAGCAATTTCTATTTTATTAACTTTAAGAGGTGAGTGGCATTACAGTTCAAATTGTATTGGGGAAGTATATATGGGAGCTAAAAATAGAATGACAGACGGTGGAGTTGAAATTGAAAATCTTCCTTTACCTGAATTGTTATATGAAAGGATTAAAAGGGCTTATGATAATTTAAAGGAAATAATTTAATGATAGGGGATGAACTAAATGGGTGATATTATTTTAATAAGACCTCATTGCAGAGAAAATGTTAAAACGCATAGACTTAGTACCATATTAGAAGAAAGCCTAAAGGGCTATTCTTATAATACTATAAGTACAGTGGAGGAATTTCATTCTTTACAAAATAAAAAAATATTATTTGCTATTTCACTTGGTGAATCAGGAATAAATTTAGAATTATATGCTTTGCTAAAAAAAATAAGACTAGACAAGACTTGCCTTGAAGATAGTGTTGCAGGAATTATAATAGATGGTGACAGCGAATTGTACACTAAATCTGTTGCAAGGGAAATAACTCTTAGTGCTAATATGTCAGGCTGTACTTTCCCGGGAAGACCTTTGGTGGAAGGGACAAAATCTCTTGAAAATTACAATATAATTGCTAAAAATTTAGATACAGATAATTTTGATGCTTATATTCAGTCTGGAAAAACTTTAGTACGCCAGATTATGAAATTTGAACCTCCTAAGCATAGAAAACCGAAACTTTTAGTTCTTCATGCCAGCAGTTATGAAACTTCAAATACAGTAAATTTATGGGAAATGGTAAAAGAACATTTGGAAGAGGATTGTGAAATCAAAGACATCTCTATTCGTAATGGTGCAGTTTTGGATTGCATTGGATGTCCATATACTACTTGTATGCATTATGGAGAAAAAAACAGTTGTCTTTATGGAGGGGTTATCGTAAAAGAAGTTTATCCTGCTATATTAGAATGTGATGCATTAATTATGCTTTGTCCTAATTATAATGATGCAATAAGTGCCAATTTGTCGGCGTTTATCAATCGTCTTACAGCATTATTCAGAAAGACAAGATTTTACGATAAATATCTATTTGCTGTTGTTATTTCCGGATATAGCGGTAGTGATATTGTAGCACAGCAGTTGATAGCAGGATTAAACATGAATAAAACTTTTATTTTGCCAAAACGTTTTACTATGATGGAAACAGCTAATAATCCAAAAAGTATATTTAAAGCAGAAGGCATTGAAAAAAGAGCTAAAGATTTTGCTGAAAATATATTATTACAATTAAAAGGAGACGATTAGTTTTGAAAAAGAAAAGGCTTAACAAAACTAGTATTATATGGATTTTAATTATAATTGGATTTTGTGCAATGGAATTCCCGGGTGTTCTTTTCTTTGGATATAAAGCATATCCATTTGTTTTTGGAATTCCTTTTATTTACAGCTATATTTTTTTCTGTTGGATTTATATGTGTATAATCATTTTTTATGCTTATAAAACAAACTGGGGCAAAAGCTCATTTATAAAAAAGAAACTTTAGTTTATTATTTTTTATCGGGTAATATATTATGATTAAATTTATATCCCACTCCTCTGATATTGATTATATATTTTGGATTTATGGGATTTATTTCCAACTTCTTTCTAAGAGTGCTTATATAAACCATAACTGTTCTAGAATCTCCTTCTAAGCAGTTGGTTTTCCAAGTTAATTCAAATATTTGATCTGCGCTGAAAATTTGTTTTGGATTTTCGATTAAAATTTTTAATATATGAAATTCTTTTGCTGTTAAGCTGACAAGTTTTTTATCTATTGTTACATCATGAGTACTCATATTTACAGTTAATCCGGGGAATTCGTATATTTTTTCTTTAGCTTCTTTTTCTTTAGCTTCTTCTTTCTGTATCGATTTTTGCCGTCGTATATGCGCTTTAATTCTGGCGATTAATTCTCCGGGGAGAAAAGGTTTTGTAATATAATCATCACCTCCCACAGAAAGAGCTATAATCTTATCCATTTCTTCTGATTTGCAGCTTAAAAACAGTATAGGAGCATTATTTGTTTTTCTTATTTCTAAACATAAATCAGTCCCCTCTATATCAGGAAGCATAATATCCATAAGAATTAAATCAGGATTCTCTGAATTTACAATATTCATAGCTTCCTCACCGTTAAACGCAGAAAAAGGTACAAACCCTTCTTTTGTAAGATAAGAAGAAATTAGATTATTGATAGGTTTTTCATCATCTACTATTAATATTTTTTCACCTGGCATAGTTATTCTCCTCTCTTTATATTTAATCTTCATAAATTGGTATACTAAAGGTAAAGGTACTTCCTTTACCGGGATTACTTTTTACCCAAATTTCACCACCGTGGGCAGCTATGATTTCTTTAGAAATAGTTAATCCCAAACCACTCCCGTTCTCTTTCCTTAGAGTAGCTGTCTGAGATTTATAAAACAAATCAAATATAAAAGGTAAATCTTCTTGTGATATTCCTAAGCCTGTATCAGATATGCTTATAACATAATTTTTCAAATTTTTATCAAGATAAAATTTTATTATAAGTTTATCATTTTCTTCTGTATATTTTATAGCGTTGAAAATAATGTTGGAAAATACTTGATCAATACGCTTTGGGTCGGCAATAATATTAATCTTTGATAATTGCTCTTTATTTATTTCAATTATAGATTTAAGTCCTGCTGTTTTTATATCTAAAAGGTGTTGGTTTATTAAGTCTTGTGAAATTTCCAACGCAGATATATGCATAAAATTAAATGAAAATTGATTAGTTTCTAGTTTTGATAATTGAAATAAATCATTTATTAAGTGCTCTAGAGTGAGTGCTTTTGAAGAAATAATTTCCAAAGCTGACTTTTTTTCTTCTGTAGTGTTTAATGTTCCGTCATTTAAAGCATTTACATAGCCTAGAATAGACGTTATTGGAGTTTTTAATTCATGTGAAATATAAGTAAGCAATAAATCACGTGATTGCTTGGAATCTAACAATTGAAGTTCCGCCACTTTCATTTTTGTAATATCTCTTATTATCCCTTCTACAGCTATTGGTTCACTGTTTTCATAAAGTATAGAACTGTGAAATTCACCCCAAAAAGTTGAGCCGTTTTTATGAATTAATTGAAAAACCGTAACTTTGTCAATTTGAGGCGAGCCATTAAATATTTCATTGATAGAATAAAAATAATCTGAAGGAACTAAATTTAAATAAAATTTAGGATTTTGATAAAACTCTTTTGGCGAATATCCTGTCATAGTTTCAATTGACGGAGTTACATATTTGAAAGAAGGTTTTGGCTTTAATTTATAATAAAAAATAACGTCAGCTGCATTTTCTGCAACTATTTTGTAGAGACGCTCTGCAAGTCTGATTTCTTGTTTTGTTTTTTGTAAATAGATAACAAATATACAAAAATTCAATATATTTGAGAAAATAATTTCCATTAAATAAATTGAAGATATATTATAATATTTTACTTCAAAAATAGATAATAAAGCTTTTCCAACTCCCCATAATATAAATACGGTAATGGAAAGTCCTTTTTCAAAAGGGGGCACTTTCCAGTATTTATAAACGATATTGCAAAGGACAGCTGTAATTATGATTTGATACATGGAAATAGGAAGGTACACAGCAAGTAAATCAAATTGGTAATAAATACCTAAAGCAATCCATATTATTAAGTATAAACAAAAACGGTTCCAATAAGTAGGAATTCTCGTATGCATAAATGCATAAGCTCCATATAAAAGAAATAATATATTAATTAAATCAAATAATTTACGTAATTCTAAAAGTGGTCTTGTATTTGTAGTTATAAATAATATTAAAAATAAAAGGCTGAAAGAATAGGCAACCCAACAAAAACCCCAGTATCTTATAAAACTTTCTTGACTTCTGGAATACATATAAAAATAGATAAAGGACATTAATAGAGTTAATGTTATAAACATTATAATTAAGCTTGGTAAATACAACTTATTAACCTCCAATCTATAATTATCATGACTAAGTAACTTACTTTATTATAAAGTAAAATAATGATATAATAAAGTGATATTATTTAAATTGGAGGAAGAATATAAATGTATGCATCTACGTTAGTATTGATGATTATTTTCATATTTGTATTAGTTCCTTTAATTTTAGCAGAGGTGGCTAGAAATAAATCTGTGCCTACAACAGAAGACTTTTTTTTACAGAGTAGGAAAATGCCTACAGGTATGGTTTTTTTTACTGTATATGCTACTTGGATGAGCGTATTTGCTTTTTTAGGTTCGAGTGCATATTTTTATGAGATGGGACCTATATATATGACTGCCATAGCATGGGATATGTTATTTGGAATTTTGTTTATGCTGGTGGGAAAACGCTTGTGGTTTTACGGTAAAAAATATGGTTATATAACACCAACTGATTTTTTTGATGATATTTTTCAAAGCAGAAGTTTAAATTATTTAATTACTATAATTATGGTAACTTTTACTATACCTTATTTACAGATTCAGTTGGCAGGAGGGGCATATCTAATTGAAATTGCAACAAATGGCGCTATTCCGTGGCGAATATGCGGGCTTGTCTTTTATTTGATAATTATTATATATCTTTGGTCAGGAGGTCTTCGTGCTGTAGCTCTTACGGATGTTTTTTATGGATTATTTTTAATTCTTTCTATGATTACAGTTGGGCTTTTCTTCATAGAAAAGGCTGGTGGTATAAAAACCGTATTTGAAACTATTGTTGCATTAGATGAAAAAAATATAATACTGCCAGGACCAAAGGGAAATGCAGGTGCACCTCTTTGGATAAGTTTATTTATTGTTATACCAATAGGAGCATTGATGGGACCGCAGCTTTGGATTAGATCTTATGCTGTGGAGAAAAAAGAGACCTTTAACATTATTCCTTTGTTAATATGTATTGCATCTATTCAATGTTTTGGTACTCTCTTGGCAGGCAGTGCAGGTATTATATTAGAACCGGATGTTAAAAGAACAGATACAATTATTCCTGTTATGTTAGTGCAATACGGAAAGCCGATTTTAAGTACTTTAATATTCTGCGGAATTGCTTCTGCTGCTTTATCTACTGCAAATTCTCAAATCCATGCTGTTTCAGCTATTTATACTTTAGATTTTCATAAAAGGTATATAAATAAAAATGCAGGTGAAAAAAACTTGGTCCAAGTAGGTAAATGGGCTGTTTTAATTATATCTGCAATAGCTTATCTTTTGTTACTTCAAAGTTCAGAATTAATAATTAATACGGGAACAATTGCAATGGGTGGTACTGCACAAGTTTTTGTTCCTGTAATAGGAGCATTATTCTGGAAAAAATCAAATGCTGGCGCTGCTTTCAGCGGTGTTTTGACGGGAGTTTTATTTCTTATTGCATTAGCCATATTTACAGATTTAAATATTGGTTACTGTGCTGTTACGGCATTGATTTGCAATGCTGTAATCTTTATTGTTGGAAGCTTAACATTTCCCAATGATCATAAAGTAAGGGTAAAAATATTAGAATATATGAATACTTATAATAAAGAATGTCAATAATAATAATTTGAAGTCTTCTTATTAAAATAACCTTAAGATTAGTATAAAAAAAGCTAAAATATTAATCAAATATATTGCAAAATATTCAGAATTCTTTTAATATTATCATAATTTGATATTGATTTATTTAATGTTAAGCAAATACTTAAAGAAAGGAGAAAAAAATGACAATATTTGGAATGCCTATTATCTCTTTTTTAGCATTTTTAAGCTGGCCTGTAATTTTTATGACTGTAGCTATTATTATTTATTTTAGAATGGCGAAGCAGGATGCGATGACCGACGACAGTAAATTTACTAAAGGAGGTGCAGGTCACTAATGCGTATTGAAATTATAGTATTGATTTGCTACTTTATTGGAATGATTGGGATTGGACTTTATTGGCAGAGACGAGCTAAAAAATCGGAGGACTTCTTATTAGGAGGAAGATCCATGGGCCCTTTTATTACTGCTCTTACTCTTCAAACTACTGCAATGAGCGGATACATGTTTATGGGTGGTCCATCTCTAGCTTATGCAATAGGTTGGTTTGCACTTTTCTATGCAGTAGGTGATGCAGGCGGTGGTATAGTAAATATTGCTGTTATGGGAAGAAGAATGAGAAGACTTTCTCAGTTGCTTGATTGTATTTCGCCGATCGAATATTTGGAAAAACGTTATAATAATGCAAAGCCTGTTAAAGTAATTGCATCAGTTATTTGTATCTTTGGTTTAAGTGGATACATTCTTGCACAATTTTTAGCAGCAGGAAAGACAATTTCAATATTATTTAATTTTCCAATAGCACCATCATTAATAGTTGGTGTAGGCGTTATTTTATTCTATACATTTGTGGGAGGCTATTTCGCAGTAGCTTGGACAGATGTTATCCAAGGTATTATAATGGTATCTGCGGTAATTGGTGTATTAGTTCTTTCTATTTCAAAAATTGGAGGATTAACAGCTCTCAATTTAAAACTTGCAGCTATAGACCCTACCTATCTTAGCGTATGGGGCAAAGATTTACAATATCAAGGGGCATGGAGTGTTATTGCAGGAGCTGTATTGATTTATTTAATAGGTTATGTTGGTCTCCCTCATGTAGTTATTAAGCATATGGCCATGGAAAGCCCATCTGCAGCAAAAACTACATTGATTTATGCAACAGTTTGGAATCAACTATTTATCTTTTCTCCATATTTATTAGGTTTATGCGGAATTATTTTACTACCTAATATTAAAGATCCTGAACTGGTTATTCCTGAATTGGCATTCATGATGTTCCCTGGTGTTATTGCTGCTGTCGTATTAACAGCTATAATGTCAGCTATTATGAGTACCGTTGCAGCACTTTTACTGTTAACAGGTACAGTTCTTTCAATAGATCTTTATAAGAGATGGTTAAAGCCAGATGCCACTGACAAACAGATTGTAGTAATGTCAAGAATTATGATATTTGCAGTAGGTGTAGTAGGGATTATTATAGCGATAGCTAATCCTCCTGGAATATTCAAATTGGTAATCTTTGCATTTGGAGTTATGGCTTGTTCTTTTATGCCTTGTTATTTCTGCGCTATTTGGTGGAAAAAAGCCAATGCTACAGGCGCTTGTGCAGCAATGATCTTCGGCGGTGGAACAAACTTTGTTATGACGGCTATGGGATATGGAGATTCTGCTTTCTTCTCAGGTGCGGTTGCAGGCATAGTAGCTATGTATATCGGAAGTCAATTTGGGCAGAAAACTACAACAGAAATGATAGCGTTAATTGATAAAGCTTCCGGCAAATATGCTAAGATATCTCCAAAAATTGAAAAAGCTAATTGTAAGACTTTAGTTTCTGAAGGAAGAGCCGTATCAAATTATATTTTATCTACAGAATACATGAAAGAAAGAGGCTTTAGCTTATCATGTTAATAAAAACCATTTCCCGCACTTTTTCGGAAGAACAGATTGTAGGTATGTTAAATACTAGGGATGAGAATATCAGAATTGAAAAAGTGGATAAATTATATTATCCTTATGCGATGATGATTTACTCTGTTAAACTTAAAAAAGGTATGATGTCAAAATTTAACAGGCAAATGATGTGTAATATAGATTTAGTTTGTGCAAGACCTGCAATAGGTAAAGGTAAACCTACTTTTAAAGAAATCGAAATAGATGAAGTAATGGCAGTTCCACCACAGGTGGATAAAGATGATTTAGATGGTATAGGGCATGATTATGTAGTTAGAATCTTTATAGGCAAAATGAAAATCTTACAAACACCCATTGTTTCAGTGGATAGTATTGATTATTTTCATAAATTGTTTTATATAGTTCATTGTAAAGATGATGAAGATAAAGATTATTTTATAATGGCAGACTCCATGGATGGAAACATTTCTATTCTTGAATGTTAAGCATTTTTCTCACTTAATACTAACCAAAAAAGATATTGATTCACTTATGGGTCAATATCTTTTTTGGTTTGTAATATATCTGGTATAATGATTAATATAGCAATGCTGCTAAAGTTAGAAACATAATATGATTTATTAAATTAATTAGCCGCCTATGTATGGGGGCATTTTTTATTGTGTAAGATAGCTATTCAAAAAACGGCAGATTCAAAGAAAGTATTCTTCATCTTTTTTATAATAGAAGATATTTAATAAATTTATTAAAAAGTAAAAAAATTTGTAGCTTTTTAAACAGCTGAAGGGTATTTAGAGTAAAGAAGGTGGCTTTTGAATTATGGATATTGTGAAGGAGGTGGTTTTAAGTTATGGATAAACAATCATTTACTTTTAATGATTGCTTAGAAGATGTTATTAATGTATATGCAAATATGGTATATAGAATAGCTTTTTCATATACAAGAGATAAAAGCAATGCGGATGACATTTTTCAAGAAGTATTTTTTAGGTATATAAGAAAAAAGCCCATATTTGAAACAGAAGAGCATAGAAAAGCTTGGTTTATTCGTGTTACTGCAAATTGTTGCAAGAAAATGTGGTCATCAGCGTGGATGAAAAAAATGGTACCTTTAGAAGATAATATTAAATTTGAAATGGCAGAGACAAATAATCTACATTATGAATTAAAAAAATTACCAATAAAATATAGAACTGTAATACATTTGTTTTATTATGAAGATTTAAGTATTGAGGAGATAAGTAAAACATTAAAGAAAAAACCATCTACAATTAGAACACAGCTTACTCGTGCAAGATATAAGCTTAAAGAAATTTTAAAGGAGGATTATGATGTTTAAAGATAAGTATTATAGTATGAATGAAGAAATTTATCCTGGAAATCAAATTATAAATAAAATTAAATCAAAATATAAATATCAATGTAAGAGAAGTAAATTAAAAATGATTTTTTCTAAACCGATTATAATTTTTATAGTTCTTATTATTTGTTCTTTTACAACAACGCCTATAATTGCATATAATGTACCTGCATTTTATGAATTAATTTATCAAATCTCTCCAATGAGTGCACAGTTTTTTATGCCTGTACAAGAATCCTGTGAAGATAATGGAATAAAAATGGAAGTTATATCCACGTATATTCATGATAGCACTGCTGAAATTTATATAGCATTGCAAGATTTAAGAGAAAATCGTGTGGATGAGACTACAGATCTTTTTGATAGTTATTATATTCATTGTCCCTTTGACACTATGGCAACTTGCAAGAAAGTAGGATTTGATGAAGCTTCTAAAACAGCCACTTTTCTCATTTCAATAACAGAATGTGATAATAAAAGAATTACCGGTAATAAAATAACTTTTTCTGTTAATAAGTTTATCAGCGGTAAACACGAATATAACCATATTCCAGTTAGGATGGATTTATCAGATATTAAAGAAAGTAATTCTAAGGAAGTTTCATTAATAGGTGGTGGTGGTGAAAAATATGGTGAGTATGTTGGCAGTAATACAGAAACAAATAATGCAATTGTTTCTTCTGCTTCTATGGATTTTCCTGTTAAGGGAATTGATTTTACAGGTATTGGATTTGTAAATAATATGCTTCATGTTCAAACATCAGTTATTGATGCTTTAAATAATGATAATCATGGATATTTTTATTTAAGAGATGAAAATGAAAATATTATTGAAAGTGCTTATAGCTTTAATTTTATAGAAAATACAAATAATGGTGAAAGAGTAGATTACAATGAGCATGTTTTTGATGTTTCACCGTTAGAAATCGACAAATATTCTCTTTACGGAACATTTGTTACAAGTAATTTATTAACTGAGGGAAATTGGAGAGTGACTTTCCCTATTAATTAAATAAAAAAATACAATTTTAGCATATTTTTAATAAACTGATAGTCATCATGATGATAAGTTATAAGGGCTATTAGTTTATTATCAGAGTTTTTTATAAGCAATCTTATTTATTTACCTTTTGCAGGTAGAGGTATATCTATTTTTTTTCTTCTGATTGCTTCATACATATCTTGTTTTGATTTAGAAGTAATATTTTTAGAGTGATTTACTTGATTATAAATAGATTTTAAAGTTTCTGATCCAAACATTCTTTTTACATCGAAAGTAATTCTTAAAAGATTTACAGCAGATGATACATTTTCGTCTGTAATATTTTCTATTAATCTGTTAAGTGCTTTTTTTAAAATATTTAAAGTAATAACTGAATATATAAGCATAAAAAACAGCGTAAAAGCAGCAATCCTTAAAATTATCGTTTTCCCGTAAATTCCAGTAGGAGTGTTAGGGAGTAATAAATAAACGATAACAGCAATTAATATAAGTAAAACAGATTTATTTCTACTCATAAATAAAAGACCTCCAATATTCTCCTGTAACTTAAAAAATTTTTATATTTATAGTTTAACATAAAATTCAGATAAATGCACTTGTATTCTAAAAATTCGTATTATTACAATTATTAAAAAATTTATATATATAGGTTTAATGATAAATTTTGGAAATAATTGGAGTGAGCAAAAACGTTAAGAAACCTGAATATAAGTCGACTATTATAATGTATATATGATATATGTCTTGATACTTGTCATTACACATGGATATATAAATAAAAATAAATTATAAAAAGATATTAAGAATTATAAGAAAAATGTCGATATATGTCATAACAAAAAAATAAATAAAAAAGAGCAAATTAATACGGAAAGGGAGGCCAAGAATCTTTTTAATATTAATAAAAGGGAAGGGTTTAGAAGGTATTAGATATTATATTTACAATCGTTTTTAATGTGTGTTAAATAATTATCTGTATAAAATAGTGTGTAAAAAGGTAATTGTTTAAGGGAAAGAAAGGAATATATATGAAATTATTAAAAAATATGAAACTGGCTACAAAAACAGCAATACTAATATCATCTTTATTAATAATAATTTTTATAATATTAATAGGATTTAGCATTACATATACTGGGAAAAACATGGAAAAAAGTATATCAGGAGAATTTAACAGTATGTCTAAATCTAATGGTTTACAGGTTCAACAAACAATAGATACTACAGAATCTGCTACATTGGATATATCAACTTATCTTGAGAAACAATATAATTTATTGGAAGAAATGCAGGCATCAGGACAAGAATTAGGTGAAAGTGCCAGTTCTGTTTATAATATACCAATAAATTCTGTAAATTATGATACAGAAAAGTATATTACTGCAACGGCTAGAAATATAGCTGTAAATAATCCCGGGATTAATGGTATGGGAGTAATGTTTGAACCTTATAAATTTGATAAAAATATTGAAAGTTATGCCTTTTTTATATCTAAGACGGACAGTGATGGTGTAGTTAAACCATTTGATGTATATTCTCAATATTCAAAAGAGGATTATTATAAAATGGCTGTGGAAGAAAAGGATATGATTTTTACAGATCCGTTTGAATACGATGGACAAATGATTATATCAGTTGCAACACCCATAATACATAATAATGAAGTAAAAGGTATTATTGTTGCTGATTTTAATTTAGAGAATTTTTCTAAATTGGATTCAACAAATGAAGAATATCCAAGTATGTATGCTAAATTATTTAATGATAGGGGCATGATTATATATGACAGCAATGATTTTGGCAATGTAGGAAAGAATATGTCTTCTGTTTATGCTGATAAAGGCGAACTAGATCAAGTAACAAGTTCTTTTGAAAAAGGTGAGAAATTTGCAAGGGAAACAACTGTTGCTGATGGTAAAAAAGTTACATGCTTTTATAATCCAATAGAGGCAGGAAATTCTAATTGGTGGACATTAACTGCAGTGGACAGTAAGGATATGAATAAAGCTGCAACTAAGACAACCATTTGGCTTATTATTATATCTATTCTGGCTCTTATAGTTATTGTAATTGCAACTCTTATAATACTTAAAAAAATGCTTAATCCGATACAAACTGTAGTAATGGCGGCAAAAGAAATTTCAAATGGTAATTTTGATATACATTTAAATTCAGACTCTAAAGATGAAATTGGTGTATTAACCAATACTTTTGACAATACTGTAAGGATACTGAAAACCATTATACAAGATATTTCTCATGTTCTTAATAACATTGCCAACAAAAATTTGGATGTGGAAACGTCAGCTCATTATGTGGGAGATTTGGCTGAGATCGAAAAATCTATGAAGAACATTATAGGTAATTTAAATAATGTTATGGGTGATATTAATACTTCCTCAGATCAGGTTTCTATTGGTTCAGAGCAAGTTTCTGCAGGTGCTCAAGCATTGAGTCAAGGGGCTACAGAGCAAGCAAGTTCTTTGGAGGAATTATCTGCAACAATTACAGAAATTTCAGAGCAGGTTCAGCAGAATGCAGAAAATGCTAAGAATGCGGCAGAAGCTACTGCCCAGTCAGGTAATAAAATAAATGAAAGTAATAAACAAATGGATGAGATGATTGTCGCTATATCAGAAATCAGCAATAAATCAAATGAAATAGGAAGAATTATTAGAACTATAGATGATATTGCTTTTCAAACAAATATTCTTGCATTAAATGCAGCTGTTGAAGCTGCAAGGGCCGGAACAGCAGGTAAGGGTTTTGCTGTTGTTGCTGAAGAAGTTCGTAATCTTGCAAGTAAATCAGCTGAAGCCGCGCGCAACACTACAGTATTGATTGAAGAAACAGTAACTGCAGTGGAAAATGGTACAAAGATTGCCAGTGAAACTGCGCAGTCTATGCTGACAGTTGTGGATGGTGCTGAAAAAGTAATTGTACTTATTAATGAGATTGCCAATGCATCTAGTTCACAAGCTGTAGCTATTTCGCAGGTTACTCAGGGTGTTGATCAGATTTCAGCTGTTGTTCAAACTAATTCAGCTACTGCTGAGGAAAGCGCAGCAGCAAGTGAAGAATTGTCAGGTCAGGCACTAATGCTTAAACAAATGGTAGGAGAATTTAAATTTAAAAATTCTAACAGTATAATTAACAATAAACAAGATAGTGAGTTAAATTTAGATGTTATAAATGAGGAGCTTTCTGATAGTAAGTATTAAGAAAATATAATAAAGTTTTTTAGAAGAATTAATATAAATACCTTGATAGATAAAATTAAATTTATCTAAAAGGTATTTATATTTTATTAATGCTGTTTAGCAGCTTTTTTTAATTTTGCAAGTGTTTGAGTAAGCTCTAGAACATTTTTATATGATTGAGATTTATTGTCTAGATAAACACAAGTAACTGTTATAAGAGGATAGTTTTCAATTTCACTATGTCTATTAATGGAAGTAATATATCCTTTTTGAATATCGCTTTCATTATAATATTCTAATACTTCTGATTCAAACATATTTTTAATTTTTTTAAAAAATTCGTCAGTTACAATATAATCTAATATAACAATAAAATCATCTCCGCCAATATGACCTATAAACTGATTCTGAGGAACAAATTGTTTTAAAGTATCTGATAATAATTTTATAATAAGATCACCGTTTTCAAAACCATATACGTCATTGTATGCTTTAAAATTGTCAATATCAAGATATGCAATGCTATAGTTTGTATTGTTACATAAACATTGCTCAAGTTTTTGTTCAATAATTATATTTCCAGGAAGGCCAGTTAGTGGATTTTGATGTTTTGCAGTTGAAATTTCTATTTCTGTAGTTTTTTGCAGTAAATCTTTAATTGTTACAACTCCAATATATTTATTATCTTTAGTAACGACAATAAAATCATAAAGATTATTATCAGGTCTCGACATGGCCATAGAAGATACCATATTAACAGGAGTTTTATAGTCAACAGATAAAAAATTCCTATCCATTATTTTAGAAATTCCCTTATTTTGATATAAAGAAAAACCATAATAACCACTTAATTTTAATGTTAGCTTTTCTTTAGTAATAATACCTATAGGCATTTCATTTTCTACAATACATAAACCATAACACTTTGAATCTTTTTTAAAGATTTCATAAACATGGGGGATGGTTGTTTTAGAAGAGATAATTTCTATTTTATTACATAGATTTCCTATGTAAATATTAGATATTAAACTATGCTTTGACTGATTTTTTTTAATGTTTAAATTTTTAATTATTTCTAAAATTTCTTTATTAATTTTTAAAATTTCTGTATCAGGTTTTTGAATATAATATCCTTGTCCATATTGAACTCCTAAATTTATTAAAGTTTCCATTTCTTTATATGTTTCTATACCTTCTGCGATTAACTGTGTATTTGATACTTTGGAAAATTCAACCATTCCCTTTACAAGGGCAAATTTTAAATTATCAGAATCAATATCTCTTATTAAATTCATATCAAGCTTTATATAATTTGGATTAATATCGCTTATGAGATTCAGACCTGAATATCCAGCGCCTGCATCATCAATGGCAATTTTATAATTCTGGTTTTTATAATGTTCAATAGATGCTCTGAATCCAGACATATTATTAATTACGTTTCTTTCTGTTATTTCAAATATAATATTACTGGGAGAAATATTATATTGCTCTAAATATGACTTTGTGAATCCTTTTATAAAATTTTCAGCATACATTATGTTGGGATTTACGTTAAGAAAAAGTTTTTTATTATATGGCGGTATCATAAATTTAAAGGCAGCTTCAAGGGCTCTGATTCTGCAAAGCTGCTCTAAATCCCAAAGTTTGTTATATTCTATTGCATATGTAAATAGAATATCTGGGTTTTTTATTTCACTTTCACAAGTTATTCTGCTTAATGCTTCATGTCCGAGAACACTGCCATCTCTAATAGAGATAATTGGCTGAAAAACAGTTTTAATTTGTTTTTTTTTAATTATATATTCTAAAGATTCTCTTTTGTCTTTAGTCATAAATGACCTCCATTTTTTGTTAATTCTATTATCCCATATATAATATAAATATTTTTAAATTAAAAACAAGAAATTTAATGTTAAATTTATGTAAAATATTGATATGCTTAAATATACACTTTACATACACTTTACCTCTTTTTAAAGATAATTTTTTTAAATTCGTTATAATGAAAATATAACAGAATAAGAGGAGGTGTATTTAATGAGAAAGTTGAATTTATGTATTGATATTGATGGAACCGTTACAGAACCATATTATTGGATTCCAAGAGTAAATGAATATTTCAATACAAATATAGAACCAAAGGATGTAAAGTTTTATGAGATTCATAAGCTTTTAGGTGTTAAAGAAAATGTTTATAATGAGTTTTATGAAATTTACGGAGAGTTGTTACACAAAGAGGCTAAAATAAGAGTTGGAGTTAAAGAGATTATAAATAAGCTGTACGATTTACACAATATATATTTTGTTACTGCAAGAGAAGAACGTATGAGATATGTTAGCTTAGAATGGTTGACCCGAAATCAATTACCTATGCATGGCATACATTTACTTGGAAGTCATAATAAAGTGCGAAAAGCAGTAGATTTAGATTGTGACTTATTTATCGAAGACAGGTATGAAAATGCATTACAGTTAGCACATGCAGGATTTGAAGTTTTACTAATTGACTGTAATTATAACAAAGGTATGCTGCCTTCTAATGTAACACGTGTAAGACATTGGTTTCAAATAGATAAATTAATAAAAGATTACGCAGAACAGAACGATGAATTTAAAGTAGCGTTATAACTATTTAATTAATTAGTAGCTTATAACGCTATTTTTATATTATTTGTATTAAATTTTATTTGAGTTTAAAAAGATAAAATTGGCATAAACAAGATTAGTATAATATTATATGCCATGCAAAATCCTGATTTTTATTTATACTTTTCAACTCATAAAAGGAGGAGCTATAGTTGATAAAGAATTATATTTTAGATACAAATGTATTAATTCATTATCCGGGATGTATTTATACATTTGAAGATAATAATATAATAATTCCATTAATATGTTTGGAAGAATTAGATAATTTAAAGAAAAAGGAAGGTGTTTTGGGATATCAAGCAAGAGAAGCTATCAGAGAAATTAATAATGTAAGGCAGTATGGTAATATTCATACTGGGGTTAAGTTGCCAAGTGGCGGAACTCTGAGGGTTGAATTAAATCACATGGATCCTATGGATATTCCCAATGCAGTAGATTTGAATAAAAATGATAACAAAATATTAACAATTGCTATTAATCTTAAAAATGAATCAAAAGATGTAAATACAATTTTAGTAACCAAAGATCTCTGTGTTGCTATAAAAGCGGAGTCAATGAACTTAGAAGTTCAGGATTATCAAAATGATAAAATAGATGTTGATCAAATATACAAAGGTTATAAAGAAATATATTTACCATCCTTAAAAATAGATGAGATATACCAAGGTGGACTTGAGTTAGATGCAGAAACAGAATTGGCATTATATCCAAATGAATTTTTGTCCATCAAAAGTAATGATAATAATTCACATGAAACTATTGCAAAATATGACGGTAAAAAAATTGTACCGTTAAAATATGCATCGGATAAAGCATGGGGTCTTACTCCAAAAAACAGAGAACAAAGAATGGCTTTTGAACTTCTTATGGATGAAGATATACAATTGGTAACAATAAGTGGAGGAGCAGGTACAGGAAAATCTATACTATCAGTTGCCACTGCTTTCCAAAAGGTTATAGAAAATAATGTGTATGATAAGATTATTTTGGTAAAGCCTGTGATTTCAGCAGGTGAATCTATTGGATATTTACCGGGGAAAGAAGCTGCTAAATTAAAACCATTTATGGATTCATTTGGAGATGCTGTTGAAAGTTTAATGAGTGAACGGAACAAAAAATATTGTTGTAAAAATGATAATATGAGAAAAAGAAGTGAATATAACGAAAAGCCTGTGTTTTCTGTGCAAGGATTTCTTGACCAATATAAAGATGCAGGAATAATTGAAATGAAAACTTTTTCTTTTATGAGAGGAAGAACTTTATCAAATTCCATAGTTATTCTTGATGAGGCACAAGAAATGACTCCTCATCTTGCAAAGCTAATGCTTACAAGAGCAGGTGAAAATGCAAAATTTGTAATGATAGGAGACCCGTCAGATAACCAAATAGATAATACTCTTGTAGATTCAAAATCAAATGGACTAGTTTATGTTATAGAGAAAATGAAATCATATGATATAACAGGACATATTTCACTTGAAGAAGTTGAACGCAGTCCATTAGCTAAAATAGCAGAAGATTGTTTATAAAATGTGTCAAAGCTTAATTTTCGTATAATTTTATTTTCGAGAGTTTCCTTCATATTTTGACTAATTATAAGTTTTAAGGTATAATAATTAATTAACTTATAATTTCCTTTGTTAAATGAGGTAAATATACGATTGATAAATAAATTAATTAAATATGGAGGTTTTTGTATGAATAGCAAGAATATTAAGAGTGGTCCTTCCGGTGCGCCTGTACGTACGCTTTTTTATGGAATGGGATATACTCGTGAGGAAATAGATAGACCGATTATAGGTATTGTAAATTCTCATAATGAAATTGTACCTGGGCATATGCTTTTAGATAGAATCGCAGATGCTGCTAGAACTGGAGTTTTAATGTCAGGCGGAACTCCTGTTGAATTTCCAGCTATAGCAATTTGTGATGGTATAGCTATGGGACATGAAGGAATGAAATTTCCACTTGCAAGCAGAGAATTAATTTGTGATTCTATAGAAGCAATGGCAAAGGGTCATCAACTTGATGGTCTTGTACTTATTCCAAACTGTGATAAAATAGTTCCAGGAATGTTAATGGCTGCAGCAAGACTAAATATTCCTTCGGTAGTTGTTAGTGGTGGAGCTATGAGAGCCGGCTATGCTGATGGAAACGTTTTAGATTTTAACAGTATTATGGAAAAAGTAGGTTCGTTTAAAAATGGTGATTGTACTGAAGAAGAACTTGAGGTTGTTGCAGAAAATGCCTGTCCCGGATGTGGATCGTGTTCAGGACTTTTTACAGCTAACAGTATGAATTGCTTGACAGAAGTACTTGGAATGGGACTTCCATATAATGGAACGGCCCTTTGTGACAGTGGTGAAAGAGTAAGACTTGCAAAGATAGCTGGAATGAAGGTTATGGAGTTGGTACAAAAAGATATAAAACCAAGAGATATTTTAACTGATAAAGCTTTTGAAAATGCCATTTCTGTAGATATGGCTATGGCAGGTTCTACAAATACAGTACTTCATTTACCTGCAATTGCCCATGAAGCCGGTATAAAATTGGATTTATCTATTTTTGATAGAATCAGCGAAAAGACACCTTATATTGCAAAATTAAGTCCAAGCGGAGTTCATCATATAGAAGACTTACACAGAGCCGGAGGAATTCCAGCACTTATGAACGAAATGACTAAAAAGGATTTAATTAATAAAGATTGTATTACAGTAACAGGTTTTACAATAGGTGAAAATATTGCCAATACAAAAGTTAAAGATTACAGCATTATTATGCATATAGAAAAGCCGTACAGAAACAGAGGAGGGCTTGCAATTTTAAGAGGAAACCTGGCACCTGACGGAGCAGTAGTAAAAGAATCCGCAGTAGCAGAAGAAATGCTTGTCCATTCAGGTCCGGCAGTAGTTTTTAATTCAGAAGAAGAGGCTTGCGATGCTATTTGGGGCAAAAAGATTAAAAAGGGTGATGTTATTGTAATCAGATATGAAGGTCCAAAGGGCGGTCCAGGAATGAGAGAAATGCTTTCACCTACTTCATCTATAGCGGGAATGGGTTTAGACAAGGATGTGGCATTATTAACTGACGGAAGATTTTCAGGAGCATCAAGAGGTGCATCCATAGGACACATATCACCTGAAGCAATGAATGGAGGCCTTATTAGATTGATTAAAGATGGCGATATAATCCATATAAATATACCGGAAAGAACTCTTTCTGTTGATATTGCCGATGAAGACATAAAATCAAGAGAGGCAGAATTTGTAATGCCTGAGCCAAAAGTTAAGAGCGGTTATTTGGCAAGATATGCTAAACTTGTAACATCTGCAAATACAGGTGCAGTATTAGAAGTATAAATTATTTTTAAAATACTTGCATTATATTAAAAAGATAATGTATAATTTTATGGTTAGTAAATTTACTAACCATAATTTTTCCAACAATTTTCATAGTCTATAAAAATCTAAATATAAGAGAAAAGGAGTGAAAGTTTAAATGGACAATGGGCCGAGTTATATGTTAACTCAAAAAACAATTGAATTATATCCATACTTTCACTATAAATTTTCTAGTATCTAAAAACCTTTTTAATTATAGTTCAAAGTAGGGAATGATTCGTTGCACTAAATAAAAGCATAAAGGAGGAATCAAGGCCAATGGAGAACGAAAAATCATTAGAAAATATTTTTGAAAATATAAAAATTGAATTAATAAACAAAAGATATGTAAAAGCAAGGGATTTACTTCTTGAAAACAATGAAGTGGATATAGCTGAAATTTTAGAAGAAGTTTTGGAAGAACTTGGTATTGAAAAAACAATTATTTTATTTAGAACTCTTCCAAAAGATGTTTCAGTTGAAGTCTTTTCATATTTGCCTTCTGATGATCAGGTGGCAATTATTAATGGCATTACAGATAAGGAAATAAAACATATCATAGATGAACTTGATTTTGATGATAGGATTGATGTTTTAGAAGAACTGCCGGCTAATGTAGTAGATAAAATTTTAGAAAAATCTACTAAAGAAGAACGCAGAATGATAAATACTTTCCTTAATTATCCTGAAACAAGTGCAGGAAGTTTGATGACACCTGATTATATAAGCTTGAGAAAAGATATGACTGTTGGAGAAGCTATGGCGTATATTAAGTCTGAAGGTATGGACAGTGAGACAGTTTATACGTGTTATGTAAAAGACAGCGGAAGAAAGCTTATAGGTATTGTGTCTTTAAGAACTTTGGTTATTGAAGATGATAATGTTTGTATTAAAGACTTAATGCATGAAGACTTTATTAGTGTAAATGTTATGGATGACCAAGAAGAAGTTTCTGAAGTGTTCAAAAAGTATGGTTTTCTGGCCATTCCTGTAGTTGATAAGGAAGATCGTCTTGTGGGAATCATTACAGTAGACGATATTTTAGATGTTATTGAAGAAGAAACGACAGAAGACTTTCAAAAAATGGCAGGTGTTGCAACTTCCACAAAAGAATATTTAGATATGAGTGTATGGAAACATGTGAAAAACAGGATCCCGTGGCTATTTGCCCTCATGTGCTCCTATATTATAACTGGAAGTATTATAACAAATTTTGAAGAAGTATTATCAAAAGTAATTAGCCTGGTTGCTTATTTACCTATGCTAATGGGAACGGGGGGGAATTCAGGTTCTCAGTCTGCAACTTTGGTAATTCGCGGAATGGCATTAGGAGATGTGGAACTTAAAGATTTCGGCAAAGTACTTTGGAAAGAAGCAAGGGTCAGTTTTTTTATAGGAATAGCTTTAAGTTTATTAAATTTTGCCAGAATTTACTGGATTGATAATCAAAGTATTTGGATTGGTTTTACTGTTTGTGGTTCTATGCTTGTAATTGTTATGGCCGCAAAGATAATAGGAAGTATGCTTCCTATGGCTGCAAAGAAAGTGGGTATTGACCCTGCTCTTATGGCAAGTCCAATGATCTCATCTCTTACAGACATGGTTTCAGTTGTGACATATTTTGCTTTGGCAACATTAATTCTAGGTGTATAATAAAAAATTATTTTTAAATAAAATTGCAAGGATATTACCCCTTGCAATTTCTGTTATATATTGTTAATAATAAGTATGTATAATAATTTTAAAATAAAAAGATCATATTAATAGGGTGAAAAAATGAAAAGGTTTGAAAATTATAGTTTAATTACAAAAGAATCTGTTAATACTTTTATTAAGAAAAGGAAAAAAGAGATACATAAGGGTAATTTGGGACATGTATTAATTATGGCAGGTTCTAAAGGTATGACCGGTGCAGCTATACTAAGCGCAAGAGGCGCACTAAGAGCAGGTGCAGGTCTTGTTACAGTTGCTATAGATGAAGAATTATTTCCCATCGTTCAGGTTGGAATTCCAGAAGCTATTTGTATCTCAAGAGAAAACTTAAAAGATAATTTGGCTAAATATGATGCTGTTGCAGCAGGTCCGGGATTAGGGGATGATGAGAAAAATGTAAATTTGATAAAAACAATTTTAAAAGAGCACAAGGGAGTTTTTGTTTTAGATGCAGATGGTTTAAATATCTTTTCAAGGATGAATATTGTAGGCACTTTAAAGGAGTCTAAAGCAAAACTTATTATTACACCACATCCGGGTGAAGCTTCAAGGCTTTTAGGAAAGAGTACTGTTAAAATTAATGAGGACAGGCTAGCAAGTGCTATTGAACTTACAGAGGTAACGGGTGCGGTTGCAGTACTTAAAGGGGCAGGCACAGTAGTGGCAACTCCGGAAGGAAAAACATATATTAATATTACAGGAAATCCAGGAATGGCAACAGGGGGTAGCGGTGATGTTTTAACAGGCGTTATTGCAGCCCTAGGGGGACAAGGTCTTGACCCAGAAGTTGCCGCAAAGGTAGGCGTATTTCTACATGGTATGGCAGGAGATATGGCTGCTGAATCAATTGGAGAGTATGGATTAATTGCATCTGATATAGCTAACATGATATCTTATGCGATTAAAGAAGTATGTAAGATTTGACATTTGACACAGAATAAAGTCAGCAATATAATTAATATTAGATACGTTACAATATTTATAAAGGTGGTTTTTTATGTCAAATCAAATGAAAATAATTGAATATCCTAAATCAGAACTTTTAGAAGTGATGAAAAATGGTTATCAAGAAATGGGAATTTTGAATAGTAGTCTTTCTGAAGAAGGGTTACATCAGGATTTAGAAGATTTAAATAAATATGAAAAAAATTTATTGGAGAGTGAATGACTTGATAGTAAAGAAAGGCGATATATTTTTTGCAGATTTAAGTCCTGTTGTTGGATCAGAACAGGGTGGAGTAAGGCCCGTTCTTGTAGTGCAAAATGATATTGGAAATAAATATAGTCCTACTATTATTGTAGCGGCAGTCACATCACAGATAAATAAGGCTAAGCTACCGACTCATGTTCAAATCGGAGCTTTAGGTCATGGTTTAAGTAAAGATTCTGTTGTCCTTATGGAACAGCTCAGAACAATAGATAAAAAAAGATTAAGAGAAAAAATTGGAAAAGTTGATGAAGATATTATTGAAGATGTAAATGAAGCTCTTACTATAAGTTTAGGAATTAATAATAATTTATAGTAGAATCAGGTTTTAGGGGGAACAAATGAAAAAAATTATATTAATATTGATTACAGGTATTTTATTGTTAGCACTCACTATCGTCGCAGGAGCAGTGAGCACAACACCAGGCTCAGAAGATGATCCTGTAGTTACTAAGAGTTATGTCGATTCACAAATTGCAGAACTTAAAAGTAATAATACTACAGCAGAGACCTTTAAAGCTATTGAAGTAAAAGCTGGTCAAAAATTAATAGGATCAGAAGGAACTGAAATTATTTTAAGAAGCGGAGAGGCAAAAGCTATTGACAATGGTGCCAATGGAGTTTCTGATATAAGTGATGGCAAGGATTTAATGACAGGTTATTGGGTTTATCCAAATCATTTGTTGTTAACGCCTAGAGATGATGGCAGAGGTATTTCTGCAACGACGGACATATGGGTGATGGTTCGTGGTAGTTATACAATACAATAGAATATAATTATTAGATAAAGACCCGTTTCGCTTTTGCGTAACGGGTTATTTTAGTATAATAACATTTTCACGCATAAGGTAAATTTAGAAAGTAATGTTTTAAATAATAAGTAATTAAATTAAATATGTATTGCGTTATTTTTTATTTAAAATTCTTTTTTTTTATATTTACTAAAAAGAGCAAAAAAGGTACAATGTAGGATAGTGTTTATAAAAAACTAGAAAAAGGAGTAAGGGATGAAGACATTTATTAAAGAAAATAAAATACTTTTACTTATTATTGTTGTAGCTATAATAGCTGCTGTTTCAGTACTTATTGGAAGATTTAACGTAGAAAGCAAAAATAAAGTATATGATATTGTCTTAGATTATAGTGAAATAGAAGAAATGGCAAATCAATCAGAACATGATGTTGCTTGGTGGTTTAATCAATTTAAGGATATGGGCATTACAAAAGTTGGATTGTCAGAAGAAAATCTTATAACTCTAACCGAAAATAAAGATGTTAAAGTTAGTGCGGAAATTATGTATAAAATTATGCAGGAGGCTGATTGGGAGAAAAATTATCCAAGCAATTTAATAGAAAAAATGAAGGATCATGGATATGATAAGGATGATGTACTTATTGAAGCTGCATCAAAACAAGATTATGATTTTTTATTAAATGCAATAACATCCAGATTTTCATCTGAAAAATATTATTATGAAGCAAATGAAAATGGTGGATATATAGTTCTTGATGGAACTCCTAAAGAAACTTTATATAAACAAAAATATAAATTAGTAAATTCAAAGAAAAAAGAATCTGCAGAAATAAATGAGATATATAGTTCAAGGTTATTTTATTTAAATTTTGGGATGCTTCAGTCAAAAGTTGATATTTTAAATAAAACCGGTATGGAAATAATACCAAGAACTGCCAGTTATAAAGGTTGGAATGATACAAAGTATGCAAATGCTGTTATAAATGATTATAATAAACTAAATCTTAAATATCCATATATGATAGTTGGCGGTGAGGCTGTGATCGGAAACGATGACGGAAATGATATTGCTAGAAAGTATATAGAAGATAATAATATAAAAATAGGATTGATTGAAAACACTACTCAGCGTCAAAATATTTTACAATATGGTGTTGAAGATATTGTAAGGTATAATAATAATTACAATGCAGTGAGAATATTCACTGTATGGGATTATATTCAAAACAGATACAAGTATTATGGTTATGAAGGTGCTGAAGAAATTGAAAATACTCTATTCAGAGCTATTGTAGAAAGAAATATAAGAGTAATTTATTTTAAACCTATAAAAGAATATAAAGATCAGCAGGTTTATGTAACGGATGTCAACGAATACAAAACAATGTTTTCAAATTTGGAAAAAAGACTAAAGCAGCATAATATTCATTTTGGACAAGCATCTGTTATGCACAATTATCATGTGAATTTACTTGCAGAGCTTATTATGGCTCTTGGTTGTATAGCTGCATTTATTTTATTAATACAAAGAATTTTACCTGTTGGCAGAAAAGTAAAATTAGTATTATTTCTATTGGGAATTTTGTTTGTTATAGGTATAGTTTTATTTATGCCTTCATATTTAAAGCTATTATGCAGTTTTGCAGCAGCAGTAATTTTCCCATGCTTGGCAGTTTCATTTATTTCTAAGCAGAGTAAATTATTCGAAGATACGCTGAATAAAGATGAAAAAATTACAAAAATTATACCATTAGCCATAAGTGTATTAATTATAGGAGTAATAATATCTCTGTTAGGTTCCATAATGACAGCGGCTCCTATTTCTTCTATAAATTATATGCTTGAAATTGATATATTCAGAGGTGTGAAATTAGCTCAACTATTACCTATTGCTTTCTTCATAATAGTTTATTTAGCTTATTTTGGTTTCAAAGGAGAAAAGAAATCATTATGTAAATTAGAATTTAACGACATAAAAGATATATTGAATACTAATATCAAAATTTGGATGATATTACTTGGAGTTATTATTATAGGTGTAGGTTGGTACTACATTGATAGAACAGGTCATGAATCTTCTGTTGAAGTGTCAAATCTGGAAATGATATTTAGAAATGCTTTGGAAGATCATCTTTTAGCAAGACCTAGAAATAAAGAATTTCTATTTGCATTTCCTGCAGTGATGATGTTTGTCTATACATCAGTACGAGGTTTTAAATTGTGGCCGTTTATTTTTGGACTGTCATCAGTAATTGGAATGACATGTGTAGTAAATACATTTATGCATATTAGAACGCCGCTTTATTTAGGGTTTGTCAGAACAGGATATTCTTTATCATTTGGTATAATAGCAGGGGTTTTAGCAATTATAGTATTTGAACTGATCTATAAGTTATATAAAAAGATAGAAAGGCTGATTGTCTAAATGTATAAAATACTTATTTCTGGCTATTACGGATTTAATAATATTGGAGATGAATCCATATTAACAGCTGTAATAGCAAGTTTAAGAGATAAGCTTGATGATATTGATATTACTGTGTTATCTCAAAATCCTGAATCAACAATAGAAAAATATAATGTAAAATCTGTGAATAGAAAGTCTTTTAAAGCTATTATTAAGGCAGTTAGAAAATGTGATTTACTTATAAGCGGAGGTGGAAGTCTGCTTCAAGATACAACAAGTAAAAAAAGTATTATATACTATCTTATGATTATGTGGCTTGCTAAGATATTTAGGAAAAAAATATTCATTTACAGTCAGGGGATAGGTCCTATTATCAGCAAAATAAATCGTAGATTAACTGCTGAAACTTTAAAAACTGTAAGCGGAATTGTTGTAAGAGATGAAGCTTCTAAAGAATTATTAATAGAAATCGGTGTTAACTCAAATAAAATTTTTGTAACAGCAGATCCGGTACTAAGAATAAAAAAAGCAGATTTATCCATAGGTAGAAAAATATTGGAAAAAGCTGGATATACAGAAGATGAAAATAAAATAACAGTTGGCTTTGCCATAAGAGAGAAAAAAATTCACAGTAATTTTGTAGATGAGATATGTATTTCTATTAATAAGCTTGTAGAAGAATATAATGCTCAGATAGTTCTTATTCCATTTCACTTTTCTGAAGATATGGCAGTTTTGGAAGAAATTAAATTAAGGCTTGGTGATATGGTAATTTGTATAAAACAAAAATATCTTACAGAAGAAATGCTTAGTATAATTGGGAATATGGATGTTTTGGTAGGAGTCAGACTTCATGCTTTAATTCATGCTGCAATTATGGAGGTGCCTATGATAGCCATTTCTTACGATCCTAAGATAAATTCTTTTATGCATTCTCTAGATATGAAAGCTATGTGCAGTATGTATGATTTTAAAAGTGAATTTTTTATTGAGGAATTCGATAAAACCGTAAAAGAATCAGAAATGATTAAAAATAATATAAAAAGTAAAATTGATAAGCTTATTAAAAAATTAGATACAAATGAAGATATGATAAAAAAGATAATGAAAAATTAATTTAAGGGAAAAATATGAATAAAAGTAAAAGAGTAAAGATATTATCCGTTCCTGTTGACATGGTAAATGCAGATGAAGCTATGGAAATTTTTAAAGAGCTAATGGAGGAACAAGAATGTAGTGAATCGAGTCTTATTGTAACACCTAATTCGGAAATAATAGTAAATGCAGCAAAAGATAAGGAGCTTAAAGAGTTAATTGAAAGTGCACAGCTTATTATTCCTGACGGAATAGGTATTGTATATGCTTCAAAAATTATGGGTATCCCATTAAAAGAAAGAGTAACAGGAATTGATTTTCTGGAACAAATTATAGCGTATTTGGAAAAAACGGGTCAATCCATTTATTTTTTAGGAAGTAAGCCGGCTATTGAGGCAAAAGAAGAAGGTCAAGAGGCAAGAGCTTCGGTTGCCGAAATGGCAGCATTGGAAATTCTAAAAAAATATCCTGATTTAAAAATTGCTGGAACTCATCATGGGTATTTTAAAGAATCTGAAGAATCAGATGTTGTAGAAAAAATTAACAACTCCGGAGCTGATTTTTTATGTGTGGCATTAGGATCACCGAAACAAGAAAAATTTGTTAATAAGTATAAAGATAGATTAAATGTAAAAGCTGCAATTGGAGTAGGTGGAAGTCTTGATGTATGGGCAGGTACTTTAAAACGAGCACCCGAATTTTATCAAAAAAACGGATTGGAATGGTTATATCGATTGATACAAGAACCAAGCAGATATAAGAGAATGATGGCATTGCCACTTTTCATGATAAAGGTAATTCTAAGTAAATTTACAGGAGGTAAAAAGTAGATGAGTGATTATGGTAAACTAATTAAAGTTGCCAATGATATCAGGATTGATATTGTAAAGCAAGTACATTTTGCTGGTTCCGGTCATCCAGGAGGATCATTGTCAGCAGCAGATATTGTAACAGTACTTTATTTTTATGAAATGAATATCGATTCAGCAAATCCTAAAAAAGCTGATAGAGATAAGTTTGTTCTTTCTAAAGGTCATGCTGCACCCGTGCAGTATGCAGCTTTAGCAGAGAAAGGATACTTTCCTAAGGATGAGCTTTGGAAATTAAGAAAACTTGGATCCATGCTACAAGGTCACCCTGATATGAAAAAAGTTCCGGGAATAGAAATGTCAACAGGTTCTTTAGGACAAGGTATTTCCGCAAGTGTAGGTATGGCATTAGCTAATAAAATTGATAACAATCCGGGCAGAATCTATACGTTAATTGGAGATGGAGAGCTTCAGGAAGGTCTTGTTTGGGAAGCGTTTATGGCATCTTCACATTATAAACTGGATAATCTCACAGCGATTCTTGATTGGAATGGTCTTCAAATAGATGGTAAAAATGAAGACGTAATGACAGTTACACCAGTTGATAAGAAATTTGAAAGCTTTGGATGGAATGTTATTAAAATAGATGGTCATTCTTTTGAAGAGATAATAAAGGCCTTTGAAGGAGCCAAAAAATGTAAGGGAAAACCTACGGTAATAATTGCAAAAACCATAAAAGGAAAGGGTGTTTCTTTTATGGAAAACAATGCAGGATGGCATGGAAAAGCGCCTTCAGAAGAAGAAGCTAAACAAGCAGTGGCAGAACTGGGAGGTGAATGGTAATGGCAAATAAAATAGCAACGAGACAAGCATATGGAGAAGCTTTGGTAGAACTGGGTAAAAAATATGATAATTTAATAGTTTTAGATGCTGATCTTTCCAAATCTACTATGACAGCAGGATTTTCAAAAGAATATCCAGATAGATTTTTTAATATGGGGATTGCAGAACAAAATTTATATGGAACTGCTGCAGGCCTTGCTGTTTCCGGTAAAATTGTATGTGCAAGTACTTTTGCAATGTTTGCAGCAGGAAGAGCTTTTGAAATAATCAGAAATTCTATAGGATATACAAAAGCCAATGTAAAAATCTGTGCAACTCATGCGGGTATCACAGTAGGAGAAGATGGTGCAAGTCATCAAGTAATAGAAGATTTAGCTCTTATGAGAAGTATTCCGGGTATGGTTGTTTTAAATCCCGCAGATGGTAATTCTGCAAAGAGATTAGTTGAAGCGGCAATAGAATATAATGGGCCTGTATATGTCAGACTTGGAAGACTGGCTACACCTATTTTTTATGAAGAAAATGCTGATGTTGAAATAGGAAAAGGCAACGTTTTAAGAGATGGATCTGACTATACAATAATTGCAACAGGTTTTATGGTAAATGAAGCGATCCAGGCAGCAGAATTGCTTAAATCAGAGGGTATTAGCATAAGGGTTATAGATATGCATACAATAAAGCCAATTGATAAAGATATAATCATTAAGGCTGCTAAAGAAACAAAAGGTATTGTTACAGCGGAAGAACATAATATAATTGGTGGTCTTGGTGGGGCTGTTGCTGAAGTTGTAACTGAAAATTGTCCAATAAAAATGAAGATAGTTGGAATTAAAGATAAATTTGGTCAGTCTGGTAAACCATTAGAACTAGTTGAAGAATATGGACTAACTGCAAAAGATTTAGTACTAGCAGTAAAAAGTCTTGTTTAATAATCAAAAAATGGAATAATAATCTCCTTTCTCGAATAGATTTTATAAATAATTGATGTCGGGGAGGGAGTTTTATTGTGAGTAAAATGAAATTTACTAAGAAGCTGCATATGCCAAGTAAAAAAGTAATCATAATATTAATTATTATAGCTGCTGTTATTGCCATGGTTATGGCAGGGTTACATATTTTTAAAGGTGATGAGAAAGTGGAATTTAAAGTATTGAATGAAAAGGAAATACCACAACAGATAATTAGTCAAGTTATACCTGAGTACAGACAACTAGAAAGAGCACTTGCTTGCATGGTAGACGATAAGGTTTATGTCATTGCAACTCGCGGTGAAAAACCTACATCTGGCTATAAAATAACTATTGAAAAAATGGTACTGACAGAAAAGGATGGCATTAAAAACTTACAAGTTTATACGGAATTCAAAGATCCGGAACCGGGTACAGCATTGACACAAGTACTTACTTATCCTCTTCAGGTAGTAGAAACGAATCTTACCGAGCTGCCTGATCAAATAGAACTTAAAGTTCAGTATGCAGAATAATTTTTAAAAAGAAACACTCTAATTAAAATGTATAACAGCATTTTAATCAGAGTGTTATTTTTTTACGCCATAATTGACAAAAAAAATAAAAATTGGTAAAATAATACAAAAAGTCAGGAGCATGTTAAATTATGGATAATATAAACAGAAATTTATCTAGGGAACAGGAACCAATAGAAGAATATATCTATAGAGAAAAGCTTAAGGTTGGAATTGTGGGAAGTTCAACTTCTGCAGGGGCAAGTTTTATAACAGTATGTATGGCCAGGGCACTGGCAAATACAAAAAAATATAATCCTGTTGTTGTGGAAATAAATAACAGCAGTATTTATGATTCCATAGGAATGGATAAACGTTTTGCCGGAAGAAAATTTTACCCATTTTTCAATACTTTGTCTAAAGGGGAACCTATTAAAGGAAAAATAAATATGGATGAAGGTATCAATTGGGCAGTTAGAAGTCCAGAAGAAAGAAGTGTTTCCTTGGATCTATATGAAAAACTTATGCTTATAAATAATACAGCGGGAAATATTATATTGTGCAATTTTTCAGTAGCTTCAAATTATAAGGATAAAGAAGATATAATAAGATTGCTAAGAGATATGGATCATATTTTAGTTGTAATAGATCCTTTACCTTCTAAAATGCTTGTAAGCTATGATTTTTTTAAAAAAATCAAGGCGTTGAAGTCAGAAGAAAGATTTGTTACTTATTTGATAAACAAGAATAATAATGGGGTTATTAAAAGAGAAATGCTGGGGTTCTTAAAAATAAAAAAACCAATTTATATACCATATATAAATTCAGAATATATTTATAAAGCTGAGTATAACTGTAAAAACCCATATAGTATAGCGGAAGTAAAAAATCAGTTGGAATCTTCAATGAGAGAGATATTTCACAGACTAAACACAGAATTGTAATAAATTTGTAATATGTTAAGGTGTTTTATAATTAAATGAACTATAGTATAATATTTTGTAAATATATACAAGATATTGCGAACTTTTGTAGTTCGATTAGGGCAATTGCCATATGGGACAATTGAGAAAGGTCTTAGATAGGTTATGATTGAATTTAACAATGTAACGAAATCATATGGAGAGAACATAGGAATAAAAGATGTAAATATTAAGATAAATAAAGGGGATTTTTGTTTTTTGGTAGGACCAAGCGGTGCGGGAAAGTCCACTTTTATAAAGCTTATTTTAAAAGAAATTGAAGCAGATAAGGGAAGTATACTTGTAAATGATATGGAAATTACAAATATCGCAAATAGATTTATTCCTAAATTAAGAAGAAGTACTGGGATTGTATTTCAAGATTTTAGACTTCTTCCTAAAAAAACCGTGTTTGAAAATGTGGCCTTTGCCATGGAAATTATACATATGAGTCGCAGATCAATAAGAAGACAAGTTCCCCAGGTATTAAGCCTTGTGGGTATCAGTTCTAAGGCTGATAAATATCCAAATGAGCTTTCAGCTGGAGAACAGCAAAGAGTTGCCATTGCAAGAGCCATTGTAAATAATCCAACGGTATTAATCGCCGACGAGCCTACAGGAAATTTAGATCCTGATACTGCATGGGAGATTATGAGACTTTTAGAGCAGATTAATCTTCGAGGCACCACAATAGTTATGGTAACCCACGCTAAAGACATAGTAGATCGAATGGGAAAACGTGTAATCGCCATTGAAAAAGGACATGTCATCAGAGATGACAGAGGTGGTGCATACGAAAAACAGGAGGAGAAGAAGAAACTTCATACTGGTATGTATATGTCAGGAGGTGTCTTTGACGCTTATGTTAGGTAGTATGGGATATGCCGTAAAACAAGCTTTTAAGCAGGTTTTAAGAAACAGGACTATGAGTGTTGCTTCAATGTTTTCTATAACAGCTATGTTGCTTATTTTAGGTTTGTTTTTTATTTTATTAGTAAATATTAATATGGTAACTGAAAGTGCTAAAAATCAGTTTGATATAGTTCAAATTTGTCTTTTGGATGACACGGACTACGAAGAATCAGAATATATGATAACGGAATTAAATGATATGCCGGAAGTGGATAATGCCAGTTATCTCAGCAGAGACGATGCTCTGGAAAAGTGGAAACTAAAATGGGGTGATAATGCTTATTTGCTTGATTCTGTAAAAGATGATAATCCTCTTCCTAATTCCATAGTAATAAAAGTTTTTCAATTAGAAAATATTGATAAAGTTGTCAGTAAGGCTAAATCTTTTGACGGTATACAAAAAATCAACTATTATGGCAGTGCTGTGGAGCAGATTATGAAGATTACAAAATTTATTCAATTAGGTGCCATGATAATAATTTTGTTTTTGGTAGTAGTTTCCGTTGTTGTTGTATCTAATACAGTAAAACTTACTGTTTTAGCAAGAGAGCGTGAAATCAGTATTATGAAATATGTTGGTGCTACGAATTGGTTTATAAGAGGCCCATTTTTGGTTGAGGGTATGCTTATTGGGCTTGTTTCGGCATTGCTGTCAGTAGCAATAATAAGTGTTATATATTATAAAATTGTAGAGTTGATCGGTCAAGAAATCATTGTAATGTTGTCAACAGCCATGGTCCCTAAAAACTTTTTAATATTTAATCTTGTTTGGATTTTTATTGCACTTGGAGTTAGTATTGGTGCTTGCGGCAGTATTATTTCAATGAGAAGGTTTTTGGATACTTAATAATTACAAATATTTAGGGGGGATATGTTTTGAAAAAAAGATTAGTTTCTTATACGCTACTTTTTCTGTTAATTGCTTCTGTATTATCGCTTGGTGCTATTTATGCTGATAAAAATGATGATTTAAATAAAGTAAAAAGCCAAATGAATCAAAAACAGTCTGAATTAAATAAAGGTAAGAATGAAGAAAAAAAATTAAGTAATCAAATTAAAGATATTGAATCGCAGATTAAAAAGGCTGAAGCTGAAGTATCCGGTTTGCAGGGAGATATTGATGAAACGGAAGGGAAAATTTCTAAAGTTAAACAGGAGCTTGAAAAAGTAGAGACCGAAATGGAAGATCAGAATGACAATCTGAATAAAAGATTAAGGGCTATGTATATGAATGGTGATTCTAGTTTCTTAGAAATTCTTTTAGGGTCAGAAGACATTACAGATTTTATTACAAATATGGATATGATTACAAAAATATTTGAAAATGATGTAAATATCTTAAAAACAATAGAGGCTCAGCTTAATCAAATAGAAGTGCAAAAAAATGAATTAGAGCAATTACAAGCTAAACTTGAAAAATCCAAAGATGAAGAAGCTCAAAAACAATTAAGTCTTCAGGATGACAGGAATAAAGTAGCCTCATTAAAGGCAGACGTTGCAGCTGATAATGCAGAATTGCAAAAACAGATGAATGCCATGGCAGCTGAAGCGGACAGGCTTACTGCAGAAATTAATGCACTTCAAGGCAATTCGGGAAATACTCAATATACAGGTAGCGGAAAACTTGCATGGCCTGTACCTGGTCAGTCTAGAGTTACTTCTGAATTTACTAATCGAATAAATCCTATTACAGGTAAGGCGGAAAAACACTTAGGTATAGATATAGCTGCACCTACAGGTACTAGTATTGTTGCAGCTGAATCGGGTACGGTAATAAAAGCAGGTTATAATAATAGTTATGGATATATGGTAATTATTGACCATGGAGGCGGAATTGCCACAGTTTACGGACATAACAGTAGGCTTGCGGTATCAGTAGGAACTGTAGTTGCCAGAGGTCAGACTATCTCATATGCAGGAAGTACAGGTATGTCAACAGGACCTCATTTACACTTTGAAGTTAGAGTAAATGGTCAATATCAAAACCCTAGAAATTGGTTATAAAAAGTAATTACATAACAAAATTTATTTTGCTTATCTTAATGGAGAGTTTTATATAATATAATGGAGACAATTCACCCTATTATTTTAAATATTTTAGAGAAGAGAGGTATATCCAACAAGTCAGATATACTTGAGTTTATATCTAAAAAACCTAAACTGACATATGATCCATTCTTGCTTCTTAATTTAGAAGCAGGAGTGGATTTAATCTTGTCTGCCATAAAATCTGATAAGAAGATTTGTATTTATGGTGATTATGATGCAGATGGAGTAACTTCCATTTGTTTAATGTTACAGGTGTTATCTCATCTTACTAACAATATTACATATTATATTCCATCAAGATTTAGTGAAGGATATGGATTAAATAAAAACGCTATAGATATAATCAAGAATCGGGGGACAGATCTAATAATCACAGTTGACTGTGGAAGTGTTTCTTTTGATGAAGTAGAATATGCAAAACAATTAGGAATGGATATTTTAGTAACGGATCATCATAATTTGAATGATAAACCAGTAGATTGCCTTTTAATTAATCCAAAACAAGAATTCTGTCAATATCCCTTTAAACATCTTGCAGGGTGCGGGGTGGCTTTTAAAGTTGCACAAGGTATACAAAGAAAAGCAAATCTGCCAAAATCTTTGCTTACAGAAGTATTGGATTTAGTGGCAATTGCCACAATAGGTGATATTGTACCTCTTATTGATGAAAACAGAACATTGGTTAAATATGGTCTTGAGGCAATAAACAAAGGCTATAGGAAGGGACTAAATGAATTAATTAAAAGTGTAGGACTTACAATAGGTAAGGTAAAATCTGATCATATAGCTTATGTTATAGTTCCTCATTTAAATGCAGCAGGCAGAATGTGTGATGCTAAAATCGGTGTCGATCTATTAATATCTAATGATGAAAATCAAATTAAAAAATCCGTAGATAGTCTAATAGAAAACAATAAAAAGAGAAAGAATATTCAAGAGGAAACATTTAAAAAATGTTTACAGTTAGTAGAGGAAAAGTATAAAGAAGATCTTTTCCTTATTATTGATGCTAAAGAAGCCCATGAAGGCATTGCGGGAATTGTGGCTGGTAAAGTAAAAGATAAAACCATAAAACCTACAATTATAGTAACTTTGGATAATGCAAATGATGTGGAAGGTGAGATATATTTAAAGGGAACGGGAAGAAGTATTGATGGTGTAGATTTATATAAATTGTTAAAAACACATGAGGAATTATTTGAAAAATTTGGTGGACATTCAGGAGCTTGTGGGTTTAAAATAAAAGCAGAGTCTATAAATTTACTTAGGGAATCATTAAATGAAGATGTTAAAGAAATTTTACAATCAAACCCCCATATTTTTGAGGAAAAAATAAATATTGATGCAGAGATCATAAATGAAGATATTAATTTTAATTTTATAAACCAACTTGAAGAACTAGAACCTTTTGGTCATAAAAATGAAAAACCTATATTTGAAATGAAAAATATTAAAGCGTCCAAGGTTACATATATGGGAAAAGATAAGCAACATGTAAAATTTAATGTTCAAGATAATAATAAAGTTTTGACTTGTGTGCTATTTAATTATTTAAAGGAATATAATGAAATAAAGTCTGATTTTAGCTATACAATTATTGGTTATCCGGACGTAAATGTCTGGAATGGAAAATCTCAGATTCAAATGTTAATACGTAAAATAAGTGAGGATATAAAATATGTTAATGATGAAAAAACGTAATTTTCTGTTTTTAATGATTATTGCGGTACTTATTGGTGCATTGATTACTGCAGGAGTTGTATATTTTATAGGAACAATGTCCGGTGGTTATGTATCAATTACAAAGGATGATTATGAAAAATATAAGCTTATGAAGTCAAAATATGGGAAGTTAGATGAACTTCAGTCTTATATTGATAAAAATTATTATATTCCCCCAGATGAAAAAAAATTGGAAGAGGGTATGTATAAAGGACTATTTTGGGGACTTGGAGATCCGTATTCTTCATATTTGACAGCAGATGAATATGAACAAATGAAAGTGGCTATTACTGGCGAATATGGGGGAGTAGGTGTAACTATTGCGGCAGATGATGAAGGCTACATTACAGTTGTTGCTCCCATGGATGATTCCCCTGCTGATAAAGCAGGAATAGAGACAGGAGACAGGATAATAAAGATAGATGGTAAAGCCTATGACAGTCTTTCTCTGGATAAAGCAGCTTCAGTTCTAAGAGGAAAAGCGGGGACAAAGGTGGATGTAACCATTCTTAGAGGTAAAGAAACTTTAGAATGTTCTCTTACTCGTGCAAATATTGTTACACATACTGTAAAAGCTAAAACTTTGGATGATAATATAGGTTATATAAGAATTACAGGATTTGAAGAAAATACAGCTGATGAATTTTCAAAGGAACTTAGAAACTTTGAAAAGAAAGAAGTTAAAGGTTTGGTTATTGACCTTCGTGATAATGGAGGTGGTCTAGTGAATATTGGGGTAGATATTGCAGATTTGCTGCTTCCTGAAGGTGTTGTTACTTATACAAAGGATAGAAATGGAGAACGATATGATTATAAATCAAAGACAGGTGCAACTAGCTTACCTTTTGTAGTATTGGTAAATGGGGGAACTGCAAGCACATCTGAAATTCTTACTAGTGCTATAAAAGATTATAAAGCTGGTAAGATCATAGGAACCACAACCTTTGGCAAGGGCATAATACAAAGCATAGAGCAACTTGATAACGGAGATGCTTTGAAACTTACAGTTATGCAGTATTTTTCACCTAAGGGAAATGTTATACATGAGAAAGGTGTGGAACCGGATATAGTAGTAGAAGCATTAGCTGATGATAAAGATGATGTACAGCTTAAGAAAGCAGTAGAAGTATTAGAAAAATAATAAGATAAGACTAAAAAACCTTTAAAGTATAGTATAACTTTAAAGGTTTTTTCATTTTAAAGAAATAAAAAAATTAAATACCTAATAATTTTTTATAAGCTTTAACTCCCAATTCTAATACATCTTCATCAAAATTAAATTTATCACTATGAAGTGGATATGTATCACCTATTCCGAGGAACATGAACATTCCTGGAATTTCCTGCAAATAAAATGAGAAGTCCTCAGCCTGCATATATGGAATTTCTATGTTTTTGAAAATAAATTCTTTTGATAATTTATTTTCTGCATCTTTAAAGACCTCCGGATCATTGATAACTGGAGGATATCCTTCATTGTACTCAACAATTATATTGCATTTATATTTTTCCTCATAATTTTTAGCTGTTTCTTTAATCCTTTTTAACATGAAATCAAAAATATCCATATTAAAACATCGCATAGTTCCATAAAAATGAGTATAGGCAGATATAATATTTCTGATTGTACCACTTTCTGCTTTACCAAATTTTAATAATTTAAATTCATCTTTTGGCACTTCTGTTTCAACCATTTTATATATATCACATAAGAATTGACAACCGATATAAAGAGAATCGATACCCTTATCAGCATTTGCACAGTGAGCACTTTTACCCTTAATAATAATGTCCATCTCAGTGGTTTTTGCCATTAAAGCATGAGGCCTTGATGCTATAGCATATTTTTCAACACCGGGCCATAGATGATATCCGTAAATTTTAGATACATTATATTTTGATAAAATACCTGTATCACATAATTTTTGTGCTCCTCCGCCTCCTTCTTCTGCCGGTTGAAATATTAGAAGAACGTTGCACGGAAGCTTATTTAAATTTTTTTCAATTTCATATGCTAGACCTAGAATCATAGCAATATGTCCATCGTGTCCACATGCATGCATAAGACCTGAATGTGATGACGAAAAATCCAGACCAGTGGATTCTGTTATGGGTAGTGCATCCATATCGCCTCTAAATGCTATGGTTTCATTATTTTTGTTTTTGCATTTAAAGTAAGCACATACAGCGGTACCATAGGGATTAATTATTTCACAGTTATATTCCTTTAAAATGTTTAAAATGTAAGCTTTGGTTTTATATTCTTCAAAGCCTAATTCGGGTATCTTGTGTAAATCTCTTCTGTATTTTTTTAATAATTCTTTCATGATAATTGATAATCCTCCAAGTAATATTAATTAATTTTATCATACTTTTTAAAAAAACACTTGCATTTTTTTATTATATTTAGTAAAATATAAACATTAACATTGATAGAGGCGCGAAGTAAATGAAGATGCAGGTAGCTGGCAAGCGATGATATGCATTGGAGGTATCCTTCGCCGAACTTATTTTACAGGCATGTAAAGTAAGTGGGTTCATGGTAAATAATCATGAGACTGTCTACTTTAAAGTAGGTGTGCTATCTTTAATGACCAATATTAATAGAAAACAGTTAATTGATAACTATGAACTATTATGAGTCAGTAAGGTATGCTTACTGGCTTTTTTTAATAGGTTTTAGAATCTATTAAGAAAGCCGCTTTTATGCGGCTTTTTGCATATAATTAAGAGATACAGAGACTATAAAAGTTAGTAGAAGTTATACTATAAAAAAATATAAGACGGAAAGGTAAAGAAATGAAAAATAATAAAAATATGATGTATATTGGTGGAGTGCCCTGTGATAAGTTAGCTGAAACTTGTGGTACGCCGTTATATATATATGATGAAAATGCCATTGAGGAAAGAATAAAAAATTATACAACATATTTTAAGTCTGACTTATTTGATACAGAAATTATTTATGCATCTAAAGCATTTGCTGCAAAAGCCATGTTTCAAATTGTAAATAAGTATGGTGCCAGCTTAGATGTTGTAAGCGGAGGGGAATTATATCTTGCAAAAGAGTCATCAGTTCCAATGGATAGGATTTATTTCCACGGCAATAATAAAACAGAAGAAGAACTTGATATAGCATTTAAATATGGATGCAAAACAATAGTTTTAGACAATTTAATGGAATGTGCAAAATTAATAGAAAAAGCAGAAGAGTATCAAAAAGAAATTCATGTAATCATTCGCATAAATCCGGGCGTAAATGCACATACGCATAAGTATATTGTAACTGGAGATCCTGACTCTAAATTTGGAGTTTTGATTGAAGATTATGAAAAAATTGTGAACATGATTAAAGTTATATCAGCTAGTAAATATGTAATATTTGACGGATTTCACAGTCATATAGGTTCACAAATTTTTGATATGGAAGCTTTTCATGTAACTGTTGAAAGAATGATTAAGCTTATAAAGAGATTGAAAGATGAAGATGATATTATTGTTAGATTTTTAAATTTAGGAGGCGGATTTGGAGTACATTATACTGATAATGATGATCCACTTACCATTAAGGAAATATCAAATTTACTAATAAAAAAATGTGAGACGGAAATAAAAAAACATGAAATAAAATTAGACAAAATTATGATAGAACCGGGACGTTCAATGGTTGCAGAAGCTGGATATACACTTTATACTATCGGTTTTAATAAGAAAACACCAAATAAAGAATATATTTTTATAGATGGGGGAATGAGTGATAACATCAGAGTTGCACTCTATCAGGCAAAATATGATTGTGATATAGCAAACAAAATGGATGAAGATAAGACAACGTGCTATTCTGTGGCAGGAAAATGCTGTGAATCAGGAGATATTTTAATAGAAAATGCAATGCTTCCTAAAGCAGAAGAGGATGATTTGCTTGTAGTTTATTCAACTGGTGCTTACGGTTATTCAATGGCAAATAATTATAATAAATTGCGAAGGCCTGCTGTAGTGTTTGCAAAGGATGGAAAGGCTCGCATTGTAATAAAAAGAGAAGATTATCAAGATATGACACGTTATGAAACTGATGAGGAGGTAAATATATGAACGTAGTACAAAAATACGGAGGAACTAGTGTAGATTCTATTGAAAAAATAAAGGCAATTGCTAAACATATTTCTAAAATCAGAAAAAATGGAGATGGGATCGTAATTGTTGCAAGTGCCATGGGTAAAACAACCAATGAGTTAATAGCACTTGCAAAAACTGTAGGTGAAGATGTACCAAAAAGAGAATTGGATGCTTTATTATCAACAGGGGAACAAAAAACAGTTGCATTACTTGCAATTGCACTTCAAAACTTAGGAGTCCCAGCAGTTTCCATGACAGGTTTTCAATCAGGGTTTATTACGAGCGACCAACATACTAAGGCTAGAATTAAGAAGATTAATACTAAACGAGTACAGCAGTTTATTGAAGAAGGTAAGGTTGTTGTTATTGCAGGTTTCCAGGGTATCAGTGAAACAGGAGACATTACTACGTTAGGCAGGGGAGGATCTGATACTACTGCAGTAGCTATTGCCGCACAGCTAGGCTGGGATTGCGAGATATATACTGATGTAGATGCTATTTACACTGCTGATCCTAAATTATATCCTAAAGCAAGAAAGCTTGACTCAATAACCTATGATGAAATGATGGAATTGTCTTCTATGGGTGCAGGAATATTAGAGACTAGAAGTGTAGAGCTTGCTAAAAAATTCGGTGTTAATTTATTTATTGGAAAATCATTAGAAACAGATAAAAAGAAGGGAACATATGTTATGAACGATAATATTTATATTGAAGATATGCCTATAACAGGTATTACTATTTCAGATGACAGCTCAATTTACTCTTTAAGAGATATGGAAAATGATGGTATTGCGATAGCTGATTTATTTAAGTTACTAGCTGATTTAAATGTTAATGTAGATATGATTTCAAAACAAACTTATGGTGACAATAAGTGTACTGTATCTTTTAGCTGTACTGATGACCAATCAAAGGCTCTAGATAAAGCTATAGAAGAAAATGAATTATTAAAATCAATAAAAATAGATAAACAAAATGATCTTTCTATCATTTCTTTAGTAGGTGTTGGAATGGCCACATCACCGGGTGTTGCCAGCGAAGTATTCTCAATTCTTGCAAGAGAAGGAATTATGTATTATCAGATAACAACATCAGAGATTTCAATTTCTGTAACAGTAAAAACAGCAGATAAAACTAAGGCAATGATTGCTTTTTGCGAAGCATTTGATTTATAGGTATTAAAATGATTAATTTTTCAAAATATCATGGATGTGGAAATGATTTTATAATAACAAGAGAAGCTGAGGTTTCAAATAAATCTTATTCTGAGCTGGCTCAAGCAGTATGCCATCGAAAAATAGGAATTGGTGCTGATGGGTTGATTATAGTAAAAGGTAGACCCGTTGAAGATGGTTTAGAGGATGGCGAAGATCCTTTAGAGATGGTTTTCTATAATTGTGACGGAAGCAGAGCGCCTATGTGCGGTAACGGCATACGTTGCTTTGCAAAGTATTGTTATGATGAAGAAATTTGCACAAGAAAAGAATATAAAATAGAGACTTTAGCAGGCACAATGGGTGTTAAAGTTGTAGAGACAGATCCTTTTTTAGTTGAAATAAATATGGGAAAACCTATATTTACTCCCGAAACATTTGGTGTAGATTCTGCGGAGAAAGACTTTTTAAAACAAACTATAATGGTTGATGGAGAAGCTGTACCGGTTAGCAGTTGTTTTATGGGAACGGTGCATACTGTTATCTGGTTAGAAGAGTTAAACCAGTTTGCTGGAGGTAAAGCCATAGACTTTAAAGAAGGTTCAAAATCTTATGAAATGTTAGAGAAACTTGGCAAAAGTATAGAAAGTCATCCAGTTTATAAAGAAAAAACCAACGTAAACATGGTAGAAGTAATTGATAGAAATACATTAAAACTACAAACTTATGAACGAGGTGTAGGAATGACCCTTGCATGTGGAACGGGTGCTTGCGCAAGTTTAGTTATAGGTGCATTAGAAAATAAATGCATGAGAGAAGTGGATGTAATATTACCATATGGGAAATTACATATTACACAAAAGGAAGACGGAGAAGTCATGATGAGAGGTCCTGCAGAAAAAATTTGTCAAGGAACTTTCAGTTGGATATAGAAAGGAAAAGTACGATGATTACAGGTTCAATGGTTGCATTAATTACTCCATTTTATGAAGATGGAAGCGTAAATTACGATAAATTAAGAGAATTAGTTGAATGGCATATAAAAGAAGGTACTTCAGGGATTGTTGCTTTAGGTACAACGGCAGAAACTCCTGCTCTTACAGTAACGGAGAAGGATGAAATTGCAAGAGTTTGTATTGAAACTGGAAAAGGCAAAATTCCCATTATCATAGGAAGTGGTTCAAATAATACTTTAGTTGCAAAAGAGCAGAGTCTTAAATATGAAAAAATGGGAGCTGACGGTTTATTAGTTATAACTCCTTATTATAATAAAACTAATAAATCCGGTATGATACATCATTTTAAAGAAGTTGCGGATGCAGTAAGTGTTCCTGTATATATATATAATGTTCCGGGAAGGACTGGATGTGCAATATCTTTTGAAGCATTGGAAGAATTAAGCAAACATCCAAATATTGTGGGAATTAAGGAAGCAAGCGGAGATATTTCTTTTGTTTCAAAAATTTCTAGATTAATTAACGAAAATTTCTCCATTTATTCCGGAAATGATGATATGATAATACCGTTGATGTCTTTAGGAGGAGCAGGAGTAATATCAGTTCTTGCTAATGTCATTCCAAAAGAGACCCAGAAACTTGCTCAGTCATATTGGGACGGAGATATGAAGACGGCCAAAGAAATGCAGTTAAAATATTTAGATTTTATTAATGCATTATTTATTGAGACAAATCCTATTCCTGTTAAAGAAGCAATGAATCAAGCAGGAATGAATGTAGGAGGATATCGTCTTCCTTTGTGTGAAATGGAAGAAAGCACAAAACAGAAATTAGTAGACACAATGAAAGCATTAAAATTAGTATAGGAGATGAGTATGGAAGCAAAAGAAATAATTCAGTACATTAAAGATTCAAAAAAGAAAACACCGGTAAAGGTATATTTAAAAGAAAAGAAACCTATTAATTTTCCGCGTTGTCAGGTTTTTGGATATGTAGATAAGATTGTATTTGGTGATTGGGAAATCATAAAGCCCATATTGGATGAAAACAGAGATAAAATTGAAGATATTGTAATTGAAAATGACAGCAGAAATTCTGCAATTCCAATGCTTGATATGAAAAATATAAATGCTAGAATTGAGCCAGGTGCAATTATAAGAGAACAAGTTGAAATTGGTGACCAAGCGGTAATTATGATGGGAGCTATTATTAATATCGGATCTATAATCGGCGATAATACAATGATTGATATGGGTGTGGTATTAGGAGGCAGAGCTACTGTTGGCAAAAATTGTCACATAGGAGCAGGAACTGTTCTTGCTGGTGTGATTGAGCCACCAAATGCAAAACCTGTAGTTATAGAAGACGATGTGGTTATTGGTGCCAATGCAGTTGTTTTAGAAGGTGTCAGAGTTGGAAAAGGTTCTGTTGTGGCAGCCGGTGCAGTTGTAATAGAAGATGTACCTCCAAATACTGTTGTAGGTGGAATTCCAGCAAAGAAAATTAAAGAAAAAGATGCAAGAGCAATTGAAAAAACAGAAATTGTTGATGCATTGAGACAATTATAATTTATAGCAGGAGATAATTTATTAAATCTTTAAGGTATAATAAAAATTTGATTATTGCTTTCTTATAATGGGTATAGTAAAATGTAAATACAAAGTAACCGTACTGAGTATGAGGGTACGTCCCAAGTAAGAAGGCGAATGTATAGTAATAATACCTTACAAAAATTAATGATTATTTTTAGTTAGGTGAATATCTATCCTTGTGCCTTTACGGCATAAGGATTTTTTTATTCAATGAAGGTAAGGAGGAACATTAATGGAAACAAGAATTGCTTTAATAGGAATTATAGTAGAGAATCAAAATTCAGCAGAATCAATAAATGGAATCTTACATGAATATGGAGATTATATTGTAGGGAGAATGGGGGTTCCTTATGCTAAAAAAGGAATATCTGTTATCAGCGTAATCGTAGATGCTCCAAATGATATAATCAGCACAATTTCAGGTAAGTTAGGAATGATTCCAAATGTAAGTACAAAGACTGTATATTCAAAGATGCCTGATTCAGATAAAAAATAAAAGGCAGGTATATATGAAAAAACTAATAGATCAGTTGGAAAAAGAGAAGATATTATCAAGGAAAGATTTTATATATCTTTTGGAAAATTATGACGATGAAATTCGTAATTATTTGGCTGAAAAAGCTCGTAATATAACTGTTAAGCAGTTTGGAAATAAAATATATACAAGAGGTCTTATTGAAATAAGTAATTATTGCAAAAATGATTGTTATTATTGTGGTATTCGATGCAGTAATAAAAAGGTAGAAAGATACAGACTTAATAAAGATGATATTATGTCATGCTGTAAAACAGGATATGATTTGGGATTTCGTACTTTTGTTATGCAGGGTGGGGAGGACAATTATTTTACAGACGATATTATTGTAGATATTATTAAAAGTATTAAAGATTTGTATAGTGATTGTGCAATTACATTATCCTTAGGTGAAAAATCTTATGAATCTTATTTCCGTTATTTTCAAGCAGGAGCAGATAGGTATTTGTTGAGACATGAAACAGCATGTGAAGATCATTATAAGAAATTACATCCACACATATTAAGTTTAAAGAACAGAAAAGAATGTTTATTTAATTTAAAGAAAATAGGATATCAAACGGGGACAGGTTTTATGGTAGGATCACCTTACCAGACTGCAGAAAATATTGTTGAAGATTTGTATTTCATTAAAGAATTGTCACCTGAAATGATTGGAATAGGGCCTTTTATTCCACATGTTGATACGCCTTTTGGTAATAAAAATTCAGGGGAAATGAACCTTACTCTATTACTTATTTCCATATTAAGGCTGATGATTCCAAATTCCATGATTCCTACAACTACTGCATTAGGAACGATTCATCCAAATGGCAGAGAAGAAGGAATTTTAGCGGGAGCAAATGTGGTTATGCCTAATTTATCGCCTATTTCAGTAAGAAAAAAATATTCTCTTTATAACAATAAAATCTGTACTAAGGAAGAAGCAGCAGAAAGCAGAAATCTTCTGCAGGAAAGAATGAAAAAAATAGGATATGAATTGTCAATAGACAAAGGAGATTTTAAACCAATTATAATTTAATTTAATCAAAAAGGAGCACAAAATGTATAACGTAAAATCAAGTAAAGCAGAAGAATTTATTAATGATGAGGAAATTTTAGAAACGTTGGATTATGCTAAGAAAAACAAATCCAACAGAGAACTGATTACTTCTATTTTGGAACATGCAAAAGAATGTAAAGGGCTAACACATCGTGATGCTGCAGTATTATTAGAATGTGATTTAGAGGATATAAATGAAGAAATAAAAAAACTAGCTAAAGAAATTAAACAGAAGATCTATGGAAACCGTATAGTTATGTTTGCGCCTTTATATCTTTCTAATTATTGTGTAAATGGGTGTGTATACTGTCCATATCATAGCTGTAATGAACATATTACTCGTAAAAAATTAAGTCAGGAAGAAATAAAAAATGAGGTAATTGCACTTCAAGATATGGGGCATAAGCGTCTTGCTCTAGAGGCAGGAGAAGACCCTGTTAATAATCCTATAGAGTATATCTTAGACAGCATAAAAACTATTTATAGTATTAAACATAAGAATGGAGCAATTCGCAGAGTTAATGTAAATATTGCAGCGACCACTGTTGAGAATTATCATAAATTAAAGGAAGCAGAAATAGGTACTTATATTTTATTCCAGGAAACATATAATAAAAAAAATTATGAAGAATTACATCCAACAGGACCAAAGAGTGACTATGCTTATCATACAGAGGCAATGGACAGAGCCATGGATGGGGGGATAGATGATGTAGGTATTGGTGTATTGTTTGGTCTTAATTTATACAGATATGATTTTGTAGGTATTTTAATGCATGCTGAACATCTTGAAGCTGCTAAAGGAGTAGGCCCTCATACTATTAGTGTTCCTCGTATTTGTCCTGCTGATGATATTGATCCAAATTCATTCAGCAATGCTATTTCAGATGAAATCTTTGAAAAGATTGTAGCTGTACTTCGTATAGCTGTTCCATATACGGGAATGATTATCTCCACACGTGAAAGTGTGAAAGTTCGTGAGAAGGTATTAGAACTTGGAGTTTCTCAGATAAGTGGAGGTTCAAGAACTAGTGTAGGAGGATATGTTGAGAAGGAAGATGATGAACATAATTCAAGTCAGTTTGATGTCACTGATACTCGTACATTAGATGAAGTTATAAACTGGCTTGTAGGTTTAGGCTTTATACCTAGTTTTTGTACAGCCTGTTATCGTGAAGGCAGGGTAGGAGACCGTTTTATGCAGTTAGCTAAAACAGGTCAAATAGCAAACTGCTGTCAGCCAAATGCTTTAATGACATTAAAAGAATATCTTGAAGATTATGCATTACCGGATACAAAACAAAAAGGTGAAATACTGATAAATAATGAACTAGAGCATGTTCCATATGAAAAGGTTAAAAATATTACAATTAAGAATTTAGATGAGATTTCAAAGGGAAAGAGAGATTTCCGCTTTTAATGGAGGATTATGAATGAGTTTAAACAAAACACCAAGAGCAAGCAGGCTTCATATTGGTATCTTCGGAAAGAGAAACAGCGGGAAGTCAACTCTTATTAATGCATTGACAGGACATAATATTGCCCTTGTTTCAGATGTAGCAGGAACAACAACGGACCCTGTATATAAGTCTATGGAAATACATGGAATCGGCCCATGTGTATTGATTGATACGGCAGGATTTGATGATATAGGAGACCTTGGATTACTTAGAGTAGAAAAAACTAAAGAAGCTGCGAAAAAAACAGATATTGCACTTGTTGTTTGCGCTGATGAAGAACTTAGTGAAGAGCTAAAGTGGATCTCTTTGTTTAAGAAAAATAAAACGCCGGTAATTGTAGTTATAAATACGATGGATTCATTGACTGATGTACAGAATATTTATGACTTTATTAAAAAAGAATGTGATGAGGAAGCTCTTATAGTCAACGCTAAGACAAAAGAAGGAGTGGAACAAATCCGTGATAAAATTATTCGTAAGCTTCCAGAAGACTATGAATGTAAGAGTATTACGGGTGATTTGGTAAGTGCGGAGGATACAGTATTACTAGTTATGCCTCAGGATATACAGGCTCCAAAGGGAAGACTGATTTTACCTCAAGTTCAGACTATAAGAGATTTATTGGATAAGAAGTGCATTGTTATAAGCTGTACTACTGATAAATTAAAACAGGCATTAGATTCTTTAAAAGAACCACCTAAATTAATAATTACAGATTCTCAAGTTTTTAAAACAGTGTATGAAAATAAGCCACAAGAAAGTAGACTTACATCATTTTCTGTACTATTTGCAGGTTATAAGGGAGATATTAAATATTATGCAGAAAGTGCAGCTGCTATTGAAAGTCTTACAGAAGATTCAAGAGTACTTATTGCAGAGGCATGTACCCATGCTCCTTTAGAAGAAGATATTGGAAGGGAGAAAATTCCTGCTATGCTTCGCAAAAAAATTGGCAGAGGGTTATCTGTTGATATAGTAAGCGGAACTGATTTCCCTGCAGATTTATCTAAATATGACTTGATAATTCAATGTGGAGCATGTATGTTTAATAGAAAATATGTGCTAAACCGTATTGAAGAAGCAAGAAAGCAAAAAATCCCAATGACTAATTATGGTATTTCTATTGCTTATTTGTCTGGAATCTTAGATAAGATAGATTTAAATTGACAAAATAATATTAGAGTGATATAGTTAACAAGGTTAAAGTTAGTATCAACTAACTTTAACCTTAGTTATATTTTATTTAAAATATCAAAGGTGTAACAATATGAAAGAAAAGGAACTAGCTTTAGATTTGCAATTATTATTTTTTCATGATTTAATTGAAAGTATTGTTGCAGCTCTTGAAGCAAAGGACAAATATACGGCCAAGCATTCATGCAGAGTAAGTGATATGACAGAACAACTTTGCAGTTTTATGAATTTAGATAAAACAGAAAGTGAAATAATACATATGGCTGCACATGTGCATGACATTGGTAAAATTGGAATTCCGGACAGTATACTATTGAAACCGGAGCGGTTATCTTTAGAAGAATGGGAAGTTATGAAAACACATCCCGAAATAGGAGCAAATATCTTAAATAAGTCATCAAGCTTGCAAGAAATTTCTAAAATTGTATTGCATCATCATGAACGTTGGGATGGAAATGGATATCCGCATGGACTATTACATGAAGCTATTCCTCTTGGCTCGAGAATAATAGCAATCTGTGATTCCATAGATGCCATGCTTAGTTACAGATCTTATAAGAAGGCTTTAACGGAAGAAGAATGTAAGTTAGAAATAATAAAGAATTCGGGGAAAATGTATGATCCTAAAATTATAGAATGTCTGTTATTAAATTGGTATGAAATGATAAAACATTATAAAGATAGTTCAAATATGTAGTTTTTAATAATTATAAATTTGAATATGTTGCAAATTATAGCTATAAGACTATATTTAAAGGAGACTGTGAAAAAAAGTCTGTAAAATATTAAAACTATATAGCTTTCTATGATAAAATCAAATTATTATAGGAGGCTATTTTTATGGCAAAGAAAAATGTGTACAAAGTTGGTCCATTGACCGAAGGGAAGAAAAACATTATTGCAAGTTTAATTGAAGAGTATGATATCGAAACAGCAGAAGATATTCAAGATGCTTTGAAAGATTTGCTTGGAGGTACTATTAAAAGTATGATGGAATCTGAAATGGATGATCATTTAGGCTATAGCAAATCAGAAAGAAGTTCTAATCCTAACTATCGCAATGGTAGTAAATCCAAACATGTTAGAAGTAGTTATGGAGAATTTAACA
>NZ_KE384519.1:102517-195343 GCF_000426305.1 Anaerovorax odorimutans DSM 5092 | reverse complement strand
ATCTATTGTATCAAATAAATGTTTCTCTGCATATCTTGCAAATACGTCTGCCATTCCAGGTTCTACTCCTGAACCTACAAGTGCCATATTACCTGCTTTCTCCCAAGCTTCATTTCTATCAAATTGATAATCACCTAATTTAATATGTGCAAGTTCAAAAGGTTTTTCAGGATGTCTTGTAGGAAGTGTCATGGCACAATCAAGATATCCAACTTTTGCCTCAAGGCATGTATCAAATATATTTTCATTAAATGAAGGTTCTACTGCGTTCATTACAAATGTAATACCATGTTTTTTAATAATGTCTTTAATATTTTTTGAATCACTTGCATCTATTTTTTCGTAAACAAACCTTTCATCATCACATTCTTCGCAAACTTGTTTAGCTCTGGCTTCATTATAGTCAGAAATAACTACTTTTTCTGCCCACATACCACCTTCGCCGGCTCTTTTTATAATTTTTGCAGCTGAAGTACCAACTCCTCCTGCTCCAATAATTAATAATTTCATAATAAAACTCCTCCTAAATTTTAAGCTTCGTTATCTACTTTATAAAAACGTTTTCAACTTGTCGACAAATTCATAATAGCAAACGAATTCAGAATATTCAACTACGCATTTGCTTGTATTTTGTATTACTTTGCTGTATACTTCTAAATTTAGCAAGTGTAACCACAAACTAATAAACTATTTTGCTAAGAATTTGCTGTTTTTTTGCTGAAAATTGTAACAATTTAGCTGTTACTCCTTCTAGAGATGTATCATAAATAGAGTTTCTATTACAGCGACATAAGTAAATATAGGGTGAGAATTTTATCTTAGTACTATACGTTAACTTTTACGTTAACCATGCAATTTTTAAATTTTATAATATTCCTAAAGATATTGATATGTTATAAAAAAAGAGGCTGCTCTTTTCAAGCAACCTCGCATTTAAAGCTTGTTATAAAAAACTAACAAAAGACTTTTTCATAAACTCTTTATATGTACTGGACTCTTTCCGAAAAATCCTTTTTCTCCCTTTGTGTAACTGAATCTAATGGAATTCCAAAAGGAATAATCGTTCTTACTGTTTTACTTTCTGAAATATTAAGTATTTCTTTTAGCTTTTTGCTACAACCATCTAATCTTGTCATTCCATCCATCCATACACCTGCATAACCCAAAGCCGTAATTGCTAAAAGAATATTCTCTGTAGCTGCTCCATAATCTTCAATTTCAAATGACAGCCCATTTTCTGCCTCAATTTTTTCTGTTAATACAACAAGAATAACAGGCGCAGACTGAACCACTTTTCCAGGCATTAATTCAGCTATCTTCTGTCTTATTTCTTTATCTTTTACAACAACAAAGCTTGTTGTCTGGAAATTGTATCCCGATGGAGCATGAATACCCGCATCTAAGATTTTGCGAATATCGGACTCCGATATCTGTTGTTCGGAAAAGCCTCCTCTATAACTTCCTCTTTTTTTAATGACTTCAAAAAAATCCATTTTAAATCCCCCTCTACTGAAAATTTATTTTATCATTATAAAACTTAAAAAAGAATATCTTTAATTAACAATTTTTCAGATATTCAATTTCTTTTTGGGTTAATTTTCTGTAATGACCTTCTTTTAAATGCCCTAGTTTTAAATCCCCTATTGCAATTCTTTGTAACTCAATTACTTTGTTACCCACTGCTGAAAACATTTTACGAACTTGTCTGTTTTTACCTTCATAAATTTGTATCTCTACAATAGCTGAATGTTCAGCTTGTTTTATTACTTTTACATTAGCTTTTGAAGTTATAAAACCACCAATATCCACACCTTTTCTTAGTTTGTTTATCTTTTCATTTGATAGATATCCAGTGACTTTAGCTCTATATGTCTTATAGATATGATGTTTTGGATGAGTTAATTTATATGCCAAATCTCCATCGTTTGTCATAAGCAACATTCCCGATGTGTTGTAATCTAATCTACCAATGGAATACAGCCTTTCATCTATATCTGTTACCAAATCCATTACTATAGGTCTTCCTTTTTCATCATTAACAGAAGTAATATATCCCTTTGGTTTATTTAATAAAATATAAACAAATTTATTAGAAACTTTAACTACATTTCCATTAACTTCAACTACATCTCCTTCAACTACATCATAGCCAGGTTCTTTGGAAACAATTCCATTTATTTTTACATTACCATTAATTGTAAGTTCATCTGCTTTTCTTCTGCTTGCTATTCCTGCCTTAGCAATATATTTATTTAATCTCATGTTTCACTTCTTATGCTTATAAAATTAACTTTCAAAGCATATTTTTCCTTCCTGTTTTGTATAAAGATTTTATCATAATTTAAGATAAAATGAAAGTCGGATTATATTACAGCTATCATTGAATTATGCTGGCTGTAATATAATCCACAACTAATCTATATGTTTAAATCAAATAAGCTTTTCCCTATAAATATTGGCCAAATCATATTTTTTAATTCTCTTTTTTACTACTTCTGGATCAATGGTATATAATCCTTTATCTTTCATTCTCTCAAAATACTCAGCTCCGGCAAAGGTAAATCTTGTCATCAGACCATCTTTAGTATTAAGTTTTTCATTTGCATATGATATTAAATCTCCTATGGCGATTTGAGGCGGTAGTTCTAATGGTTTCATACCTTTTAAGTATCTCACCGCATTATATCCTGCTAAAGTTCCTGTGCTGATAGCTTCAGTATGCCCTACAAATAAACCTGATTTTTCTCCTCCGCAAAGCATATTTTCAATTCCTATTACTCGCATATTATTATCACGTTCTGCCACAGATAAGTAACGTATAGAATTACCTTTACCGCCAGCATATGGGTCTACATATCTGGCATTTTCAAAGCCGGGAACTTTTCTAAGCTTATCAAGCGGGAAAAACGGTGTCATAATCTTTGCATATCCTGTATCCAACAGGATTATATTTTCAGCATATTCATGTAAAGCATATTGCTGACAAACTTTTAAATCTAATTTTTCTTTGACTACTTCTTCTTTTTTAAGATTTATTACTGCAACGCCTTTTTCGTTTAATTCTCTTTGTATTTCTTCTGAAAGGGAAGATTTTTCTAATTTCCCAGACCCGCTGAAAGCACCAAAAGCGCCATCTTTTCTCTGCCCCATAATATCATGTTTTCCAGCCTTTTGAGTAATACTGACGCGAGGCCCAAAAGATGGACATCTCAAAATGCACATACAGCATCCGTTTCCGTATGCTAAACAATTACCCATTGGCCCTGTAGAACCTGTACATTCTACAAAAACATCTCCTTCGATTATTGTCCCATCAGCTAGTGTTATACTTCTCAAAAACTTAGCAGGGAGTGAAGTTCCAAGACTATCTACAATTCCCTTTTTATTCACTGTTTCAGTTTCAACATCAATGGCTCTTGCAATAGTTTTAACTTCTATTCCGGATTCTATAAGTAATCTTTTTACCTCTGGCTCTATTTTTATAACATCATAAAGACTGGCATGTTTATGACCCGGAAAGTCAACATTTACATGCCTTGATAATTTATCCGTAATTCCAAACAGCTCACTTGCGCCAAGTGCTATATTTTCTTCAGCAGCAGTAAATCTACCATTGTTCCTCATTATTCCGCCTACATTTCCAAGTCCTAAAAGTAAATCTGTTCTTTCTACTAATGTAACCTCTGCACCCGCTTTTTTCGCTGCCATGGCAGCTGCACAGCCGGACCATCCTCATATATGAATAACACAACAAAAGGACATACTAGCCTATGTCCTTTAATAAGTTTTTATTCTACCTTATGAAATTCTTTAACCAGTTTGCAATTTGATAAAATTAAGCAAAGCTGTTATAAGGATCTATTAGCAATTTAAGGTATTATACCCATTGCCATTTAGTAAGCCATTTACCATATGTAAGTGACCATAGGCGTTTTTGCAATTTCCCATCTACAATGCGGTATTTCCATTCCGTCAATTCAGAACAAGGTCTAACAATACTAGAATCTTCAGCATTGTTAATTATTTGTGTTGAAGCTGCATATACAAATTGTTCTTCATGGAAAATACTGTTCATGGATAAAAAGAGCACACCAACTGCTATGCAAGCAAAAATTTTCTTAGATATCATAAATTTACCTCTTTTCTAAAAATGTTAATCTTTTATTGGAAGCGATGATAAAGGCTGTCCCTTTATTTGATTTATATCACCCTTGTATTTATTTTCTACATATAAAGCGTAAGTGCCATCTTTATTGATTTTTAAATATGATGTTTGTGGTGTAATAGAAAAAGATTCTTCATAACCTGCTCTAGATGTAGAGTTATATATTGGTTGTACTACAAACATATAGGAGAACAGAAATGATAATATTAATAAAATATATATGAAAAAAGTAATAATGCTGTATTTTTTTCTTTGATGACTATTCAATACCAACAGAAATCTTTGCTCAATTTTTTTCATACTGTTTGTACTTACTAAAACAGAAGCGGTGGCTACTTTGCTATAACTAATATTATCTTTAAAGGATAGTTTATATTCAATAATTTTTTTAATGCTTTTTAAATACTTGATTCGTTCTTTCTCATTCATTCCAGCAGTAACTCTTAAGTCGCACCGGATTTCCAATATATGATTTAAATTAGCTCTTAAAATATGTACAAAAGGGTTCCACCAAAATATTGTCACAATCAAATTCATAAATAGTTTAATAAAAGCATCTTTATGTAAAAAATGAGTCCATTCATGTAATAAGATATTTTTTAATTCAGTATCAGTAAAAATAATATCAGGTAGATAAATCGTCGGGTTAAAAAAGCCTGTAACCATAGGGATTTTAATTGTATTAGACTGTATAAGTTTTACATTAAAATTTTCACCACTATCAGCAAGGATCTTATTCATAGTAGAAAGAATTTGAGGATTTTGTGTTTCTTGTATAGCTTGGGTTGACTTATTAAGCCGAATTGAATTTAAGATATAATTCTTAATACAGTAAAAACTTCCTATTATCCAAATAGAAACAATAATCTTTATAATAGAAATATCATTATTTAAAATTGAGAATATAGGAGTAGTTATACGACTTATTATACTTGGAAATATAGATTCAGAATTTATTACAACTGTAAGTGGAATCTCAAAAAAGCAAAATAAGCGAAAAAAGCATAAAGCCATTAACAGCAATAAAGGCATAATACTGAAATTAATAATAAATCCAGTATTACGCTTCATAAAAGTACTAATACAAATAAATATATTAAGCCAAAAAATTGACATGATAAAAGAAAATATTGAGGAACTCATTTATTATTACTCCTTTTTGCTTGTAAAATAGCCTCCAACCGATCTAATGTTTCGTCATCAATTTCTTCATCTTGAACAAGTGTAGATACAAAATTTACGAATGCCGAAGGTTTGGTACTAAAAGTTCTAAAATTTTCTTTGAATTGTATTATCTGATATTCTTCTTGTGTAATTGCTGCGGCAAAAGTACGCCCATAATTTTTACCAGTCTTTATAAATCCATCTACTTTAATTGCACCCTTTTTTAACAGCTGATTTAACAAAATATGAATTGAACTTGCTTTCCAAGTACGTTCTTTAGAAAATTGAATAATCTCAGATCGGGATAAAGGTCTATTTTGAATCCAAAGAAGATTCATAATTTCTTTTTCGTTTTTCGTTAATGAAAAAGATTCTGTTTTCACAAATTTATCTCCTTTCATATCTAAAATATAAAGTAATGTTTAATATCATAATATAATGTAATTATAAAATATATTTTATATTATGTCAATTAATGAAATGAAATATTATTCTATCACAAATTATTTTTGTTTTTTAATAATTAATCTTAAATTTCAATTAACAATTTAATTTTGTATCGTATCATAGAAGATTTAAATTCTATCCTTTTTTATATCTATCTTTGAAAGCACATTAAAGACGGTACTTCATGATCTAATATTAATTACTATTTTGTGTCATATTAGATATTATAAAATCTATGTGAAAAATTATATTTATGTATATTGACATAAATAATTATAAGCAATATAATACAGTTATGTTATACATAACTGTATAACATAACTTAATATAAAAATATTTTCTCTTATTTTTTAATTAATAAAAATTAAAGGAGGTGGTTTTATGTTTGCATAAAAAAATAGCATATCTTAATCTAATAATAGTTAGGAAATGCTCTAAACTTATTACTATATCAAATAGAATTAACTAAAAAAAATTTATGGAGGTTGGTTATGAAAGGAAAATTTATCAGTAAATGCATTAGCTTACTTTGTATAACAGCATTAACATTAACAACAACAGCTACAGCATTTGCAGCAACAGATGGTAATATTGCTAAAGATGACATTATTATTAAAGAAGAAGTATTTGTTATTAATCAAAACACGGATGATGCCGATATTGTAAATTATATTCAAAGTATTGAAGACAAAGAAATAAGGGATTTATTAATTGAGTACTGGACAACTCCTACATATATTGTCTCAGAAGATTCACAATCTAATAATACAATGTCAAGATCCATGGTTAATGAAGAACCTAATATGAATTCTATTATGGAAAATATAAAAGATATGGCACAAATGTCTACTGACGAATTAACTGCTATTGTAAGGGATGTTAGGATTAAGAGTGAAAAAGTAAAAGAAGATCTAAAAAATATTAAACCTTTTACATTAGATACAAAATCTATATCTCAGACAAGAGCCTCAATGCCCCGAGAAAAGTGGGGACTAAGAATAAATAATCCACAAGGAGCTCTTGCATTTGAACATTACACAACAATTAATTGGCAAGTATCGAGTGGAAAAATCACTTATATTGCGCCTACAACAACTGTAAATTATTCTTCATATTATCGATATTGGGGAAAAGATAAAAGCAATCCTAACGTGAGCTCTGATAAAACTTATGCTACTGTAAATAAGAAAGCCAGTTTTTCTGTTTCAACAGATGATCAAGGTACACCAGAATGGAGAATAACTAACTGGGGAACTTTCTACGGTAAAGGATATTGCTCTACAGATAAGAGTTATACTACTCATTATTGGTAGAAAATAATCATATTGTATGTAATAGTAATATGGTAATTAACAGCCCTTGGATTATTTATTATAGTTTAAGGGCTTAATCTTTTGGCAATATCAATACCGATATAAATCATAAAATTATCTCCTTTGTTATTAATCACTGTGTATGTTCTACAGTTTTATCGTCATAAACTTGTACGATATAAAAATTCAAAGACTAACTCTATAAGTGATTTAGATAAACTGTGGCAATACACATCTTTAAATAATCAAAGCTATTAAGAAATTTAAAGTCCACGATGTCACTATTGATTACAACAAAATTGAAAGGAAAGGAGAGTATTGATGTATTTTATAATAAATACACCATACAAGAAAAAATGAAAAAATCACTGGTTGCATTATTATTATTATGCATTGTTGCATTGGGAGGTCTTTTTACTCTGAAATATTTTACTGAGACAGAAGCTCCTAAAGATACAGAATCACTAAAAGCATCTAACAACATGGAAAGGGAAAAAAAGGATTCAGTAAAAGAAACTGACTCAAAAGGTGTAAAAGATGAGTCAATGGTTACGGATTACATTTTAAGCATTAAGAACGAAAAGAAAAAAGCATTACTATTAGAATATTGGACGACTCCTACAGATATGATTTCTGTATCATGCAGCGGAGAGGAAGAGATTGCTAAGGTAGATGCAGAAATTGAAGCTAGCAATAACGTGGATTGGGATGAAATGTTGAATAATATAAAAGAATTGGAAAAGTTATCAGTCGAAGAACTTGAAAAAGTTGTTGAAGCATCTAGAGAGAAAGCGAAAGACATAACAACTGAAGTCAAAGAATAACGGTGTATCTTATCAACTTATGTTTTCAAAGGGGTTTATTAATAAAATAAATAACTGATAAGATTAATCCAAGAGAATATTTACCTAGTTTACACAAAATTTCTTACAGACTCGAGGGTATTTATCTAACTTACAGACTGGGGTGTACGGATATTTTCTCGGACTCGGGAACTACTAGTCCAAGGCTTTGTCTGTACTCAAATAGTACTATATTCTAAGGTATTATTTAAGTATATTTCAAAAAATCACGCTAATATGTTGACCGTTGTCTTTCAGGAATAACGGTCAACATATGTAAATAGAAATCTTTTAATTTGGACCAATAAGCCATTTAACTTGATTGTTTACTTATTGTTGATTTAAAAATTCCAATGTATTTCAATTTTTTTATTGTTCTTTCCTTTAAGATTTTCAATAACAATATAATCGATGACTTCAACTATTACTTCTCTAGTAAATTCTTTAAAATTTAAAAAAGAATTTATAAATTTTATCTTTTCTTTATCTTCATTCAATTCAACTTGTATCTTTTCTTTAGATTTCCTCATTTTTATTAGTTTTATTTCTTGTACATTAACAGATTTTATTAACTCTTCTCTTTCATCAATAAAAATTTTATTTAAAATAATAAATTGTTTTTCAGAGATAATTTTATTACATTTATCTTTATATAGATTTGTAATTAAATTATCTTTATTTTTAATTTCTTTTTTTAAAGTTTTTATGCTTTGTTCTAATTCTTTTCCTTCATTTTCACTTGCTCTTTCCACTTTAATTATCTTAAAAATTTCTTCTATTTTGACATATTTTTTTATATTACTTTTAAGCTCTTCTTTTATACAATTTTCTAACATCTTTTCTGAGATACCATTACCATTACATATATTTTTATTGCTTTGGGCTAGCCCACATCTATAATAATTCCTATTTCTTACACTGTATTTTACAAGATTAGAATTACATGATGAACATTTTAACTTACCTGCAAATTTTGAAATATTCCCATTTCTATCGGGTCTTAATTTTTTGCTTGCCAGTTCTGAAACTTTATAAAAAGTTTCTTTGTCGATAATTGGTTCATGTGTATTTTCAACAATAATCCAATCTTCTTTTTTTATTCTTTTTACAATATTTTTTTTATAGCTTAATTTTACCGATTTATTTTGTACCATATCTCCAATATACATACGATTATTTAAAATCATATGTATTGAACTATCTTTCCATATTTGTCTGCCTGCTGTTCTATTACTGTCAACTTTGTAAGCTAATCCCAATATTTCTTGCTTATACTTTACAGGACAAGGAATCATATCATTATTTAAAATCAAAGCAATTTTCCTCAAACTATAGCCTTTTATATATAGATTAAAAATTCTTGTTATAATTGGAGCAGTATCTTTATCTATTATCAAATGATTTTTGTCATTTGGATCCTTTAAATAACCATATGGTGGAAAAGCTCCTATAAATTTGCCTTGTTTTTTCTTTGATAATAAAACAGCTTTTACATTATCAGATAAGTCTTCAAGATACCATTCATTAATAAGACCGTTTATTTGTCTTGATTTTTTATTACCTTTTATTTCTGTATCAGCGTTATCTATAACACTTATAAAACGAATTCCCCATTCAACAAATTGAGTATGGACATACTTTTCTAACTGTTCTAAATCTCTGGTGAATCTTGATTGTGTTTTACATAAAACAATATCGAATTTTCTATCTTCAGCATCTTTAATCAACTTATTATATTCCGGTCTTTTTGCATCAGCTCCCGAAAAATCATCATCACAATAAATTTTATAAATATCCCAATTTTTCTCCATAGCATATATCGTTAACATATTTTTCTGATTTTGTATACTTTCACTGTAATCTTCAGGTGATTTTTTATATTCATCTTCATCAGATAGTCTGCAATATATCGCTACCTTGGACATGCCTCTTCCTTTCCGGGCTTTCAGCCAAAATTTGAATCGATTGTCTTTTTCTTTATCTTTCAACATACGCAGATAATCTGGTTTTTATGAAGTATTGATATAAAAAGGTTAAAATAAAGTTTTTACAGTAAAATCAGAGTATGTAAATTGATACGTAACTATTTATCAATACTCTGATTTTTCATTTTGCAATTATAGGGTATAATTTTTAATCTACATTACGCGCTAACTCCTCCTCAATCACCATAATTGTACCAAGTTTAAATCCGTATACAAACGATTCTTCAGCATACATAAGGTCAATTTGAGAATGTAAATCTAACAAACTCTGAAGCTCTATAAAATCATCTTTTGAAAGTTTACTTTTCCACAGGTTCATAATATCAGATATTTTTTTGTTTAATGTATGATATTCTGGATTTTTTGAAACAATCAATTCATCAAGGCAAAGATCATCTTTATAGAAGTCTTGTAAAATAGATTTCATAATTTATTCTCCTTCCATATTTGTTTATTATTTAAGATCATTTTAGCGATATTATCGCTAAAAGTCAATAGCGATAATATCGCTAAATATAATAATACTGAGGTGATTTTAATGTACGAAAGAATAAGAAATTTACGTGAAGATAAGGATATGACACAAACACAAATTGCTGCGATTCTCAATTGCAGCCAAAGGATTTACAGTAATTATGAACGTGGTGAAGTGGATATTCCTACTGAAATTTTAATTAAATTGGCTGATTTTCATGATACAAGCACCGATTATCTTTTAAATAGAACAAATAGGAAAAACCCTATCTAGAAAAATAATAAATTTAACAATTTAGAGGACAGTTTCAGCTATTTCAAGTGGGAAATATGACTTTAATATTTTTTCAAATTCACTTATGGCAAAACGTATCCGTGCCAATTATCTGAAAGAACGCACAGGCCAAAACCTGTGCGTTCTTTTGTTATACCCTTATTTCCTTTGTTTTATGCTACTTACAACTACCTTATAGTTCTCGATTTTAGCGTATCTGGCAGAGAAGAATAGTCAGACTCAAGGGCATGATAGCCGTTAAAGTAACCCTTCCCCGTTTACTCCTTTGTATTTTGGATAAGGCGCATTAGGATTGCTGCAACCTGCGCACGGGTAGCATCGCCGTGAGGCATCAGTTTATTATTGCTTCCTTTTATCAGCCCGGCATTAATCGCCCAGTTCATCGGGGTCTGCGCATAACCAGAAACACTGTCATAGTCTACAAATTCCCGAATAGCCATGCCACCCTGTGTGGTGTCATACTTTTTATAAGTAGCGTAGCGATAGAGAATTGCCGCCAGCTGTTCGCGGTTGATGAAGTTTATCGGATTGGATCCGTCAGAAATACCATTTTCTATTGCCCAATTACGAGCTTCGTCCATATCGGCTGGCATCCTGCCGTCCATTCGCGCAAGCACTATCCAGATCATCTGACGTGTCATGGCCGTGTTAGGGCTGAAAGTGGTAGCGCAAGTACCTGAGAATAGGCCGTTGTTGTAGGCGTAAGCCACGCTGCCATAGCACCATGTATTTTGGTCTACGTCCGCAAACGGGAAGCTTACAATCAAATACTGAGACAAGTGGTCAGTTGTAAATTCTACCTTTCCGTTGCTGTACGTGCCACTCTTCGGCTCAATCGTACCATCAGCCTTTATAAACCAGACAGTGATGCTGTCTGCGTTCTCACCGGGCTTGAGCGTGTACGGAACGGAAACGTGAAGGTTGCCGTTATGAAACGTGCTGGTGTTGGTTCCGTTTATATAGACGTTTACATCAACTACAACCGCCGTATTTGCCTGCGTGCCAAGTACTGCTTTCTGCGTATTGCTAAGCTTTGCATTATCCACAGTCTCAATGGAAATCTTTGCGTCGCCCTTGTCTTTGATAGCGTTAAGCGCAGTTTTGTCAAGGGTTACAGTACCGTTTGAAAGTACTGCTTCAAGACCTGCGGAGGCGGAAGCGTTATCCACTGCCGAAATAACCTTAGACGGAATAACTATGGCATTGACCTTGAGACCGGATACATCAATTTTGATTGTGCCGGTGTTCTTAGCTGCGGAAGCGATCATTGAAAGCTGCGTGTCCGTGACAGAAATTGTTGCCGTGCCATTAGAGACAGTAGCAGACAAACTAATCTTTACGGAATCACTTGAAACCAGAACAGTGGCAGCACTGTCAGAAGATCCACCTGACGAACCCGATGAACCTCCGGAAGACGAGTTGCTTACAGTCAACACTCCGTTATGGTATATAATTTTTTCATTGTAGTTGTCACCTTCCGGTACCGATGCGTCGCTGACAGCTATTGTGTAAGTATTGCTTTTCCCCATATCTGAATCACAGGTAAGGTTTGGAAGCTTTTTTAATTCTTCATTTGGAGCAAGACCAAACACAGTATAAGTTAAAGTTGGTTTTTCCTCGTTTACATATGCAGTTTTGTTATCAGCAGTGATGGTGATAGTAGCCTTGCTGATGGTAAAGTTCACTACTCCACTACCAATGTAATCAGGGTCGTTGTCCTCCACCGAAATAATCAACTTATAGTCACCTGCATTCTTTGGAGGGTCAGATAGAATTTGCCCACTGGCTGTTTGCCAGGTGTAGTTATAACCAGAAGGAGTTATTTCTGAATTATCTACCCTAGAAGTAGAAACAGGTGTACCAGAATAACTGATTTCACCACCGTCATAAGATTTATCTGTTACAGTTACACCTGAAACAGTTACAGGGACTTTGTCAGTATAATCTACATTCACAGTGATAGTACTGTCCTCATAGTTATCCATACCCGTAACATCGATGATTACAGTATCGGAAGTATAATTCTGCATTTTGTTTGTTACAAGAATGAGCGTATTCCCGTCCATGGCTGCACTGCTCAGGGAATTATAGTTGCTACTGGTAACCGTAAATACGGGCGTGCCGCCAGGAGCCAGCGGATAACCACTGATATGAGTCAGTTCAAGACGTAGGGTGTAGTTATCTTGATTCTTTGCCATTATTGCAGGGCTGTTCAAGGTAAACGCGTCAGCTTTCAAGATTTCTACTGTTGTAGAGATTTCTTCAACCGGCTGATTTAGAGTATAGTTGCCTGCCATTTTACCTGCCAGTGTCATGTTGCCAAGGTTAATTGCATTGTAAGTGCCTGCGTCGGAGCCATTAAGGGTTCCTGTCAGCCCATTGGTGTCTACATAAACCTCATCAGAATTTATAATGCCATTTAGTTTGGCATTTGTGATATTCACCGTATTTTTGCCATCATACTTTTTATTCGAACCAGTGACCTTGGAGAGAGTTAGTTCTTTCGGTATGATGGTCGGTTTCAGCTTACGCGTTAATTTACCGTAGCTGTCAGAATTCTCAGAAGGTATAAACACGACAGTGTATTCTGTTGTATCATTTACAGTTGGATAAATACTGTCTGCGTTTTTGATCTTATCATCCAATACCCAGCTTCCTGCTATGGCAGATGTCCCAGAATCAATAGTAAGGTTGCTTAAGGGAGTCCCATAAACTGCACTGTCAAAACTTGGCTCACCAGCAGTAGGCAGTGTTTTTTCAGTGGTAAAGCTTAAAGCCTGTGTAGTCACATTGCCTGCCTTATCCTTGACCGTTGCGGTAAAGTCGTATTGTGTATTAGGAAGCAGATTTGAAATGTTAAATACACCGTTGTCACCACCAGTGATAGTAGGTTCACTGCCGCCGCTAGTTTTAGACAGTTCATAGCTGGCTATGTCAGAACCATCGTCATTGGCATTTACGGTGACGGTTGCTGCATTGTCAGTTATATTTGAATTGTTGATTGCTGATATTGTAGGTGCCGTCGAATCCCGCTTAATCTCAATAGTCTTAAATGCGGTGACACTGCCGTCCGCAGTCTTTTTGAGATAATAGGTGTAGCTGCCATTCATATCCTCAGCGACAACAAGGGAGTCTTTCCAATTTGCATTTTTGCCTATTTCTTTTGAAATCTGAAATCCATTTGGGGCATTGACAGTTACGTCGCCGATGTACCAGTTGTTACTGCCCTTGTTGGTGTCTGCTAAAGAGGCTGCTTCCGTTGTTTCCAATTGTTGAATTGTGAAGTTGGCGGAGGTCGTAGTAAAGAATACAAGCTTGCCATTCTCAGGGTATCTCTGGTCTTTGTTACGTATGGTTACGGTGGCAGTGCCTGGCTCAATATTGTTACTGTATTCTATATCGCAGTATTCCTTGAGAGCAGACATATAGTAACGTTTATCGGCAGTCATAATGTAAGGCTCAATAGCCTCTCCTTTGTAGGTGGCAGTATAGGTTTCTAAAGGATTCGTATCTGACTCCAGATAAAACCGAAGTTCAGGACTGTATGTCTCAGTGTAAACCAAGCTTTTAACAAAAGTAAAGCCAAATTCACTGAAAATATAATTTTTTGAATTTTCTCCAGTTAATTCAAGGTTATCAAGAAAGCGAAATTCTACAGAAACAGTTCCAACATTGTCATTTCCCCGATTAAATTCCTTTGTATTTATAGTAGACTTTAAAGCAACACCTACTTTACCCTTGTCTCGTTCCAGAATCTCTTCTTCTGATAAAGTAAGATTTTCTGCAATTAATTCAACCTTTGTATTACCTGCCTCGTATGCTCTTGGAAGAATTTTAAATCCATTAACTGTGCCTAACTTTTTAGGCTGAATAGTACCTATATTTCCAGATGATCCATCCTTAATATAATAATTTTTAAGGATGGGGTTTTCCCCTTCCACATAATAAAACTCACAGTTATTAATAACTACATTAATTCCTGTCCCAGCATCAGGGCTAGAAAAGATACCGTAAAGGAAGGAATCCTTTTTTCTTACATCAGATAGTTTATTTATTTTTTCAAATGTGGCAGCATCTTTACTTAGATAGCCTTCGAATTTACACGTAGTAGTAGAAGTATTATGGATTTTCATGCTGTTCGTTCCATCATATTGCTTTACCAATTCACCTCCAAGTTTCATTGTAAGGGCGCGCTTATCAATTGCGCAATTATTCAGAGACAGTTCCGCTTCTCCATAGTAGGAAGAGCTACTGAAAGTAACCTTATAGCGTTCTGTTAACCCAGTTCCAGCTAAATCTGCCATGCCGGAGGCATCAATATGCTTAGTACCCTGCAATAAACTCCATGAGAAAACCCCTTCCTCATTTACGGGCTGACCGCCATATGTTACTTTAAGCAATTCACACAGGTTGTCTCCATAGGTTAATTTCTGAGAATTGCCAAGGGTGTTGCTATCGTTATTAAAAGTTATGGCTACAGATTGTTTTTCTGTTGTATCTGTATTAAATTTTAGTGGTGACAAGGCGCTAGTGTTAATGTGTATCTCTCCATATGTCTCTTTAGGTATCCTAAGTGTATAGGAGTTATCTTTTTTTGCAGCGGTGCTGCCATTAAATGTTATGGAAGAGATATTCTCACCATTGATAGTAAGGAAGATGTCTTTCGTTGCGGAATATAAAGGTACCGACAGTTGGCCATTTACTGTCAGAGTATTTTCTGAGGTATTCCAAGTACCATCATTCGTAGCATTACCTAAGTATAAACCCTGACTGGCTAGACCCGCCAAGGCAGAAGAAATACCAGAGGCACTACCGGATTGACTGACATTTTGTAAATTTGCTCCACTGCCTTGGTATCTTAGATTTGTTTTCGTTGCAGTGTAGCTGTTTGAACCGCTAGAGAACAAATAAGGAGAGTTTCCGGCAAGAGTTAGAAGCTCTAAAGTAGGGCGTTTTTCGTCATAGTAATATATCTTCTTATTATAGCTTCCAGTATGGAGAGTACTAGTATCATTGATGGTTTCTCGTACTATATAATCATTATTGTCTGCAACATCTAAGGTGTCTGGAACTTCCTCATAAAGATTAAGGTCGCTTATTGAAAATTTTGCATTGTAGTCGTTTAATGCAAAGCGTGATGCAGCAGAATCATCACCTCCGTCCCAATTATTACGGGCAGGGTCATAGACTAGATAAACGTATACCTTTTTTTCAGGGGAAGGCTTGATTACAGCCCCGAAGGTAGCTTCGCCCCCGCCTGTTTTTTCCTGCACATAAGTTTCGCTATTTGGGAGAAGCTTGCTATCTCCAACGATTTCAGGTTGCTTACTTCCTCCAACGGCATATTCCTCGCGAGACAACTGTGGATCGTAAGAGTGTTGGGCACTGTTGTCTACATAGGGGACCTGAGAGTTAAAGATAAACAGTCTGAAAACACCGTCGTGGTAGTACGTACCATTATTATTAGGCAGATTGACCTTGAAAGTTAGCATTCGGCTAGTTTCACTTGGTTTAAGAACGATACGAAAGAAGGTAGCACAGGAAGAATCACTTTGGGGTGGATTATTAAAAGTGAAGTCCTTTGATGAATTACCAGAAGCAATTTGTGCATGCCTTGAATCTGAATTAGTAATTTTAGTGCCATCAATGGCAAAATATCCACTATCATCATCATCGATGGAACCACCAACGCGGTTCTCCAGCAGTGTCTGATTGCTGATAGCGTTAAGTAGAGCATCATAAGATGTTTTACCCCACGCCGATGCTGTTATGGTCATTCCTGGCACTAGGCTTAGCACCAGGGTTAATGTTAATAACCAGCTTAATAGCCTTTTTTTCATAAAAAATTCCTCCTATGGTTTTCTATTCTCTCAGAACCTTCACCCTTGATTTGTAAGGCTTTGAAGATTCTTTTTTATTAAAATCTCCCCCCTTTTCTTTGGTTTTGAATAATAATTATTTTTCAAAGCATGTTATTTTGACTTTGTAATAATCACTTAAGATTCCGAGAGAGCATTTTCTTATTTCCCCATATACCGATATAGGAATGTCACGATCTGCGCACGGGTGCAACCGCCATCGGGGCTAAACGTCGTAGCAGACGTTCCCTTCGTGATGCCCTTTTCCACTGCCCACAGGACTGCGTTATCGTAATAGGCATTCTTGGACACATCTGAAAACGGATTTGCCGATGCGGACGTGGTTTCTTCCGTCGCGCGCCACAGGAAGGTCATGCTCTGGCTACGTGTCACGGTATCGCTTGGGCTGAAGGTTGTTGGAGAAGTGCCCTTCACGATGCCCTTTTCAATGGCCCAAAGAACAGCCTTGTAATAGTAGGCGTCTGCGGAAACATCGGTAAACGGACAATTTGCGGAGGCCGGCTCTGGAGAACCCTTCGCGCGCCACAGGAATGTGACCGCCTGTGCGCGGGTGCAAATCATATCCGGACTAAATTGGCTACTTGTCGTGCCGCTTGTAATGCCTTTTTCTGACGCCCACATCACCGCGTCATGATAATACGCGCTATCCGTGACATCAGTAAAGGGACTTGCGCCTTCCGCGTTTTTTCCCGTCCACTTAGCGTAGATGGTCGTGCTTTTGGTTAGCGTAACGCTAGTGATTTTTGAGGTCAACGCCGCGTCGGAATACCAGCCTGCGAAATCATAGCCGTCACGGGTTGGCTTATAACTGCTCAGGTTAATGACCGTGCCGTAAGCCTTGGATGCGCTGGAAATTTTAGAGCCTTCGCTGGTTTCAAAGGTCAGGGTATAGCTGACGCTGCCACCTCCCGAATTGTGGTTGCCCGAATTATTGTTGCCTCCATTATTATTGTCGTTCCCACCGGAGCTTGCTTTTTTTAGCGTCAGTGCACCCAGCGCACCGGTAAGCGTCGCCGGATTGCTTCCTTCATTTGTTGCCGAAAGAGTGTTTGCATTGTTTGCTATGCTAAAGTAGTGATATCCGCATCCAACGGTATTTCCGACCGCATCGGTTATCTTTGTTCCGCTAGGAAGCATCGACGACGGAACCTTCAATGTCTGGCTTTGTTGTTTTGTCTTGCTGGTATCCACCACGCAGATGGCGGCAATGGCGGCATTTGCGGTAAAGGTACTGCTTTCATCTATAGTAAAGCTGCCATCTTTCACATACACGCCGTAATCGCAGCCGACTGTCAGCGTCGAACCGCCGGAGACGGACACCTTACCGCTTGCAGCGTTGAATTTTTCCACCTTTAAACCAACAGCATTAGAACCAGCGGCCTTCGCAGTCAAGGATGCCCCGTTTTCAACATTTACTTCGCCGCATAAAGCCGCATAGCTACTGTCAGAAGAAATATTCAGCTTTGTTCCAGAACCGATGACGTTCAACATACCATCGTAAACGCCCAAAGACAAGCTTCCGTTTACCGCGACCTGTGCACCGTCTTTCACGGTAACCGTATCGCCGTTAGCCCCTAGGCTGATGATGCCGTTAATGACAAGGGGCGCTGTGCCTTCAAAGGTTAGGTGCATAGCAGTACCGCCAGCGCCATTGATACCTCCGCTGATGGTACTGCCTGACGTGGTTTTGATGATTGTGTTATCTGGCAAGGTTAAACTACCACTCACAAAGACGTCACCAAGGGTCAGCGTATTGTTTGTTTCGTCCCAATGATAGCCGTCAGCCGTCAAATTGCCGCTGTCGCCGCTAGTGGTCAGGTCGAGATTGCTGCTGATTTCTTTCACCTTAACACCTTCGTTAGTGTAGGTATCCCATATAGGAGGATTAAGAGGACTTGGTTCATTTGTCAATACCTTTACAACACCGATTCCAGTCAGCTTCAGTGCTTTGATGTCATCGTCCTTTGTGCCGAGCTTCATTTGCCATATACCGTTATTCTCCAGCACGCCGCTGTTTTCTACTTGAACAATGCCTAAAACCATTGCCGTTGCACCTCTGTTTATGGTCACCTTTGAGCCACTGCCACTGATGGTCAGGTCGCCTGTAATGTAAGCAGCACTCTCATTGATGGTAAGGGTGCTGCCATCACTGACGGTAAGACTATAACCCTCAAGTTGAACTGCATCTCCCGTATTTCCACCACTAGCGGACACCTTTGCGCCGTTTTTGAGAACCATGTTCCCCTCCAATAAGATGCCGTAAATCATACCATCCATGGTAACGCTGCCACCGTCTATGGTCAATGCACTCATCTGTGTGCACTGCCAAGCGGAAACATTGAGAGAATCGCCGCTGCCGCCCTGAATGATAACGGGCTGCAATACATTAGTTGATGAACTAGCACTGATGCCTACGCCGGTGTTAGTGTTGGTGTTTGTAAGGCTGTTCGCCCCTTCCAGCTTGATAACGGTTTCTTCAACCAATTTAAGAGGCATTGTGCTTCCTGAGGTAATGCTGGCGTTATGCAGAGTCAGTGTCGCAGGTGTCGTTGTCGTTGCAGGGGTGAACAGCGCATAGCCGTTCCCCGCCTTATAATAGGTGATTACACTAGGAGGCGTGGATAAATTCAGCCCAGCAGAGGCATCAACACCAGTGCTTTCTATATTCAAAATATTTGGATTGATTGCGCTTGTACCACTAATGAAAACTGCGCCGATTATCATGCCTGCATCACCAATGGTAACCGTGCCATCGGGGTTTGTTGCGCTGATTGCCTTCGCACTGCTATTTCCGCAAATCAGCACATTATCCGCCTTGATGATCACATTCGGGGAGTTGATTGCCGCCCAGCTGTCGTAATTACTAGTGGCGGTAACGCTCACGCTTTTGCAGTTATTTGTGCCATCCTTGGTGATGCTCACGCTGTTTGCGTTAATACCATCTTGGCTAGTACCTGCAATGGACACCTCATCCGCCTGAATGGTCAGTATACCCATTTGAAATCCGAAGGCAGAGGTGGAGGATAGCTTTCCCCCAGCGGTAATACTAACAGGTGAACCAGTTGCCTGAATTGCAGCGGAATATTGTTCCGTGCCGTTCAGCGTAATATCCTTGGCCGCTTCCAATGCTACACCACGGATGGCTTGAACGCATTCATAATTATCACCGCAGTTCATTTGGATACTGCCATTTGTCGTTTTGACTGATATCACGTCAGAAGTATCAGTATTTGCACCACTATAGATACCGCCGCCGTTGATTGCGTTAATTATCACATCGTTTAACGCAGTCACGGTGATGATACCAAAAGTGCTATTTAGAGCGTAACAGCCACTTTTATCATGGGTAATGTCAATTTTGCCATTTGGTGCATTTAGTGTAATAGCTCCAGCCGCTTTTATCTTTTCTTGTTTGTTTGTCTTTTCTGTATCATCAATGACAATGTCCCCGTCCGTGGCAGTAAGAGACACCATACCATTGCCAGAACTGAAATAATAGCCCGACTTCGATGTAATGCTCTTTGCAGAAACCGTGATATCACCGCTAGTGGAAATCGGTTGAGAGGCAGTATCAAAGGTCAGGTCACCTGTGATATTGATGGTGACCTCGTCTGTGCCGTTAACATTAACACCATAATATAAGCCAGCAAGGATCAAATTGCCGCCGCCTGTGACGGACAATTCCTGCGTATTGGTCGCGATAACATTCTTGCTGCCCCCCGCCCTCAACAAATTGTCGCCAGTGACAGTAATGTCAACGGGCTCTGTGGATGGCAAGCTTAATGCAGTAGCGTCCGTTGTTTCGATGGTTGCATCTAAGAACTCCAGTTTTGCGTTTGCAGGGGAATCTCCTGTAACAGCTGGGGTGAACAGGGCATAACCGTCTCCCGCTTTGTAAAGGGTAGCTGCTGCAGGCGCGTTATAGGTCGAGTCGTTATTACCGTTGTCATCTTTTCCAGAAATATTCAGACCGCTTTCTCTAATGTCGCCGCCGTAGGAGGCGCTGATTGTTGTGCCGTCCTTGGTAATTGTTGTCCCCGTGCTGGTTGTGCGGATAACCAATCCACCGGCTGTGAGGGTGGCGATGCCACCGATATCAAGCATGAATGCGGAGTTAATGGTGATGTCCTTGTCCGCCGTGATTGTTGCGGTGCCCGAAATGGTTGGAGCATCACTTCTGCCCCCGCTAATAATGACATTTTCAGCATCTGTAACTGTCAGATTGCCGCCCACAGCCATACCATCTGTGCTTTCAAGTGTTATGTTCTTCCCTGCCGATGCATTCAGCGCACAGCCCACTGCCATGCCAGAGTCGTCGTTGGCCACGGTAATGCTGCCACTTGCAGAAAGAGTCACAATGCCGCTTGTTCCTTGTTCGCCGCTGTCCGCAATGAGGAGCGGCGAAACGGAGGTACTGCCGATCAGGCTCAGATCACCACCGGTGGCGGTGACAGAAACGCTCTCGCCTCCCGCGCTGATCAACTGACTATTATCGGAATCTAAATTGGTGAGGCTGACGATGCCGCCCTTCAGTGTGACGTCGTTTCCACTATAAATTGTTGCACTGTCGCTGTTACCACTGATTATCAGTGCTCCTGTCGTCTCCAGCATCATATCAGTGCAATTGGTAATGGCACTGTTGTTACCAGAAATAAAATTGAGTGCTCCTGTATAGTTGCTAGTGATTAGGCTGCTGTTGGAATTGCCGTTCACTGCCGGAGTCATGCTGCTTGTCATGGACAGGTTGCCGCTGCCGGTAAGGGTCAGGGTGCAGGCTGTGATTGAGAGAGCTGGAATAGTACTGATATACGTTACGTCCCCTGTCACGGTTAGAACGGCGTTTCCCTCTTCTTGGGTGTAATATAGGTAGCCGCCGCTTGCCGGTGCGCTGTCCAATTCAGTCACAGCATCGCTGGAAACGATGTAATACTTACCGTTTGTGAGTGTAGTGCTTCCGATTCTGACGTTCGCATCCGCTGCCAACGCTGTCGTTGGCAGCAGGGTGAATACCATGCACAGGCACAGCGCCATGCTTAAAATTCGTTTTTTCATTTCGTTCCTCCTTCAGAACCTCTCATGTTAATTGTTTTCAAAATACCTTGTATTGTTTGCTCCGTATTCGGTGGGCCAGTGCCGCAAAAGCCAATTCCAAGCCGCTTTGCCTCCGGCTCAAATTCCTGACGGTCGCACAGCCAAAGAATGGGCAGCTCGCAGTTCTGCGTTCGCAGATAGTCGCAGGCGGCAAGCCCCTTTGCTCCGGGATAGCCCACGACGGCAAGCTCCACAAGCGAACCGTCCCGCAAAAAATATCCCAACTTTACATCTCCCCGTCGCTCCGGTTCGTCTCCAAATGGCAGAATCTTGTATCCTCCATGACGCTCCAGCGCATGGGCAATTTCGTCCTGCACACCGCACAGCGCAATCGATTTTGTCATTTTACTGTTTCCTCCTCTTCTTTTTCCGAAAGCTTGAGACAGCCTGCTACCGCTTCCCGCAGCTCCGCATCGGATACCTGTCTGTTTAAAAATCTGGTCACACGATACTGATATCCAAACAGGCTGTAATCCTCATCGGAAATCCACAGAAGAGGAACACCCGGTGCATTCTCCTGAAGCTGTCGTACCGCTTCCAGTCCCGCCACACCGTTTAGCACAACAATGAGCAGTGAAAACGGCTTTAATTCCAATATTTTTAGAAGTGCCTTGATGCTATTGCACTCCGTAATTTCAACCTTTTTCGGGAAAGCCGCCGTTACCAGACGGTTTTCCCAGACGTCCTCTTCCAAGAACGCTGCGCACAATGCGACATTCACGTGACCTCCTCCTTCCTTGTACCGCCTAAACGCGAATATTTTTTTGACTGTAAAATAACCATCCTCCAGCATAGCTTGATGTTTTCCCTATACAAAAACAACTACCAAACCTCTTTCACAGAAGTTTGGTAGTTTTTATTAAGATAGCATCTTGTCAAGTGTTTTTCAATAGGTTATGATCAAGCGGTTCAAAAGCTGCACAAGCGGTCATAGTTTTCTTGAAATTTGTGATATAATGTTAAATGGATTATTATGTTCAAAGGAGGAGTTGAAATGAATATGGCAATCGTAGACGATATGGTTACTGAGTGTGAAATACTCCGCAGCCTTTTGAAGCAATATGAAACCAATCAGCAGCAGCCGATGCAAATCACAGAATTTCATAGTGGCAGGGAACTGCTCAGCGATTACATATCGGGCAGCTATGATGTTGTTTTTATGGATATCTTTCTAAACAACGAGAACGGCGTGGACTGCGCACTGAAACTTCGGCAGCTTGACGAGAATCTCAATCTGATTTTCCTTACCACCAGCTCGGAATTCGGTGTGAAAAGCTACGATGTCCGGGCGGCAGATTACATCGTAAAGCCAGCCACGCTTGAAAAGCTATCAAGGGCACTGCACTACTGCAAGATTGCAGAATCGCAGAGTGCTCCCTCCATCTCGGTAACTACAAGGAATCAGCCGTTGGAAATCACTCTGAACCGTATTCTTTATGCAGATTATCAAAACCGCCGTGTCTGTATCCATTTAAAGGACTGTCTTATTCCAGTATCCGGCAGCTTTTCAGAACTTTCCGACCAGCTAAGCAACTATCCGCAATTTATGTCCTGCTTTAAGGGCATTGTGGTTAACCTAAAGGAAGTGCGAGAGCTTGATAGCGATCATCTCATCCTGAAAAACGGGGAGCAACTGCCAGTCAGCAGGCGCCTACAACGGCAGGTACAGAGGCAGCGTCTGAGTCTCTCCGCCGGTTCTCTGCGGGGGGATGGAATATGAAGCAAATACTTACACTGATTTTAACCATCCTGCTTCTTGACACAGCGCTTGTACCTTCTGTACTGGCGGCAGAGAAACCAGCTGTACCTTCCGAAACCGAAGCCACAGATACTGTTACCGATTCCGGCAGCGTCATTTTTTATACTACCCCGGATGCTTTCACGGGTACGTTTGTCATGGCTTGCGGCGATACCAGCTTTACCAAGTTACATAATGAACTGGACTCTATCAGCATTTCCGGCACAGCGGAAAAGGAGGATTCTATCTATTCGCTTACATTGCCCGTTACATGGGATTTCAGTACAGTGGATGCGGAAACACCCGGCATCTACACTGCGATTGGAAGAATTTCTGTCCCAGCGGGAGCAGCGCTTTCGGATGGACTAGAAAATACTGTCTCCATTTCCGTACAGGTAACTGCTCCAGTACTTACCGTAACTCCTGCAGCAATCACTCTCACCAGCTTTGATGAACCAGACCGAACGGATGCCGTGGCATTTGCCGTTGGAACTCCACAGGAGGAGCTTTCCAAATGGTTTGCCGACACTGTCACAGGCTTCACCGGCTATGATGCAGATGACAATCCCTATGACTTCATATCAGGGGCATGGTCTTTGGATGCTGTGGATACTATCACAGCTGGCGTGTACTATGTTTTTACATCACCCGACCTTGGAACGGAATATACGCTGGCAGACGGTGTTTCATTGCCCCGGCAGCTTTGCGCAGTTTCCATTCAGGTTCCCGGCGAGCCGGATATTAACTGCTGTGTAGCCGGACGGGGCTTTCTGCGCTTTCCGTGGGTACTTTCTGTCGCGCAGGAAGAGCAGCTGGATGAGTTTAACCTATGGCTGCGGCAGGATGTGGGAGAATGGACAAGATTAAGTGAGGGCTTCTTGTTTGTCTCCGATGGTCTTCAGCTTTCTCAGCAACTTCTTACCTATGGAAACACTTATGAGCTTAAGGTAACCTATCCCGGCGGTCAGACCGGTGTTCTGACCTTTCAATATGACGGGGAACTTAGTATCCTCGATTATTCAGGCGGCGACCGGGACGGCGGAGACGTAAACAGCGGTGGTTCGGGTTCAGGCACACAACCAGCTCCAACCCCGTCCCAGACACCAAGTGATTCCCATGAGGATGACAGCACTAATAGCGGTAACAATACACCACAGGATTCAGGCTCCACGCCGGGGGAACCACAGAAGCCACAGGAGAGACAAAATTCCTCATTAGGCGGAACCCAGCCCACTCCAACCGCGCCACAATCGCCCAGTAACTCTCAAAGTAACGACAGTCATAACAGCAATGGCAATTTAGCAGAGAGTACCTCTCCTGAGGAAAAAAATGATACAGTACCCAAACCCAAGGGCAGTGCTCAAGCAGTAATGAAACCGGTATCAGATGATTACAATACGCAGTTGGAGAAAAGTTCTGCATCTCTGGAATCTGCTGCTGTTACAGAATCCTATTCTCCTACCCAAACGGTCATTTCCGGTCTGCGTCTAAAAGATCTCTGCAAAGAGGAAGAAAGCGTCGTTTTTGGTTCCAGCGATGTAACCGTCCGTATTCCAAGCAACCTGCTTTTAGCTCTGGCTCTGTCGGATACAGATACTCTGACTGTTACGCTGACCCAGCCGGAAAGCAGTCAAATTGTACTTGGGGTAGAGGTTTCGGGCAAATCGCTTACGCAGCTTTCAGGAACGGTATTGCGGCTTAGATATATTCCGCAGTTGGAAAATGCTGATATAGACGTCCGGAACGAAGCTGGCGAACCGATTACAGATGTTTCCTATGACGGGGAACTTCTACGCTTTGCGGCAGATACGGCAGGAACTTATACAATTATGGAGCAATTAAGTACACAGGAGGCACAAAAAAGTACGTCACCGCTGCTTCCCATATCAGGCGGCTTGCTTTTAGCTGCGGGAGGGATTACATTTTTCAGGAGGAAACGCCATGGATAAAAAACCTTTTGCATTGCGGCGGTCTTTAGCACTGCTTCTGACAGCTGCCCTTTCCTCTGCGCTGTTTATCTCCTTATACCACTTTGACAACAAGTACACAAGGGTGGCACCTCAGCCCATTAATGGTGCGCTGTATGTTTCAGAAGCAGACTGGACGGACACGCCCATCCGCTATCTGCGGGATGGTTGGCGCTACTATGCAGACCGTCTGCTGACACCGGATACCTTAAAGCAGCAGCGGGATGATTATCAGTACCTGTCAATTGGTGAAAAGTCTAATTTTGCTATGGGCGACTCCCGCCGCTCCCCTCATGGAAGTGCCAGCTACGCCTTAACGCTGTATCTGCCTGAGGAGGAACATACCTATGCCATTGAGCTGCCGGAAATTTATTCCGCTTACCGGTTTTACATTGATGATAAACTGAAGCTGCAAATGGGCGAACCGGACCCAGACGATTATCAGGACCAGACCCAATGCCGTGTCATTACCTTTGAAGCCTCCGGCAAGGTGACACTTCTGCTTGCGGTCAGTGACCACTCCTTTTTATACAGCGGCCTTGTTTATCCGCCTTCCTTTGGCGAACCTCTGAATACTTATACAGTCCGGGGACTGCGGTTCGGGATTTGCCTGATTTTGGTCACGGTAACACTGATGCTTGCCATTTTTAGCTTTTATCTAGCCATTCGTACCCGCAGGGGGAACAATATCTGGCTCTTTTTCCTTTTGTGCCTTTCGACCGCAGTGTTTACTTCCTACTGCGTGGTGCATGTTATCCTGGCGCTGCCGATTCAGCCGTGGTACACGGTAGAGCTGGTCAGCGGATATCTAGTAACGTTGCTCGTCATCCTTCTCCATAATCGCATTTGCCACACAAAAAGAACCATGCAGGTAATCTGCGGCACCTTTGCAGGAGTGTTCTGTGTTCTGGCGCTTCTTTACGGATTGTTTACCTCACAGCTTACACTGCCGTTGATGCTTGCCTTTTCCAATCTGGTTTTCGGCTTCAAGCTGCTTACTGCCGTTTATCTTCTGTTTACTGCCGTTGTGGCGGTACGCCGAAATATTGAAAAAGCGACAATACTGCTCTATGCAGATATTATCTATGCCTGTTCCTTTGTCTGGGATCGCCTCCTGCCGAACTACGAGCCAATCTTTAGCGGCTGGTTTCAGGAATGGGGCAGCTTAAGCCTTGTCATCGCAACCGGCGTGGTGCTGGGGTATGATATTACCATGGGCTACCGACATAGCCTTGTCTATGCCGAGGAACAGCGGCAGATGAAACGTCAGCTGACCATGCAGGTGGAACATCTGCGGCAGATGAACCAGAAGGTGGAGGAAAGTGCAAAGCTACGCCATGACTTTCGCCATCACTTACGCACTCTGATGACACTGGCCGGAGAAGGACGCTGTGAGGAATTGGAGAACTATATCCGCGGTATTACGGAAATCAACGAGGGTACCAGGCTCGGCCGCCTGACAGAAAACATTGAGCTGGACGCGTTGGTGCAGTATTACAGCAATCTCGCGCAGTCTGCCGGCATCCAATTCCGCGCAAGGCTTTTGCTTCCCTCTGTTCTGAATTTTCCGATTGTGGATCTGTGCGGTCTTCTTGGAAATCTGATGGAAAATGCGGTGGAAGCCTGTCAGCGCCAGCAAACAGGAAATAAAACAATCTTTATCGCCGGACGGGTACAGGACGGTCAGCTTGAATTTGTTGTGGACAACAGCTTTGACGGTGAACTGAAAACCAGAGATGGGAAATATTTATCCTCTAAGCGAAACGGCTTCGGTCTTGGCGTTTTCTCCGTTTTGGAAACCGTGGAACGGTATGGCGGTGTAATCAATCTGTATACCGATGAAAAAGGCTACCACGCAGAGTTGTCCCTGCCGACAGAGGTGGAAAAAAGAATACCTTCGCCGGTATAACGGAATTCTATTACTTTTTTCGCTTTTAAAAATAGCCTTTACAAATTGCTATTTTGCACCCTTTCTCTCTTTACGGAAAGCGTCATATAACGGAGACGAATCCACACCCCAATGGTGTAAGCAAGCATCCACCTCTTTGCTATGTCATCGGCGGTGTCAAATATCTTGTAACGACTTATTTCAAAGAGGATTCTACGCTGTCAGCAGAGGATAAAATCGCCCGATTGATTGAGCATTATATAGAGAGTGCCGAAAACATAGATCAAAATGTCTGGATGCGAAAAACGATTCTGAGTATAAAGGTTAAGTTATTAATGCATATTTTTAATCATTTAAAAATGCAGTTTTTTACTCATTATCTTGCAGCTCTAAGCTATTATCATTTCTGATATGTGTATATCCCCAGTCTATTATTTGTTATATACAAAAAAGGTACTATTAGTTTTTTTGTTCCCGGAAGCAAATGTTTCATTTCTTTTGTAAAATTTATAAGTCCTGTTTGCTTCATCTTAGGACAAAGCTTTATAACTTCACTTCCATCTTTTACTCCCCAGTTAAATTGAGCATTCATTTTCTTCAAAGTATCATGTCTACTTCCATTATTAACAAGCATCTTATATAACAAGTCAAACTGTGCTTCAAAGCTTTCAAATCCGTTTGTAATTATATTCAGAAAATCTTTTACTTCATCTTCTTTAAAATACATAAGAACACCTTCTGATATAAGAAGTAATTTTTTACCATTTGTTTTAACGTCATTTGGCCATGTGGGATCTAAAGCTGATTTAGCAATATTTTTTACTCTAGGATTTTCTTTAAAAAACAACTTCCTCTGTTCAATTACTTCAGGGAAGTCTAAATTATACCACTGAATTTTATTATTATCTATTCTTGAAAATCTCGTATCAAGACCACATCCAACTGAAATAATAACGCAATCAGGATTATTTCTTATAAATTTTTTTGCTTCTTCATCCATCATTTTAGCCCTTGCTAAAACTCCATAATATGACATCCATCCACTATCAAATTTTGCAAAATCATAATCTATCTTTTTTACCATTTCAACAGCTTTCTTGTCATTTAATAAAGGAGTAGCACTTGCAGCATCCTTCGCCCTTGCATAAAGGGTTATCAATAAAGTTTCCATTACCCCCTCAAGTTTTATAGACATATTAAATCCTCCCTTGCCATAATCTCAATTGGTTAGCGTTTGCTAACCTTTGTTTAATAATATACGCCGTATATTTAATTTTGTCAAGGTACCATCATAACCCCAATTGAATCTTTTAATTAAATTATGATAATTTCTATGTAGCTATGAAGAATATTACAACTCTTTTATAAATTACTTTTTAAATACTTATATATCTTTCTTTTACAGTAATATTCCCAGCTCAAACTCAATATTAGATTTATTATTGTTGTATATATCATATATGAGCCCATCCTCCTCCAATAACGACTACTTTATACATTAAAAAGCCCCCTAATCGAATACTATGTATTAGAGTATTCGTTACGGGGTAAAATTGCTACATTTTTCAAGATTCAAATCTTATACTTTTGGATTAATTTTATGGATTATGATAATTATTAGTTCTACATACAATTTTATTATAAAATAAATTTTTCAATTGCATATGCAACTCCGTCCTCATCATTTGATTTAGTAATATAGTCAGCAAGATGTTTAACTTCCTTGCTAGCATTATCCATAGCTACAGCCAATCCTGCAAATGACAGCATGGCTCCATCATTTTGACTGTCTCCAAAGGCCATAACATTATCACTTTTTAAACTTAATAAATTACATAACTGAGTAACCCCATCAGCTTTACTTGTTGTGGCTCCTCCAATTTCAATATTATGAGGCAAAGAAGTTGTGATAGTAATTCCTTCTATTTTCTTAAGTTTTTCTAAAAATTCACTTCTTCGTTCCATTGAGCTAAAATTAATATTTATATTTTCCATTGCCCCTAAATTTGCTTCTAAGGTTTCTTTCAAATCTTCAACCGGCGTTCTAGTTTTTAAAACATAATCACTATACCACTTAGGTAAATTATAAGAATCCACCTTTTCCAAACAATATTTATCAACAAATACATCTCCATCAAAGAAGATTTCAAGAAACACATCATCTGCAAAAACAAACTCTTTTATATCATTTATTTTTTCTTCTGAAATTAAATTAGTATATAAACTGTGATTATCTTCCAATCGAACAACTCTTGCTCCATTAGAAGTTACGGCATATTCTATACCGGAAACCGCTATGACATCTTTAGGTAGCGCACTTAATACCCTCCCTGTGGCAATTACTATATTTATTCCTCTTTTCATAGCTTCGTTAATTATCTCTTTATTTTTATTTGATAATGTGCCTTGACTGCTCAATAACGTTCCATCCATATCTAATGCAATTAATTTAATATTCAATTCATGTCCCCTTTTTAATCATTTTAACTTTTAAAAATCTTAAAGCTGCTTTTTCTTTTTATTTTTTTAATGGAAGTTAATTTAACACCATTTAAAGTATCTTCTATAAAATAAGAATACCTCACATACATGCATAAAGCAATGCTTATGAGGTATTTTTATTTTATCGTACTTTTAGTTTTAATTTTTATTCTTGTTTCATTTGACATTTACACATTTTAATAGTTCTTCCTTCATTGTCAATACAAGAACATGCTCCACAAAGCCCTTCTCCGCAACAAATATGAAAGTTATTGCTTACAGCAATAACAGCATCTTTTAAAGCATCTCTAACTAATGGCCCTAAAGTTTCCACAAAATAATCTGAAGCCAATATTAAAACTGTTTCATACTTTTTCTCAATTAAAATATTTTTAATATTTCCCTGAGCAGTCAATTCGTTTAGATTCATATATTTTACAGTGCTAGAACCTTCACTTAAATAGTCTTTCACAAATTCCTTGCTTATTTTTTCTGTATCTACAATAAAATCAACTTGACATAGATTATTAAAATAATCTGCAAGTAATAATCCGGGGGCAATACCTATTCCTTTTGCAATAACAAGAGTTTTATTATGACGATTTTTTTTATCAAAAACCTCTCTTATTCCTTGAATACCATTTCTATATGGTCCTCTTATAATCAATTTTTCATCCTCATCTAATATACTCTTTGTCTTTGCAGAAATAGACTTTACTGCTAAATGTAAATATCCTTTTTCTGCATCTGCTTTCATTACAGAAATAGGAGTATCATAAAAACTGTCTTGATTACTTCCTCTTATAAATAAATATGATCCGGGTTTACTTGTCTTTAGAGCAAAACCCTTGTCTACCTGAATAACAAAAATGACCAAATCATCTGTATAATACTTTTTGTCTACAATAGCTGCTTCGAAATCACGCCTTGGATTATTTACTTTGCAATTTCCCTGAATAAATTCGTTATAAATGCATACACCTTTCCAATTACAATCACAACAATCTTTTCCTTGTAATCTAGTACACATTAAGCAATCTCCCGTTAGAGCCAGATAACATGGGCAATTTTCTGTACCTGCATCAATGCAATCAAAAGAATTATCCTTATTCACTGTTTCTTCCCCTTTCAATGTCCTCTAAATAATATAATGGTTCGGAATAAATATATTCTCCATCACAATATACATTTAATTTCCCCGCTTTCTGCCACCTGCTGACCGGTGCTTTTCTTGATTTTTGCACATCATAAGCAATACTTATTTTACATTCTTTATCTTTTAGGGACGGACACACTACATTTTCTTTAGTTCCAATATATGCAAAATCCTTAGTTCCTTCTACAATTTTAACTGAATTAATTAAACGTTCTCCTTCAGCAATTTTAACTAATTGATATTTATCATAAAAATAATCCATAAGTTTATAAGTATCATTAAACCAATCCGGTGCATTTAAAACAACACAAATTAATTCCATCCCATCTCTTTTTGATGATGCAACTAAAGTTCTCCCAGCTGCTTTCGTATATCCAATTTTAATTCCATTCCCCCCATCATATTGATATACCACTTTATTTTTATTAGCAAAATAATTGTACTTTCCTTCTCCCCTGTCAGACGTCCATGATTTAGCTGAAGCAATTTTCCTGAATTCTTTATTTTTCATAGCTTCCCTTGCAATCATAGCCATATCTCTTGCAGTAGTATAATGATTCTCATTTTGAAGTCCGTTAGGATTAACAAAGTGACTGTTAACCGCTCCTATTTCTTTAGCTCTGTCGTTCATCATACATGCAAAGTTGTCTATACTTCCTCCTACATCTGCTGCAATGGCAACAGCTGCATCATTACCAGATCTAAGCATCATTCCATATATTAAATCTCTAAGAGGTATCTTTTCTCCTTTTTCTAAATATATGGAAGAGCCCTCTACACCCACTGCTGAATCTGACACTTTTACTATTTTATCTAAGTTTTCATTTTCCAAAGCTACTAGCGCTGTAAGAATTTTAGTAATACTTGCAGGATAAGCCTTTTCCTCCGCTTTTTTTTCATACAATACCATACCTGAATTAAGCTCAATTACAATGGCATTAGCTGCGGATATATCAGGGGGATTAGTTTTACCTTTAGTTAATGCATTAATTGCATCTTTACTAACAAAATAAATAGCAATAGATACAGCTAATGCCAGCAATAGTACAATAGCTATTCTTTTCTTCATAAAAAAAATCTCCTTATCAAAACATTTTACTATTTTGATGAGGAGATATTCCTTGTTTAATAAAGTTTTCTAATGTGTGCAAGTACTTAAATTACTGTCCATCAAAGTTAATTGAAATTTGTTGATTATCAAGATCATCTAATTCTTGTTCAACATGCATTACATTTCCTATATCTTCAATATGAGGCAGATCATTTAAACTTTCAAAACCAAAATTTTTTAAGAAAGTTGATGTGGTTCCATACAGTATTGGTCTTCCTATTCCTGTAGATCTTCCTAACTCAATAATTAGATCTTTTTTAATAAGGCCTTCTATCACGCGGTCACATTTTATACCTCTTATGGAATCAATTTCTACTTTAGTTACAGGCTGTTTATACGCAATAATAGCAAGAACCTCAAGAGCTGACTGAGATAATTTTTTTTCCTTTACTGGAGTACAAAGCTTCTCTATATATTCATTATTTTCATATCTTGTAACAAACTGAAAACTCTTATTTACTTCTCTAATTACTATTCCTCTTCCTTCTTTTTCATATTCTGCTTGTAATTCTTTGAAATAATCATAGGCGTCTTTCCAATTTAAATTAAATATTTCTGCTGCTGATTTTACGTCTAAAGGATCTCCCCAAACAAAGAGCATAGATTCAAAAGCAGATTTTATAATTTTTTTATTTATCATTAATTGCTCCCTCCTAATTTAACAGAAGGATCTTCCATATAATCTTCTTTTAAATTATTTTTTAAGCTTAAAGTAATCATGCCAAAATTACTTGTTTGGCTGGCAATTATTGTTTTTTGCCTAACCATCTCTAACATAGCAGAAAAAGTCAATACTACTTCATATTTGTTATTGTCAGATGGCAGCAGTTCTTGAAAATTTAAAATATGCTTGTTTCTTACCTTAAATATATTATTTATATATTCAATTCTCGATTCTAAACTCACCTTTTGCCGTTCAACATTTTCACAATAATTTTTTATTTCTTCCACTTTTTTCTTTTTTGCAAGAAATATATTAAAGCATTTTATAAGCTGTGACAATTCGAGACTTAAAAACTCATCAGGTTCATTTGTATAAACAGAAAGATCTTCTTTTGGTTTTTCAAATATTTTTTTATTATAGAGTTCTTTATGTTCTAAAAACATAGCCGCAGATTTAAATCTTTTATATTCTAAAATTCTTTCAACAAGTTCCGTTCTTGGGTCTTCAATGGCATCTTCTTCTTTTGTCTTCAGTTTAGGAAGCAACATTTTTGACTTTATTTCAATCAAAGTTGCAGCAAGAACCATAAATTCACTTCCCACATTAATATCCATAGCTTTCATTCTATCTATGTAATCTAGATATTGACTTGTTATTTTTGATACTTTAATATCATATATACTCATCTCTGACTTTTCTATAAGAAAAACCAACAAATCAAATGGTCCTTCAAAAACATCAAGTTTAACCTTATATGTCATTTGTACTCCTTTATATATATCATATTGCAAAGTTTTTATCTTGCTTTATTATATAATATAAAACGATTATATCAAAGAAAAATCTAAAAAGGTAACTCAAAAGAATAAAGAACTTGATATTGTTTTATTTTTAATTTATTAAATATAAAAGAAATTCCAATATTAATTCTTTTTTTCTGAATTACATAATAAAGATAAAAAAATGCTCTTGACCAGATTAAAGGCAAGAGCATAATTATATAAAATATTCTACTTATTCTTGAAATCCCGGAATTTTAGGAAGCGCATCAAAACCTTTCTTTAATTCTTCATCTGTAGGAATATAATCTGTCATAGTTCCCTCATTATATGCTGTGTATGCTGTCATATCAAAGAATCCTGTTCCAGTTAATCCAAATAAGATAGTCTTTTCTTCACCAGTTTCTTTACATTTTAAGGCCTCTTCAACAGCGCCTAAGATTGCATGTGCTGATTCCGGTGCAGGTAATATAGTTTCATTTTTAGCAAACAAAACCGCTGCTTCAAATACTTTTGTCTGTTCCACTGCTATTGCATCCAAATATCCATCATGGTATAGCTTTGAAATAATAGGTGACATTCCATGATAACGCAATCCTCCCGAATGGTTACTGGAAGGTTTAAAAGTGCATCCAAGAGTATACATCTTAGCCATTGGAGTAATTTTTCCTGTATCACAATAATCATAAGCATATTTACCTCTTGTCAGTGATGGACAAGATGCCGGTTCCACAGCAATAATTTTAGGGTTTGCCTTACCTGTTAATTTATCTTGCATAAATGGTGCGATAAGTCCTCCTAAATTTGAACCTCCGCCTGCACAGCCAATAATTATATCAGGATATTCACCTAAAATCTCCATTGCTTTCTTAGCTTCCAATCCAATTATTGATTGATGTAAAAGTACTTGGTTTAATACAGATCCAAGAACATATTTACACCCATCTGTAGTAACAGCTTTTTCTACTGCTTCTGAAATTGCACAACCAAGACTTCCAAAATTATTTGGATCTTCTTTTAATATTGCTCTCCCCACATTAGTCGTATCACTTGGACTGGCCATAACATGACCACCGAAAGTTTCCATAATAGCTTTTCTGAATGGTTTTTGCTGGAAAGATACTTTTACCATATAAACGCTTAAATCAATTCCAAAATATGAACAAGCTTCTGATAATGCCGTCCCCCATTGTCCTGCTCCTGTTTCAGTAGTCAATGTCTTTAGGCCTTCTTCTTTCGCATAATAAGCCTGAGCAATTGCAGAATTTAGCTTGTGACTTCCTGAAGTGTTATTACCTTCAAATTTATAGTATATTTTTGCAGGTGTACCTAATGCCTTTTCTAATTGATATGCTCTGCAAATAGGTGATGGTCTATAGATTTTATACATATCCAAAATTTCTTCAGGGATATCAATATATCTTGTATTGGCATCCATCTCTTGTTTTGCAAGTTCCTTACAAAATACGGGATATAAATCCTCTACCGCAGCAGGTTTTCCTGTAGCTGGATTAATAATAGGCTCAGGCTGCTCCTTCATATCTGCTCTTAAATTATACCATTGCTTTGGAATCTGATCTTCTGTTAAATATAATCTGTGTGGTATTGTTTTCATACTCATAAACTTTTCTCCTTAAATTACTTATCTTACTTTATAAAATAATAAAAAATGTAAATTATAAAATTAAATTCTTTTGGTTTAAAATCTTGTCTATCCTAACTATTAATTAATTAAAATACTAGCAATTATTATTAATCTGCTTTTTCAGTCAATATTGCAAAAATATCTCTGTGTAATAAAAAATCCCTGAAGCTATTATTCGCTTCAGGGACGATATAAAAATCGCGGTACCACCCTAATTGATGCTTTCGCATCCGCTTCTTCTATGTACAGAACTTCATACTTCATATAAAACAAAGACTCTATACATGCTCCCTTAATAACGAGTGGAGATCCCGTTAGGCGCTACTAAGCAGTTTTAGCTTTTCGTCCTACCCTCATAAGTCCATTCAGCTTAAATCTCTTTATCATAATTCCACCATCTACGACTCTCTTTAAATTCAATTATAAGCTTACTATTCTTAATCATCGGTTTTATTTATATTTTGTATATTTTATAATATTAATTAATATATTGTCAAGTATTTTTATTATATTATTCAAATATTTCAAAAGTTATAATTCAACATTATCTTAATGTAATCCTTACTACTGCAACTGTAAAATACGACATCAAAAACAATCCCATTACTCCTTCTATGGGTGCCAATATTTTAGCTACTGCTAAAAGGGGAACCACATCACCATAACCAATAGTTACAAATGTAACTGCACTAAAATAAAATCCGTTAATCCAATGATCAGAAAATCCTTGTGTTAACGCCCCATCAATATTACCGATTACAGTAAAAACTATACCAAAAAAAATCCAAATAAGTAGCATTGTAATAGCAACCCTCCCGGGTTTTGTACCATAAACTCCTATAATATCAATCAACTTATCCAGTGAGATTCTCCATTTAGATTTTAATTCCTTCCTTCTGCATCTCATATATTCTACAAAAGCTTTATCTTCTTCTAAATATTCACCTATTTTATGATAATTTAGTTTTAACATTAAAAATTGATGTTTTTTATCCTTTTCTTCATCTTCATTATTTTTGATTGCTTCACAAACTTTTTCTTCTTCCCAATTACAATATATACTGCCTAAATTTATACTGCCTTTTAAAGATAATGTTTTTGCGCCTGTAATCTTTAGAGTTTTATTTATAATACATTTTAAAACTTTTAGGCTATCTACATATAAAAAATTTAGTTTATTATGATTATCAAAGTTACAATTTTGGAAGCTTACTGACTCAGCAATACTTCCTGTCATATCAAGACTAGCATTTTCAAATTTAATTTTATTAAATATAACTTTGCTGAAACTAAAATCTGTTTCTAAAAATTTTACTGAGCCTTTTTCAAAGATACAATGATCAAATAAAACTTCTCCGCATCCGAAAGCAGCTCTGTCAAAAATTATATTGCCTTGTCCAAAGTTTGTATATTCAAAAGATACATCTCCTTCTCCAAAGTTAGTATCTAAAAACAAAACATCTCCTGTCTCAAAAATTGCTCCATCAAAAGAAACATTTCCACTGCCAAATATGGCTAAAGTAAAAGCAGCATTACCACTGCCAAATATAGTATATTCAAAATCAATGTTTCCTTTTCCAAAATTGGCCTCTGCGAAAGATACCGCCCCTCTTTGAAAATCTACATTATAAAAAGAAACATCTGAATCCCCGAATTTAGTATTGAAAAAAGATGTATCTCCATTTCCAAATATGGCATAATCAAATGAGATTTCTCCATCATCCATTTTAGCATTATCAAATGCTGTCTCTCCGTCAAAACAAGCATACTCTGCTTTAAAAGAATAAAATGATACTTCTTTTTTACAGTGACTTTGAATAACGGAAATATTAAAATCTTTTATATAGGAGAAGGATAAATCGATTTTTTCGTTTGCTTCTAATTTGGCAGCTATATCTAAATTTGTCACATAATAAAATTCACGAACAAGCTTTTTATTTTCTTTTTGTTTTAATAAATCACTGTATTCAAATTCAACTTCAATAATACCGTGTTTAGGTGTTTTTACATTATATCCAACTATACGCCATGTGCCAAGATGATTTTTATATGAAATATCTCCAATCTTATAATTCATAGCCGACTTTCTCTCCTTATTATCCCTTTAAATTTTATCTTTCTAAATTACGTTTAATTTTATACAAATAAATTTTTTAGGTTTTCATCATAAGGAGGATATACGATTCCCTTTTCTGTAATTACAGCAGTAATATATTTCGCATCAGTTACATCAAAAGCGGGATTATATGTCTTAATGCCTTCAGGTGCCATATCTTTTTCATACCACATTTTATATATTTCTTCACCATTACGAAGTTCAATATGAATATCGGCTCCGGATTTTGTATTTAAATCAATTGTAGAGGTAGGAACAAACATATAAAAAGGTATGTTATATTCCTTTGCTAAAACAGCAACTGCTGATGTACCTATTTTATTTGCACCATCTCCATTTGCTGCCATCCGGTCACAACCCACTAAAACAGCATCTATCCAACCGTTTTTCATTACAATAGAAGCCATATTGTCACATATAAGGGTTACATCTATTCCCGCTTGATTTAATTCCCAAGAAGTCAGTCTAGCACCTTGTAATAGAGGTCTTGTCTCATCTGCAAAAACTTTAAAATTGTATCCCTGTTCATGCCCTACATAAAGTGGTGCCAAACAAGTTCCGTATTTCGCTGTTGCAATTGTCCCTGCATTGCAATGAGTTAGTATCCCCATTTCCGGTTTCAAAAGAGAAAGTCCATATTCTCCCATAGCATAACATGCTTCTTCATCTTCTTTTCTTATTTTTTCTGCTTCCTCAAAAATAGCACTTTTTATTGTATTTACTGATGCATCTCCTAGTTCATATATACATTTTTCTACCCTATCAAGCGCCCAAAATAAATTTACTGCTGTAGGTCTTGACGATGCCAAATAATCTTTTATTTCTTTAAAAGATTTAATAAATTCATCTCTGTTATCAGTTTGTATGTTTTTTGCTGAAACATACAAACCATAAGCCGCAGCAACTCCTATAGCTGGTGCACCCCTTACTCTAAGCTTGTGAATAGCATCCCAAACATCTTCCTTTGTATTTATTTCCAAATATTCCGTTTTCCCCGGCAGCAGCGTTTGATCAAGAATTAATAATTTATCATTTTCGTATTTCAATGGTGCAATATTTAAAATGTCCATATGTACTTTCTCCTATTATTTTTATTGTTATATTGTTATTATAGCCCAAGAATCATCTTTGAGACAATCTGTTAAAGGCTGACCCATAAAATCCAACTCAATTCCTAATTTTTCCAGAGAATCGGTTATTCCTAAATTCTCAGCACATCTAATGCACGCTTTAACTATTACTCCGCTTTCTTGTACCTCTTTTAGTCTTTCTTGTACTTCTCTATCTTCATTAATTAAAACATTTGATGCTCCCCAGCTTACTAATCTGATCTCTTTCCAAAATTTTTCTTTGCTGGCTTTTAAAGAATACATTAAAACCATATTTAATGACGTCAGCTTATTGTCTGTCGTCCATAAGATATAAAGCTTATCTTTTTCCATCTAAAACCACTCCTTTTAAATAAAATTTATTATATTCTAAATTATTTACCATGTAAAGCTACACTAAAATTATAGAATATTTCAAAAATGTAAAAACACTTATTATAATTGATTATTAGTTAAAACAGATGACCTCTTTAATTTTCATTTAAATAACGTTTTTATATTTTTTATCTTTACTTTTTATTATATGATTAGTACCCAATAAATTTAAAATTTATTGGGTACTAAAATCTAATTATTTATATTAAGTTTATATCCAATAGGAGTAATTGCCACCATTTATGATTAATTTTTAATTTCTTAACAATTTAATTTTAAAATGCTGCTTTATATATCTCTTTAACAGCTTCTACAGATGGATTTATTGGATTTGTTAAAGAACACGGATCTTCAAGAGCATTTTTGCTCATTCTGTCTAACACTTCATTAAATTTATCTTCTGTAATCTCAACTTCTGTGATTTCGCTAAATCTTTCAGGAATACCTAAACTCTTATTTAGTTCTTTTAAAGTTTTTACTAAGTCTTCTATCCCAAGCTGTTTTTCAATTTCTTTATATTTATCTGTACCTTCTTTATTATACTCCACTATATATGGTAATAATATAGCATTAGCCAATCCATGGGTTACTCCAAATTCTCCACCGATTTTATGAGCTAAACTATGCACAATACCTAAAGATGCATTTGTAAATGCCATTCCTGCAAGTGCAGAAGCATTGTGCATATCAGCCCTTGCTTTCATATTACTTCCGTCGGCATAAGCAACTGGAAGTTGGTTATATACTAGTTTAATTGCTTCCATAGCCAGTGGATCCGTAAAAGAAGTTGCATTAGTAGATACGTATGCTTCTATTGCATGAGTCATAACATCCATACCTGTATTGGCAGTAATATGCGGAAGCATTTTTGCTGGTAATGCAGCATCCAGTAATGCAATATCTGGTGTTATTTCATATGAAACTAATGGATATTTAATATGATTATTTGTATCTGTTATTACAGAAAATGCCGTGATTTCTGAAGCTGTACCACTAGTAGAAGGAATTGCAATGAACTTAGCCTTTGTTCTTAATTTAGGGAATTTACCGGCAATCAAATCTTCAAATTTTGTCTCTGGGTATTCATAATATACCCACATTATTTTTGCCGCATCAATGGCAGACCCACCGCCTATGGAAATAACCCAATCAGGGTTAAACTTTTCCATTTCCTTCCCGCCTCTAATTACTGTCTCAACAGAGGGATTAGGTTCAACACCATCGACAATAGATACTTCCATACCTGCTTTTTCTAAATATTGTTTTGCTTTATCTAAAAAGCCAAATTTTTTCATTGAGCTGCCACCAGTTACCAACGTTGCTTTTTTTCCTTCTAAAGTCGATAGATACTCAAGTGCATCTGTCCCGAATACAATATCTTTTGGAACTCTAAACCATTGTAATTTCATAAGAATCTCCTCCTTAGTTTTATATTTTTTTCACTATTCATTATTGTCGAAAAATTCCATCATGTACAATGTATATTATATACAAAACAAAGTCAAGTATCCTCAAAAATAAATTTTTAGAAAATTCATAAAAATTATTTTTTCGAAATTTGCACTGCTAAAATTTATATTAAAAAATGGGATGACAAAGGCATCCCATTTTTAATCATGCTTATTCCAAAGAATGTATAATTCCAATATCTTTTCTGAATTGAACTCCTTCAAAATTAATCTTTTTTACATTATCATATGCTTTTTTCTTTGCTTCCTCATGGGTTTCTCCAATTGCAGTCACACCTAAAACTCTTCCTCCTGAAGTTAGGATTTCATTATTACCTGCTTGTCCGAATTTAGTTCCTGCATGAAAAACTATAACATCTTCATCTACTTCATTTAGTCCTGTAATAACCTTGCCTTTTTCATAACTGCCGGGATAACCTCCCGAAGCAAGAACAACACATACCGCTTTTTTACTGCTCCAATTTATTGGCTGTTCTTTTAAAGTTCCGTTAATGACAGATTCGAAAATGTCTACAAGATCTGTTTCCAAACGGGATAAAACTGACTGAGTTTCCGGATCACCAAACCTGTTATTAAATTCTATAACCTTTGGTCCATCTTCTCCAATCATAAGCCCAATAAATAAAACTCCCTTAAATTTTAAACCATCCTCTTGAAAACCCTTTAATGTTGGTTGTAAGATTCTTTCTTTAATCTGCTTTTTAAGTTCATCTGTAAAAATCAGACTTGGTGAATATGTGCCCATTCCACCTGTATTAGGTCCTTTGTCACCGTCAAATATTCTCTTATAATCTTGCGCCGACTCCATAGGAACAATAGAGTTTTCATCCACAAAGCATAACATAGAGGCTTCTATTCCTGTAAGGAATTCTTCTACCACAACTTTATCTCCTGCAGAGCCAAAAACTCTATCGCCCATCATTTCTTCAATAGCTTTTTCTGCCTGAACTGCATCTTCTGCAATTACTACACCTTTCCCTGCTGCCAGACCATCTGCTTTAATTACCATAGGATATCCAAATACCCCGATGGCATCTTTGAGTTTTTCTTTATCTGTAAATTCAAGATATCCTGCTGTTGGAATTTTATGCTTAGCTAAAAAACTCTTAGTAAATGATTTACTTCCTTCTAGCTGAGCACATTCTGCATTTGGACCAAATGCTTTTAACCCTTCTGCTTCTAAAGCATCTACAATCCCCATGGAAAGAGGTACTTCAGGTCCTATTACTGTCATGTCAATTTCTTTTTCTTTAGCAAACTTGCAAATGCTTTCTATGTCTTCAGCTTTAATATCAATGCACTCTGCAACATCTACAATTCCCGCATTGCCAGGAGCACAATAAAGCTTGTCTACTCTTTTACTTTGAGCAAGTTTCCATGCAATGGCATGTTCTCTGCCGCCACCACCTACAATTAGTATTTTCATGTAACCACCTATTTTTCTAAATTATCAAAACGTCTCATAACCTACTGGAAATTTTAGTGTTTAAAATGTCTCATACCTGTAAATACCATGGCAATTCCAAGTTCATTTGCTTTCTTTATGGAATCTTCGTCCCTCATAGATCCTCCCGGCTGAATAATAGCAGATATTCCGGCTGCTGCCGCCGCTGTAACACAGTCATCAAATGGGAAAAAAGCATCCGAAGCTAATACAGCTGAGTTTGTATCATCTGTTGCTTGTTTAATGGCATTTTCCACTGCCCAAATTCTGTTTACCTGACCAGGTCCTACTCCAATGGTTTTTCCATCTTTTGCAATAACAATTCCATTCGATTTAATATGCTTTACAACCTTCATTGCAAATTTCATATCTTCCATTTCTTTTTCTGTAGGCTTTCTGTCAGTTACAACTTTAAGCTCTGCTTCATTATATAGTTCGCTGTCTATTTCCTGAACTAAAATACCACCACTTACTTTTTTAATGTCAATATCATTTTTTGGCAATTTTGAATTTATATTTTCTAATTTTAATAATCTAATATTCTTTTTCTGAGTTAATATCTTAATAGCTTCTTCTGAAAAATCAGGAGCAATAACTATTTCAATAAAGATTTTATTGATTTCCGCTGCTGTTTTTTCATCAATAGTTGTATTAGAGGCTATGATTCCTCCAAATATGGAAATAGGATCGGCTTTATAAGCTTTTATATAAGCTTCATATATATTATTTGCGGTACCTACTCCGCATGGATTTGCATGTTTTACTGCAACAATAGCTGGTTCATCAAACTCTCTTAATGTTTCTAAAGCGCCATTTGTATCATTTATATTGTTAAAAGAAAGTTCTTTTCCGTGTAATTGGACAGCTGTTGTAAGCGCTCCTTCACATGGTTTAATACCTTTATAATAATAAGCTTTTTGATGAGGATTTTCCCCATATCTTAAATCTTGAGCTTTTTCAAAAGTTAATGTAAGATTATCAGGTAATTCTCCATTTATTTGTTTTCTTAAATAATCCGATATCATTGCATCATAAGCTGCTGTATGCTGAAATACCTTTAATGCTAATCTATATTTTGTATCATATGATACTGCTTTTTTTTCCTTCATCTCAGTAATTACACTTGCATAATCTTTGGGATCACAAATAACAATTACATCTTTATGATTCTTTGCTGCTGAACGAAGCATAGTAGGACCACCAATATCAATATTTTCAATAGCATCTTCAAGAGTTACATCAGGCTTTAAAATAGTTTCTTTAAAAGGATATAGATTTATTGCTACAATATCGATAGTTTCAATATTTAAATCTTCTAATTGCTTCATATGATCAGGCTTATCACGCATAGCTAAAATACCTCCGTGTACTGCCGGATGTAATGTTTTAACTCTGCCGTCTAAACATTCAGGAAAACCTGTAACATCAGAAATCCCAACAACATCAATGCCATTATCGCTAAGCTTTGTATGTGTACCTCCTGTTGAGATAATCTGAACACCTAAGTTTTCTAACTCTTTGGCGAATTCTACAATTCCCGTTTTATCTGATACACTGATTAACGCTCTCATATTATCTTATTCCTTTCCATTCCAACAATAAGTGCACATCTTACATTTTTCAAGTCCCACTGATTTTAGAGTATCTTCCAATTCATGATATCTCAGGCTGGTAAAGTTTAACTGCTTCCTTATTTCCTCTACCATTTTTGCATGCTTTTCACTCTTACTGTCCACATATTCATCTAAAATTTCCGGTGTAACGTCCCCGCCTTCTAGCTTTTTAATTACTCTTCTTGTAATCAAATCCATCTCACTGACTGATCTTGAAAAATTCAAATATTTACATCCATACATAATAGGAGGGCATGCTGATCTTACATGTATTTCTTTAGCATCATTTTCATATAAATATTTTACTGTTTCAGATAATTGTGTACCTCTAACAATAGAATCATCTATTAAAACAAATTTTTTATTATCTATAATTTCAAATACAGGAACTAACTTCATTCTTGCAATTAACTCTCTTGCTTTTTGATTTTGCGGCATAAAACTTCTTGGCCAAGTTGGAGTGTATTTTATTAAAGGTCTTGCATATGGTATGCCTGATTTATTTGCATATCCCAGAGCATGTGCAGTACCACTGTCAGGTACACCTGCCACATAATCCACATCAATGCCTTCATCGCCTTTTGCAATACTTGCCCCGCTTCTGTATCTCATTTGTTCAACATTCAGTCCTTCATAGCAAGATGTGGTATACCCGAAATAAGTCCATAAGAATGTACATATTCTCATTTCCTTTTGTGGTTCACTTACTGTTTCAACGCCATCAGGTGTAATAAATACAATTTCTGCTGGTCCAAGTTCTTTTTCTTTTTTATATCCTAGATTTATAAATGCAAAAGATTCCGATGCTGCACAATAGCTGCCTTTTTTCTTTCCAATAATCATAGGTGTTCTGCCAAATTTATCTCTTGCCGCATATAATCCTTCAGAAGTCATAAGCAAAATAGTAATTGAACCTTCTATTTTTTCTTGTGCATAGCGTATTCCTTCAACAATATTACTTCCTGTAGAAATTAAAGCTGCAACCAGTTCTGTATTATTTACTCCTCCACCGCTCATTGACATAAATTGATTACATCCGCTGCAAAGTAATTCTTTTACCAATTGTTCTTTGTTATTAATTCTTCCAACTGTACCAATGGAATAATCACCTTGTCCGCTGAATACTGTCAAAGGCTGCGGTTCTCCATCACTGATACTTCCAATACCCTTGGTGCCTGCCATAACGTTTATTTCTTTTTCAAATTTTGTTCTAAAAGGTGAGTTTTCTATATTGTGAATGGCTCTATCGAATCCATTTTCACCATATACAGACATGCCTCCTCTTTTTGTTCCTAAATGAGAATGATAATCAGTTCCAAAAAACAAATCCATTACGCAATCAGTTTTTGAAACTACTCCAAATAATCCACCCATTATTTTCCTCCTTCATATGTCAACATGGACTCAACTACTTTTTTTATTCCTTCACATAAAATTTTATGTTCTGTAATCAGTACTCTGGCAGCCAATTTTTCAACTGTATCTCCCTCTAAAACAGGTACTGATTCTTGCAAAATAATCGGACCCGTATCTACACCTTCATCCACATAGTGGACAGTGGCTCCTGTTTCTTTAACTCCTGATTTTAATACTGCTTCATGAACATGTTTTCCATAAAAGCCAGGTCCACAAAAATTAGGAATTAATGAAGGATGTATATTTATTATTCTGCCTCTGTATGCTTCTATTAAATCAGCTTCCAAAATGCTCATATATCCTGCCAAAACAACAATATCTGTATCTGCATCACCCAATGCTTTAATAATGGCTTTTGTTCTTTCCTTCTGACTCGGATAGTTTTCTTTTCCTATAACAATACTGTCAATTTTATGCTTTTTCGCCCTTTCTAAAGAAAAGGCTTTTGAATTACTTGAAATAACCTTTACTATTTCAGCATCCTCTATTAGTCCACTTTCAATTCCGTCAATAATAGCTTGTAAATTAGTTCCCCCACCGGAAACCATTACTGTTATTTTTAACATAGACTAACACCTTCGCCTTGAACGATTTTTCCTATAATACTTGCTCTTTCACCTGCTTCAGAGAGTATTTCCATAACTTCTTCCGCCTTGCTCTCATCTACAACCATTATCATTCCTACTCCCATATTAAAAGTAGAAAACATTTCTTCTTTATCTATATTTCCACAAGTCTTAATATATTTAAATATAGGTAAAACATCCCAGCTTCCTACATTTATTTCTGTGCCCAATCCTTTAGGAATAATTCTTGGTATATTTTCAAAAAAACCACCACCTGTTATATGAATAATTCCATTGACGTTCACTTTTGAAAGAACTGAATTACAAGCTTTTGTATAAATCTTCGTAGGAGTAATTAAAGCTTCTCCTAAAGTCATGCCTAATTCCTCAACGTAATCTGAAACATTCATTTTTGCTTTCTCAAAAAATAGTTTTCTTACTAGAGAATATCCATTACTGTGAATACCACTTGAAGGAATACCTACAAGCACATTTCCTTCTTTTATATTTGAGCCATCAATAATCTTTGATTGATCCGCAACTCCAACACAAAAACCTGCCATATCATATTCGCCATCTGAATAAAAATCAGGCATTTCTGCGGTTTCTCCTCCAACAAGAGCACATTCCGCTTTAACGCAACCATCTGCAATTCCTTTTACTATATCTGCAATTTTTTCAGCTTTTACTTTTCCTGTAGCAATATAATCTAAGAAAAATAAAGGTTTTGCTCCTTGACACAAAACATCATTTACACACATAGCAACACAGTCCTGGCCTACTGTATCATGTTTATCTGTAAGAAATGCGATCTTTAATTTTGTTCCAACTCCATCTGTTCCTGAAACCAGCACAGGTTCAGTCATACCATTTAGATCAAGCTTAAATAGACTTCCAAAGCTGCCAAGTCCAGTTAAAACATTTGGATTAAAAGTCTTTTTAACATGTTCCTTCATTAACTTGACTGCTTTTTCACCTTCTTTTGTATCAACACCTGCATCTTTGTATGTTAATTTTTCATTCATATTGATTCTGCATATCCTTTCTACTATTTTTTCATTCTTGAAAGTACTTCCTGATATGTTTCTTCCACATTTCCTAAATCTCTTCTAAATCTATCTTTATCCATTTTTTCATTTGTCTTAACATCCCATAGTCTGCAAGTATCCGGTGAAATTTCATCTGCAAGAATTACTTCTCCGTCATAAACACCGAATTCAATTTTAAAGTCAATTAACTTTAAACCTTTTTCTAAAAAGAATTCTTTTAACGCTTCGTTTACGGCATAAGCATATTTTGTTACTGTAGCTAGTTGTTCCTCTGTTGCAAGTTCTAATGCTAAAATATGGTCATTATTAATTAATGGATCTCCAAGTTCATCCTTTTTATAGGAAAACTCTAGTGCTGCCTTTGCCAAAGGTGTTCCTTCTTCTACACCATATCTTTTGGAAAATGAACCTGCTGCAACATTTCTCACAATTACTTCTAAAGGTAAAATTTTAACTGCTTTAACAAGGGTTTCTCTTTCACTTAACTGTTCAATAAAATGAGTTGGGATTCCTTTTTCTCCTAACATTTGAAATATAATATTTGACATTATATTATTTACAATACCTTTATCTGCAATCTGGCCCTTTTTTTCTCCATTAAATGCTGTTGCATCATCTTTATAATCTACAATATATTTCTTAGGATCATCTGTAGCAAATACTTTTTTTGCTTTTCCTTCGTATAGTTGTTGTAATTTTTTCATTTTATTTTCTCCTTTTATATAAAAATTCTATTAATAAATTATTTTTTCCTTATGGTTGTTTATTTATTGAATTCCTCATCAAGTTTAATAATATCTTGCTCCATTTTCACTTTATAATCTTTCATTTTTTCTCTAAGTTCAGTATATTTAACTGATAAAATCTGTACTGCTAAAAGTGCTGCATTTTCTGCACCGTCAATTGCCACTGTAGCAACCGGAATTCCCTTAGGCATTTGTACTATTGATAAAAGTGAATCAAGTCCATCCATGGTAGATGATTTAATTGGAAGACCAATAACCGGAATCGGGGTAAATGCTGCCATTACACCGCCTAAATGCGCTGCTTTGCCTGCTGCTGCAATAATCAATTCTATTCCATTCTCATCTGCTTCTGTTGCAAATTTTTCTGCAACTCTTGGGGTTCTGTGCGCTGAAATAATTCTAGTTTCATATTCTACTCCAAATTCCTTTAGAATTTTTTCAGCTCTCTCCACCACAGGATAGTCTGACTTGCTACCCATTACTATAGCTATTTTCATTCTAATTTCCTCCTGTTTATTAACCTGTTATTTAAAATATTCTACACCTGATTTAAATATTTTTTGATCATAATTACCAGGCACGTTTTTATATAAATTTTCTCCTATACGCTCAGAATGTCCCATTTTACCAAGAATTCTTCCATCTGGTGAAGTTATTCCTTCTATAGCCATTGCAGAACCATTTGGATTAAATCTAATATCTAATGTAGGCTCTTTCTCTAAATCTACATATTGAGTTGCAATTTGACCATTCTTTTTTAGTTCATTTAAAACTGAATCATTTGCAATAAATCTTCCCTCACCATGTGAAACAGGAATAGTATGAACATCCCCAACTTGTACATTGGAAAGCCATGGAGATTTCACAGAAGCAATCCTAGTATTTACTAAACAAGATGCATGTCTTCCAATTCGATTGTATGTTAATGTAGGAGAATTTTCATCAGTCTCTATAATCTTCCCGTAAGGCACAAGACCCAATTTAATCAAAGCTTGGAATCCATTACAAATACCTAGCATTAATCCATCTCTATTTTCTAATAAATCCATAATAGCTTCTTTTATTAATTGATTTCTAAATACAGCAGTAATGAACTTTGCAGAACCATCAGGTTCATCACCACCGCTAAAGCCTCCGGGGATCATAACGATTTGACTTTGCTTAATATTTTCAGCCATTTTTTTAATAGAATCGTTTAAATCTGATGGAGTTAAATTAGTAAGAATTTGAATTTGGCTTATTGCCCCTACTTTATCAAATGCCCTTTTAGAGTCCATCTCACAATTTGTTCCCGGGAATGCAGGTATAAAAACTCTTGGTTTTGCAATTTTTATATTTGGTCTGTTTGTATTCCTGGTTTCAAATGAAACAGTTTCAATTTTCTCTGCTTTCTCAATAGGGCTTGTCTTTGTTGGGAATACACTTTCCAAAGGCTTTGTCCACTCTTTAATGATTTCGTCTATTTCAATTCCAAGTGATACTCCAACTTGTTTTCCCACTGCATCTACTACTTGAACTTCAATCTGCTGTCTTTCAATTGTTGTACCTATTTTCTTATATTCAATTCCTTGGAAAAGTTCTTCTAAATCTTCATTTTTTTCTATTTCCAATAATAGTGCACCGTAATTTTGCTCATGTAATTCTTTTTCCGTAACATAATCTAAAGATGCACCAATCTTATTTCCAACAGCCATTTTGACAAGTGAAACAACAATTCCTCCTTGCTCAATAGTATTTGCTGATAAGATTTTACCCCTATCAGTAAGTTCTATTATGCGTGCCATATTATTTCTGTATTGTTCAAAATCAATAACCTGTCTTTCATCCCATCTGTTATCTATAAGAACAATATTGCTTCCTGTTTTCTTAAATTCCGGTGAAATAACTTTACTTGCATCAACAGTTCCTACTGCAAAAGAAATTAGAGTAGGCGGAACTTTAATATCCATGAAAGTTCCTGACATACTGTCTTTTCCTCCTATAGAAGGAATCCCCAGTTCCAACTGTGCTTTTAAAGCCCCCAGCAATGCGGAAAAAGGTTTACCCCAGCTTTCTGCATCACTTAATCGTTCAAAATACTCTTGAAAACTTAATCTTGCTTTCCTGTAATCTCCACCCATAGCTACTATTTTTGTAGCTGAATCTATTACAGCATAAAGAGCCCCATGATATGGACTATACTTTGAAATATTAGGATCAAATCCATAGGTCATAAGTGTTGCTGTATCTGTATAACCATTTGTTATAGGTAGTTTTGCAGCCATTCCAACAGAAGGAGTTAATTGAGACTTACCTCCTAAAGGCATTAATACTGTACCTGCACCTATCGTACTGTCAAAACATTCAATTAGTCCTTTTTGGCTGCAGCAATTTAAGTTTTGTAAATGTACAGTAATTTTCTTTACACTGTTTTCATCAAATTTGTCAAATATATCTTTTTCTTCAATTACTATTTTAGTTTCTTGATTCACACCATTAGTATTCAAAAATTCACGGCTTAAGTCGAGAATTTTTTTATTTCTCCAATACATCCTAAATCTGCCAGTATTGGTTACTCTGGCAACTGCAACAGCTTCCAGATTTTCTTCATTTGCATATTCTATAAACTTTTTATAGTCTTTTTCTGATACAACAGCCGCCATTCTTTCTTGTGATTCTGAAATAGCAAGTTCTGTACCGTCAAGCCCTTCATACTTCTTTAAAACCAGATCTAAATTTACATCTAAACTATCTGCTAATTCTCCAATGGCAACGGACACACCTCCAGCACCAAAATCATTACATCTTTTTATTAATGTTGTAACTTCTTCTCTTCTGTATAGTCTCTGGATATTTCTTTCAACAGGTGGATTTCCCTTTTGTACTTCTGCACCGCAGTTTAGTATAGATTCCTCAGTATGCTCTTTCGATGATCCTGTAGCACCGCCACATCCGTCTCGTCCTGTTCTTCCTCCTACTAATATTATATAATCACCTTCAGCGGGTTTTTCTCTTTTTACATTTTTAGCTGGTGCGGCACCTATTACAGCTCCAACTTCCATTCTTTTTGCAATATACCCTTCATCATAAATCTCTGAAACTTGTCCTGTAGCAAGACCAATCTGATTTCCATATGAACTGTAACCCTTTGCTGCACCCGTTGTAATTTTCCTTTGAGGCAGCTTTCCTGCTAATGTTTCTTCTAGGTTCGCTCTTGGGTCTCCGCTTCCTGTAACTCTCATTGCCTGATAAACGTATACTCTTCCTGAAAGAGGATCTCTTATAGCTCCGCCAAGACAAGTGGCAGCCCCACCAAATGGCTCAATTTCTGTAGGATGATTATGAGTTTCGTTTTTAAACATGACAAGCCAGTCTTCTTCTTTACCATCAACCACTGCCTTAACTTTTATACTGCAAGCATTAATTTCATCTGATTCATCTAAATCAGGAATTTGTCCTTTTTTCTTTAAATACTTAGCTCCAATAACAGCAAGATCCATTAAACTCATATTCTTTTCTTTATTGCCATAAACTTCTTTTCTGATATTCAAATAGTCATTGTATGCTTCTTTTATTAAATCTGCATAAGGACCTTCTTCAAAATACACATCTTTTATGTTTGTAAGAAAGGTTGTATGTCTGCAGTGATCAGACCAATAAGTATCTATTACTTTTAATTCTGTAATCGTAGCATCTCTGTTCTCATCCTTCTTAAAATAATCTCTTACAAATTTAATATCTTCTGAGCTCATAGCAAAACCTTGAGACTGTCTATACTGCTCAAGTTCTTTATCTGTCATATTAATAAAACCATCTACAACTTTTACATCTTCAGGTATTACCATATCCATCTCTAATTTCTCAGGCTTTTCTATGGTTGCCTCACAAGAATCCACAGGATTGATACAATAATTTTTGATAGCATTAAAATCATTTTCTGATATATTTCCGCTTACTACTATAACTTTAGCAAATTTAACTAATGCCTCTGAGTTTACATTCATTAAACGGATACATTGCTCTGCGGAATCCGCTCTCTGATCATATTGTCCAGGCAAATACGTAGCAGCAAAGAATTTATCTTCTTTATTAATTTCTATGTTTTCAATATAAAGAAAATCTATAGCCGGCTCCGAGAAGATTGTATGTTTTGCATTTTCATACGTATCATCATCAATACCTTCAATATCATATCGGTTAATTATCCTTAGAGAATTTAATTCTTTTAAATGTAAGTTCTCTTTTATATCTTTATATAAGTTTTGCGCTTCAATATCAAAACCTTGTTTTTTTTCTACATAAATACGTTTTACCATCTTTACCTCCATTTTTCGGATATTAATACGTAAAATTCATTTAATAGTTCGTGTTTTTATGTGTTTTTTCTTTTTACATTAACTATATTAGCATATAATTATAAAAAGTACAAATAAAATACGAATTATTTATATAAAAACGTTTTTCTTATAATAATATTTATTTCCAATTATATAAATGTTTACTATATAATTTAAAAATTCTTTTAATAAAAATGTAAAATTTAATCAAAAAAACCGAAGTTAATTAACTTCGGTTTTTTGATTTCTATATGCTAAAAAAATTATTAATTTCCCGTTCCATATCCTGATGATTGTAAGAAGTTTTCAAGATTCCCTTTTGCGCCTAATACACGATTTGCGTATGCTCTTGAATAAGATCCCCTGTTTACAGTTGCTGCACCCTGATTATAGGCTGATAAAGCAAGTGGAACATTACCATTATAATTTGCAATTGAATTGCTAAGATACATTGCCCCAAAATCTATATTCGTTTTAGCATCTAACAATTGCCATTTGGATAGTCCATATGAAGCCCCTGTTGACGGCATTATTTGCATAAGACCCAAAGCTCCATGTTTTGATTGTGCTGTAGGTGAAAATGTGCTTTCTTTTTGAGCTACTGCCATCAAAACTTTTTCGTCAATATTATAGACATCAGCTGCCCTCTGGAATAAAAACACTAATTCCTGAGCATATTCTGTCGAGTGATTCTTATTGTAACTTTTAATATATTTTACAAGACCTTTATTATAATTCGACTCAGCCTGATTCCAATAAGTGCTGGCAGCAACTCCATCTTTTGTACTTATACATAGACCATAATATGAATCAAAGTAAGAATCCCAGTTAAAGATTTTACTTTTAGTCAATGCCCTTACCGGTAAAAAGATTCTTTTTCCTTTCGTCAATATAGGGAGCCCCCCTAAGTCCAGCTCCTCAACTGACAGCTCTAACTCTGCCATAATGTCATCTTCAAGCTCAGGTTCTTCATAAGCAAGTACTTTTATATCATTTGCTACTTGAGTTTGAATATCCTTATTGTCGTTTTTTAACCATCTTTCACTAATATTTTTTTGTGTCGGATTAGTTTTCAATAGTTTTAATGTGCGGCTTTCCCAGTCCATTTGTGCTTCAAATCCACAGATTTTACCCATATCCTCTGTTAGCGGTAAGTAAACTGCAGAATTATAAGTGATAAATGAATACTGTAATTCGTAATTTATAATCTTTTCTCCATTAATATTAATATTTTTAATAAAAAAATCTCCTTGAACATTTTCTTCTGCATATATAGAAATTGATGAGAAAAGTAGGATCGTCAATGAAAGCCACACAGATAAAAGCTTCTTGGCCATATCTATTTTCCCTCTCTTTCTTTTTGTCTTTAAATATAGACTATATTAGTATACCACATTTTTCTTGTTTGTATACCCCCTGTTCCTATATTGTATCCCCTGCATACTTCCTCGATTATAATTGAAAAAACACAAAAAACCCCGTCAATGACGGGGTCCTTCGCGATATTATTACTATTTTTAATTTAAAATTGGTTTATTTTATTCAATTATAGTTTGAATTCTTTCTTTGCGTCTGCAATTGATTCATCAAGGCACTTAACTACCTTATCAATTGATTCATAAGTTAATACTGCAGGTGGCTCAATTCTTACTGTCTTCGCATTTACAAGAGTACCAGCTACCATTACGTGTCTATCGAATAGACCCTTAGTTACTGCATATCCAACTTCTGCTTCTGGGAATTCCATACAAATAAGAAGACCAGCACCTCTGTATTCCTTAAGAACTGTAGGGTACTTTTTCTTTAATTCTTCTAGTTTACCCATGATGTAGTCACCCTTTTCTTTTGCCATTCCTGGGATGTCATTTTCAAGCATGTAAGCAATTGTTGAAATTGCAGCAGAGCATGCAAGAGGGTTTCCACCGAATGTAGGTGATCCAAGAATCCATGGATTTTCAATTAGCTTGTCTACCCACATGCAAGGTCTAGCAATGATACCAGTGATAGGCATGATACCACCACCAAATGCTTTACCGTAAGTCATGATATCTGGAGTAATGTCTTCAACTTCGCATCTGAACATTGTACCAGTTCTACCCATACCAGTTTGGATTTCGTCACAAATCATTGCTACGCCATACTTGTCACAGATAGCTCTTACAGCCTTTAAGTATCCAGCTGGAGGGATGATTACACCTGCTTCACCCTGGATAGGTTCGATAATAACTCCGGCAACCTTTTCACCTACTGTTTGTAAATTCTTGATTGCAGTTTCCATAGCGTCAGCATTACCATATTCAACGTGTTGTACCTGCTGAATCATTGGAGTGTAGTCTTCTCTGTAAGCACCTTTACCACCCATTGAGATAGCACCCATTGATTTACCGTGGAATGCACCAGTAGTTGAAATGTACCATCTTCCGCCAGTAGCTAATCTAGCTAACTTAAGAGCCATTTCTACAGCTTCAGCACCACCGTTTGTAAAGAAACAATACTGTAAATCTCCTGGAGTAATCATTGCAGTTAATTTTGCAAGATATCCTCTTAGTGGATCAAGTAATTCCTGTGAGTGAAGAGCATATTTATCTAACTGTGCTTTTACAGTTTTTAAAATTGCAGGATTTCTGTGTCCAGCAGTAAAGATACCAAATCCACCTAAGCAGTCAATGAATTGTGTACCATAAAGGTCTTCAAAATGGTCAAGAGAATCTGTCCATTCTACGAACGCAGCATCAGTTGATACAGACTTTCTGTACTCTAACCAACCTGGGTTTACATTCTCATTAAAATTAGCAATAGAATCTTTAACAATTGTATCCTTTTGTTCTTTTGTTAAAGCTTCGCTTTCAATATAGCCTACTACTCTTTTTGCCTCTTTTAAAGCTAATTCTTTGTTACATACAGTCATGGTATGTACCTCCTCATTTTTTTCACTTTTTTTCTCCCCTTTTTGGGGAAGCTAACGTTTATACTTTTTTATTATGTTCAAATTTCATGCCAACATTACTAATAAAACTAAATTTTTTTAAAAAAATCTGTGTAATATTCTGAATTCGTATGCAATTCCTATCATTCACTCTCTTAATATTTATTATATTTTTTAATTAATTTGACTAGATCAACAAATTTCTACATGTATCAAAATTAAAAAAAAGTATTAAAATTAATACTTTTTCTCACATTTGACATATTTCGATATCGTAAGTGAGAACTTTCTAAATATAATTCATAATTAATTCATTCATTTTTTTATCCCATTCTGTTTCACTGAATACATCCTTAGAATATTTGTCAATTTGATTTCGCTGTATGTCTGTCAACAGTTGCATATCTTCAATTCTACTTACAAGACCTGCTCTCCTTGCCAATTGATATCTTCTTTGTTCTATAATTGACAGATTTAAATATTCATCAATTATACTAAGCATCTTCTTGTTATCTTTATCTAATCTGCCTGTCACATCTTGCAATAAATTTATAATATGATCACTTACTAGAATACCTTGGCAGCTATTTGTATTTTCTATTAGTTTTCTAATTTCAAGAACCTTATCATTGTCGCTGCATAATTCAAAACCATTGTTTATATACTCCTGCCAAAGTTCTGTTCCTTCCTTTATTACGGCTGTTCTTATTCTAACAAAATCAGGATTTATTTCTCTTACTACCCTTGATGTTCCAAGTGCATTTTCTTCCGATAGGGTTTCCCCCCCTATTCCCGGCATAAAATAGACAGAAAGTTCAATTCCTCCTTCTTTTATATTTTTTCCTGCAATAATTTGCTCCTCTGATGTTACTCCTTTATTGATTAATTCTAATACTAAATCTGACCCTGATTCAAATCCCGAATGAATTCTGTCAAGGCCTGCTTCTTTTAATTCTTTGTATTGACTTGCTGTTACTTTCGATAAAGTCTCTGCTCTTCCATATGATGTTATTCTTTTTATAGTTGGAAATTTGCTCTTTAAATAATATAAAACTTCTGTTAAACGTCCTGCACTTAATGCTAAAGTATTTCCATCTTGTAAAAATACATTTTTCCCTCCATTTAATAGCCAGTTGTATATCATATAAAAGCAATTTTGTTCCTCAGACGTTAACCTTTTAGAAAGTATTTCATCCATTATATCCCTATGGTCAAAACTTCCATCATTTCGTTGATGTTTCATAATCAAATCTTTATAATATTCCATAACATCAATATCTGTTTTAATACTATCTACTGTATATGCTTTAAATTTAGTATGCCTGTATAGCTGGCAAAATTTACATTTATTCCACGTACATCCAGCTGTTACTTGTAATAATAGACTGTTTGCTTCACTAGGCGGTCTTATGGGGCCAATACGAAATACCTTTTGATTATCCATAATATACATTCCTTTCTTTTATTTTATCTATTTCTCAATTTCTTCTTTATAACATTATTCTTACCTTTATTTATTATATTTTAACAAAAAAATATGGTTTACGATATCACATATTTCTATTTGGACATATTGGCAGTTAATAATCCAATCTTTAACAATTATCAATATATCTTTTAATATTTTCTAACTATTACATATATAACACGACGTATTTATTACAAATAACCATCTAGGTATCTAACTCATAGTTTTTTGAATATAAATTTGTATATAAAAAGAACAGCAATTTAATTTATAGCTGTTCTTTCTTCCTAGGATTCTAACTTTATTTTATTTTGTATAATTATCAAAATATCCTTGAATATATACGATTGGAGTACCCTTATCTCCGCTTCCCGAAGTTAAATCACAAAGAGATCCTATTAAATCTGTTAATCTTCTAGGCGTAGTACCTTGCGCTACCATGGAATTACCAAGATTACTGTCCTTCTTCTTAATATATTCAGAAATTGCTTCTTTTAAAGCCTCGCCTCTTAAATCTGCAAAATCATTATCAGCAAGATATTTCAGTTTCACTTCATTAGGAGTTCCGTCAAGGCCCATTGTGTAACCTGGAGATACAACAGGATCTGCAAGTTCCCAGATTTTACCTACAGGATCTTTAAATGCACCATCTCCATAAACCATAACTTCTACATGTTTTTTTGTGTTTTTATATATGATATCTTGAATATTTGTTACTAATGTAGTACAGTCATTTGGAAAAAGTTTAATTGTACCTTCTGTTGCTTTATTTGATCCTAATATTCCATACTTTGTATTAAAACCACTGCCATTAACACTTTCATTAAGTAAATCATCCAGTCCAAGAACAACTTCTCCTCCTGCATTTTTAAGGATTCTTTTAGTTCTTGCTCTTGTGTGAATATCACATGCTAATACATTTTTTGTGTAATTTAATATTGTCTTTGGATTATTGGAAAATATAACTTCTACTTCTGCCCCTTCTTCTTTAACTAATTCTTTATAATAACTTACATAATCAACTCCAGTAAAAGTATGCTTTGATTTGCCAAAAAGTTTTTCAAAATCCGCTTCTGTTAAAATATCCTTATATGGATCAATTCCTTTTTCGTCAAGTAAATCCACATCTACAAGATGATTTCCAACCTCATCACTTGGATAACTCAGCATAAGCACAATTTTTTTTGCTCCTTTTGCAATCCCACGCAAACAAATTGCAAATCTGTTTCTGCTTAAAATTGGAAAGATGACACCAATTGTATCTCCACCCAATTTTGCCTTTACATCTGCCGCAAGCTGATCGGTTGTTGCATAATTTCCTTGTGCTCTTGCTACAACGGCTTCTGTTATTGCAATTACATCTTTATCTCCGATTTTGAATTCACCGGCCTTTTCTGCATTAAGAATTGTATCTACTACAATTTTTTCCAGATCATCTCCTTCTCTGATGATAGGAGCTCTCAGACCTCTTGCTACTGTTCCTACTAATCTTTCCATAGTTTCATTCTTCCTTTCTTTTTCTAAATATACTTTAATATATCTAGGATCCGCTCCGGTGTTAGAAAGAATTTATCTTACCCTGCCATGAGCCTTTTCTATATATCAAAGAAGAAACGGGCAATTATGCCACGCTAAAATTATATCATTTTTTTTACTTTGGTCAATAATATTATCTTTTCTTGCACCTATCAATACTATACAATTTTTCTTATAAATGATATAATTAATTCAATAATGAAAGGATTTCGGTTATGATTAATCAACTACAAAAAAAAGTGCTCATACTTGCCCTTCATGCAGGTGAAATTATGATGAAAAGTGGTGCAGAAATCTATCGTGTAGAAGATACTATAACAAGAATTTGCCATGCATGTAAAATCCCTTATGTAGAATGTTTTGCAACTACTACTGGTATCTTTTTATCTTTAGACAGCGGAGATAAAGATGCTGATATGCATACTTTTATAAAAAGAATAAAAAATACTCAAATTGATCTTGAAAAAATATCAAGAATAAATAAATTTTCCAGGTTATTTACAACTACTGATTTATCAATAGATGAAGGTTCAGAGATTATAAAAGAAATAGCTGCTTTAAAACCTTATACTTTCATAATTAGATTACTTGGCTCTATATTGGTTTCTTCTTTTTTTTGTCTCATGTTTAACGGAGGAGCTTTAGATTGTATATGCGCATTTTTAGTAGTATCAGTAACATATATAATATCAACATGCATAGAAAAGCTTCAATTGAATCCATTTATTACAATTTTTCTCAGTTGTGCCTTATCTACAATTACTACACTCATTTTAGTAAAAATTGGATTAGGAGAGAATACCAGTCCAATTATTATTGGATCTATTACGATATTCCTTCCTGGAGTGGCCATAACCAATGCAGCAAGAGACTTGCTTTCAGGAGATATGTTGTCTGGACTTGCAAGGGCAACTGAAGCTTTTATTGCCGCTATAGCCATCGCCGGGGGTGTAGGCTTAATTCTTAAGCTATCATATCTGTTTGGAGGAATTAGCATATGACATCTTATCCCCTTTATGCCCATTTTATATTTGCATTCTTTTCAACACTTGGATTTTGTTTTCTTTTTCATGTTCCTAAGAAACATTTAATTTCTTCAGCTTTTATTGGAGGTTGTGGCTGGACACTTTTTAAATATTTGGTTATGAATGGTGAATCAAATGTAATTTCATGTTTCCTCGGGTCTTGCTTAGTTGCCCTTCTGGCAGAAATTTTTTCAAGAGCAGGAAAAGATGCAACAACTCTGTTTATCATTCCCGGAATTCTACCTTTAGTTCCAGGGGCCGGAATGTATAATACAATGCAGTATGTTTTGGAAAATGATTTAGAAGGAGCTGCAGCTGTTGGATCAGAAACATTATTTATGGCAGGAAGTATTGCTTTAGCTCTGTTAATTATAGCATCATTAACAAGAATTACTGTAGCCATTAAAAGACAACTGCAACAATATATAAAAAAGCTCTTGTAAAAGGCTTTATTATCCTTACTCTATAGAGACAACTTCATATCCAGCAGCTGTAACTGTATTTATAAGAATTTCATCTTCTATATCATTTGCGGTTTCAATAGTTGCAATTTTCTGATCTAAATCAACTTTGGCATTAACATTCTCCAATGCATTTAATGCATCTTCTACTCTTCTTGAACAATGATCACACATCATTCCATTAATCTTCATTATCTTTTTCATTTTTTTATCCTCTTCTTTCTCATTTTTTATTTCTGAATTTAGTAAATTATTTATGTCATTTTGTGAATCAATATGGGATTTAAACTTTAAGAATTTTAATCTTAATGCATTGCCAACAACACATAAAGAACTTAAACTCATAGCAGCAGCAGCAAACATAGGATTCAAATCCCATCCAAGTGAAGTATAAAAAACTCCTGCTGCAAGGGGTATTCCAAGGGAATTATAAAAAAATGCCCAAAATAAATTTTGTTTTATATTTCTAATAACAGCTTTGCTTAACTGAATTGAATAAAAAACATCCAAAAGATCACTCTTCATCAAAACAATATCCGCAGATTCTATGGCTATATCTGTTGCAGCTCCCACTGCAATTCCAACATCTGCACGCATTAATGCCGGCGCATCATTAATTCCATCCCCTACCATTGCTACTTTATTTCCCGATTCCTGCAATCTCTTGATTTCTTTTTCCTTATCCTGAGGAAGTACCTCTGAAATAAAGGTTTTTATACCAAGCTGCTTTTTAATAGCTTCTGCTGTCCTTTTATTATCACCGGTAAGCATTATTACGTCAAGACCTAAAGATGTGAGTTTTTTTACAGCCTCTTTACTTGTTTTCTTTAATATATCAGCAACTGCAATAATACCTAATAATTTATTTTCACTTGCAAAATATATTGGAGTCTTCCCCATCTCTGCTAAAGAATCAACTCTATAAATAAACTCTTTTATATCAACATTATTATCGAGCATAAATTGAAGGTTTCCTGCAATATATATCTTTTCCTCAATTTCTGCTTCAATTCCCTTTCCTGGTACAGCCTTAAAATTATAAACTTCTTTCATTGTTAATTCCCTACTTAGCGCTTCTTCTACAATTGCTTGACCAAGAGGATGTTCTGATGCTTTTTCCATTGATGCAGCTAGTATTAATAATTCATTTTCAAATATTAATGATTTAAGAATAATATCCGTTACCACCGGTTTCCCTTCAGTTAGGGTTCCTGTTTTATCAATGACTACAGTATCTACTGACTTTGCAATCTCTAATGCTTCTCCTGACTTTATAAGAATACCATTTTCTGCACCCTTTCCGGTTCCCACCATAATTGCCACAGGTGTAGCTAAACCTAAAGCACAAGGACACGATATAACCAATACTGAAATGCCTATAGAAATTGCAAATTCTACGGAATATCCAAGCAAAATCCAAGCCGCTGCTGCTAAGACTGAGATTGTAATAACAATGGGTACAAAAACACCGCTTACTTTATCTGCTAATTTTGCAATGGGAATTTTAGAAGAGCTTGCTTCCTCCACAAGTTCTATAATTTTAGCTAAAGTTGTGTCATTTCCAACTTTTACAGCCTTAAATTTAATAAAACCTGATTTATTTATAGTGGCAGCAAGCACATTATCACCTGCTTTCTTAAATACAGGGATACTCTCTCCTGTAAGGGCTGCTTCATCAATAGAAGTCTCTCCCTCTAAAATTACTCCATCAACAGGAATACTCTGTCCCGGCTTTACAACGATTATATCGCCAATCTTAACTTCTTGTACAGGAATCTCTATTTCTTTTTCTTCAATAACAACAGAAGCCATTTTAGGTGCTAAATTAACCAGCTTAGATATAGCTTCTGAAGTTTTTCCTTTAGATATAGTTTCGAAATATTTTCCTAAAGTTATAAGAGTTAGAATCATAGCTGCAGATTCAAAATATAATTCCCTGGAATATTTTATTACCACAGATTCATAACCATGACCAAGACCATGTCCTATTTTAAAGATTGCATAGATTCCATAAACAATAGCTGTAAAAGATCCTATTGAAATAAGTGAATCCATATTAGGTTTTCCTTTAAACAAAGAACTGAATCCAACAATATAATATTTTCTGTTTACATATATAATAGGTATTAAAAGTAAAAACTGAATAAAAGAATATACTAATGAATTTTCTGTTCCTCTTAAAACAGCAGGCATTGGCCATTCTGCCATGTGACCCATAGCTATATAAAATATAGGTATTAGAAAGATAAATGAAATTAGAATTCTTATTTTTATATTCTTTAGTTCATTTATTTTAATGTTTTCTTTTTCTAAATTAACTCCATATCCTAAATTGACTACTGACTTTATTATCTCTTTTTCATCTATTTTTTGTTCATCGTAATCCACAGTCATTGTATTAGACAGAAGATTCACATTAATATCTTTAACTCCACTTAACTTTTCTACACTTTTTTCAATATTTGCAGAACATGCTGCACAACTCATTCCAGTAATATCATATTTCTGCTTCATAGTAAACCCTTTCTATTTTATTATAAATTCCCAATTAGAGGTTAGTATTTACCAATAGAAAAACTCTATACCTTTAATTCCTTTATTTAACAAAGTAGCACTATTGATTTATAACTATGAAGAGTAAAAATTCTTCAGAATAATATTTGATAAAATTATGCCAAAACATGTTAAATATGAAATAATACAACTATAACAAGTATAGAAAAACCGCATCTTAGAAGTGACTTAAATATATAATAATTTGACATAAATGTCATTTTAAAATTAACAAAATACTATAAGTTAAAAAACTTACTCTTCATAGTTGATAGAGTGCAAAGTGTTGCTTTTATATCCATATTATAGTAAAGTTATATAGCGAAAAGTATTTAATTATAAAGAATTTTGACAGAAGGGATAAGGGGAAAATGAGAAAAAAGATTTTGAGCTTCTTACTTTGTATAACAATGCTATTAACCATGCTGCAAGGTGCTACAATAAATGTATGGGCTGATACGGCAAAAACAACAGAAGAGAAAACGCAAATAGATGAAGAGCCTGAAATAAAACCAGAATCAGAACCGATTTTGGCGTACATACCTTTAGATAACAGACCGGTAAATGTAGACAGGGTAATATATGAAGCGGAGTCGGCAGGATTTAAAGTCATGATGCCAGATGAAGATTTATATGCTACCAGACTTGACGGCCAACCTTTAAACTCTAATGGAACTGCATATGGGGACAGTGAAAAATTAATGGAGTGGATTATGGAGATGGACAAGAAAACTGATTATTTTGTAATATCTCTTGATCAGCTTCTTTCAGGTGGATTAGTTAATTCTCGTACCTTATATAATAGTAACTATTTTGAAGAGTATAAGATGATTGATAAGATTGTTGAAATTTCACAGAATAACCATTTATACATAACTGATACAGTTACACGCTTGGCATCATGTACAGTTGGATATCAGGGAGCAACACTGGATACTTATAACTATCTTCGCCAATATAATTTAACACCAAGGTATGTATTGAATAATAAAGGTCTTAATATTAGAAATATTATATCAGATTATACAAGAGATGAAAAAGGAAGAATGATTACCGTTGATCCAAAATACTCAAAAGAAGTTAGGAATCAGCTAAAAACTCGTAAAAGAAAATTAAGCATTATAGATTATATATTATCAATGGATTCTTCGGGGAAAATGAAATACTTTATTGGAATTGATGATTCAAATCCTCAAAATACCATACAGACAAATGAAGTAGAATATATAAAGAAAAAACTGGGAGATCGAGGATTAATATATTCTGGAGCAGATGAACTGGGAATGATGGCTGTACTTAATTTAATGATTGATTATTATGGTCACAATGTTAATGCAGCAACTGTATATTTTGGAAATACCGAAAGTTCTGGATCGGGTTCTGTATATGATATGGAAACAGTAAAGGAAAATATTCAAAAACATCTAAAAAGTATCGGTGTTAATTTGGTAGATAAAGATAAAGCTGATATGGAAATTGTAGTATTAACTTCACCTTCTACAGCAACACTTAACTCAAAATACATAAATAAGATGATTGATTATATAAACAGCAATATTGCTAAAGGTATTCCCACTATAGTTATTAATTCAGCCCCCAGCGCATATGGCGGCAATTTGGAATACCGAATGATAAGAGAATGTGAAATGAGCATGCTGCTTGCTTACAGCAGTTGGGGAACTGTGGGTAATTCCATAGGATTAGCTCTGTGTAACGGTATTTCACGTTATTTGTATTTATGCAGCAGAGATAACAGCAGTGATAAGGCGGATATTGCATTTTTAAAGGGTCTGATTTTTTCCTATGAAAAGGATATTAGTTATATACGAGGCGGCGGAAAAACATTATTCAATAATTATTTGACTTCAAAAGAATATCCAACAAGTAATTTCTATCAAAGTGATGAACAAGTTAAAATAGTAAATAAAGAGCTTGAAAAAATACTTAAAACTTCTGAATATAATGTTACAGTAAATGATATTATTGACAATCTTACAGATTGCAGATATTTTAAAGGACTTGGTGGAGAATGTGGTATTATTGGGAAAATTAATCTTAGTAATTATTCAGCACCATTTTTCCGAACTTATGAAATTAGATTTGATATAGATGTGAAATTAAGTGATGTAACTTTAAAAAGTTTTAAAAATTCTATGAATATTAACCTTCCGTATACTCCGGAAGAAGGACAGCTAACATATTCTTTAAATCTGTATTTCTTAGATGAATCAGGTAAGCTTCAGAAGCTGCCTTGCGTTTATGATAAGGACACAGGAACTGTTAAACTTGCTACAAATATGCTGCCGAATTTTTTTACAAATACATTGAGTATGGAAGAAGAGAAGGCTGATTCTCTATTTGTTGATGTCCCTAAAAAGTCTTGGTATTTTGACTATGTAATGTACGCATATGAAAAAGGTCTAATGAAGGGTACAAGCAGCAACACTTTTGAGCCGAAAGCACCTATGACTCGTACAATGATGGTTTATACTCTTTACAATATGGCAGAAGCACCAGAGGTAAGAGAAGATATTGAGTTGCCTGAAGATGTAGGTAATGGTTGGTATAAATCTGCTGTACAGTGGGGTTTAACTAATAATATTGTTTCTGCAAATTGGGATGGAAAATTTGGTCCAAATGAATCTGTAACACGTGAACAGTTAGCAGATATGCTATGGAAATATGCAAAATATAAAGAAATGGATGTTACAAAAGGTAACTATCCGGGCGTATATAATTATTCTGATGTTTTTGCTGTTTCACCGGAAGTACGAGATAGCTTTGATTGGGTCTGCAGTGTAGGTATTATAACAGGCACAGGCGATGGAACTATAGTAGCACCTAAAAATATTGTAACTCGTGGTGAAGTTGCCGCTATACTTAAGCGTTTTACAGAATTACAGTAATTTTTATTACTATGTATAAGCCCTCATTTTATAAAAAACAAACTTATTAGCTGTAAAAATAAGAAGTCCCCTAAAGATAGATATCTTACATGTTAAGTATACATAAGATAATTTATCAGGGGGCTTTTTTATTCTATTTAAATTCATAAATAAATGTCATATTAAAATTAAAAAAGCTATGAATTTAAAAATCTTACTCTTCATAGCTTATTGATTTAATAATCAGTTGACAAAATAATAGAAATAGAATATTATGTTCCAAGCTAAATATTTAGCCTGAATATATTTTAAAATAATGTTAGCTTAAGCTAACAATGGAGATAGAACATATGACACTAGATAAATTGAAAGCCGGTCAAAAGGCTATTATAAAATCCGTAGGAGGAGAAGGTGCATTAAGACGCAGCCTTTTGGATATGGGTTTAACGCCTAATACTAAAATTATGGTTCGTAAAATAGCGCCTCTTGGAGATCCTATGGAACTGTTTCTGCGAGGCTATGAATTGACAATAAGACTTATAGATGCCAAAGCTATCGAGGTTGAGGAGGTAATAAATTGAAAATCAATTTTGCACTAATAGGCAATCCAAATAGTGGACTTACAACTGTTTTTAATCAGATGACTGGCGGAACTCAAAACCAAGGATTTTTTTCAAATTCTTCAATGAAAACTAAGGAAGGTCCTGTAAGAAGACATAAAGGTGTAAATGTAATTGAACTTCCTGGGACTTATTCTCTTTCTTCTTATTCCGCTGATGATATTTCCACCAGAAATATTTTAATTAATGGTAAACCTGATGTTATAATAAACGTGGTAGATGCTACCAGCTTGCAGCGTGGTCTTTATTTAACTCTTCAACTTATGGAATTGGAAATTCCCATAGTCTTAGCTTTAAATATGATGGATGAAGTAGTTTCAAATGGAGCTTCAATTGACCTTATAAAACTGTCAGAGGAGCTAACTATTCCTGTAGTTCCCATTTCTGCAAGTAAAAATGATGGTATTCATGATTTAATAGACTGTGGAATTAAAACCGTTTTAGAAAACAAAAAACCGCAAAAGATTGATTTTTGTTCCGGTTATGTTCATACTGCGCTGCACTCAATTTCACATTTAATTGAAGATGATGCAAAAAGAGAAAATCTTCCATTAAGATTTTGCAGTTCAAAAATTGTTGAAGGTGATGAACCAATCTCAAAGGCTCTTTCTATAATGGACCCTGAACTTAAAATTATAGATGAAATAGTTAAAGATATGGAAAATCACCTTGGGACAGACCGCGAAGCTGCCATGGCTGATATGCGTTATTCTTATATTGATAATTTATATAAAAAAATAGTAACTACCACAGGAGAGAGTAAAGAGCATTTACGTTCTATTAAAATGGACTTGATATTAACCCATAAATATTTTGCCATTCCCATATTTTTAGGAATAATGTTTTTAGTATTTTGGCTTACCTTTGGGGTAATAGGTGCTTTTTTCAGCGATATTTTTTCAATAGGAATTAATGCTTTCACTAATACAGTTTCTGATTTACTCTTATCTTTAAATGTAAGTCCTGCATTACATTCTTTAATAATAGATGGTGTCTTTGCAGGAGTTGGAAGCGTTATTTCCTTTTTACCTATTATTGCAGTATTATTTTTCTTTCTATCAATACTTGAAGATAGTGGCTATATGCCTCGTGTGGCATTTGTAATGGATAAATTATTACGAAAATTAGGGTTATCCGGAAAATCAATTGTTCCTATGCTGATAGGTTTTGGCTGTTCGGTACCAGCAATCATGGCTACTAGATCTCTTCCCAGTGAAAGAGACCGGCGTATGACTACAATGCTGATTCCATTTATGTCATGCAGCGCAAAATTACCTATTTATGCTATATTTACTACAGCATTTTTTACAGAATACAGAGCAGTAATTATGATGTGTATATATTTAACAGGAATTATAGTAGCTATCATTATCGCAAGGATTTTAAATTTTACTGTTTTTAATGGAAATCCTGTTCCTTTTGTTATGGTTCTCCCCTCTTACAGATTGCCAGCAGCAAAAAGCGTATGGCTTCGTATGTGGGAAAATGTAAAAGGATTTATTAAGAAAGCCTTTACAGTAATATTTATTGCAACCATTGTGATATGGCTGCTCAGAAGCTTTGATTTTGGTCTTAATATGGTTACAAGCAGTGAAGACAGTATGTTAGCTTCTTTAGGTAGAGCTGCAGCACCGATTTTTTCTCCTCTAGGCTTTGGAGATTGGAGAGCAGCAACTGCATTAATTACAGGACTATCTGCGAAAGAAGCTGTTGTAAGTACTCTTGCTGTACTTATTGGTGCATCCGATCAGGCATCACTGTCAACTTTATTGACATCCATCTTTACACCTCTTTCCGCATATGCTTTTTTAGTTTTCTGTCTTCTTTATATGCCATGTGTCGCTACATTGGCTACAGTAAAGAGAGAAATGGGTGGATGGAAAAACGCCATTTTAGTAGTTTTTGCACAAACTACAATAGCTTGGATTGTGGCTTTTCTTATTTATAAAATTGGATCCTTTATAATATCTTTAAACCTATTTTAAATTAAATAAAATAACATATTAAAACGGGCAAAAGTGTCCGTTTTTTTTATTTTAAAAAAATTGAATGTTTTTTCTAAATATTCTTGCAATTTATTTTATTGTTTGTTATACTGTAGATACAAAATAGCAAATGGTTTTTAACAACCGATATTTATAAATTTTAAAGTTTGTGGGAAAAAATTTAAAAACAAAAATCGGATAAAGAAGTATAAACCAAATGCTTTTGTAAATACATTGTTATTACCTATTTCCCACTGAAAAGAAAGAGGTGAGTCCACCAGAAATGTTAAGCGAGAATAATCATCACTAATGCCGACCATTGGATGTAGTAATGGTCGGCATTAGTGATTTTTGTATAATTTATTAATCTTTTAAATTTGATAATTATTTTTTATACTAAATTATTAATATCTTTAATCCTATATATTAGGTTTAGGACTTACATAATTTCTTTATAAAATGACATCATAACTAAAGATATTAAAAATCAATGTTCTTGAAGTATTTTATAGGAGAAAATTATATATGATATATCTTTTAGATGGTAGTATATTAAATAAAAACAGCTTAAAGGAAGATGAAATAATAGGAAAATTACCTTGCATTGGTATTTTAAATAAGTCAGAGATTAAAAACTGGGAAACTCATTTAGGTATTAATGAACGAATTCTTTCCGAATGTTTAACAGGACAAGTTTCTAAATTTGAAAGTCACGATTGCTTTGATTTTATAGCTCTTCACATACCTGACAAAACAGATTTATTAAAAAAGGAAAGTAGAATTTCCATATACTTTAAAAAAAATATTCTTCTTTTTATTTGTGAAGAAGCTTTTGAGTTTTCTATCCTTTCCGGAATAATATCCAAAATACAAATGAAAGAGATTAATATTCTTACTTTAGAGCGTGTTCTTTATGAATTTTTTGACCAATTAACTATTAGTGACTCTTTTTATTTGGAAACGATTGAGCAAGATATTTCTGATTTAGAGGAATCATTGATTACTTCAAAAAAAAGAGATTATATTAAAGAAATAATTACTTTCAGAAAGAATCTATTAGCTTTAAAAAGTTATTATGATCAGCTTCAAGAATTTGCTTACGCTTTAAAAGACAATGAAAACCAATTAATAAGCGAAGACATGGTACGCTATTTTAAAATGCTTTCTGATCGAACAAAGAGGCTGACAAATTCTGTTTTAAACCTTAAGGATTACGTTTCTCAAGTACGTGAAGCTTACCAATCACAAGTTGATATTGATCAAAACAGTATTATGAAATTATTTACTGTAATAACTGCTATATTTTTACCTTTAACGCTTATTGTAGGCTGGTATGGTATGAACTTCTCTATGCCTGAATATAAATGGACCTACGGTTACTCCTTAATAATTATAGTCTGTGTTTTAGTTTCTTTGTTTAGTATAATATATTTTAAAAAATGTAAATGGTTTTAGGTTTGCGATATTTTCTAACATATAAAAAAATCCAAAGAAGATTTACTACTTTGAATTTTTTTATCTATTACTTTTCTAATCTTATTTTCTTTGTATACTTCCACCGCCTTTTACCTGCATACGGTTTAAGGATTTTGCAATTGCAAGTTTTGCTTTAGCAACTTCTAAGTTATCTGTATTTTCAGGGGTACGAACTCTAAGCCATTCTTCAGCTCTCTCTTTTTCACTTTTGGCTCTGTCTAAGTCTATTTCATAAGGCCATTCTGCTGCATCTGTAAAAATAATTATATCATCTTTTACATCAATATAGCCTCCTGCAATAGCCGCAATTTTATACTCTTTTTGTCCGGCTTCTTTTATCCAAAGTTCCCCGGTATCTAAAAGTTTACAGGCCCAAGCATGATTTGCCATAAAGCCTTCGTCACCCATTAACGTTCTAACAATAACAAGCTCTATCTCACCTTTATAAAATAGTTTTGAAGGTGTTACCACCTCTAAAGTTACACTCTTAGCCATTATTTTTGAACCTTTCCACAACTTCGTCTATTCCACCTGCAAATAAGAATAAACCTTCTGGTATTTCATCATGCTTACCCTCAAGAATTTCTTTAAATCCTCTTACTGTTTCTTTAAGTGGAACATATTTTCCTGGAGTTCCTAAAAACTGCTCAGCCACGCTAAAAGGTTGAGATAAAAATCTTTGAATCTTTCTTGCTCTTGATACTACAAGTTTATCTGAATCAGATAACTCGTCCATACCTAAAATAGCAATTATATCTTGCAGATCTTTATATTTTTGCAATACTTCTTGTACTCCTCTTGCCGTATTATAATGTTCTTCGCCAATTATATAAGGATCCATTATTCTGGAACTAGACTCAAGTGGATCTACTGCAGGATAAATACCAAGCTCAGTTATAGCTCGAGAAAGTACTGTTGTAGCATCTAAATGCGCAAATGTTGTGGCAGGTGCCGGGTCAGTCAAGTCATCTGCCGGTACATATATTGCCTGCACGGATGTAATGGAGCCTTTTTTTGTAGACGTTATTCTTTCCTGCAAAGCACCCATTTCTGTTGCCAATGTAGGCTGATATCCAACTGCTGACGGTACACGACCCAAAAGTGCAGATACCTCTGAACCCGCTTGTGTAAATCTAAATATATTATCAATAAATAAAAGTACATCTTGTCCTTCTTGATCTCTAAAATACTCTGCCATAGTGAGCCCTGTCAAAGCTACACGCATTCTTGCTCCAGGAGGCTCATTCATCTGTCCGAATACCATGGCAGTTTTTTCAATAACCCCGGATTCTATCATTTCATAATATAAATCATTTCCTTCTCTCGTTCTTTCTCCTACTCCGGCGAAAACGGAGAGACCTCCATGTTCTTTTGCTATATTATTAATTAATTCCTGAATCAGCACTGTCTTTCCTACTCCGGCACCTCCGAAAAGTCCAACTTTTCCACCTTTAGTATATGGTGCAATAAGATCTACTACTTTAATACCTGTCTCAAAAATTTGTGCTGTTGTATCTTGTTCCTCAAAACTGGGTGCCTCTCTGTGAATAGACATCTTTTTATCAGTTTTGACTGGTCCTTTTTCATCAATAGTCTCGCCAATTACATTAAATAGTCTACCCAAAACATCATTACCAACAGGAACACTTATAGGTGCACCTGTGTCCACAGCTTCCATACCTCTTGTTAATCCATCCGTTGATGATAAGGCAACACATCTAACTACATCATCACCGATATGCTGTGCTACTTCTGCTACAATTTGTCTATCTTCAAAGTATATTTTAATGGCATTTAATAGTTCCGGCATCTCATCTGGCTTAAACTTTATATCTATTACAGGGCCTATGATTTGATGTATCATACCTTTATGTTGATTCATATTTCATATCCTCCTATCCTTTTAATGCTTCCGCTCCGCCCACTATCTCAGAAAGCTCATTCGTTATAGCCGCTTGTCTTGCCCTGTTATAGTAAAGCGTTAAGTTATCTAGCATATCCCTTGCGTTATCAGTTGCATTTTCCATTGCTATACGCCTTGCTGCATGTTCACAAGTGGCAGATTCAACAATTGCTCCATATATCATTATTTCAACATATTTTGGAACCAAATAGTTGAATACAGCAGCAGCGGATGGCTCATATTCTACTTGTTTGCCCAAGGGTTCTATTTCAGGATCCCTCTCTATTGAAAACGGAAGCAAAGTTACAGTTCTAACTCTCTGCTCAATTCCACTTACAAACGAAGTATAAATAAGAACAACTTCGTCGATTTGCCCTGAATCATACATATCGATAATAGGTTTGCTTATATCATGTGTTTCCACAAAAGATATATTTTCGGGAGGTGATATATATTCACTTTGGATTTTATATCCTCTTCTCTCAAAGTATTCTTTACCTTTAGTTCCCACCGCTATAATAACAGGCTCTTCCCAATCTTTATCAATCTCTTTTTGAGCTTCTTTAATAACATTAATATTAAAACTACCACATAACCCTCTGCAACTTGTAATAATAATATAGGCTGTAGTTTTTATTTCTCTGTTCCCTTCCAAATATTGTTCTGGAACTTCTGATGTATTATTAAAAATTTCTTCAATAGACTCTGTTACATAGTGAAAATATTCTCTTGTTTTTTCAAAGGTGCGTTTAGCTTTCCTAAGCTTGGCAGAAGAAACGAGCTTCATGGCATTTGTAATATGTTCTGTACTTGTTATGCTCTTTATTCTACGCTTAATATCACGCATATTGTTAGCGCCCATATAAGCACCTCCTACCCTCTTATTTTTTTAAATTCATCAATGGCTGATTTCAATTTTTCTTCAGACTCAGAAGAAAGCTGCCCTGTAGTTTTTATTTCTTTCCCTATTTCAGGATGATGAGTTCCCATATAATCATATAATGCTTTTTCAAAATCCTTAATTTCTTCTATAGGGATATCTTTTAAATATTGATTTATCGCAGCATAAATAATCATAACTTGATTTTCTACACTTATGGGGCTGTATTGTCCCTGCTTCATAATTTCCATAAGAATAAGGCCATGATCTAATCTTGCTTTTGTATCTTTGTCAAGGTCAGATCCAAATTGTGAGAAACTTGCCAGTTCTCTGTATTGTGCCAGTTCCAGTTTTACTTTGCCCGAAACCTTTTTCATTGCTTTAATCTGTGCATTTCCGCCTACACGTGATACAGAAATACCTGCATTAACAGCTGGTCTTTGCCCTGAGAAAAATAATTCTGTTTCCAAAAAGATCTGACCATCCGTTATAGAAATTACATTTGTAGGAATATATGCAGAAACATCCCCTGCCTGCGTTTCTATGATTGGCAAAGCTGTAATGGATCCTCCTCCAAGGTCATCTGAAAGTCTAGCTGCTCTTTCAAGTAGTCTGCTATGCAGGTAGAATACATCTCCTGGATAAGCTTCTCTTCCCGGTGGTCTTCTAAGAAGCAATGACATTGATCTATATGCAACCGCATGTTTTGAAAGGTCATCATATATAATAAGAACTTCTTTTCCATCATACATAAATTCTTCAGCCATGGCACATCCTGCATATGGAGCTATATACTGAAGTGGTGAAACTTCACTTGCTGTAGCTGAAACTATTATTGTATATTTCATTGCACCTTTGTTCTCCAAAGTCTGAACAAGCTGTGCAACAGTAGATTTTTTCTGTCCAATAGCAACATAAATACAAATAACATCTTCATTTTGCTGGTTTAATATGGTGTCAATGGCTATTGCCGTTTTACCCGTCTGTCTGTCTCCGATAATAAGCTCTCTTTGTCCCTTTCCAATGGGAATCATTGAATCAATAGCTTTAATACCAGTCTGCAAAGGCTCACTTACAGATTTTCTCTGAAGTACTCCTGGTGCAAGATTCTCGATAGGCCTTGATTTATTTGTCTTTATAGGACCTTTTCCATCAATAGGCTGACCTAATGCATTTACAACACGTCCAATTAATTCTTTTCCAACAGGCACTTCTACAACTTTTCCTGTTGGTTTTACAACATCTCCCTCTTTTATTTCAGTGTCCGGTCCTAATATAACCGTACCAACATTATCTTCTTCAAGGTTTAATGCCATACCATATATTTCATTTGGAAATTCCAGCAGTTCTCCTGCCATACAGTTATCAAGCCCATAGATTCTGGCAATGCCGTCACCAACTTGTATTACTGTTCCGAAGTTAGATATTTCCAGTTCATTTTTATAATTCTTTATCTGCTCTTTTATTACTGCACTGATTTCTTCTGGTTTTAAGTTCATAGTTAGCATCCTCCTTCCTCTATTTTAGGCTTTCCTTAAGATTGTCCAGGCGTTTTTTAATTGTAGCATCAATTACTTTACCTTCTATATAGATCCTAATACCACCTATTATTTTTGTATCAATTTTATTTTCCAGTTTTACATTCTTTCTGAGTAATTTGCTCGTCTTTTCTTCAAACACTTTAAGTTGTTCCTCTGTTAAAGGTTTCACCGAAAAAATAATTCCATATGAAAATCCATTTTGTTCTTCGATTAAATGCTGATATCTGTTTATAATTTTACTAAAATGTCTTGTTCTCCTTTTATCAATTAATACATAAATAAAATTTAACATCTCAGTTGTAATTTTATCTTTTAACAAGATATCAATAACTTCTTTCTTCTCAGCAGCAGAAATTACAGGAGTATTAATAAATTCAAAAAATTCAGGCTCTCTTTGAAAAAGGGCTGAAAGTTCTTTTCCTTCCTCCAGGATCTTTTCCGTTTTATTTACATCTATAGCAGCTTCTAATAAAGCCTGCCCATATGTTAAATCAACTGTTAACTCTGCCATTCCGATTTACCTGCCTGTTCAATGATTTTTTCTATAATTTCATCCTGTCCTGCTTCTTGAAGTTGTTTTTCCAAAATCTTTTCTGCAGCATAAATGGCAAGACCGGTAATTTGTTGCCTCATCTCATTAATAGCTTTAAGCCGTTCACGCTCGATTTCTTTTTCTGCCTGCAAAAGTAATTCTCCCGCTTTTTTATTTGCCTCATCAACAATTACTTTTGCTTGTGATTCTGCTTTTATTTTAGCTTTTTTAATGATTTCTCTGCCTTCATTTTCAAGTCCTTCTATTTGATTATTATATTCTAATAACTTCTCATCCGCCATGCGGTTAGTTTCATCTGCTTGTTCAAAAGCTTCAACAACAAGATTTTGTCTGGCAAGCATAAAATTATGCACTTTTTCGAAGAAGAAATGCTTCATTATTAAATATAAGATGATCATTGTAATGGCAACCATCGGCAATGTCCAGCTAAATTCGATTAATTCTTGACGCAATGCATTCAACTCCTTCCTTAAACATTTGATCTTTAAAAACTATAAGTTGAAAATTGTTAGGATTCTTTTTACTATACGTACGGATTTGCAAATAACAATACAATAGAAACGATAAATGCAAAGATACCCATAGTTTCAGTTACAGCCTGCCCTATAAACATAGTCTTTAAAATATCTCCTTGAGCCTCCGGTTGTCTGGCAACAGCCTCAACCGCTTTACCCGCAGCAAAACCTTGACCAATACCAATACCTACAGCAGCAATCATAGCTATTCCTGCTCCGAGTGCCGACATTCCTAATATGAAAGCTTCTGGTGTAATAGTTGACATAATAATTGTCCTCCTTTATTTTTCTAATTTAGTTCTTGATAAAATTTATTCTATTAATGACTTTCATTAGCAGAAATCATTCCTATAGCAATGAAAACCATTGTTAGCATATTAAAAATAAACGCTTGCAAAATAGGTTCAAATATATCGAAAAACGCATGTGCTGGTAATGGAATTCCTATCTGCAAAAATGGAATAGGGATACCCATAGATTGTGTAATTCCTTCTAATCCTCCATAAATCAAAGTAAGAACTATCATTCCTGCTGTGATATTTCCAAATAATCGGAAAGAAAGAGACAGTGGAAAGGCAAGATCTCCAATCACATTAATGGGTAACATAAAGGGATAAGGATCTGCCATATGCTTAATATACCCTTTAAAACTTCTGCTTCTAATTGAATTATAGTGAATTAAGAAAAAGGTAATTCCTGCAAGAGCAAAAGTTGTATTTATATCAGCTGTAACCGGTCTTTGATCTATGAGACCAAGGGAATTTGCCAATATTAAAAACATAAATAAAGTTCCGATATATGGTGCAAATTTCTCATGTTCTTTTCCCATTGTATTTCGTACCAATTTGTAGATAAACTCAACTATAAGTTCTGCAACCGCTTGAGAACCTTTCGGAATTTTTTCCATTTTTCTAGTAGACACAAATGCAAATGCAATCAATACAATACATATAATCCATGCCCATATAATAGTTTCTGTAAAGTTGATTTTTCCGATACTAAATATGACTCTTGGTCCTAATTCCATAAATTTAGTCCTCTCTTTCTTTTCATTTTAATTATATACCCATTTTTTCCAGCTAAAACTTTCATTTATTTTAAAATTTTAATTTTAGATAATTTAGTTTTTATTACATAAAGGTAAAAAATTCCCATTTTTAATGTACAAAATCCTATTATTGTCCCCATGGCACTGATTTTACTCACGTTAATTGATACGTAAAAAGTAAAGCCATAAATAATTAATCTAACTAAATATCCTATAAGACCTATCCACTTATTACCTGAAAGTAAAACATTTCTTGAGGATATTTCTATTATTATAAAATTTATTATGGAAATCACTGTACCAAGTAACAGCCCATATGCAAACTGTTTATTCCAACCTAAAAATAATAAGGAACACAGCTCAATAATAAGCGCTATAATAATACCATATCTAAATATTTGATTTTTAAGTTTTGTCATTTCATTCATGTCGATTCTTTTCTTTTTTTGTATTAACAAAAATTCAAAATATTGCCCGCATTATATAATATCAACGTAATAAATAACATTATAATCCTATATTTTCAAATGTAAAGGATAGTTAAAAAATAAACATTCTGAAAATTTAATTATCTATAATAAAATAAGGCTAGATCTTTAATACATTTAAACGATCTAAACCTTAATTTAAACTTTTATTAAGATTTGTTAAAATTTCTACTAAAATATATTATATATCAAAAATAACATTTTTAACCCATTTTAAAGAAACAAATCTTCTATATAATGTGATAAATTTAGCAATCTCTTCTGTTTGTGACATAAGTACCACAAAATAAATTGGAAGTTTTAAATAAAGAGCTCCAAAAAAGACTAAAGGCACTCCAATTAGCCATACACAGCCGGTTTCTGCCAACATAGCGTATTTTGTATCCCCTCCGCTTCTAAGGGTTCCTGTAATCATAATTCCATTAAATAGTTTAAGGGCCATAAATAAGCCATATATTAGTAAAATTAGAAATGTAAACTGCTGACCTTCTTTTGTAAACTTAAATAGCTGAATAATAAATTTTGAAGATAAGATAAGTGCTATTCCGGCAATAACTCCAATAACCACACTTATTTTAAGTAACTTTTTAGAAAGAGCTACCGCATACTCAAGTTCTCCTCTTCCCAATCTCTGCCCCACAAGAATCAAAATAGCATCACCAAGACTAAAAATTGCCATTACAAATAAATTATTTATAGTGCTGCTGGCTTGAATTGCTGCAAACTCTGTAATTCCCACTCTGCCATATGCGGCATTATAGGTAGCCATTCCTATCCCCCACATGGTTTCATTTAATGTAGTAGGTACTGCATTACTTACAATTTTAAACATTAAAATCTTTGACCATCCAAAAAACTCATTTAATTTACCGGCTATTTTGTTCTTACCTACAAATACGACTAGTATCATGATAAGCAATTCCAAACATCTGGATATGGCCGTAGCAAGTGCCGCACCTTTTACTCCTAGCTCCGGCGCACCGAATTTGCCAAAGATAAAAATATAATTTAAAACAGTATTTGTTGTAAAAACTAAAATACTTATCTTTAAAGGTATACTCGTCTGCTGAGTTGCTCTCAATGCTGCCGTAAACGGAACGGTAATACTAATTGCCAAAAAACAAATTGCCGCTGTTCTTATATACTCTACACCTAATTTAATAGGTTCATCAATATCCGTAAAAATTCTAAGTATTGTTTCTGGGAAAAATACAGCAGGAACAAAAAAAATAATAAAGCTCACAGTAAAGCAAACGGTTATGGCAAAGCCCGTTACTTTTCTTATATTAAATAAATCTTGATTTCCCCAAAATTGTGACATAAAAGTAGATGATCCACTTGTAAATCCAAACATAACCATCCAATGGATAAAATAAATCTGAACGGAAAGCCCAACAGCTGCCAATTCTATTTCCCCCAGGCTTCCAACCATTAAGTTATCTATTAAGCTTAATGAAGAAGCTATAAGGCTTTGAAAAGCAATTGGCAGAGCAACGCTTGCTAATGTTCTATATAATGATTTATTTTCTATTACTATTGTTTGTTTCATCATATTGTTTAAGTATTTCTACTATCCTTTCACAAGCATGGCCATCGCCATAAGGATTTACAGCATGGGACATATTTTCATATGCTTTTTTATCAGATAGAAGTTGTTTTGCCATTTCATAAATTGTGTCTCTTTCTACACCTGCAAGTTTTACTGTCCCTGCTTCTATAGCTTCAGGTCTTTCCGTTTCTTTTCTCACAACTAGTACAGGCTTTCCTAAAGAAGGTGCTTCTTCCTGCATCCCTCCAGAATCTGTAATTAAGAAATAAGATTTTGCCATAAGATTAACAAACGGCTGATATTGTAATGGCTCTATCAAATGAATTCTTTTTGAATTTCCAAGCACTTTATTTGCAGTTTCTCTTACTTTAGGGTTCATATGAACCGGATAAACGATTTCAACATCCTCAAATTCAGCTGCAATATCTCTTATTGCACTGAAAATATGTACCATGTTTTCACCTAAATTTTCACGTCTGTGGCAAGTTACCGCAATAACTCTTTTATTTTCAAAATCTATGTTTTTCAAAGTTTCTTCTTCAAACTCATAGGGTTTATTTGTTACTTCAAGTAATGCATCAATTACGGTATTTCCCGTAATAAAAATAGAATCCTCAGAAATGCCCTCTTTCAGTAAATTATCTTTATTTCTCTGCGTTGGAGAAAAATGTAAATCTGCAATATGCCCTGTTAAAACTCTGTTTATCTCTTCCGGCCAGGGTGAATATTTATCATATGTTCTAAGTCCTGCCTCTACATGTCCTACTTTTACTTGCTGATAAAATCCGGCTAATGCTGTGGCAAATGTAGTAGTTGTATCACCATGAACAAGTACTATATCAGGCTTTTCTTTAAGAAAGACTTCTTCAATTTTAGTTATTACATTTGCCGTAATCATACTTATTGTCTGATTTGGTTTCATAATATTCAAATCATAATCAGGTATCAGATCAAATAATGACAAAACTTGATCTAACATTTCTCTATGCTGTGCAGTAACACAAAGAATTGATTCTATATCTTTTTCTTCATTTAATTTTTTTACAAGGGGTGCCATTTTTATGGCTTCCGGTCTTGTTCCGAATACCGTAAGTACTTTCATTGTTTTTTCTCCTTAATGTTAAGTTGTAAAAAAGGACTGCTTTCATCTGTTAAATAGATATAAATAAATGATAATGCAATAATAAACAATCCCGCTGATTCAAGAAATAAATCCCTGCTGAAAAGAATAGCTGCAACTCCCATAATGCCGCTTATACCATATAAAGTAAGCACAGATCTTCTCTGCCCTAAACCTGCAGCCATAAGCCTATGATGCAAATGTCCTTTATCAGCTTCCATAATAGGCCTTCTATTAATCAGTCTTCTTAATATTGCAAACGCCGTGTCAAAGATGGGAACACCAAGAACCAAAACAGGTACAACTGTTGCCATCATAGCAGCTCCCTTAACAGGGCCAATAATCGAAATAGATGCCAGTAAAAAACCTAAAAACAATGATCCTCCATCGCCCATGAAAATTTTAGCAGGATGAAAATTGAAAGGAAGAAATCCTAATGCTCCGCCTCCAATTGCAAGCATTGCCAACGCCACTAAATACATTCCATGGATATATGCAGTATATGCAATTGAAAAGGATGCTATGCAGGCAACTCCCGCTGCCAAACCATCTAATCCATCTATTAAATTTACCGTATTTGTAATTCCAACGATCCAAATTACTGTAACGATAAGACTTATTATTCCTGATATATAGCTGTGCCCTTCTCCAAAATGATTTGTAAAAAATTCTATACGAATTCCAAATTGAAAAACAATAACTGCACATATTATTTGACAAAAAAACTTTACCTTTGCAGACATCCCTTTTAAATCATCAATTATTCCAACAATATAAATTAAAGCACCGCCTATAATTACTCCTGTTAATCTAGTATCAGTCTTTATAATTTTCCCCATAACTTGAACTTTTCCCATTATAAAAAATTCAAGTACGATCAATGCCGCTATTACTCCAATAAAAATGGCCATGCCTCCAAATCTGGGCATTGCTTTAGTGTGCATTCTCCTATTGTCTTTAGGAATATCTATTGCCCCAATCTTAGGTGCCAGCTTTATTGCAGCCGGAGAAAAAATTAATGATAATACAAATGCTGTTAAAAAAATAACTAAAAAATAATTCATACTCTTATCCCTTTCAAGTACCTTAAATTGTTTCTCTGCTGATACATTTTATAGTTTTTCAAGTTCCAGCCCTGCTTCTTCCAGTATTTCGAGGGCTAATTCATCAGGATATCCATCTTTTATTACAATACGTTTTATTCCGGCATTAATAATCATCTTTGCACAAATTGCGCAAGGTTGATTTGTTACATAAATAGTTCCTCCGAAAATACTTTGACCAAGTACAGCCGCTTGTATAATTGCATTTTGTTCTGCATGCAGAGCCATACAAAGCTCATGCCTTTGTCCTGATGGTACATTTAATTTTTCTCTCAGGCATCCTCCTCGATCTTCACAATGTTTAATACCCATAGGTGCCCCATTATATCCTGTAGCCAATATATGCTTATCTTTTACAAGAACAGCACCCACTTTCCTTCGCATACAGGTTGAGCGTTTAGCTGTTACTTCTGCCACTTCCATGAAATATTCATCCCAACTTGGTCTGTCCATGATTTTTACTCCTTTTATTCTTTAAATATTTTATTTGCTACTCTAACAGCATCCATGGCATCTTTACAATAAAAATCTGCTCCGATCTGCTTTGCATATTCAGGAGTTAATACGGCACCCCCTACTATTGTACAGCAGTCCAGATTTTCTTCTTTTAAAGCTTTAATTGTTTCATCCATATTAACAACTGTAGTCGTCATCAAAGCAGATAATCCAACCATCTTTATATTTTGCTCTTTAGCTGTTCTTACAATTGTTTCAATTTCTACATCTTTACCTAAATCAATTACATCATAGCCATAATTCTCAAGAAGTACCTTTACAATATTTTTCCCTATATCATGAATATCTCCTTTTACTGTAGCTACAATTATTTTTCCATAGGATATATTTTGTCCTGAAACTTCCATGGCTGCTTTAAGCACATCAAAAGCTCCCCTCACTGTATCTGCGGATTTTATAAGCTGAGGCAGAAAACTTTTCCCTTCTTCATAGCTTTTCCCCACAACTTCTAATGCGGGAATAACCTTTTGTTCAACAATTTCCAGAGGCTCCATTGTCTTTAAAAGTTCTTCTGTTGCCTTTGCCGCTCTATCTTCATAACCCTTAATTATTATATCTTCAAGAGTAAGCTCCGCAACATTATTTTTAGAAGACTGACTTTTAGAAACATGACTATCTTCTTGATCACTGTAATAGGCAATAAAATCTCTTGATTCAATGTCTTTACAACTTAAAGTTTCAAAAGCCCTTATTGTATCCACATACTCTGAAACTAATGGATCAGTAATAGGTGCATCCAATCCTGCTTCTAATGCCATTGCTAAAAAGGTTCTGTTGAGTAATTTTCTTTGTGGAAGACCAAAAGAAACATTACTAGCTCCTAATGTAGTCTTTACTCCAAATTTTTGTTTTACATTTCTAATAGCTTCTAATGTATCTCTGCCTGCATTTTGCTGAGCAGAAACTGTTAATGTGAGACAATCAACGATTATTCGTTCTCTTCCAATTCCGTAAGATTTTGCAGTATTAATAATGCGCTGTGCTATCTTTATCCTTTCTTCTGCATTTTTAGGTAATCCATTTTCGTCTAAAGTAAGTGCAATAACACATGCACCGTATTTTTTAACTATTGGAAATATGGCATCCATTACTTCCTGTTTACCATTTACAGAATTAATAATAGGTTTACCATTGTAAATTCTAACTGCAGCTTCTATTACTTCGGGACTTGAACTGTCAATTTGCAGTGGGATATTAACTACTGACGATACTTTTTCTATAACTTTTATCATCATTTCTTTTTCATCAATTTCGGGAAGACCAACGTTAATATCTAAAATTTCAGCTCCTACATTAGCTTGATTGATAGCTTCGTTCTCTATATATGCTAGATCTTCAGCTTTTAAAGCTTCCTTTAACAATTTCTTTCCCGTAGGATTAATTCTTTCTCCAATAATTCTGATTCTGTCATCTAAAACTACTGTTTTTGTTCCTGAGCTGACAGAAGTAACTGCTTTATTTGCTCTTTCTTTTTCTATATCTTGAGATAATGCCGGGAATAATGTATCTTTTTTCTTCTCATTAATTTTCTTTGCCAATTCTCTTATATAATCAGGATTAGTGCCGCAGCAGCCACCTGCAATTGCAATACCTGCTTCTATCATTTCAAGCATTGCATCTGTAAATTCTTTAATTTCAACATTAAATACAGTTTTTCCGTCTACATAATCAGGCAATCCCGCGTTAGGCTGTACTAAAACAGGGATTCTGGAATAAGTTAAAATTTCCTTTACTATGGGAACCATATCTTTGGGCCCAAGGGAGCAATTTACTCCTAACGCATCAATACCTAAATCTTGTAAAATCGTTACAACAGTCAGAGGATCAGTTCCCATAAGCATTCTTTTATCTTCTTGAAATGTAACAGAACAAAATATAGGTAAATCACAAGCTTCTTTAGCTGCCAATATTCCTGCTTTTAATTCATGTATGTCCGTAAATGTTTCAAATAAAATTAAATCTGCTCCAGCCTTATCTCCTGCCAGGATTTGTTCCTTAAATATATCATAGGCTTCATCAAAAGACATATCTCCCACAGGCTTCATAAGTTTACCAATAGGAGCGATATCAAGGGCAACATATTTTTTGAATATATTAGATGAATCTTCATTTTTAAGGTCTAATGATTTTTTCATATATTCATCAACTGCATCTCTTGCTATCTTAACGGCCTGTGTAACAACCTGTTCAACCGAATAAGCAGTTCCTGCTATTTTATATCGGTTTGCACTAAAAGTATTTGAAGCGACAAAATCACTTCCTGCCTCTAAATAATCCATATAAATTTTTTTAATTACATCTGGATAAGCAAAATTTATTTCTTCAGGTTTTTCTCCTGTATTTATTCCATGTTCTTGTATCATGGTGCCCATGGCTCCATCACAAATTACTATTTTTTTGCCAATTAATTCTCTTATACTCATTTAATGCCTCCCTTCATCATAAATATTTTTTATTTGTTTCATATGTTTTTATATTCTTTTATTAATCTTGCAATCTCCTTATATTTTCTATATTGCCTATAATTCGCTTTGCAGTATCAGGCTTATTCATTGTATAAAGGTGTATACCTCTTACTCCAAAAGCCATAAGATCAATAATTTGCTCAATCGCATATGCTTCTCCTGCTTCTTTTAATGCCGCAGGATTATGTTCATATCTATCAATAATTCTCTGAAATCTTGGTGGAATACTACATCCTGCAAGTTTTATCATTCTGATAATTTGATTCTTATTAAGTACAGGCATTATCCCTGCTGAAACGGGAACTTCAATACCTGCCAAATCAAGTGATTCCATGAATCTATAAAATATTTCATTGTCAAAAAATAATTGAGAAATAAGGAATTCCGCTCCCATTTCAACTTTATTTTTTAAATACTTTATGTCTTTAACTTTGCTCTCACATTCTACATGTCCTTCAGGATAACAAGCTGCACCTATGGAAAAGCTCTCTTCTTCTCTTACCTCTTTTATTAAATCTGCAGCAAATTCATATTGAAGGGGATTAGGAAATTCAAAATCCGGGTTCTCTGGAAGATCTCCTCTCATAGCTAATATATTTTCAATATTCCCTGCCTTCATTTCTATAAAATTAGACTTAATCTCTTCTTTTGTAGCTGAAATGCAAGTTAAATGAGCTAAACTTTCTATTTTATAATCATTTTTTATCTTTGATGCTATTTCAATAGTTCTGTCTTTTGCTTTACCACCAGCTCCATATGTTACACTAATAAAATCAGGTTTTATATCTTTTAATTCATCCAATGTTTTAAAAACTGTCTCAACAGGTGAATCTATTTTGGGCGGAAAAATTTCCAATGATATCACAGTTTTTTTTATATCATATAAGTCTTTTATTTTCATCGTGACTCTCCTTATTTATAATAAATCTCAGCAAGATACAATCCTTGTGGAGGTGCTGTATGTCCTGCATTTTCACGTTTTTTTTCTTTTATTATTTCAGGTATTTTTTCTTCAGAAATTTTACCTTTACCAATGTCAACTAAAGTTCCGGTAATAATTCTTACCATATTATATAAAAAACCGTCTCCTGTAACTGCAATGGTAATAATTTTATCATTGTCTTCCAAATAATCCTCACAAACTTCCAAGCTTGTAATAGTCCTTACTGTGGAGTCCATTTCTTTACCGCCTGCCGCTTGGAAACATTTAAAATCATGAGTACCTACCATATGGGCAGCACCTTTTTTCATGGCCCCAATATTAAGTGGCTTTGTTATTTGATATGAATAATTTCTGTCAAATACGTCAGCTTCTTTGCAGTTTCTTATTTTATAAATATAAGTTTTTGCAACTGCGTTAAATCTCGCATGAAAATCCATAGGAACTTCCGCAACTTCAATAATTCGTACATCCGCGGCAGCACCTAATGAGTTTTGTCCTCCTGCAAGTAAATTGTTAGCTGCAACTTTTATTCTTTCTACAGGAATTTTAAAATCTGCTTTAAAACTTGCTCTCTGGCCAAACGCATGCACACCTGCATCCGTTCTGCTTGTCCCGTTTATTTTTATGGATGAAGCACAAATAGTGCTTAGGGCTTTTTCTACCTCACCCTGCACCGTACGTTTATCAGGCTGTCTTTGCCATCCAAAGAAATTAGTTCCGTCATATTCTATTGTAATAAGAATATTTTTCATCTTTATAAATCCTTAAATTTATTATATATTCAATATACATAATGATTCCTATGATTGAAACAGCGTTGCTGGGATGAAGGAACCATTGAAACATGTTTATAAGCACGTGTCATGTTTTAATAAATCACATACAGTTCTTTATATTTTAATCATGGCTTGCTATACCATTTCCACTAATGGGAATAATATCGCCTAAGTAAGTAGGTTTAGGTTTATATATACTTTTAACAAAATCTTTATTCCTAGCAAGAAATTCTCTGAAATCGCGATAATCTTGCCCTACATATTGTCTTGGCTCAGACACTACTCCATATACATTAAGGTTAAGTCTCTTACCTATATAAATAGCCCTATATTGATGGTATTTTTGTGTCACAACAATTACATTTTTTACATTAAAAATTGCTCCAGCTCTGTACATGGATTCATAAGTAGAAAATCCTGCATGATCCAAAAATATATCTTCTAACGGTATTCCTTTATTAACAACATAAGCTTTCATGGCATTTACTTCATCATATCTATCTTGTCCATTATCACCGCTCAAAAGAATCTTAGGTGCCCCACCGCTTTGATATAGTTTTATTCCAACATCTAATCTATCTTCTAACATATGATTTGGTGTACCGTCAGATTTTAATCCTGCTCCTAAAACAAGAATACAATCTGCATTAAGGGCTTTGGTTTTATTTGAAATTTGTTCAAAACTTTCCCCATTTATAATATAACTTTGTGATTTTAATATCATATATTTATTAATAATACATGGCACTAAAATAATTAAAATTAATACTATAACCAATATTAAAACGTATTTTTTTCTTTTATTTAATATCATAAAATTCACATTCCATATTTTTAAATATAAGTAAATCAGATTTTTATGCTATAAAAATCTGATTTAATAAAAACTTATTTATATAGTAAAAATCAATTATCTGGGCAGTTCAATTTGTTTTTTTTCTTTTGATTCCCTGTACAATGTAAATTTTCTGCCAATAGCTTGTACAAATTCAGCCTTTAATTTATCAGCTATATCATTTGCCACAGCTTTAGGCTGTAGTTCACAACCTTCCTGAATTTTTACTTTTACTAATTCTCTCGATTCAAAACCTATTTCTATTTCTTTTATAATATTTTCTGTTATACCGGATTTTCCTATATATACAGTTGGGTCTAAATCATGTGCTAGGCTTCTTAAAAAGCTTCTTTGTTTACTTGTTATCATATTAGTCCTTTCTGTTTAGTCTAAATTTTTTATTTTAATTTATTTACTCATTTATATCTTTATAATCCTGCATTTTTCTAATTCTATCATATTTTATAATAATACTATTTTTCACGATTTCTGTCAATTGTTCTGAATGCAGAGAAAGCCTTGCTTTAAGTTTGCAAGGCTTTCTCTGCATTTATTATTATTATTATAAGAAGATTTCAATTTTCTCAAAGCGTATATTTTGTAAATTAACTTTATGCGTTAAAAAAAGTATAATGATATACGTCTTTATATTTTTTAAACATGTATAAAGAAAGAACTAAAGTTGTAGCTTCTGCAAAAGTAATAGCCAGCCAAATTCCGTCAATACCAAATATAAATGGTAATATAGCTGCACCTATAACAACCATGATCAAGCCTCTGCTTAGAGAAATGACCGCTGAAATTTTACCATTTGCATATGCTGTAAAAAATCCTGATGCAAATACATTAATTCCTGTAAAGAGAAATGCTACAGATAAAAATCTTACTCCCCTTACAGACAGAAAATATACTTCACTGCCATATTCCACATATATTCTAGTAATAATCGGTGCTCCGATCAAACAAAGTAAAGATACTCCAAGTGATGCTACCCACATAAATGTTTTACAATACTTTAAACAAACATTTAGCTTTCCATAATCTTTAGCACCAAAATAATAGCTTATAAGAGGCGCTACCCCCGTTATAAATCCCAAATGAATAGAGATAAGCAGATAATGCGCATTTATAACAATACTGATTGCAGCCACACCATCTTCTCCTGCAAAACCTAAGGCTATAATGTTAAACATGAAAATTATAATAGCCGCGGAAGACTCAGATACCATTTCTGAAGAACCATTTACTATACTATCTTTAATATATTTAATATCAAGCTTTGGAATCGCAAGCTTTAATCTTGTATTTTGAAATATAAAGTATAAAATTCCTATAATCATTACCATATATTGTCCTGCTACTGTTGCCCAGGCTGCTCCCGAAACTCCAAAGTGCAGTTTTGCAATAAAAAGATAATCCAGAATAATATTTACTGCACCGCCTAAAGTATATAACAATAATGTAAACCCTGGTCTTCCATCTATTCTGATAAAATATTCCAATACAACACCTAAAAATACTCCTGGAATTCCAAGCAATATAATCTTTGCATAATCGATACAATAACTCCCTAATTTTTCTGTAGAACCTAAAAACGATAGTAATTCATCCAAAAATAACAAACCTAATATCACAAATATAACTGATAAAACAGTTGATACTATACAAATAAGTGTAAATTTCTCATTAGCTTCACGTTCATTGCCTTCTCCCATTTTAATTGCTACAATAGCACTGGAACCTGCGGCAAGCATAACTGAAATACCCCATCCCAATCCACATATTGGATAGACAATATTAACTGCTGCCAATGCATCTGATCCTACAATATTTGATACAAAAATTGAATCTATTATATAATACATAGCCATAAACACAAGCATTATCACAGATGGTGTTACAAACTTAGTAAATTTTTTAACTGTTATTTCGTCGTTAAATATTGTTTCCACAATTAATTGCCCCCTTTCATATAATATGATAAAGTATACGGTAACCATATAGTCAATAATATATTTTAAAAAATATTATTTGGTAATCCTATTAATGTCCATGTAAATTAATGTTAAATATTATTTTACCTAAGTAATAAGGTGGTGTTTTTAGTAATGAATAAAATTCAAAAGAAGAATACTTACAGTCATTTTACAACAGGTGAGTTTGCCAAATTATGTAATGTAAAAAAACAAACTCTCTTCCATTATGATGATATTGGTATTTTTTCGCCGGAAATTAAAACAAATAATGGTTATAGATATTATTCCTATCGACAACTTGAAATTTTTTCAGTTATTTCAATGTTAAAAGATTTAAATATGCCTTTAAAAGACATAAAAAAATACTTAGATAATAGAAATCCTAAGGCTCTAATTGACTTACTCAATGAGCAAGAAAAAGAAATTAATAAAAAGATGGAAGAACTGGAATGGATGAAAGGCTTCATTAATACTAAAACTCAATTAACTAAAGCAGGCTTATCTGCAAAGTCGGGAGAAATTTATATTGAAAAATCGAAAAAAGAGTATATGATTGTATCTGATTATAAGGGCTCAGAAAATGAAAAAGATATAGCAGCTGCTATTATTAAACATTTAAATTTTTGTCACAGTGTAGATGTTTACAGTGCCCATACAATCGGCGGAATGATTCCTACAACACAAATACCAGAAGATTTAAATTATAACTATTCACACTTTTATACAAAACTAAGTAAAACTGATTATTCTCATTCCTCTGATACAAATCTTTCTTCCGTAATCTCAATTAAACCTGCTGGCAACTATGCCGTAATTTATCATAAAGGATATGATGGAATTTATAATGATTATCAAAATCTAGCTGAATATACAAAAAAACATGGATTAAATATAGGGCCTTATTTTTATGAAGATATAATACTTGATGAGCTTTCTATGAAAGGCTGGGAAAATTACGTAATAAAATTATCATTATTGGTCTATTAAATGCAATATTTCTTTGTAAATATTATCCTTTATTTTAAGATTTATTATAAAAATCTTATTTCTTAAAAATTTACATCTAAAATTAATGTGGTATTATATTTTTTAGGTATTTATGGTTTAGAAATAAATTGATTTTCTAAAGAATAGCATGAAATAAAAAAACATTTTATTTTTTTAATCTTTTTTATTAAAGTGCTTTTAGATATGACATTTATATTTCATAGAATTTACTTATAATAATAAACCCACACATAAGTTAAAAGCCCGAACAAAGTTCGGACTTTTAACTTATGTGTGGGTTATGGTTATGATGCTTGCAAAACTTAATGGTACGTCTATGCTCTATCAATGATGTAATCGCACCGATTTCTTACGTTACTTGTTTCAAATTATCAATAACGTTCTTATATTTAAATCAAATAATATGATATTAACTCAATCTTCATAAAAAACGTTACTAGGAAATAAGCAACGGCATCTGGCAATCATATTCTATAAATAGAACTTAGACCCTTTAGTTTTGCGCCCTATACTTTCGTATAGTTTGCCTTTCATTGAATAAATATATAATACTCCGTAAAATATTCTTTGTCAATAGTTTTTTATAATTTTTTATAATTTTTTGTCGAAAAAGATTACTTGCATATCTCATCACTGATTGAAACATGGTTTTTCAATATTAAAACGCAATTCTTAAACATTAATAAGATTTTTAAAATAAAATTTCCCGAAGCACTATTATTTCAATATACTAGTCAATATATGTCTTGCTTTCCATTAAATCAATTTTTAATACCTTTATTAATATTTCATAAGCGTATCAAACTCTTCTTTAGTTAAAATATTTAATTTTTCTGCAGACTCTTTTAAAGTCAAATCATTTTCATGAGCATATTTTGCTATTTTTGCAGCCTTATCATAGCCAATATGTGGAGTCAATACAGTAACAAGCATTAACGAAGATTCTAAATTTGAGTTAATTTTTTTCCTGTTTGGTCTTATTCCAATAGCACAATTCTTATTAAAAGAATTAATTGAATCAGTTAAAATTTTAATTGATTGCAATACGTTATGAATTATTACTGGCATATATACATTTAGCTGGAAATTACCTTGAGACGCAGCAAATGCAACCGCTGTATCATTTGCCATAACTTGACAGCAAACCATGCTTAGAGCCTCACATTGAGTTGGATTAACCTTACCTGGCATAATAGAACTCCCAGGTTCATTCTCAGGTATTATAATTTCACCAATTCCACATCTTGGCCCACTTGCAAGCCATCTAATATCGTTTGCAATTTTAAGCAAATCCGCTGCTAACGCTTTAATAGCTCCATGAGCATTAACCAACGCATCTTTGCTGGTCAATGCATGAAATTTATTTTCAGCAGAAACAAATTTTGTTCCTGTAAAGGAACTGATTTTTTCAGCTACCATTTTTCCGAAATCAGGATGTGCATTTATTCCTGTTCCTACAGCCGTTCCTCCTATAGCAAGCTCTCTTAAGTACTCTAAGCTGCTTTCTATCATAGATTTTGTTTTATTTAAACAGAATTCCCAGCCGCTTATTTCTTGCCCTAATGTAAGTGGGGTAGCATCCTGCAAATGAGTTCTTCCTATTTTTTTCAGTGATTTATATTGTTTTGACAAAACTTTAAAAGTATCCTCTAATTTTTTTATAGCTGGTATAAGCTTATCCTCAATTTCCAAAACTGTAACCATATGCATAGCTGTTGGGAAAGTATCATTAGAACTTTGTCCTTTATTCACATCATCATTAGGATGAATATTTCCTTTTTCTCCTAAATAATCATTCCCTAAATGAGCTATAACTTCATTTACATTCATATTAGTTTGGGTTCCGCTTCCCGTCTGCCATATAGAAAGTGGAAACTGATCATTATATTTGCCTAATAAAATTTCATCACATGCATAAATAACAGCATCCTTAATATTAAGCGGCATTAATTGTAATTCAAAATTACTTACGGCTGCCGCCTTTTTTAAAATTACCAGAGCTTTAATAATCTCAAGAGGCATTTTTTCTGTTCCTATTTGGAAATTTTGTAAACTTCTTTGAGTCTGAGCTCCCCACAATTTGTCTACTGCTACTTTAATATCTCCCATGGAATCATGTTCTATTCTGTAATTTTTTTCTTCTATATTTTCTTTCACTTTCTTACCTCTTCTTCCCACGCTTTTCCAACAGCCTCTGCAACTTTTTCAGCAACATTTCTATTAAAAGGACTAGGTATTATATTGTCTTCATTTAAATCATCTTCTTTGATAACATTTGCTACTGCGTAAGCTGCCGCAACTTTCATAGCTTCTGTAATTCTTTTAGCACGTACTTTTAATGCTCCTTTGAAAACACCTGGGAAAGCGAGAACATTATTTATTTGATTAGGGAAGTCCGATCTGCCAGTTCCAACAACCCTTGCACCAGCTTTTTTAGCTAAATCAGGCATAATTTCCGGTTCCGGATTTGCCATAGCAAATATAACAGGATCTTTTGCCATACTGGAAACCATTTTTTCTGTCAAAACCTTAGGTGCCGATACTCCTATAAATAAATCTCTTCCTTTTACTGCATCTTCAAGATTTCCTCTGAGGAGTTCTTTGTTTGTAACTTCTGCAAGTGCCATCATATGCGGAGACAATGTATTATCTTCTCTGCAAAGTATTCCTGCTCTATCACAAACTATAATATTTTTAACTCCAATGGACAGCAGCATGTTTACTATTGCATTTCCCGCTGAACCTGCTCCATTAACTACTATTTTTACATCTGAAATATTTTTATTCACAACTTTAAGAGCATTAATAACTGCTGCTGATACAATAATTGCCGTACCATGCTGATCATCATGAAAAACTGGAATATCTACGAGCTCTTGCAATCTTCTTTCTATTTCAAAACATCTAGGTGCAGAAATATCTTCCAAATTAATGCCTCCAAAAGTCGGAGAAATATTTTTCGCAATATTAATTATTTCTTCTGTATCTTGAGTTTCTAAACAAATAGGTATGGCATCTATATCTGCAAAGGATTTAAATAAAACTGCTTTGCCCTCCATTACTGGAATTGCAGCTTTCCCTCCAATATTGCCAAGTCCCAAAACTGCTGACCCATCACTAATTACAGCCACGGTATTACCTTTAGATGTATAAGTATAAACTTGTTTCGGATCTTTATGTATTTCCTTGCATGGTTCTGCTACACCCGGTGTATAAGCTGTGCTGAGATCATCTTTATTATTTAGTGGTACTTTGCTGGAAACAGCAATTTTACCTTTATGTTCTGCATGTAGTTTTAATGATTCTTTATAGTAATCCATATTTTCTCTCCTCTATCAATTTTAAAATATAAGTATAAAATTGTAGGTACAATACCTTACTTGATATGTACCTACAATCATTTGTTACATAATGCAATGTTAAATTGCTATTTCTTCCAAGAACTCTTTAAATCTACAATACGATTAAATACCTTACTGCTTTCTGTCGTGAGCTTTTCATCTGCTATATAGTATCCATGTCTGAAAAATTGATATCTTTCTCCTGCTTTTGCATCTTTTATACTTGGTTCTGCATATGCATCAATAATATTAACAGAATTTTCGTTTAGTACATTTTCTCCGTTTTCATCTTCATTCATAAGGTGATCATATTCTCTAATTTTGATTTTTACAGCGGTTTTTGCATCCACCCAATGAATTGTTCCTTTTACTTTACGCCCTGAAAAACCGCTTCCACTTTTTGTTTCGGGATCATAAGTGCAATGAAGTTCTTTTATATTACCTTCTTCATCTTTTATAACATCATTACAAGTAATAAAATATGCTCCTTTAAATCTAACTTCATTTCCCGGAAATAATCTAAAATATTTCTTTACTGGAACTTCCATAAAGTCTTGTCCATCTACATAAAGCTCTCTTGAGAAAGGTACCATCCTTACTCCTGCATCTGGATCTTGCGCTTTATTTTCTATTTCAACTTCTTCACTTTTGTCCTCAGGATAATTTGTAATTACTATTTTAATAGGATTTTCTACAACCATTCTGCTTTCCACTTTTGGATTTAAATCTTCCCTTATACAATGCTCCAAAAGTGCTATGTCAACTAAACTGTTTGCTTTTGAAACTCCTATTCTTTCACAAAAGTCTCTGATTGACTCAGGTGTATATCCCCTTCTTCTCAATCCTGCAATTGTCGGCATTCTAGGATCATCCCATCCTTCAACCACACCGTCATCCACAAGTGCCTTAAGATAACGTTTACTCATTACTGTATTAGTTAAATTCAATCTAGCGAATTCAATTTGCCTTGGAGGCATTTCCCAGTTTAATGATTTAAGTACCCAATCATACAAAGGTCTGTGATCTTCAAACTCCAGTGTACAAATTGAATGGGTAATACCCTCAATAGCATCTTCTATAGGATGTGCAAAGTCATACATAGGATAAATACACCATTTGTCGCCTGTATTATGATGTTTTGTATGTGCGATTCTATAAATGACAGGATCTCTCATATTTATATTAGGAGATGACATATCAATTTTCGCTCTTAATACTTTTTCTCCATCAGCAAACATACCTTTTTTCATATTCTCAAACAATTCTAAGTTTTCTTGTATACTTCTATTTCTATAAGGGCTTTCTTTTCCTGGCTGAGTAAGCGTACCTCTAAGTTCCTTTATCTTATCTGCACTGAGATCACAAACAAAAGCTTTTCCCTTTTTTATTAATTCAACTGCAAACTCATACATTTTATCAAAATAATCAGAAGCAAAAAGTAATTTCTTCCAATTAAATCCTAACCATTTTACATCACCTTGAATCGATTCAACATACTCTGTATCTTCTTTAACAGGGTTTGTATCATCAAATCTAAGATTACATTTCCCTTTATATTTTTGCGCAGTTGAAAAATTTAAACAAATTGATTTTGCATGTCCTATATGCAGATAACCATTTGGCTCTGGTGGAAATCTTGTATAGATATCTCTGTTTCCGTAAACTTGATTCTCTATATCCTTATCTATCATATTATGAATAAAGTTTGAATCTATCTGTTCATTCGATTTCTCTTCCGTCTTTTTTAACATATCAGCCATATATTTGCCTCCTTATTTATTTTATTTTTTATACAAACAGAATTATACATTATAAATTTATATAGCTTTACAATATAGTTTATCCTATATTGAAATTTTAAACATTTTTAATCATCAGAACCATTATAACATGACACAAGCTTACAAGCATGTTTCAATGATTCCTTCCTATCAGCAACGCTGTCTCAATCAATGGAATCATTATAACATGACACAAATTTTCAAGCATGTTTCAATGATTTCCTCCTTGCAGCAACGCTGTATTAAT
>NZ_KE384519.1:0-102445 GCF_000426305.1 Anaerovorax odorimutans DSM 5092 | reverse complement strand
CATTATAACATGACACGAACTTCCATACATGTTTCAATGGTTCCTTCCTTGCAGCAACGCTGTCTCAATCATTGGAACCATTATAACACAATCTAATTTACAAGACTAGACTGAATAAATTATTATAATATGCTCAATTATGCCCTAATATATATTTTTTATAATATTAAAACATATTTTTAATTGCTTTTATATTTTTATATTGGTAAAATTATAAAAGATTTATTATTATTTATAACCTAAGGAGGAACTTTTGTGGATATTATTGATGCTAAAATTTTAGCTATCCTTCAAGATAATTCACGAGCATCCATTTCTGAGCTAAGTAAGGCTGTTGATCTTTCTCTTTCAGCAGTCAGCGAAAGACTAAAGAAATTAGAGCACTCAAATATTATCGAAAAATATACTGTTATTTTAAACAGAAATACACTTGGACAAGACCTTTCAGTAATGATGAATATAAGTCTAGAGTGTCCTACTCACACAAATACATTCCTTGAAACTGTAAAAAAAGAACATGAAATTTTGGAATGTCATTATGTAACAGGGGAATACGATTATCTATTAAAAATTACTACAAAAAATACCGCCACTTTGGAAGCCCTTATGAATAGAATAAAAAGCCTTCCCGGAATTAAGAGAACACAAACTAATGTAATATTATCAAGTGTAAAACATCTTCACAGCGTATCACCATTAAATGAATAAATTAATAAAATCCCCAAAGAAAAAGCTGTCTTGGGGATTTTATTATTATTAACTTAAAGCCCTCTTAAAAAGAAACAAAAATGTTGGAGTAACGATTTTTCGTCACCCCAACATGAAAATACTAAATATTTATATTTTACTATCTTTCTACGATAAGTGCAGTTCCTTGTCCACCACCGATACAAAGAGTAGCAAGACCTTTTTTAGAATCTCTCTTAATCATTTCATGAATCAATGTAACAAGAATTCTAGCACCAGATGCTCCGATTGGATGTCCAAGAGCTATTGCTCCTCCGTTTACATTTAATTTTTCAGGATCAAATCCTAATTCTTTACCTACTGCTACTGACTGAGCAGCGAAAGCTTCGTTTGCTTCAATAAGATCCATATCATCAATTTTCAAACCAGCTTTTTCAAGAGCTTTTTTAGAAGATGGAACTGGTCCGATACCCATGATTGATGGATCTACTCCTGCAGATGCATATGATACGATCTTGCAAAGATACTTTAATCCGAGTTCATCAGCCTTTTCCTTTGACATTACAATAAATGCAGCACTACTATCATTAATACCGGATGCGTTAGCAGCTGTTACCACTCCGTCTTTTTTGAATGCTGGTCTTAATTTAGCTATTCCTTCTGCTGTTGTACCAAACTTAGGATGTTCGTCTGTATCAAACACGATAGGATCGCCTTTTCTTTGTGGAACTTCTACAGGAACAATTTCATCCTTGAATCTTCCTGCTTTAATTGCAGCTTCAGCTTTTTGCTGAGAAGCTGCTGAAAATGCGTCTAATTCTTCTCTTGTAAGTCCCCATTGTTCAGCAATATTTTCTGCTGTGATACCCATGTGATAGTCGTTGAAAGCGTCCCATAATCCATCGTGCACCATAATGTCAACCATCTTAGCGTCGTTCATTCTTGCGCCCCATCTAGCTTCATTCATTAGATATCCAGCCTGACTCATGCATTCTGTTCCTCCTGCAAGTACACAATCAGCATCTCCTGCTTTGATCATTTGTGCAGCAAGACCAACAGCTCTCAATCCAGAACCACAAACCTTATTTAAAGTAAATGCTGGAACTTCCTTTGGAATTCCCGCATGAATAGCAACTTGTCTAGCAACATTCTGACCTAAGCCACCTTGAAGAACGCATCCTAAAACTACTTCATCAATTATTGATGCATCAATGCCAGCTCTTTTTATTGCTTCTTTTACTGAAACTGTCCCAAGAGTTACAGCAGGTGTACCTTTTAAAGTCCCACCAAAACTTCCTATTGGAGTTCTTACAGCACTTACAATTACCACTTCTTTCATATATTATCCTCCTATTTATTATAGAAAAATCACTATTGATTTTTCAAATTATCATGCATTATATTTATAATATCATTTTTTTATAAAAAGACAAGTATAAAATTAATTTTCACAAAATTCAATTGATTATATCAAGAAAAATCAACAATATATTTTTCTATTAATTTTACAGGCTTATACGATAATTTTGCTTTTCTTAACCCTTTTATACCCATGTCCTCTTCACGATTTATCAATTTTACATGAGACGCAACATTTTTACAAAATTCATTGTTTATTGCTTGATAAAGTCCCCTATATTCAGTATTTGCCTTTTCTACATGAACAGTAACAGTCTTTTTCCCAAGATATCCACCAATGCTGAGTGCTTCAATTTTATTATCTATCAATATCGCTCCTGCTAAATAGCCTAACGTTTCGATATTTTCAAAAACATCTTTCATTGCATGCTCTTCCATTTCAAGAAGCTCTCTTTCATGATTATCTTGAAGATTCTTCCTAATATTAAACTCTCTGATAAACTGCATAGCTTCTTTTGCCATTTTAGATGTCAGTTTAACATATTCATACTTATAATGATTTAAAAAGTAGTTTAAATGATTTCTTTTGCTATGATATTCTCTTCCTTTCAGCTCAATTAAATCTTGCGTTCTGTACACATAATCAAAATTAGGTCTGTCAGCAATAAGATTTAATTGATTGGGAAATGCTTTCTCAAATAGTTCAATCATGTGAAACGGAACTAACATAATAGTAAACTTCTGGCCTTTTTCTTCAAATATTTTTTTTGCTTCTAGGATAGTAACTGCCAGCTTGTCCGGTTCATAAAAACCGGTCTTTGTAAGAGGTGGGAACAAGAAATATTGTTCTACTCCTTCTTCTAAGTTATTACTGGCTGATAAACAAAGATAATCACCAATAAGTTTATAACTGATCTGATTAATCTCACGCCACATATAAAGAGAGCTAAAAGAAAGTCCTGAAGTTTTATATTCAAAGCTACCCAAATATTCCTCTAAAAAAGATTTTGATTCTATAGTTATTTCATTATCAAATATCAGCACTTATATTTTTACCTTTCCTATTATTTTTATTATTACTTATTTAACAATTTTTGATATCTGTTTAAATCCAGGTTCTTTAGCTCCTTGGCAAAGCTCAAATAATACAGATTCATAAGTAGTTCCCATAGCACCTGATTCTCCCATTCTTCGTTGTGCATATTTTTTATCATTATTGCTCCTTGATGATATACAATCGTTTACCAAGAATACGGAATAACCACTTTCAATTAAATCTAGTACCGTCTGCTGCACGCACACATGAGCTTCAATTCCTCCTATAATAACAGTTTTTCTTTTTAATTTTTCAAGAGCTTCAACAAAAGCCGGCTCTCCCATTGCACTGAAGTTTGTTTTTTCTATTGGTAAAAACTCAAGTCTTTCTGAATTTTCCTCAATAGGCTCAGTAAGTGCTTCTATAATTTTCTCTTTTGTATCTCCAAGACCTTTTGTATATTGCTGTGTCATTATAATCGGAATACCCATAATACGGCAGCCCTTAATCAGTTTTATAACTGTTTCTTCAAGTTCTTCATTATTTTTCATGGCAGGCATAATCCTATCCTGAAAATCAATACCAACAAATACTGCATCTTCTTTTTTTATCTTTAATGTTTTCATATCTTTCTCCCCTACAATTAAATAGTATTGCCTTAATTCTATTCAAGAATCCCCCATTTTTTTACTTCATCAACTAATTCATAACTGGTTAAATCATAATGTAATGGCGTTATAGAAGCATAATTATCCTGAATTGCGATAACATCAAGATCATCAGGTAAACCTTCATATATCACAGGAATTCCAGAATACCAGTAAGTTACATTACCCTCTTCGTCTTTTTTAGGTTTAAACCATTCATCATATTCCCTGGCACCCAGCTTAGTAATTTTGACTCCTTTAATTTCTGAATTAGGTAAATTGGGTACATTAATATTTAAAACCGTATTAGAATTCATCTTTTCAAAAGCTGTTTTACAAACTTTAACAGCCAAATCACAAGCGGTATCAAAATAATTAGGATTATGATCATTCACAGATACTGCCACTGAGGGTAGTCCGCATATGCATCCTTCTATGGCAGCAGAAACAGTTCCGGAGTAGAGAGTATCTGTCCCCAAATTTCCCCCATGATTAATCCCAGAATATACCATATCTATTTCAATTCCCTTTTGTGATAACACTTTTAACCCTAACTTTACACAATCTGCAGGAGTTCCTGATATCTCCAATGCCATAGTCGCATTGGGAAAAGAAACTTCCGTAATGAAAATCGGAGCTCCTATTGTAATACCATGTCCACAAGCACTTCTTTGAGTATGTGGTGCACATACATAAATATCGGCTACTGAAGAGAGAGCCTTTACTAATGCTTTTATTCCTTCTGCCTTTATTCCATCATCATTTGCTATTAATATATTCATAATCCCCTCCATTTTTTCATTCTTAAATAGTATATCACAAAATCAGCATTATAAATAGTACGTAACTTTTTACTAGCTTTTCCATTTTTATAATTTAATCTGTAAATTTATACAAAATAAATTCAAAAATAGCTTCTTGAAATTTATAGCTTCGAATATATTTTTCAGTATATATTCTAAATTTTTAAAAAAAATTATTCAATTAACTCTTAACTTATATTATAATTATTAATATAGCAAACATTTCAAAACAATTCTAATAATATACAAGTTTCCCCAATTATAATCTTATAAGCCGTTTTTTTTCAGTAGATTTAATATAATTTGAGGATAGCATATGAACAAAAAATTATTTCTGAAAACAAAAGAATCTCTTTCATCCGTATTGCCTATTACCACAATTGTTTTAATGCTTAATTTTACAATTTCGCCAATGCCTTTTAGTATACGTATTTTATTTTTAATTGGAACATTACTTCTTATTTTAGGCATGGGATTATTTACATTAGGTGCTGATATTGCAATGATGCCTATAGGTGAACAAATTGGTGCGCAATTAACAAAGTCTAAAAAAATAAGTTTGTTAATTATAGGCAGTTTAATTATGGGAATTATCATTACTATGGCAGAACCTGATTTACAAGTTCTCGCTAATCAAATTCCTTCCGTGCCAAACATAATTATTGTTTTAACAGTTGCTGTTGGTGTTGGTATTTTTTTAGTAGTAGCATTACTACGCATTATATTCCAATGGAAATTAGCTTATATTTTAATAGGACTTTATACGGGAGTATTTATATTATCTGTTTTTATTCCAAAGGATTATCTAGCTGTCGCTTTTGATTCGGGCGGGGTCACAACAGGTCCCATAACTGTTCCTTTTATTCTATCTCTAGGAGTAGGATTATCTTCTGTCAAAGGAGGTAATAGTTCTCATGATGACAGTTTTGGTTTAGTAGCTCTTTGCTCTATTGGTCCCCTTTTCGCAATAATGCTATTACGACTATTTCTTAATCAAACAGCTACAAACGGTCATGAAATATTAACTACTACAGATGTGAAAAATATGCATGATATCTTTCAGCTTATGAAAGAAGCTTTACCCAAGTATTCTTTAGATATTATTATTGCACTTTTACCTATTATTATATTCTTTGTTATTTTTCAAATCTTTGCTTTAAAACTCCCAAAAGTTCAAATGATAAAAATTTCAATTGGTCTTTTTTATACATATATAGGATTAGTACTATTTCTTACTGGTGTAAATATAGGATTTTTGCCTGCAGGATATTTTATTGGTCATTCCATCGGTGGTCTTTCATATTCCTGGATTTTGATTCCTTTAGGTATGATTATGGGCTACTTTGTAGTTTCCGCAGAACCTGCTGTACATGTTTTAAATGATCAGGTAGAATATTTAACAGGAGGTGCTATATCTAAAAAAGCAATGCTCTGGAGTCTATCCATCGGTGTTGCACTATCACTTGGATTAGCAATGATTCGTATAATTTTTGAAATTAGTATCTTGTATTTTCTTCTTCCTGGATATACTATTGCACTTATATTAACATTCTTTTCACCTAAAATATTTACCGCTATTGCTTTTGACTCTGGTGGTGTTACATCCGGACCTATGACAGCAACTTTTATACTTCCTTTTGCTATGGGTGCATGTCTTGCTTTGGGAGGTAATATGCTCTTAGATGCCTTTGGCATTGTTGCCATGGTTGCAATGACACCTCTCATTACAATACAAGTTATGGGGCTTGTATATAAAATTAAAATCTCTCATACTGAAAAAGAAGAACTGTATGCTATCGAGGAATTAACCGATAGTATTTTGGATAAGTCTGAATTCGAATGGTCAAAAACAAACGTAAGTAGTGATGTTGTAGATACTTATGATTGGATAGAAGATACGGAATTTGTAGAAAACTATGACTGGGCAGAGGAACTTAAAGAAGAAATGCTTGCTGAAGAAATTGCTGCTGATAACAGTTTTATTGATTTTGAAAAACAGGATCAGGAACAAGAAGGAGAAAGTAAGAAATGAGTGAAAAGACAGATAATATAAAAAGAATAAAATTACTTATTACAATAGTTGAGAGAGGTTCGGGTGATCGGGTTATAAAATTTTATCGAAAAAATGGTATTACGTTTAATATGGTTTCTCCAGGTTATGGTACTGCAGGTCCTGAAGTTATGCATTATTTAGGTCTTACTGACTATGAAAAAGATATTATTTTAAGTATTATAACAGAAGACAGAGTCTCAGAAACCATTAATAAAACGCGATATTATTTTGACTTAGATAGACCGGGTAACGGTATAGTATTTGCTATTCCCATATGCGGAGTGAGCGGCCCTTTGGCACTAAAATATATATCGGGACTACAATTTCAAGAAAGGAGCTAAGAAAATGAATACAGATAGAGAATATGATTTAATTATAACCGTTGTAAATCGTGGCTTTGCTGATCAAGTTGTTGAAGCTGCCAGAAAAGCAGGAGCACAAGGAAGTACTGTTTTTTATGCCAGGGGTACCGGTATTCATGAATTAGAAAAATTTTTTTCCATATCAATACAACCGGAAAAGGAAATTATATTAAATCTGGTAAAACATTCTTCTACAAAAACAATTATACATTCTATTATTGAAGCAGCCGGTTTGAGTACAGAAGGAAAAGGTCTTTCATTTTCACTGCCTGTAAGTGATGTTGCGGGAGTTATTCATAATTTTAACGATTTAGATGAAATTGATGAAGATGCCTTGGAATAATTCCAAGGCGTTCTCATCTTCAAACCTATATTGACAATATATCCCCTAAGACTTCTCCTATAGGTTCACGTATTACTAAATCCGCTCTTTTATCAAAAGTTGTTTGGTCTCTATTAATCAATATGAGATTGCTACCTCTAAAATAAGTTATAAGTCCTGCAGCAGGATAAACAACCAAAGAAGTTCCTCCAACAATAAGGGTATCTGCTTCTTCGATAGCTTTTACTGCTCCTTCTATTACTTGTTGATCTAATGCTTCCTCATATAAGACTACATCGGGTTTTACAATACCTCCACATTTATTACAAACAGGAACCAATGATTTAATTCCTTTTTTATCTAAACAGTTATTGGTATTCATAATATATTCAAGATCATAGAACTTTCCACAATCTATACAATAATTTCGTAAAACTGAACCATGAAGCTCATATACGTTTTTACTTCCTGCCAGTTGATGCAAGCCATCTATATTTTGAGTAATAACTGCTTTCAATTTACCCATTTCTTCAAGCTTTGCCAATGCAAGGTGTGCTTTATTGGGTTTAATCTCAGGATAAATAAGATTATTCTTATAATAATCAAAAAATTCTTCATTATTTCTCACAAAAAATGAATGGCTCAACATTTCTTCAGGAGAATGTCCATATTTTCGCTGTGCATTGTAAAGTCCATTTTCAGATCTGAAATCAGGGATACCGCTTTCCGTAGAAACACCTGCTCCACCAAAAAAAACCATATTACTACTTTTATCTATTATCTGTTTTAATTCTTTATTCATGGTACTCACTCCTCGTATTCTTCTCCAATTATTATTTCATTTGTTTATAACTAATGTCAAGTGATCTAAGGTTAATTATATAAAAACTCTGTGAGATTTTTCCAATACCTTACCGGCATACACCTCTTTTGGCATTTTGGATTAATACGTTCTTTTATAGCGATGGTTTCAAAATATTTACTCCATAATTCTCTGTATTCACGTTCTTCTAATGAATAGTCCAGCACATCATCCTGTGAAAAATCAGAAATATACCATTTCCCTTCATTAGCTATTAGCGCTTTGTTTCTTCTTTTATCATGAATAATAAAAGGATCGTGTTTAAACCTATCTGTAAAATGAGATGATAATAGTTCTAAAACATCATGGTCAGGCTCAACTTCACAATATAAAATTTCCTGCCCTGATTGAGAAACCATTACTGAAAAACGCAGTAAACCAGTAAGCCTATGAACTTCAAAACCTACTTTCTTTTCTGCATCCTGAACTGCAAATACAGTGGCATTTCCATGCAGAGAGCTTACTTTCGGGCCAAGCTTAAATCCTAATACTATATACTCTAACATTTTATTTTCTTTGTTTTCCACTGTTGAAAGAAAAACTTTATAGATCCTCTTCAAATCATAATTAGATATTTTTTGTTTAATTGCATTATATACTTTTACTGCTTTATCTTCTTCTGTTTTTATTTCCTTATAATCTCCCAATAAAGTCATTTGATATTTATCTTTTGTAAATATACCTGCGGCTCTTTCATTATAATAATGATAATATACACAAGTTAAAAATCCTTCAAAAGTACCATCATATAAGTAATCCATTATTATATACCTCATATATTTAAAAGGTTGTTATATTGTTATTTATATTATTTCCTATATCCAAATTAGATTGGATTAAATAGCCATTCTTGCTCTCTAAAGCAGGATTAGCTATATCAAACATTGATATTTGTACATTTTTATCAGCTGGAAGTAAATTCATTTTTATATTATCTGCTGATAAGATTTCCTTTTTTATATAATCAGGTGCTATATCTCGTCCTCCATAATATCTGCCAATACACGTAATAAAAAATTTAGCTCTTTTAGTAACAACACCTATCTTTTTTAAGTCATCAAATCTTACGGCCGCAAATTTTCTTTGTCTTACAATTCGTCTTGCCGATATTGTTCCAATTCCTGGGATCCTAAGAAGCTCCTCTAAGGAAGCGGTATTTATTTCTATCGGAAATTTTTCTATATTTCTAAGAGCCCAAGAAATTTTAGGATCAAGTTCAAGATCCAGAAAAGGATTTTTTTCATCGGCTATTTCATCTGCTGTAAAACCATAGAATCTAAGTAGCCAATCAGCTTGATATAATCTATGTTCCCTAGTTAACGGCGGCTGTGTAAAACGATTTGGAAGCAAAGGAGAATCCGATACGGGAATATATGCAGAAAAATATACTCTCTTCATCTTAAATCTTTGATATAAACTTTGAGATATTTTTACAATCTGTCTGTCAGTCTCTGCACTTGCACCAATAATCATTTGAGTTGTCTGTCCTGCCGGTGCAAATAGCTCTTTATTCTTGCTTCTGCTTTTATAAGGAATAACGCTTCCCTGTTCTTTGACCATAACTTCATTATTAAACATTGTTCCAGGACCACGGAGAAAACCTCTTTCCGTTAAAGTTTCTGTAATTTGTTTCATAGGAGAAAAAATTCCATCCACCTTTTTCTGAGGTGCTAAAAGACCAAGACTCTCCTTAGATGGCAGTTCAATATTAACACTCAATCTATCAGATATTAGTCCTATTTCATGTAAAATTTCCTGTGAAACTCCGGGTATAATTTTAGTGTGAATATATCCTGAAAATCCATAATCAAATCTCAATAACTTCAAACATTTTAACATTCTTTCTGCAGTATAATCAGGAGATATTTCCACAGCAGAACTCAAGAAAAGTCCTTCTATATAATTTCTTCTGTAAAATTCCATAGTTAATTTTGCTAATTCTTCTGGTTCAAAACTAGCCCTTTGTACATCTTCTGTACGTCTATTTACACAATATTGACAATCATAAACACATTTATTTGTAAATAATATTTTAAGCAAAGATACACATCTTCCATCTGATGACCAGGAATGGCAGATACCTGCTGCAACTGCATTTCCTCTTTTTCCTGTATTCTTTCTGTCTACACCACTTGTGGAACAAGATACATCATATTTTGCACTGTCAGCTAAAATTTTTAGCTTTTCATAAACATTATCCATTTTATCTCCTGATATTTATATTTTCATATATATAATTCCGTAAACTTATGTTCTTATTATACTTTCTTTCAAACAAACGTTCAAGTATTTACCGAATATTTTTATGATATAATTAAAATACTAACTATAATCATATCATATATGATTATAGTTTTAATTACTGCTTTTTAAAAATATTATTACCTAAAAAATCATAGGAGAACAAAAAAAATATGGAAAAAAGAAAAACAGCATTAGTCCTGAGTGGAGGCGGCGCAAGAGGCGCATATGAAATAGGAGTATGGCAAGCGCTGAGAGAATTGGGAATTCGAATAGATATGGTAGTAGGAACATCTGTGGGTGCTATTAACGGAGCGATGATTTGTCAAGATGCCTTCGATCTCACTGTTTCGCTTTGGAAAGAATTGAGAACAGATATGGTTTTAAATATAAAAGAAAATGATATTATTGCTTATGTTAAAGAATTTTTAACAAATGGCGGAGCTGATCCTACTGGTTTAAAAAAAATTTTAAAAAAGTATGTTGATGAAAAAGCTATCAGAGAATCAAGTATTGATTATGGTATTGTAACTGTTGAATTACCTTCTATGGCTCCACATTACATGATGAAGAATCAAATAAAAAATGGAAAAATGATAGATTACATTTTAGCCAGTGCTGCTTGTTTTCCTGCATTTAAAAGCTATGAGATAGATCATAAAAAATATATAGACGGAGGTTATTTTGATAATCTTCCGATAAAAATGGCTGTTGATAAAGGTGCAACTCATATTATTGCTGTGGATTTGGATGCTATGGGTAAAAAAAGGCCTAAAGACTTTGAAGGTAAAAAAAATATTAAATTAATACAAAGTCCTTGGGATTTAGGAAATGTTCTTATATTTGACCTTAAAAATTCTAATAAAATTATGCGCCTTGGTTCTTTAGAAACATTAAAATCATACGGTGTTTATGATGGTTATTATTATACATTTGTAAAAGGAGAATTTAATAAAAGAACATTAAAAGCTGCAGATTTAGCAGCTAAAATCTTTGATTTAAACATGGAAATAATTTATTTAAAGTCTATTTTCAATAAGCAATTAAAATCTAATATAGAAAACTACACTAAAAACCAATCAAAAAATATATCTTCTGAATCTTTTACTGAAAAAATAATGGATAATATCATAAAAGCCAAATCGACTTTTAATCAGAAATGGCTTACTTTAACTATTGCTGACAGTTTGAAGAAAGAAGAAGATGAAAAAAATATATTTTTGACAAAACCTGCTATAAAACTATTAAAAGATGAGCTTTTGGCTGCTAATTATATAGTAAAGGAAGAGCTTATTTAAGCCCTTCCTTATTTTTTATAAAATAGTAATATTTTTTGTCATCTTTCTCAAATCTTTTACTTTCCATGTAAGTTATAAGTTTTTCTGAGAAACTTTTTCTATTAAAAATTGACATAAATTATTACTTGCATTTTGCTTTCGATAAAGCTTAATTGTAGCTCTTAAATTTTCCACTCTGTCTGGGTGCCTAAATAAAGAGAACACTGCTTCATCTAAAGGAAATGTTTTCGTAGCATATATGGCTAAGCCATTGTTCATCATAAATTCTGCATTTCTCATTTCATGACCCGGTATAGGATTTACCATAATCATAGGAAGCCCTTTTGCTAAAGTTTCCGAAGTTGTAATACCTCCGGGCTTTGTTATAATACAAGAAGCTGCATCCATCATTAAATCAACATTATCTACATATCCGTAAATATCAAATCTTTTCTTAGTTTTTATATGGTTAACCTTTTTTAGCATTTTTTTATTATTGCCGCATACAACCATAGTCTGGAAATCTAGGTCCAGATTATCTAACAAATTTATAGACTCATCAATTTTACCATAGCCCATGCTTCCACTCATAAGAAGAAGGGTCTGTTTATCCTTTTCAACTCCCAGTTTCTTACGTGCTTCTTCTTTATCTGTTTTATTATAAAACTGTGGTCTTATAGGTATTCCAAATGGAAGCATTTTATTTGTATCAAGCCCTTTTTTCTTCATTTGATATTCCAATAATTCACTACACGTTACATAATAATCTAAGTTTCTACATTCTTCCCAAAGAGGATGAACTGTAAAATCTGTAATAATACCTACTGTAATAATATCAATCCAATGTTTTTCTATCATAATGTTGACCATAGTAGCCGATAATACATGCGTACAAATAATTACATCAACCTTAGAATCTTCTATATATTGTTTCAACTCTTTAGCCAATATTTTATTTGCAATCTTTGTCATAGAATATTCTTCTACAGGTTCATTTTTCTTTACAACAATATCATAAAATTTAGATGCTAATTTGGGTGCATATGCTGTAGAAATTAAATATCCTTTTGACACAAGCTCTGATAAAAGAGGTTTAATATATTCGTAAGCATCCAAAGTTTCACATTGTATCCCCATTTCACGAAAGGTATTTTGTATTGCTTGTCCTGTTGCATGATGACCTTGACCCGTTGAAATACTTAAAATAAGGACTTTCATGAATGATTCCCCCCTGCAATCCAATAAAGATTACTTCAATTTTGCAATAAGTTCTCCCGAACTAACCGATTGACCTTCTTTAACATAAATTTTATCAATCTCACCACTAATGCTGGCAATAATATTGGTTTCCATTTTCATTGCCTCTATAATTCCTATGGATTGACCTTCAGTTACTTTTTCCCCTTCCTTTACAAGAATTTTGAAAATTGTACCTGGTATATTAGCACCGATTTCACCTGGATCTTCAGGATCAGCAAAAGCAATAGTATCTTTACTGATTTTAGAATTGGCATCCTTATCTTTAATAAGAACAGCACGGGTATTACCATTAATCTGAAATACTACTTCTCTGTCTCCATTATCATCTACTCCCTTAATTTCCACTAATTTTATTGCCAGTACTTTTCCTTCTTCAATCTTAACCTCACAAGTTTCACCTTCTGTAAGTCCATAGAAGAAAATGTCACTTCCCATATATCTAAAGTCGCCTGCAGTTCTTATTCCTTTTAAATATTCTTCAAATACTTTCGGATATAATGCATAGCTTAGTACCTCTTTGTCAGTTGCATTTATTTGATATGTTTCATCTAAATAACTCTTAATTTTTGCAAAATCTTCATCTTCAAGTAACTCTCCCGGACGACAAGTAATTGGCTCTTTTCCTTTTAAAACAAGCTTTTGTAGCTTTTCAGGGAATCCACCTTCAGGCTGTCCCATCATACCTTCAAAATATGAAACTATTGAATCAGGGAAATCCATACCCTTGGCCTTCTCATAGATATTTTCAGGTGTCAAATCATTTTGTACCATGAATATAGCCATATCTCCTACAGCCTTAGAAGATGGTGTTACTTTTACTATATCTCCAAGCATATTATTTACTGTTTTAAACATTTCTTTTACTTCTTGGAATTTATGCTCAAGTCCAAAGCTGATTACTTGTGGTCTCAAGTTTGAATACTGACCTCCAGGAATTTCATATTTGTATATTTCAGCTGTACCTGTTTTAAGTTCTGATTCAAATTGTTGATAAACAGGTCTTACTGCATTCCAATATGTTGAAATTTCTTGTAATTGATCTAATGGTAAATTTGTAGCACGGTTAGAATTTTCAAGTGATGCAACAATTGAATTTAATGCAGGCTGACTTGTTAATCCTGCCATACTGTTAAATGCTGCATCTACAATGTCTACTCCTGCCATAGCTGCCATTAACACAGTAGCTCCTCCATTACCGCTGGTATCATGTGTATGAAGGTGAATTGGAATTTGTATTTCATCCTTCAGTGCACGTATTAATTTATGTGCAGCCATAGGTTTTAATAAGCTTGACATATCCTTTATAGCTAAAATATGCGCGCCTCTCTTTTCCAACTCTTTTGCCATATTAACATAATATTTTAAATTATATTTGTCTCTTGTCTCATCTAAAATATCACCTGTATAACAAATACATGCTTCTACAACCTTACCTTGTTTTTGTACTTCTTCCATTGAAACAGTCATTCCTTCAATCCAGTTTAAAGAATCGAAAATTCTAAATACGTCAATACCTGATTTTGCTGATTCCTGAATAAATTTACGAATAACATTATCAGGATAATTTTTATATCCTACTCCGTTGGCACCTCTTATTAGCATTTGGAATAGAATATTTGGAATCTTTTCTCTAAGAAGTCTTAATCTTTCCCAAGGTGATTCTCTTAAGAATCTATATGCAACATCAAACGTAGCTCCTCCCCACATTTCCAATGAGAACAGATCTTTTCCGTAAACGGATACAGCAGGTGCGATTTTTGTCATATCCACTGTTCTTACTCTAGTTGCCATAAGAGATTGCTGTGCATCTCTCATAGTTGTATCTGTTAAAAGCAATCCCTTTTGCTCCATTACCCACTTAGATAATTGCTCAGGACCTTTCTTATCTAATAACTGTTTTGTTCCAGATAAATTTTGCGGAGTAACTTTTGGAACTACAGGAACGTCAAATTGAGGCTTATTACCCTTGATCTCATTAACCACCTTGTTTCCTAAGAATGTCATTAATTTTAATTCTTTATCTGCCCCAACTTTAATATTTAAAAGTTCAGGATTTTCTGCAATAAATCCTGTATCACAATTACCCTCCTTAAAGGTTTCATGATTTAATACGTTTACTAAGAATGATACATTTGTCTTTACACCTTTTATTTTTAATTCATCAAGTGCCCTTATAGATTTATGAATAGCATCTTCAAATTTTCTTGACCATGAAGTTACCTTTACCAGTAAGCTGTCATAGTACGGCGTAATTTTAGATCCAGTAAAACCGTTTCCGCCATCTAATCTAATACCAAAACCAGATCCTGTTCTGTAAACATCAATAGTCCCTGTATCCGGTGCAAAACTATTGCTAGGATCCTCAGTAGTAACACGACATTGAATAGAATAACCTCTTGGAATTATATCTCCTTGACTTTTTATTCCTATTTTTTCTGAGTCTAAGCTATAACCCTGTGCAATAAATATTTGAGATTGCACAATATCAATGCCTGTAACCATTTCTGTTACAGTATGTTCTACTTGTATTCTTGGGTTCATTTCAATGAAATAATGTTTTCCATCTTTATCTACTAGAAATTCCACTGTTCCTGCACTTTGATAAGATACTGCTCTAGCAATTTTAAGAGCATCTTGACACATTGCTTCTCTCTGTTGTTGTGTAATGGAAATAGCAGGTGTAAATTCTACTACCTTCTGGTGTCTTCTTTGAATAGAACAGTCTCTTTCAAACAGATGAATAACGTTACCGTTTTTATCACCCAAAACCTGTATTTCTATATGTTTTGGTTTTTCTAAATATTTTTCAATAAAAATATCATCAATACCAAAAGCCTTTCTCGCTTCATTTTGAGCATTTTTAAATTCAGGAATGAGCTCTTTTTTCTCTCTTACAATTCTCATTCCTCTACCTCCACCGCCGGCAGAAGCTTTTAACATAACCGGATATCCGCAAAAATCAGCAAATTTTATTGCATCCTCTTCAGAGCGAATTGCTTCTTCTACTCCCGGTATTGTAGGAACACCAACTTCTGATGCAACAATTTTAGATTTTATTTTATCTCCCAATCTGTCCATCATTTCACTTGTTGGTCCAATAAACTCAATTCCAGCTTCTTTACAAAGCCTTGCAAATTCTGCATTTTCCGATAAAAACCCATATCCCGGATGGATGGCATCAACACCTTTGGATTTAGCCAATTCGATAATTTCTGTCATCCCTAGATATGCATCTACAGGGGATTTCCCTTTTCCTATCTGATAAGATTCATCTGCTTTAGTTCTAAACAAAGAATTCTTATCTTCTTCAGAATAAATCGCAACAGATCTGATCCCCAGCTCTTTACAAGCTCTGAATACTCTAATTGCAATTTCTCCTCTATTCGCAACTAAAATTCTTTTAAACTTTTTCATTTGTTGTGCCCTTCCTTTTCAAAAGCATAAATATATTTGGAATAGATTATACTCTAAATAACCATATATGTAAATGCATTTTGCAATAATACTTTTTATATAGGGGAAAATTGCGATATAAGTCTTTATAATTCAAAAAAGGCCTTCTGACTTAGTCAAAAAACCTTTTTCCCATAAAAATTCAAATTTTATTTTAAAGAAGTTATTGTTCTATATGCAAAGAATTTTCTTGCCGGAGTTTTGCAAAGCGCTGCGGAAATAATAGAAGCAATAAAGAATCCACAAACAAATTGAATCATATTCATGGGAATACTGAATGCTGAAACAGCAAAATTTCCATAAATTAAGCCCCCTGCAATATAATATCCAAATACCATCCAAAGACCTGCCATTGTCATTGATAAAATCTGATAAACCGGAATCAGCATATGTTCTCTCTTACGAATATAGACAGAGATTATAATTAATATAATAGGAATTATTAACGCAACTAACATTAATTTATTTTGTACTCCATTTAAAAATAATCCTAAATCAGATACACTGTTTACTCCTGCATCTTCAAGTAAAGCTTCTGCATTATGTGCCGCTTCATATATAACGATCTGTTTAACTGCGAAATTAAAAATTACCCAAACTCCTGCCGTTATTAAACTAGCAATAACAGTATTTCTCTTACTATTTAAACATTTTTGTATAATAAGACCCATTATTATTGCCATAATACCCTTTATACATAAAGTCCAAGGTGCCCAATGGACATACCCTAAAAATAAATCTGCTAAGGCTGAACCTATACCTGCTGCAAAAGCTCCATATTTCCATCCTAATATAAATACAGATAGAAAAATCATACTATCTCCTAAATGAACATATCCGCTTGTAAAAGGAACAGGTACTGCAATAACCATTGTAGCTACAGTAACTAAAGCTGTCATTAATCCTGTTAAAATAATTTTTTGTGTTCTATTTTCTGTATGCATTATATTTCCTCCTTTTATATGTTAAATAAGATAGATACCATTGACCTATAATTTAACATATAATATAATACTATTAACGTGTATATAAATGAATATGCAATTTTATTTATATTTTTATATACAGTTTAGTATTTTTAATAATTTTTTATATGATTTATTTAATTGTATTTAATTTTTTTATATATTTTCTATATACAGTTAAATGTGACACTATTTATTTGTAAGGGGGATATATTTAATGAAGCCCATTATTCCTAATTTTAATTACAACTCAAAAAGAGCTCTTTACCTTGAATTGTATGATTATATCAAAATGTCAATCCTTGATGGGGATATTCAAGCGGGAGAAAAGCTTCCCTCTCTTCGATTACTTTCAAAAAGTTTAAGTCTTAGTGTAACAACCATTGAACTAGCCTATAATCAACTTCTTGTTGAAGGCTACATATACAGCAAGCCGCAGTCCGGTTACTACGTAAATAAAATCTCCTCCGGCATGGGTACAGTTCCAGCAAATATGGCAAACATTCAAATAAAAAGTCTATCTACATTAGACGATATATACTCGAATAACAGTGAAACCGAAAGTTTAAATAAAATTAAACCATACCATGACTCTTCTTGCTTTGATTTTATAAAGTGGAAAAAATGTATGAATAAAGTTTTAACTGAATATTCCGATTTACTTCTTTATGAAAGTGATCCACAAGGAGAACTTGCTCTTAGACATGAAATTTCAAAATATGTATATCAATCTCGAGGTGTTATTTGTACTCCTGAGCAAATAGTAATTGGAGCTGGAACACAACAAATTACCAGTCAGCTTACAATTATACTAACAAAAATGGGGATAAAACATGTGGCTGTGGAAGCCCCCGGGTATTTACCTGTTCTAAATATTTTCAGAGACAGAGAATTTGCAGTTACTCCTGTTTCGGTAACTAAAAAAGGAATTAATATTTCCAAGTTACCTTCTAATATCAGATCTGCTGTGTACGTTAATCCATCAAATCAATTTCCCACAGGTTATGTTATGCCCATTGGAAAACGTTATGAAATTTTAAAATGGGCAGCTGATAATGATAGTATTATCATTGAAGATGATTATGACAGCGAATTGAGATATTTCGGCAAACCTGTGCCCTCTCTTCAAGGTCTTGATAATACTGAACGTGTTGTTTATTTAGGCTCTTTTTCTTCAACTTTATTTCCATCTATAAAAATAAGTTATATGGTACTACCTCCTACAATGGCAGGTTTATTTCAAAGTGTAAGCGGTGGCTATTCTCAAACATGTTCAAAGACTGAGCAATTAACCCTTGCGATCTACATGGAAAAAGGCTTGTATCAGACAAATATAAAAAAATTAAGAACGCTTTATTCACAAAAACTACAATCTGTTATTACAGCTTTAAGTAAATATGCTAAAGATTTTATAAATCCAATAAACAGTTCTTCCGGCATTAATATGCTTATCAATGTAAAAAGTATAAAGACATCTGAAATTCTATGTAAAGAAGCTAAAGAACTTGGTATAATAACCGTACCTATAACAATTTATACAGAGGAACTTTCCGATTCTTTTAGAACTTTGGTATTTTATTATAATCAAATTCCTCTTAATGAGATTGACAATGTGATTAAATCCTTAGTAAAAAAATGGAAAAATTAAGGTTAAATATAAAAGATATGTTAATCACTGATTTTAGAAATCAAAAATTTTTAACTTAATAGTATAAATGCCTCACCTGATACAATATTTTAATTATCAGATAAGGCATACATTTTTTACTGTGCGTTGAGAACTTTTTCATCATATTTTATATTATATAAATCTATGCAAAATTTACCTTTATAATTTGTCCTGTAAATAATTTTTTCTTTACCACTTCTGCTAAAGTATAGTCATGCAGATTGGCTAAAATAACTTTAATTACGCCTGAATGTGTTACTATAACCAAATCACCTGATTCATGATTTTTTAAAATCTTTTTAAATCCTTTTACAACTCTATACTGCAAATCATAAAAATTTTCACTATCATTACCATATTTATAAGCTAAAATATCCTGTCCTCTTTTTTCATATTCATTAGGAAATTGTTGTTTTATTTCATGAATATATTTACCATCCCACGGACCTAAATTCATTTCTCTAAGAGACGGATCTTCAATTATTTTTATATTTTTTTCAATTCCTTCACTTTTTGCTCTTTCATTTAATTCATTTAAAATAATTTGAGCGGTTTCTCTTGTTCTCGACAAATCACTTGTATAAATAAAATCTACTGCGGCATCTAAAAGATGCAATTGTTTTCCAGCGTTACTTGCTTCCCGCTTTCCCTGCTCACTAAGAGTTATGTCAGTTTGTCCTAAAAAGATTTTATCTTTATGCTGCATTATTTGCCCATGACGAATAAGAAATAGGCGTTTAATTCCTTTTTCTTTAATAATTTGTAAATATGAATCTGCAACACTTTCCAATGGTAAATGCTTTTTGTTATTTTCTATTGAAAGATTATTCTCTTTATAATATTCTAAAATTTCTTCATAACCTTCCTGTGTATCCATATCTAAAACAACAGCTTCATTATTTACTTCAAGTTTTATCATTTTATCATCATATTTACTTATTACAGCTTTAAGACCTCCTGGTCCATCATATTCAAGGATTTCTTTTGCATAAATAGAAGGGATTAACAAGGGATGACCTTTTTTACCTCTATAACATGGTACAATAAAAGAATCAGGATGTTTTCGATGTTCAGCAATTATTTTATAAATCACTTCAGCAGGAATTAGCGGACAATCTACAAGCATTAATAAAAATCCTTTAATATGTGTATCTAATGCTGCTCTTATCCCTGCTTGAATAGACGTAAACATTCCCCCTTCAAAGCGGGGATTAAATACTGCTCTTACTCTATTATCAATAAGAAGTCTATATAATAATTCCTTTTTATAACCTATAACTGTGGTAATTTGCTCAATACCTACTTCTTTTAAGGTTATTATTTCTCGCTCAATGGCCGTTTTACCTCCAATTTTAAGAAGTGGCTTGAATTCTCCCATTCTGGAGGAATAGCCTGCAGATAAAATAATTGCTGAAATATCATTATAATATTCATTATCTTTATTTTTACATATAACCGTACTGCTATTTTCCATGTCCTGACCTTACCTTAATCATCTCACCAACTATACTGATAGCGATCTCTTCTGGTGTTTCTGCATAAATGCTTAAACCAATAGGAGAATATACTCTGTCTAGTTGTTCTTGTGTAAATCCATCCTCTTTTAATCTCTTATAAATGTCTGCAACTTTTCCCTTACTTCCAATCATGCCAATATATGCTGTTTTCCTATCTAAAGTCTGTTTTAAAACATCATAATCAGCCTCATGTCCTCTTGTAACAATAATAATATAACTGTTTTCATCAGTTTCAATACCTTTATATGCATCTAAAAAGCTATCTATTACCATTACTTTATCTGCATCTTTAAACCTCTCCCTATTTGCAAAATCAGGTCTGTCATCAATTATAACTGTAGAAAAATCTACATAACGAAGTACAGGTTCCAATGCTTGTCCCACGTGTCCTGCTCCGAAAATATACACCTTACTCTCTAGATTAAAGTCTAAAATAAAATTTTGAGGGTTGCCAGCATCAATATATTCAATACTAACATCTGCATCTCCTCCGCACCTCATATCAAGACCCTGCTGCTCTTCAGGTTTTAATCTGAAATGATAAATTTTTGACTCTTTTGTATTAAAAGTCTCCAAAGCTATGCGTTCTGTTTCTGCTTCTAAAGTTCCTCCTCCAACAGTTCCAAATCTGGTGCCATCTTTTTTCATTAATAAGCATGCACCTTTTTTTCTTGGAGTAGAACCAATAGTATCAACTACTTTCGCAAGGACAAAATCTTCACCTTTTTCAATCAAATCTTTTCCTATATATGATATTTTACTCATAAACTCCTCCTATTTCAGCTGGTTTTTAATTTTCCCTCTTTTATTAATATTCTCTTGTCTGCAAACATTTCAGCTTCTTTTGCGCTATGTGTTATTAAAATTGTTGGAATATTAAAATTTTCCTTAAATAATAGAAATTCATTATACACTATTTTCTTTGTTTCTGCATCTAATGCAGAAAAAGGTTCATCTAAAAGCAATAGACTAGGCTTAGTAACAATAGCCCTTGAGAGAGCAACTCTTTGTTTTTCACCCCCGGAAATATTTTTAGGATATTTTTTCTTTAAATGTGAAATACAGAAGGTTTGCATAATGTATTCTGCATACTCCATTAACTGAAAGCGTGTCTTCTTATCTTTATATTCCGCTTTATTTTTAATGCCATATAAGATGTTCTTTTCAACAGTTAGATTGGGAAACAGGGCATAATTTTGAAATAAATATGCAATATTTCTTTTCCTAGTAGGTATGTTAACTTGTGCTCTTCCATTTTCCCTTTGAAATATAGTGTTTTCACCTATAACCATTTTACCATCATCTGGCTGTAAAAGTCCAGAAATACAATTAAGCACAGTTGTTTTTCCTGCGCCTGATTCTCCTTGTATTACCAAAACACCTTTTTCAAACTCATATTCTATGTCTATTGAAAAATGATCTAGTTTTTTCTTGATTTTAAAATATATACTCATATGGCTGCCTTCCCAGATTTAATTTCCTAAATAATTTTTTCTCTTTAACCAGGTATTTAGTAGAAAGATTAAAATAAAACTAAAGACCGTCATAATTAAAACTAAATTATTAGCAAGTTTTGTGTTTCCTGATTCTACAGCAAAATAGATTGCTGTAGGTATTGTCTGAGTTTTCCCAGGAATATTACCTGCAATCATCAAGGTTGCTCCAAATTCTCCAATTGCTCTTGCAAAAGCTAAAGCAATGCCGCTTATAATTCCAGGCCAGGCAAGTGGTATTGTTACAGTAAAGAAAATTTTTAATTCACTACTTCCTAAAGTCCTGGCTGCTTGTTCATATATAGGTTGTACACTTACAAAGGCAGCTTTTACATTTTGATACATAAGTGGCAGTGATACAATGCATGCCGCTACTACAGCACCAACCCATGTAAATACAATCTGTATACCAAATTGTTCCAATAAAAAACCACCTATTATTCCTCTTTTACCAAATGCAATTAATAATATGTAACCCATGACTGATGGAGGTAATATCATGGGCAGAATGAGAATAGTCTCCCATATATTTTTGCCCCTAACCTTTTTCTTATTTATAAAGTACGCGAAGGTAATTCCCAATATAAATGAAAACATGGTGGCAATTAATGCAATTTTTAAAGATAGAATAATAGGTGTCAGCATTGTGTTCTCCTGATATGGTTATTTTAACTAGATTGAATAGATTAAACTAAACTACATATATTATATAACTGTAAATCCATATTTCTCAAAAACACCTTTTGAATAATCAGACTGCAGGAATTTGTAAAAATCTTTTGCAGCTTCAGCTTGAGTTGCACCAGCAGTTATTGCTGCAGGATATACTATTTTTGAGTGGCTGTCCTCTGGCATATCACATACAACTACACCACTTGTCAAAAGCAATGCATCAGATTTATAAACAAGACCACAGTCTACATTACCAGTATCTACATATTCAAGTACTTGTCTTACATCTTTTGCAAGTACTAATTTAGATTGCACATCATCCCACATACCCAAATTTTCTAGGGCTTCCTGTGCATATTTTCCTGCAGGAACAGATTCCGGAGTACCAATAGAAACACTTTTTACATCTGCATTCAAAATACTATTTTCATCCACAACAACATCTTTCTTTTCTTTTGCTGCAATTAAAGTTAAAGAATTGTTTAATAGATCGCTTCTTGTCTCAGCATCTATAAGGTTACTGTTTTCTAATGTATCCATATGTTCCTTTGATGCAGAAATAAACAAATCACATGGAGCGCCTTCTTCTATCTGCTTTCTAAGGGTTCCTGATGAAGCAAAGTTCAATACTATAGTATTATTGCTGTCTTTTTCATACTCTGCTTTAATTTCATTTAAAGCATCTGTCAAACTCGCTGCCGCTGACACATTAACCTCTACAGCCTTAGACTCATTTTTAGTGCCTTCATTTGTATCATCTGTATTTTGTTGCCCACATCCTGCCAAGCCAAAAGAAAATACTAAAAGCATTATTAAAATTAAACTTAATTTTTTCATAATTTGTTTCCTCCAATTATGTCTTGATTTTTCTTTTTTTGCTATTTTTAATGAGAATTTCTAGCTAAATTTAAATGAAATACGTTAGTTGCAAACTAAAACAAACTCATTGCTATTAGAACTATTATATTTGACATTTTATAAAATGTCAAATATAATTTAACTAAATGAAATATAATTAATCTAAGTATGCTTATGATTAGGAAGGAGCATCCATGACCGAAGAAATATTATATACTCCAGAGGAGCTAGCTGCAAAACTGAAGCTTTCAAAATATACTATTTACGAAATGATTAAACGTGGTGATATTCAAGCTCACCATATTGGAAGAAGTATTAGAATATCTCAAACTCAACTTGAACTTTATTTTATGCTTACAAAAAAAGCAGAAAACGTGTATCAAGGAGAAATCATAAAAGAGAATGATATTAAATATGCACTAATTAACGGGGTAAAAATTAATGTCTCTACAGATTTAGAAGGAACAGTAAAAGTCTCAGTAAGACCTGAAGATGTTATCTTAAGTACAGGAATTTTAAACTGTAGTGCAAGGAATATGCATAAAGGAAAGGTAGCAGATATTATATATGACAACAACAGTGCCAAGATTCTTTTAGATATAGGTATTCCTCTGCTTGCACTCATTACTCGTCAATCTATGATTGAAATGGATATAAAGAAAGATGATTATCTTTATGCAATATTTAAAACTATGTCAGTAAAGGTATTAAAATAAATCAGTTAACCAAAATAAAAAGGTCCATATAATATTTATTTTATGTAATTACTTAATTTACTTATCTAAAAATATTATATGGTACCTTTTACTTGTTTTTGAACTTATTGTTACAAATTATATGTTTTTAAAAAATTCCTTTTTCCATTCCCCTATCTCCCACTCTTGCCAGTCTTTTTATAACACTTCCGCATTTACATGGTTCTTTAATAAAGCAGCTAATATCTCCTGTACGATATCTTATAAACGGCATAGCTTTTCTCGTAAGTGTGGTAAACACAACTTCTCCATACTCTCCATCAGGCAGAACTTCTCCTGTTTCAGGATTTATTATTTCAAAAAATAAATCACATTCTCTGACGTGATAACCTTCTAAAGCCCAGCATGATACTGCACCTCCAAGACCCATCTCTGTCATTCCATAATGTTCATAAATATTACTGTCCCATGAGTTTTTTATAGTTTCTCTTGTTTTTTTTGAAACATATTCAACGCTCAGCAAGACTGTATTAATGCCTGTAAGTTTATAATTTTGGGCTAATTTTTCTATTTGAGATGGGGCTCCAACCATAGCTGTGACGTCTTCTTTTAATGCTAAATCTGCAACTTCTTTAAAATCTTTAATTAAGCCATAACGAACTGTTCTTGCTCCAAATTTTTCTATTCCTCTTGAAAGTAAATCTCCAACTGATCCAGGTCTTTCATGTGGAAGTAAAATAAGAAATACATCATTCTCATCTATCATTGTTCTCATACCATGATTAAAAAAATCAACTGTCAGTTCTTGATCTTCTTCCGTATAATAAACTCGTTTAGGTTTATCTGTGGTTCCACTTGTATCTAAGGTTACAATACGGCTGATATCATTTTGCTTAACACAGAGCATATTTGTCCCTTCTTCTCTTAAATTGTCAGAAGTAACGAAGGGAAGTTTTTGCATATCTTTTAATTCAAGTAATTCAATATTACTGTCTTTTAATCTTTCTTTGTAAAATTTGCTATTTTTCTTTGCCCATAGTAAAGTTTCTCTTAATTTTTTTAATTGATACTCTTCTATCAATTCTCTTGTAAGAAGAACATCTTCATTCAATCCTATTTTCTTTATAAACCATGGATCTAAGATTCTTTTAATCATATATTGAATATCCTTTCCTCTAATTAATTATTTTCTGTATTGGCAGGCTTTACCTTTACATTGATTATTATTAGGATAAAAAGTACATTTAATCGACTGTGTATCTCCTAAATTTATATCCCAGGTTTTACTTGCAAATTCCATTGTAATAAGAACTGATGAAAAACATTCACGTTTACAGCAGCGAGGTCCTTCATCTTTTGAAATTCGTTCTAAAATAATAGAAGTAAGCAAATTTACATTACCTCTTTCTTCCTTGGATAATGGGTTTACTTTAGCTATTATAGCTGCAAAAATACCTGCGCTAATAGCAGCACCACAACAACCCCAAAAAGCACAAACTCCTCCCGGTACAACTGAAGCTCTTACTTTTGCTTCTTTTAAAGCTTTATTTAAATTCCAAAATTTATCACCGTAACCATTATTATTATACGCAGTCAACAATGCTGCCGCAACTAAGTAATGATGCTCCGGTCCATGCATATGTACAAATTCTAATCTCATTAAATCTTGTACTATAATAGTAGCATCTTTCTCTTTAGTTTCTAAACAAAATTCTATTATCTTATCTAAGGCTGCATTGGAATGACATTTATCACAAACAAAATGCCCGTTTTCACAAATCGCATTAGATTTAAATTTATTTCCGCATATATGACAGACAACATCCTGTACCTCATCACTATAAATTATCTTATCACCACAAATTAAACATTCTGTATTTTTAGTTCCCATAAAATCTCCTTATCTAATTAAACATTACCCCTGTAGATACTGTTATATCCACAAAATGGAATAAGTCTTTCATCTTTGGTAAGCACCTGTACTCTGCAGCGTTTAACACGTTCAGCGTCTAAATTAGTTACGTCTTGAAAAGCCATACCAGATATGGTAAACATATTTCGTTTTAAATATGCCAATACATCATCAAAACTTTGAGCATCATCTAAGCAGCAGCAGACTTCTGATTGAGTTTCCCATCCAGGATATTCTTTATCATTATCTAAATCAGTTTCCCAACCACAACATGGATAAGGATCAGGCTCATTTTGCTGTGGCATGTCCCATTTATTCAACACATAATCTCTGTCTTTCTTTATAATTTCCAGAGGATCCATTGCATCACAGCATCCAATTCCGTCAATGGCCGCTTTCTCACCAATAAGGCTCTTTATATTCCCTTTATCTTCTTTTAAATAACTTCCGCAGAAACAACATAAACTATGTCCTGTGGAAATTGGATAAATATCACTATATTTAAATCTGCCGTCTGTCTGCTTCTCAATTTCATGCATAGTTTCAAACATTGTAACTCGATTTTCAAAATCACCATTATCTTCATCATCAGGATGTCTGCCAAAAAAGCTGACAGGCTGAAAGTGAATTCCCTTTACCACATCAACATTTTCAAGTAAAAATTCCAACATTTCGCCTATATTATCTAAATTTACATGTTTTACAACCATTGGTACTAAAGTAACTGGAAGGCCTGCCTTTCTGCAATTTTTTATTGCTTTCTTTTTAAGATTTAAAAGAGGTTCTCCCCTTAATTCCTTATAAATTTCATCTTTTGTTCCGTCAAATTGCAGAAAAATTACTGATGCTCCCGCTTCTTTTAATTTTTTTGCATACCCTTCTTCAAGAGCAATTCTTCTTCCATTTGTATTTATCTGAATATATTCAAAACCTTTATCCCTACCTATCTTTATAATCTCTAATAGATCATCTCTTACCGTTGGTTCACCTCCGGAAAGTTGTATGTTAAAAGGTCTTTCTTCTCCTAATTCCACAAGCTTATCATACCATCTTTCTATTTCTTCTAAAGATGGGTCTTTATCTGCATCTTCGTTTGCTTTAGCAAAACAGTAAGGACAGTTTTGATTACATCTTTCAGTTATATCAAGAAGAACACAACAGGCCGTTTGTAAATGTTTATCACAAACTCCACAGTGCAATGGACATTCTCCTTCTTTTCCCTTTGTAATAGCCTCTTTAGGGGGGATATTTATTACAGGATTGCTTGTCCACTTAAGATAATCTTGTACATTTTCGGCAACTAATGCTTTAGTTTTTCCATGTTCTTCACATTCTTTCTGAAAATATACTCTTTTATCTATTTCCACATAATATGCATCCACAGGTTTATGACAATAATTGCAGATGCTCTGTGTTTTGTTTAAGATTTTCATTTAAATAATACCCTTCCTTTCTGTTTTATTATCACTAACTAATATCTTGATTATACTTTCTGATTTATTTAATTCAAATTTATTATTTTAATTAAATTATATAGTAAAAGCTACACTTAGTGTAGCTTTTACTGTGCTTTTAAGGTTGCATTTATATGAAATAAATTTTATTTGATCTCTCTTATAATTAAAACTAGTCAGCTTTAATACTCTCAACATATCTAATTTCTTTATCAGCTGCTACCATTTCATCATATGTCATATAATTTCCATCTTGCTTTTTCATTGATTCTATCAGCTTTTCACAAACACTCCTCATAGCATTACTATAAACAACTTGATCTATTTCATCAGAAGTATCACTTTTCTTAAAAAATATATTATCATTTATAATTAATTTAATCTTATTAATAGGAATATCAAGGGGCTTTAATAATTCATGAGCTAATTTTAAAGAATAAAAGCTTAAATTTCTATCTTTATCCTTACAACTATTATGAACAGCTACACAATCATCTGGAAGAAGTTCCACCCATGCACCAAAAAAATCTGTAAAAGTCCCTCCTAAATTGCAATTTATATCGAATGAGATTTTTTCCATATTGTTTATTGCTTCACTATGTAAATCTTTAATCATTATTTATTCTCCCAGCATTTTTACTACATCACTAATTGTGCAAGTATCTCTAAAATAAAATAACCTATCCCAATATAAAAGGATAGGTCAAAAAATGCGCTATTCATTTAGTGCCTTCTCCTTTCCAAACGTGGGAGGCTTGAACGTTTCCATACAAACCCATTGTTTCTATTTCCATAGCTTATTATTATGCCACAGGAAATAGAAATCGGAGAAAATATTCAATTTTCTACAATTTTCTACATTTCGAATTTCATATTATCAGCAATTATTATATTTTGTCAACATAAATTAAAATTATATGAAAATTGAGAAAATTACAATGTGTCAATCTTCTTTCCGTTCCAAACATTCTCCAGTTCAATACTCATTCTATGAGAATATGAGTTTATAAGTTCAAATTCTATCTCAGAGATTTTCTTATATTCAACCCAATATGTCATATATCCTTCCTGATGATATCCAATATAAGTCTTATTATCAGTATTATATATTTTTCTTCCTGTATGTTCACAAAATTCAATTACATTCATTATATCTTCTTCTAAAATTCTATTATTACTTAATTTTTTTAATAGGATAGAAGAAATCTGCAATTTAAAATTATACTTCTTCTTTGATTCCTTCATCTCCTCATCCCAATGATTTTTTAATAAAGTTTTCTTTAAATTTATTCGATTATCTCTTCTCTCACTAACTGTTGGCAAATTTTTTATTATCCTGCCTTCACCAAATATAATGTCAAGTATATGAATAGCATCTTTTCCTGCATCTATAAAAACATCACGGCAATTTATACAATAAGTAATATATGTATTATCACTTTCTGAAATCCTTTTTTGTACTACAAACTCAGAGTATTTTGGATTAGCGATTGCCGGTTGTCCTCCATAACTGCAGCAACGGGGCAAAGCTTCATTTTCAGGTAGAGACTCTAATTTATATCCTGCGGTATCTGCCAGCTTTCTAACTGCCCCTTTCATTCCATCTTCATGTCTTGCCGCACATGCGTCAAATACGGAATATTTTTTATCTGTTAATTCTACCATATCTACTGAATTATTGCTATCTAACCCCCAATCCTCTATAATTTCATATAATGATATCACCGGTATATCTTTCATATATGTTTTAAATTTCTTTTCACAAGTGGGACATGCTAAAATTAAAGTTGGTTTTCCAAACTTTTCCCATAATCTACGAATTTCAAGTAATTCCCCTTTATATTTTTTTTCATCACCTGACCATTCAGCAGGCACACCGCAGCATCGCAATATAAGCCCTGTGTCTGACTTCTTACTTAATAAATATGAATAAGATTTTTCCACAAGCTGCGGATCACTAGCTCCTAATTGGCATCCCGGGAAAAAAGCATATGAACACTTCGCAATACCCTCTTTTTCATCTATCATGGCATTCTTTGGAGCTTTAGATAATGAGGCTACACCGCTATTGGAAAATTCCATATCCCTAAGCCAAAAGTCATGAAAAACCCATGCGGCTTTTTTTTGTGCATGCATACTTTTTCGTCCTTCTAAAATAAGTCCTCCTAAATCAATATTCTCAGGGCAAACTTCTTTGCAAAGACCGCACTGATTACAAGTACTGAGAAGTCTTTTTGCCGGTGTTGCTTTTACTTCTGCGGATCCCGGTAAAGTAGTGGCAATTATTTCATCTTTTATTCTAAGAGGCCATTTATTGTAAAAATCAGTTAAATCGCAATATATTCTGCAAGAATCACACTGACATTCAATACAGCGTTCTGCCTCTTGTTTTGCCTCTGCTTCATTAAAATTTATACCATTTTCTGCGATTACAGGTTCTTCATATTTTAGTTTAGCAGGGTTTAAATACATCTCTGTACTTTGTTCATTACTTGGATATAATAAATTTCCTGTCTTAAGAAAATTATCAATAACCGTCCCCATAAATAATCCACCTGCTAAAGCATAAATTGGTTTTTCTCCGATTAATTCTCCCCCTGCAAACCATCCTGTCTTTCCAAACTGCCGGCAATATTTATCACCATTTTCAGAATCAATATTAAGCAAGCCAAAACCTTCTCCGTTTTTACCTGTTGCTGCATAGACAGCATCAAAATTTCTATCTTCCAATTCTTTCGCTGATTTAATATATTTATTCAAATGCAGAGTATATTTTTCATGTTTAAATTGCTCATTTATATCTTTTAAAAAAATATCTGATGGCATTAAATCCCATAAGCTTCCGCCAACTCTGTCCTTAGACTCAAAAATCTCAACTTCATATTTTTTCATACAAAGACGAAGAGCACATGCAAGGCCGCTTATACCCGCTCCTATAACAGCAATTTTCTTTTTTTTCATAGGCAGATTATATACCGTGGCCGATTTATCTTTAGCAAATAAAATACTGGCTTTTTCAAGTTTCAAAAGGTCTATAGCACTATCAATATTTCTTTTTGGACATACTTGCCTGCAAGGTTCATGGCATAAAGTTGATGCAATAAGAGGAAAACCTACAGCATTTCTATATGTTTTATATGCAGCTTTAAAGTCTCCTCTTTTCATCTTCTCGATAAAATCCAAAATATCTATATGAAAAGGACATTCTGCGCTGCAAAAAGGGATTTCATTCTGCATACATCTTTTAAAATCTTTTATATACTGTTCCATATTAATTCACCAAATTTCATAACTATAAAATTTTCGGTCTGCTATGAATTTAGCAGACCGATTGACATTTAATTTATTTATACGGGATTATTCTTTATATATTCCATTTCTTCGTAGAAATCAGATCCTAGGAAATATTTTTCAGGTGGCATGGTTTTTTCTCCTTTTGCAACTTTCTCTAACCCTGCTTTAATTTTATCAGGAGTTGCGGGCAATTCATAGACTCTTACGCCGCAGGCATTATAAATAGCATTAATAACTGCCATATGACCTGCAGACTGGAATGCTTCTGATGCCCCTGAAGATCCAAACGGATTCTTTTCTCTTGGTGTTATCAAATGAATCAGGTTAAAATCATCTGGGATATCCTTGATAGAAGGAATCCCTGCACCAAATACATTATTGTGCTTCTTAACATCATCATAGTCTTCACTAAGAGCAAAGCCAATACAATGAGAAAGTCCTCCATATGCCTGACCATTTACAGATGCAATATTTCCTATTACACCTACATCATCTACACATGTATAACCTATTACTGTAGCTTTCCCTGTTTTGGTATCTACTTCTACTTCTGATAGAAACATAGCATAAGTATAATCAGGTGTAGGATTTCCAACACCAGTATTTGGATCAAGGTCGCATAAATCCGGGTCACTAGGATTGAGGTATTGTACTTCATATTTGGTTGGTATTCCCTCTGCTGTCATTTCAGCATATGTCCTATAAGTGCCATCCGGCTTTGTCATTGCCTCAATAAGCTGATCTGCTGCCATTTTTGATGTCTTTGCGTTCATATAGTGCTGACGAGATGATGCCGTTGCTCCGGAATCCGGACAATATTTACTGTCGTTCTGAATCAAAACTACATCGTCAATGCTTACACCAAGAGGTTTCAATGCTTCTAAAGTACATTGGAGAGATCCTACGTCTCCTCCCTGCCCCTGATCCTGCCATGTATCATATTTTACAAATTTGCCATCTTCTCTGAGCTCTATAGCTATAGTACACTGATCTGCTGTACCTTCTGTTACATTATATCCACCCCATACAATTCCCACTCCTCTTCTCTTCTCAGGAGTATCTTCTGCTTTAGCTCTTTCCACTGCTTTTTCATAGTACGGTCTCATGGTTTCCATTATTTTTTCCATTGGATAGTTTACAAACGGATAACTATTAACATTTAGGTCTCCCGGTCTTGCAATATTTCTCCATCTAATTTCAAATGGATCTATTCCTATTTTTTCTGCCATCATATCCATTATAGCTTCAGCTGCAGTATATGCCTGCGGTGAGCCATATCCTCTGTAAGCTGTTCCATAAGAATGGTTTGTACATGCTACTCTTGTCAGTCCCATTACATTTGGTATATTATACGGGAAAAACATAAACCTTGCCGGTCTCCATGTCAAGTCATCTCCCAGCTCATTATATGCTCCATGGTCAAGTCCGCAATCCCATTCCGCTGCTATAATTTTACCATCATCGTCACAAGCTAGCCGTGCATTTGTATAAGCCGGTGCTCTCTTTCCGGAAAATGCCATAAATTCTTCATATGTCATGGAAAATGCAACAGGCATATCATCACACGCAATACATGCAATAGCTGCAAGAGAATATGTAGCACCTGCAATTCCCCAACCAAAAGTTCCACCTGTGGGATTTTCAATAACTCTGACATTTTCCGCAGGGACACCTGTAGCTTCTGCTATATCACCTATATTTGCATAAATGGCCATTGCCTTACAATGAACTGTAAGCATACCATCATCACCCCAATAAGCCTGTACTGTATCTCCTTCAATAGGCATATGCGGTTCTCTTTGTGAATAAAAGCTTCCTTCTACTACATGAGAGGCTTCTTCAAACAATTTTGGCACATCATGTCCTGCACCTTTTATCGTCGGCTGCTCAGACCATACATTCGGGTGGTCATCATGAATACGCATAGCATCAGGCATTGCAGCTTCAAGATAATTTGTATATTCAGGGAGTTGTTCAAAATCAATTGTAACCTTTGCTGCGGCTACTCTTGCATGATCTTTCGTATCAGCTGCAACTAAGGCAACAATATCTCCATAGTTAAAAATCTTATCTTCGGCAAGAAGAATATGTGTCTGTTCAGTAGCCAATGTTCTTGGCGTAAATGAGAAGAAACATAATCTGTTTGATCCTTTTACATCCTTGTGAGTTATAATTTTATAAACTCCAGGCATCTGTTCTGCTTCTTCTGTATTTATCTTTAATATTTTCGCATGATGTGCAACTTTAGGCTGCACCATTACAACATGAAGCACATTCTCAGGCATTTTAAGTTCAATATCATCTCCGTAATCGCATACACCGCAGACCTTTGCAAGGGCAGCAGGACGTACCAAAGGCAATCCATAATATTCTTTATTTTCAGGAAGTTTAACTTTTATATCTTCTATATCACATTCACCACGCATAACCTTTGCAGCAGCCATAACAGCATCTACAATTTGTTTATATCCTGTACATCGGCATATATTTCTATGCTTTTGGAACCAATCACGCACATCTTCTCTTGTAGGATTTAAATTTTCCTTAAGCAAACCGTAAGCAGATACTATAAATCCAGGTGAACAAAAACCGCACTGTACAGCTCCGCAATTCATAAATGCTACTTGCAGCGGATGTAAGTGATTTGGCGTGCCAATACCTTCAATTGTAGTAATTTCACTATACTCTTGTACGCTCTTAATTTTCTTTGTACAAGAACGTATCACTTTACCGTTAAGTATTACAGAACATGATCCGCATACACCTCTATCACAGCCAACCTTAGTTCCTGTCAACCCTAAGCGTCTTATAACGGTAGCCAGAGTATCTTTCTCAGGATCACAAATAAACATTCGATCTGCACCATTAATGTTCAGTGTCATTTTTTTAAGTTTCATAAATAACCTCCATCATGAATACAACTTAAAATAATACAGCCTTTTCAACGTACGTGAAAAGCCTCTGATAATAACTTTATCAATCTAATTGAGGTTTTCTTTTCAAGCACGTGAGTTTATGCCTCTATGCATAAACCCATAATACTATTACCTTATGTAATAGAAAATTGGAAAAAATATTAATTTTCTGAATCTTATAATTATATTATCAGTATTCATTATGGTTTGTCAATAAAAATTATTATTATATCAGATTTATAACAATATTGCTACATTTTTTTAATTATATTGTGAAAATTTCATATTCATTGTTCAGTAAATCAATTGTCATTAATTTACCTTGTAAAACTTCTCCTTTTTTAAAAAGTAATTTTACGACTTCTGCCACTTGCAGTGACGCAACTAAAGAAGGGATAAAAGATGGGTTCCCCAACTCTGCTTCATCCCCTTTTTCATCATCACTTAAATAAATTTTCTCTAAGGTTTTATCTCCCGGCATAATTGTACATACTTGACCATACCAACCGGCAATAGCTCCGTGAACCATAGGAATATTTAGTTCTTCACAATACTTTTCTAAGATCTTTCTGGCAGGCATATTGTCTAAAGCATCTACCACAACATCATGTCCTTTTATAAGATTATTGCAATTTTCATCTGTCAAAAATTCGTCTACTGCTATTACTTTCACTTCTGAATTTACAGTTTTCATCCTTTCTCTAGCTGAATATGCTTTACTTTTTCCAATGGAATTTTCCGTTGATAAAAGCTGTCTGTTTAAATTTGTAACATCGAATACATCGCCATCAATTGCTGTAATACTTCCAATACCTAATCTCCCAAGCAGTTCAATAATATATCCTCCAAGTCCACCGCATCCTACTACACAAATTTTAAAATTTTTCAGCTGTAAATTTTCTTCCGGACTTAAAGTCATTAAATTTCTGTTATATCTATCTTTTAATTCCATTTCTCTATCTCCATTATTTTTTATATATTAAGGTTTATAACCTTTTTGTTCTTATAACTTTTACTTTAATCAATTTATATAATATGCTATGATTAATCATACCTATTTTAAATGAAAGGATAAGTTTTATTTTATGAAAAATACTATAATATTCGGATCAGGTCAAGCTGGGCAGATGTATTTTCGTTTGCTGAATCCTGCTAGTTATAAAATATTAGCATTTGCTGATAATAATCCATTATTACATACAAAAAAATTATACGATTTAGAAATATTATCCGCATCAGATGCCAAGGAAATGAATCCAGATTTATTTTTTATTGCTCTTAATAATTTAGATGCAAGCAAAAACATAAAACAACAACTTATTGATTTGGAAGTTGAGGAAGAAAAAATCCTTATTGCTGACTATAGAACTCATTTTGACATTCGTTTGGCAACAACCAAACTTATATCCGAAGAAATTATAAAACGTAAAATTTCCGGTGCAATTGCTGAATTAGGTGTATTCCAAGGAGCTTTTGCTTCTCAGCTAAATAGATTATTCCCTGATAGAAATTTGTACTTATATGATACTTTTGAAGGTTTTGACGAAAGAGATATTACTGCTGAAGCTTTAAATAATTTTTCTAAAGCCTCTATTTCAGACTTCTCTCAAACTGGAGTTGATTTAGTTTTATCAATTTTGCCTTTCCCTAATAAAGCAATTATACGAAAGGGTTATTTCCCTGAAACCGCAAAAGATTTAGATGAAAAATTCGCCTTAGTCAGTCTTGATCCCGATTTATATTTACCCACATATGAAGGTCTAAAATTTTTCTATCCTAGAATGTCACAGGGCGGTATGATTATTATACACGATTATAACAATACTAGATTTAATGGGGTCAAAGAAGCGGTTTCAACCTATTGTAATGAAAATAACCTTTTTATCGTTCCTTTATGTGACTTACATGGCACTGCTGTTCTTATGAAAAGTTAGAGACATTTATATTAAATTTCATAACCTCCCAGTTGTACAAGAATTTTTTTAAATTCTTCACTTCGTAAAACTTTTATAAAGCTTTTTATCATATATGTTTCCATATATTTTTTTGGTACTGCAAAATCATATTCTTCATTACCAATAGGAATAAAATCAAGATTCATAGCTTTTGCAGCGGAATAAACACCAACGCCAACATCTGCAGTACCACTTTCCACAGCTGCCGCAACTGCCATATGTGTTGTCATATCTCTATCATATCCATTTATTTCCTCACTTTGAAGATTTTTTTGCTTTAACAAATAATCAGTTAGAATACGAGTTCCAGATCCCTTTTGTCTGTTCACAAAAGAAACATCTTCTCTTATTAAGTCTTCAACATTTCTTATATTCTTAGGATTCCCTTTAGATACCATAAATCCTTGTACCCGCTTTACTCCTTTAACTAATTCTACGTCTGACCCTAGATATTTAGCAATATATGATGTATTATATTCTCCCGTTTTTTCATCTAAAAGATGTATTGGTGCTAAATGTGCTTCTCCCCGTTTTAAAGCTAATATACCACCCATGCTGCCAACATGAGCAGAAGAAAGATGTATTTGTCGTTCCATATCATCATCTTCTTGTATATTATCCTTTGATAAGATACTTCCTATATAGTCCATTATTAAATCATGACTTCCTATGGAAACTATTGTATTCTCAATTATACTCATATCGTTAATTAATTCCACAGAAACCTCTTCACCTGCTTCAAATCCTTCACTGTTTTTTGGAATAATCATAATTCCATCACCCTCTACAAGTGCCATTGTCACTCCTGCTCCCCGCTTTAACGGAGTAGCAATAAGTTTTTCTCCTACTTTACCTAACTTGACCCTTACATATTCTCTGTATTTTAATGAAGATACAACACGTTTTGAAATTGTAGCCGTTACTTTTGAGCTTCTTTCAGCCTTTGTTCTTTGAAGCCTTCTAATCACCGGTGTCACAACCTCTTCAAATACTAAAAAGGCTGATCCTGGATATCCTGGAACACCTATTACAGGTTTATCGTTTATAATACCTAAAATAGTAGGTTTACCCGGTTTTATTGCAATACCATGAAGAATAAGTTCCCCTAAGTCTTCAATAATTGCAGAAGTGAAATCCTTACTTCCTGCAGACGAGCCTGCATTTACAATGACCATATGATTTTTTTCAATTAAATTTAAAATTGCTGTCTTTAGATTTTCATAATCATCTTCTACCGGACTTATTCTCTCTGCAACACCACCTAAATCTTCTACTATTGCTTTAAAAGTCCAGGAATTTGTATCAAACAACATGCCTTTCTCTAAGTTTTCATAGGAATCAGTGATTTCATTCCCTGTGGGCATAATTCCAACGCGAATTTTTTCATATACCTCTACTTCTGTCTGTCCTCCACTTAATACAGCACCTATATCCATAGCCCTTATTTGATGATTTTCAGGTAAAATCATTTCCCCGGAAACAATATCTTCACCTATTGGTCTTATATGCTGCCAAGGAGATGACTGTACTCTGATTTTCAATTGATTAGATTGTCCGTCATTTCCTTTTTCATCTCCAACAGGAACTACATCTTCAATCATAATAACACTATTATAAGGTTCTAATATCAAATGCCCTGTATTTATATATTCGAAATCTTTGCCTCTTTTTAATACTATTGGATTGGCTTCATTTGCAGAATAAGTTCTTTCAGCAATTACCATAATACCATCCATAGCAGCAGCATTATGATTTGGTGAGGAGATTTTTGCAAAGACAGGTTTGCTTGTTATCCTTCCATTAGCCTCTCTAATATCTACTAATTCTGTTTTTATATTATCAATGCTTCTACTAATTTTTTTTAAATATATTTTTATGGCATCATCAATATCAGTATTTGATAGGTATATATTTCTTTCCATACAAAGACTCCTTATTTATTATTTTTTATTTTATTATACATTTAATCCTTTGAAAGGTCTAGGACTATGAAATATTGACTATTTATATACAACATACAAACTTTCTATTTTCGTTCATCCTTCACAATAATGACAAGTATTTAACATCTTATTATCATTATTTTCTATTATAATAAATTTAATCTATAAGATACAAAATATTAAATAATGATTTCTATAATTGAGACAGCTTTGCTGAGAGATGGAGATCATTGAATCATTCTTGGAAGCTTGTGTCATGTTATAATTTTTTAAGTGACAACACCTCCAACCCTTCCAACTTATACAGTTGAAAAAAGGAGTTCAATATATAAAAAAGAATAGAAGCGAAAATCAAAATTTCGACTTCTATTCTTTTTATTTTTTATATTCTATTTTTAATACGTCTTACCAAACTCACAATTTGGATAAGTACAAACTTCACAGCTTTGGCACAATCCTCCATGTGCTAATTTTTTAATATCTGTTCTTGTAGGTACTTCCCCTGCCAATATTCTTGGTACAATCAAATCAAATATGCTTATACCACTGTACATAACACATCCCGGAAGTCCAACAACCGGTATTTTACCTATATATGCAAGCATAAACATGGCTCCCGGAAGTACAGGGGCGCCATAAGTTATTATATGTCCTCCTGCAACTCTAATACCTGTAGGAGTTTTATCATCAGGATCTACAGACATGCCTCCTGTTACTCCAACCATATCCACACCTTCATCAATAAGCTGTTTAATACAGTCTGCAATCATATTTTCATCATCGTCAGCAAAAAGCTGCTTTACGACTACACTTCCTAATTCACTGAATTTTCTCTGTAAAACAGGACCAAATTCATCTTTTATTCTTCCGGAGTAAACTTCACTTCCCGTTGTAACAACTCCTATTTTTAATGATTTTAAAGGTAAAACCTCTATCATAGGGCCGCTTTCTAAAACATGTTCCGCACCCAATACAATATTTTCATTTACATATAGAGGAATTACTCTTGTACCTGCTACTTTCTTGCCTGCTTTTATAATTTGATTTTCGTGTATTGTAGCAAACATAATTTCATCTTGATCAATAAGCTGATTAAGCATAGCTGTATTTATTTTTAATAAACCATCATATTCAGCAATTAATTCTATTTTTCCTTCTCCAGGTGCAACAAGCTTTATTCCTTTACCTGCTGCTGCCGAAGCAATTCTCATTGCAGCCTCATCCTCATGTATGTCTGTTTCATTTTTATCAACTGCATAAATGTGCTGTTTACCCATACTGAGCAATACTTCTATATCTTCTTTTGCAATAACATGACCTTTTTTAAATCTGCTTCCTTTATATTTCCCGGGGATAATCTGTGTCAAGTCATGGGCTAATACCATACCTACTGCGTCATTGACATTTACTTCTCTCATATAGTTGTTCTCCTTAGATATAATTTTTTTAACTGTTATTTAATATAGCATCATATCCCGTATATTCAATATTAGCTTTAGAATAAATATTTATACTTTAATCCCATTCTAAAATCTCACAAACCTTTGTAAAAGTTGCTTCTATCATCATAGGACACTTTTGAGTTTTATTTAATTCATTTCCTTCTAATAGGACTTGGCAATCTGTAGCTTCAAAAGTATCTTCAAACCACTCATTTATATCTTGTACATAGTTTTGACTTGCATTATAAGGATCTGCTAAATATAGCAAACATACAGCTGCAGAAAGTACACCGCAAGTTTTTCCATTCCAAATGCCATTACAAAGTCCTGCCATAGCTGCAACTAAATCAGCATTTTCTTTATCTAACTTTCTTAGTCCCAGCTCCATAATAATTTGACTGCAACAGTAACCCTTCAGCTTTAGATCAAAAATATCTTCTTTCATTTCTTTGCTCCCTTCTGCTGACGAGACAAACAATTCATCTCAATCAAATAACCTTTTAATTATTTTATTGGTTTTTCCGCTGTTAGCATAAAATATCCGGTTTTATATTTATCTTTTGGATTAAGTCCTTCTTTACAAAAACAACTTTCTAAACTACCTTCGTTTAAAATTTTTTCTGCAACATAGTTGTCAAGTTCTATAGAACAATCTTTCCATTCAATATTGGTATATCCTATTTCTTTAAGTTGTGCTATAAAAGGCTCTTTAAGAAATCTTCCACTGCTTCTAAAATTAAATACTTTATTATTATGAGCATCTCCGAAATCAGCTGAAAGCAAATCATGATCGTGATCATCATGTTCTGCACATTCTTCTTCATGTTCTCCGCAGTCTTGACATTCTTCCCCTTTATTTTCAGAACCAAAAACATCTTCAATATTAGGTTTCTTATCTTGTTTGTCTGCTTCAAGCTGTAAAGCCTTTACAAATTTTTTGTCGGGATTTTTTATATATAAATCACTGAGAAAAAGTCTTCCACCCTTTTTAAGTACACAAAATGCTTCATGCAATGCCTCATCCGGCAGATTAATAAGGGACAGAGCACATTCCATCATAACTCCGTCGAATGAATAAGAAGAAAAAGCATCTAAAAATTCTCCATCTCCGTATTGTATATCTAAATTTGGATTTCTGTCACGTCCTTCTTTTATCATTTTCATCGAAAGATCGATTCCACTAGCCTTAAATTCATATTTTTTCTCAAGATATTCAACGGTTTCTCCTTCTCCGCAGCCTATATCTAATACCTTTGCTCCCTTTGGAAGATTCCATACTTCCATAGCTTGATCCGTTATTCTAAATTCTCCCGGTTTATAAATACTCATTCATTTTCTCCTCAAGTTTAAAATTATTGGATTTTATATTTTGCATTTTATAGTTATAGGTCAATAAAATATCTATTTTTCTTCTAATATGCCTTCAACTTCTTTCATTCTACCTTCAGCAAGATCTTCTGGTATATATACTTGTCCGCATTTAGGACATCGCTTTACCTTATGCCGAAAAGAACGATTTAAGTATTTGAACTGAACTTCTTTATCTTCCATACCAACATTACATTTATCGCAGATCAGCGTCTGTTTTTCTTCCATTCCAAATACCCTCCAATTCAATTTTCATTCTGTGAGTATAAACATTCACAATTTCATAGGCTTCACCCTTTATACGATATTCCAGCCAATAAGTAATGTAGCCTATTTCTCTATAACAGGTATACGTACCTTTTTCAGGTTTATAAGTTCGGCGTTTTGATTTTTCAGCAAATTCAAGTACTTCACATATGTCTTCTTCAAGGATCTTTAGTTCGTTCATTTTTTCTTTTATTTCAGGTCCTATAATAAGATCAAATTTACATTCTTCCGGCTTATCTGTCATTTTTTCACCCCAAATTTCTTTTAACAGTGTTTCTTTTAAATCTACTCTGTTCACTCTACGCTCTGTTACAGTAGGAAGGCCGCTATTATTCTCCATATTTATATCAAAGAGTAAATCTAAAATATGCAGAACAGGCTTTTCTTCTCCTAAAAATACATCTCTGCAATTGATACAATAAGCAATATATGGGTTTTCGTTTAACTCACTTCTCTGTTTGGCTACATATTCTGCAAATTCCGGATTAGCTATTGATCCATGACCTCCAAAACCGCAGCAACCGTGTTTATCACCTTTTGGAAATTCTTCTAATGATACACCAACATTCTCTGCCAGATTTCTTACGGCCGTTTGAACTGGTTTTACATCTCTGGCAGAACAAGGATCAAATACTGAATAAACTTGATCTAATTTAACTGAATCCCAATCAGATCCCCATTTGTCTAAAATTTCATATAATGAAATAGTTTTTATTTCCGGCAGAAATTCTGTTAAATGTTTCTGGCAATAAGGACATGCCATAATTAGAGTTGGTTTACCCAAAATTTCCCATTCTTTAACGAGGTTATCTAATTCATTTTTATGGAGTTCCTTATCTCCAGCCCATTGAACTGGAATACTGCAACAGCGAAGTAAAATACCTGTTTTAGGATTCTTGGACAGAAGCCATTTATAAGGCTCGCTTACATAACGAGGATCAGCAGCACCTAAATTACACCCAGGGAAAAAGGCATATTCACTTTCTTCCTGACCTGGTGCATTTTTCCTTAAGGCCGCAAATTTACTGTTAGAAAAATTCATATCATTTAACCAAAATTGATGATACGCTCCCGGCATTTTTCCCTGTTTATGAAGCATATATCGTGCTTCCTGTATCATTTCTGAAAGTTTAATTCCTCCGGGACATACATCATCGAAAAGAGTACTCTGTGTACATGAATTTATAAGCTTTTTCGCAGGACTTTTATGAAGCATGGATTCAGATGCTGTAACAGTAGCGAATATCTCATCTCTCATCTTTAATGGCCATTTATTTGTAAATGCAGATAAGTCAAAATATTTTTTGCAGAAATCACATTGACATCTAATACATCGATTAGCCTCTTTTACTACTTCTTCATCTGTAAAAATACCATTGTCTGTAGGTATTACAGGTTCTGTTTTCTTTAATTTGTCCGGATCTTCTACAATTTTACAAGGTTCCCATTTTTCAGGATATTCTAACTTCCCTGTTTTAAAATAAACCTCAAGGGACCATGACATGTTAAGTCCATCAGCCAGAGCATACATAGGATCTTTTCCTGCTAAACTGCCTCCTGCAAAAATAGCTATATTGTTTTTAATAACGCAATGTCCTTTTTCTTGATTTAGAGCTCCAAAATCGTGGCCATTTTTACCAGTAGCCACATAAACAGCATCAAAACCTTGATTACTTATTTCTTCTATACTTTTAATCTCTGCATTTAAATTCAGAGTATAATTTTCAAATTGAAATTGCCTGCGAATATCTTCTAAAAACACTTCTGAAGGTAATAAATCCCATAGCTGTCCACCTATTCTATCTGTTTTTTCAAAAATAGTTACCTCATATTTTTTTGAAGATAAACGTAGAGCACAAGCAAGGCCACTTATTCCAGCGCCTATAATTGCCACTTTTTTATTTTTTATTGGCAGGTTATAATCCGTAGGGTCTTTTTTTGTTGCTTTAGCTACACAAGTTTTTTCCAAAAGATTTATCTGCACAGACTTATCCATCTTTCCTCTTGGACATGCAGCTGCGCAATATTCTGGACACAGGGCTGATACAATATCTGGAAAAGCTACCGCATTTCTAAAAGTCTTATATGCAGAGTTATAGTTATTTCTGCTCATTTTTGCTTGAAAATCCAAAATATCCACATGGAAAGGGCATATATTTGTACAGAAAGGCTTTTCTCCTTGCAGGCAATTTTCAAATTGTTTTATATATTTTTCCATACGGAACTCCTATCCTTAATTTATAAAACTATACTAGTCTAATATATTATATCAAAAGATATTGAATATTCAAAATTATATTGTCACAAATATTCTTATCCTTATTTTATCGTTTTATTAAATTTTTTAATTATTTACTAAATTATCAAAATTTATCTTTTCTTTTAAAACATGTAAACCACTATAAGCATCGTCCTTTTTACACTTCATAATTGAAATACTCAATCGTTTGTAGTTGAACCTGCCTATAGTGGTCTACATAGAAATTATAAAGTTTAATGCCGTAATCCGGCATATAAATAATAATTATATGCCGGAATATTTATCTACTAATAACTAACTGGATTTGCTTTAATCTTATCCAATTCATCATATAAATCTGAACCTAAGAAATACTTTTTAGGAGGCTCAATTTTACCGCCGGCAGCTAGAAGATCGATACCAGCCTTAACTTTTGCAGGAGTAGCTGGAATTTCATAAATTCTTACTCCGCAAGCATTATTAATAGCATTGATTACTGCAACGTGGTCAGATGATTGGAATGCTTCAGAAGCTCCGGATGAACCGAAAGGTCCACGTTCATCATATCCGTCAAGGTGAATCAATGTCATGTCATCAGGAACATCCTTAATATAAGGAACCCCTGCAGTATACATATTAGTATGCTTTTTAACGTCTTCGTAATTTTCACTTAATGCGAAACCTATAGCATGTGAAATACCACCATAAGCTTGACCATCTACTGCCTGAATGTTACCAATCTTTCCTACCCAGTCAACACATGTCATTCCGATTACTGTTGTTTTACCTGTAGCAACTTCTACTTCTACTTCTGACATAAATAAAGCATAAGTATATGCATAAGTTGGACTTCCTACTCCAGTATTAGGATCTAAGAATTGGAATTCTTCCCATTCATTCTTAGCTTCCCAGTTTCCTTCATATCTTGTTGGAATACCTTCCGCAATCATTTCATCATATGTGCGGTAAGTACCATCTTCCTTACGCATAGCATCTGCAAGATTTTTAGCAGCAAGAATACTAGCTTTTCCGTTTGCAAAGTGAGATCTTGAACCTGCAGATTCACCTGTGTTTGGACAGTATTTACTGTCATCCTGTATTAATTTAACATCTTCAGGAAGAACATCAGGGAAATAAGGTTTTAATGCTTCAAGCGTACAGATTAATGAACCTTGGTCACCACCTTGACCTTGATCCTGCCAAGTATCATATTTAATGAACTTTCTATCGCCTACAAGTTCAAGGGCAACACCAGCAAAGTCATCTGAACCAAGACCTACATTATATCCACCCCAAGCTAGTCCTACACCTCTGCGAACTTCTGGTGTATCTTTTGCCTTAGCTTCAGCAACAGCTTTTTCATATAAAGGTTTCATCTTATCCATCATTTCTTCCATTGGATATTGAAGGAATTCAGCGCTGTTTAAGTTAGTCTGACCTTTTCTTGCAATATTCTTGTATCTAAATTCAAATGGATCCATTCCAATCTTTTCTGCCATCATATCGATTAAAGCTTCACCGCAAGTATAAGCCTGAGGAGCTCCGTAACCTCTATATGCTGTACCGAAAGCATGGTTTGTAACTGCTGCTCTTGCTAGACCAGCTGCATTTGGTACATAGTATGGGAAGAACATGAAACGAACAATTTTACTTAATTTATCATCACCTAGTGCTGGGTCAAAACCGTGATCAAGACCTGAATCAAATTCTCCAGCAATAATCATACCATCTTTATCACATGCTAAACGTCCATTTAAATAAGCAGGAGAACGCTTACCACTGTATGCCATGAACTGAGAATAATCCATTGAAAGTGCAACTGGCTTTTGAAGTACCTTACAAGCAATAGCTGCAAGAGAGTATGAAGAAGCACTCATTGCCCATCCGAAAGAACCACCAGTTGGATTTTCTATTACACGAATGTCTTCTACAGGAAGTCCTGTTGCTTCTGCAATATCATCACGGTCAAAGTAAAGTGTCATTGTTTTACAGTGTACACAAAGTTTTCCGTCTTCATCATAATAAGCCTGAATAGTATCTCCTTCGATGGACATATGTGGCTCTCTTGAAGAATAGAAGCTTCCTTCTACCACATATTCCGCATCATCAATCATTTCAGGGACCTTTTCAGAATCTCCCTTAAGAAGAGGCTGATAACTGTATATATTATCCATATTAGGGTAAATTCTCTGAGCATCAGGTGTAACAGCTTCAAGATAACTCATATATTCAGGTAACTGTTCGATTTCAACCTTAACCTTAAGTGCTGCAGCTTTTGCATGTTCTTTTGTATCAGCAGCAACAAGTGCAACAGCATTACCGTAACTTACAATCTTATCATCATATAATAATTTGTGAACCTGATCAAAAGCTGTAGTTCTTGGTGTGAATTGGAACATCATTAGGTGATTTGCACCTTCAATATCCTTAGCAGTAATAACTTTTACTACACCAGGCATCTTTTCAGCTTCACTGTAATCTATATTTAAAATCTTAGCATGGTTAGTGATTCTAGGCATTACAGGAACTACTTTTAGAGTTTCTGCAGGCATCTTTAATTCAATGTCATCACCATAATCGCATACACCACAAGCTTTAGGCATAGCATTAGGACGAACTAATGGTTTACCATAGAAGTCACCAACATCCTGCTTATAATCATATGTTATATCTTCAAAAGTTTTATCTCCACGCATGATAGCTGCTGCTTCCATAACAGCATCAACAATCTGCTTATAGCCTGTACATCTACAAACATTTCTGTGCTTTTGGAACCAGTCACGAACATCTTCTCTAGTAGGATTTGGATTTTGCTGTAATAATCCATATGCAGACACAATAAATCCAGGTACACAGAAACCGCACTGTACAGCTCCTAAGTGAACCCATGCATATTGTAATGGATGTGGGTTTGATACAGTTCCGATACCTTCAATAGTAGTAACTGAGCTGTACTCTTTTACAGTCTTCATTTTTTTTGTACAAGAACGGATAACTTTTCCGTCTAAAATAACAGAACAGGCTCCACATACGCCAGTTCCACATCCAACTTTTGTACCAGTCAGACCTAACCTACGAAGAACACCAGCCAAAGTATCCTTTTCCGGGTCGCATATGAACATACGGTCTGCACCGTTAATGTTCAATGTAAATTTCTTTAAATTCATAATAACCTCCATCAAGAATTTAATTTATACCATCTTTAATATAGCCAGTTTAAATAACAAAAGCCTTTTCAACGTACGTGAAAAGGCTTTGATAAAAATTTATCAAATTAACTTGTTTTTTTCCTTTCCAAGCACGGGAGGCCTACGCATTTCTACATAAACCCATAGACTCTGCACCCATAACTTGCAGCAACAGGGAACAGAGTTCGGAGAAAATATTCATTTGTTATTTTTTTGTATTATAACAGTCTTCAAATTAGTCTGTCAACTAAGATGTGCAAAGTTTGAAATTATGCAAAATTCGAAATATTTTGTATATTCAGTTTTCTTATTTTTTTTAATCGCCTAATGCTAAAATATACAAATACCAATGTTACAGTCCTATTAAAGGTAAAGGAAACATTTACCCTTAAGCAAATGTTTTCTTTCCTTAATATAAAGATATACTAATCTAATACTTATTGTCAATCATAGGATTCTCAAAATTTTCATAATTACTTAAATTATTATTTTCTTCTATATTATTCTCGTTAAAACTAATATTATCCTGTTTATTTTCTAGCTTAAATTGACCTACCATCTGCTTAAGCATTTGTGCCTGACCAGAAAGTTCTTCACTTGCTGCTGCGCTTTCCTCGGCAGTTGCTGAATTAGTCTGAATAACAGATGAAATTTGATCAACTCCCAATGTTACCTGAGTCATAGATGTAGCTTGATCATTTGAAGCCTGCGAAATTTCACCTATAAGTTCTGTGGTCTTTTCTGCACCTGACACAATTTTATCTAATGACTGCGCTGTCTTATCTACAATCTGAGTTCCGTTTTCAACAGCTGTTATGGCGGTTTCTATTAGTACAGTTGTATTATTCGCAGCTTCTGCGCTCTTTCCTGCAAGATTACGAACTTCATCAGCAACAACCGCAAAACCTTTTCCTGCTTCTCCTGCCCTTGCTGCTTCCACAGCGGCATTAAGTGCAAGAATATTGGTTTGGAATGCAATGTCATCTATGGTTTTTATAATATTTCCGATTTCTTTTGACGCACTGCTGATTTTTTCCATTGCCAATATCAAGTCTCTCATCTGCTCATTTCCACGTTCAACTTCCTCTGATGATTCTGAAGAAATATTACTTGCATTATCTGCATTTTCAGCATTATGTTTAATATGTTGTGAAATCTCGTTAATTGTAGCTGATAATTCTTCAATGGAGCTGGCTTGTTCCATAGCGCCTTGAGATAAAGCCTGTGCACCGCTTGCTACTTGATCTGAACCGCTTGCAACCTGATCTGCTGCAATTGCTATATTTGTTAGTGTTTCTGAAAATGTCTTCTTAATATTAAGCATTGATTTTTTAATTTTAGAAAATTCTCCTGCATAGTCGTATTCTAAATCAAAAACAAAATTTCCTTCTGCCATTTCATCTAATACATTTGATATTTCATTTATATATTTCTCATAATCTTTTAATCTTAATACTGTTCTTTCTATAGCCTCTGTTACTTGTCCTGTTTCATCAATAGATTTATTTCCAATATTAACATCTAAATCTCCATCTGCAATTTGATTTGCAACTTTTGATAATTGTTTTAATGGTTTAATTATACTTTTTGATATAAAGAAAATTATTACAGTGAGTATAATTAATATTATAACAAAAAGGATAACCGAAAGCCCTGTTACATGATCGTAAGCATTATAATATTCTTCTTTGGGAAGGGAAGATAATACACTCCAACCGGTATCTCCTATCAAGGTATAGTATCCATAGACTTTGTCATCACCTCTTTGATATTCCGTGTATCCTGAGGTCTTATTATTATATAAATCCAAAATTTCCTGTGATATTCCTATTTCAGTTATATTCTTCATAATATTTTCATTGTCTTTATCATAGATTACAGAGCCTTCTTTTGATAAGAATATAAAAAATCCCGAATCTCCCAGTTCATATCCTTCCATGATCTTGCTAAGCTTTTCAAGGGTCAAATCAACTCCTGCTGCACCAATCATTTGGTTTGTTGAGCTATCATAAACAGGAGCAATAGCACTTACAACAAGATTATTTGTAATAGCATCAATATATGGTTCAGTAATAATTACTTTCTTTTCTGCAGTAAGAGCTTTATACCAATCTCTTGTAGTTACATCGAAATCTTTACCTGTAGTGCCACCTCCGGATAGTGCTACTTGATTAGCTTCAAAATCTCCTATCCAGCTTTCTACAATATTATCAGAATCAAGGGACGCAACATTAACCATGTTTTTTCTGATCGGTTCATATCCTTCAGTTTGATTAATAGGAACTTCAGAATTATTTCCTTTAATAAAAGATTCAAGTTCAGGATCTTGTGCCATAGTTTCTGCTATTTTTATGTATTGTGTAAAAAATTCACTGACCTCATATGAAGCCTCTTTGGAATTTGCAGTTAAACTCTCTGTTGTTAAATCTTCTACTTCATTTTTTACAACGCCTAATACAAAATAAAGCAAAATACAAAGAGATAAAATGACTGGAATAATAATACCTAATAAGATTTTTGCTAAAATGCTTTTTTTAATTATTTTCATATATCTTACCTTCTCTTTCTTTTTAGTATATTAATCATACCAATTTTTCGAAAAATTACAAACATTTTTTTCTTAGTAAATAGAAATATTTATCACTAGGTTAAATAAAAAAAATACCTGCTTAATTAAAGCAGATATTTCTCTATTTAAATTATAAATTTAATACTTATTATCGCTCTCTATACTATTGAAATTCTCACCATTTGAACTCTCCTGTTTTTCTCCTCTATCATCTTGTTTATAATAATTATCATCCTGTTTATTATCTAATTTAAATTGACTTACAAGCTGTTTTAACATTTGTGCTTGGCCTGAAAGTTCTTCACTTGCTGCTGCACTTTCTTCAGCAGTAGCAGAATTTGTTTGAACAACTGATGAAATTTGATCAACTCCCAATGTTACTTGGGTCATAGATGTTGCTTGATCATTAGATGCCTGCGAAATTTCGCCTATTAGCTCTGTAGTCTTTTCTGCACCTGACACAATTTTATCTAATGACTGCGCTGTCTTATCTACAATCTGAGTTCCGTTTTCAACAGCGGTTATGGCGGTTTCTATTAGTACAGTTGTATTCTTTGCAGCTTCTGCACTCTTTCCTGCAAGATTACGGACTTCATCAGCGACAACCGCAAAACCTTTTCCTGCTTCTCCTGCCCTTGCGGCTTCCACAGCGGCATTAAGTGCAAGAATATTGGTTTGGAATGCAATGTCATCTATGGTTTTTATAATTTTGCCTATCTCCTTAGAAGCATTGCTTATTTCTTCCATTGCTATTATCATATCTTTCATCTGATTACTTCCAAGTTCAACTTCTTTTGATGATTCCATTGAAATCTGACTTGCATTATCTGCATTTTCAGCATTATGTTTAATATGCTGTGAAATTTCATTAATCGTTGCCGATAGCTCTTCAATTGAACTTGCCTGCTCCATGGCTCCTTGAGATAAAGCCTGTGCTCCGCTTGCCACTTGATCAGAACCGCTTGCCACTTGATCTGCTGAAATTGTTATATTTTTTAAAGTTTCTGTAAATGTTTTTTGTATATTGAGAAGCGCAGACTTGATTTTAGCAAAATCTCCTAAATAATCATATTTTAGATCAAATATAAAATTCCCTGATGCCATTTCATCCAAAACACTTGTAATTTCATTTATATATTTCACGTATTCTTTAAGCCTTACTATGGTTCTTTCCATGGCCGCTGCCACTTGTGACGTTTCATCTTTTGATTTATGTTCTATACTTACTTCTAAATCTCCATCTGCAATTTGATTTGCAACCTTTGATAATCGTTTTAAAGGTTTTACTATACCTTTTGAAATAAAGAATATAATAACTGAGAGTATGATTAATATGATTATGAACAAAGTTACAGCTAATTTTGTTACTCCATTATAAGCTTCATAATATTCGGCTTTCGGCATAGATGACAATACACTCCAACCTGTATCTCCTATCAAACTATAATATCCATAAACATCTTCATCGCCTCTTTGATACTCTGTATATCCTTCAGTCTTATTGTTGTATAAATCTAAAACCTCTTGTGATAGATCAATCTCCGATACGTTTTTCATAATGTTTGCATTATCATCATCATATATTACAGATCCGCCTTTTGATAGAAAAACAAAAAACCCCGTATCGCCCAGCTCATATCCCTTCATAATATTACTTAAATTATCAAGCGTTAAATCCAGTCCCACTACACCCACCATTTGATTTGTACTATCAAAAACAGGAGAAACTGCGCTTACTACTAGTTTCTGAGTAGCGGTGTCAACATATGGCTCAGTAAGAATAGCCTTTTTAGCAGAAGTAACATCACTATACCAACCTCTTGTGGTAACGTCCCAATCTGCACCACTTGTATATCCATCAGATTGAGTTAATTGACTTGAATCAAAATCTACAATCCAACATGCCAATATATTTTCCGAATCTAAAGATGCGGCATTAACCAAATTATTCTTTATTTGTCCAAATCCTTCACCTTGGGTAATAGATACTCCCGGCTGAATTGTATTAAAATAAGATTGAAAAGCAGGATTTTCTGACATAGTTTCTGCAATTTTTATGTACTGTGTGAAAAATTCACTTACTTGATACGATGCTTCTCTTGACTTTGCAGTTAAGCTATCTGTTGTTAAAACTTCCGACTCATCTTTTACAAAGCCAAGCAGCAAATAAAGCAAAATACAAAGTGAAACAGCGACAGGAATAATAATGCCTACTAATATTTTTATTAGTATACTTTTTTTAATGATATTCATAACAATCCTTCCCTTCATTTTTTAATTTGTATATATGTTACTATATTTTATATCGACAAATTTTTCGTAAAGTTTAGAATATTTTCAATTTTTTAATAAAATAACATAACTTTTACAATTTCTCCAGATTTTACGCCTTCACAAAGATTCGACATTCTTATATATCCATCAGCATATTTTAATTGTGAAATGGATCCTGATTTTGCATGGATAGGTCTTGCTATAAATTTTACTTGGTTGGATGAGTTAACATCTTTATCTTCTAATGTAACTAATTGAAAAGTTTCTCTGCCTTCACCTGCATGAAGATTTTCTGATATGCTAGCCGATATACAAATTGGCTGTTCCTCGTTGTTAAAATAATATTTCCTAATAAAAGTATCCACTAAAGTTTTATATACAATAATTGCTGCCATAGGATGACCAGGCAAACCAACGACTAATTTATTTTGATTAGATTTATCCCCATTATTTTTATCATTTGTTTTTATAACACCGATAATTGTTGGCTTTCCTGGTTTCATAGCAACCCCATGTGTAATAACACCTGGAGATCCCATTTCTTCAATGACTTCCGCAGTCATATCTTTATTACCTGCAGAGCTTCCTCCAGAAAGCAAAACTATATCACTGTTTATAATAGCCTTTGAAACCGCTTTTATTAAATTTTCTTTTTTATCTTTAACTTTTTCAATAGAACCAATTTCTGCTCCTGTATCCTCTGAAAAAGCAGCTATAGTATAAGAATTAATATCCCTTATTTGTCCAATTTTAGGATTATTAGTAATTTCAATAATTTCATCACCTGTAGAAATAATTGAAACTATAGGTTTCTTATACACTGTAATTTCACTACAGCCTACAGCAGCAAGCATGCCAATATCCTTCTTAGTAATAATATGTCCTTTTTTATATAATAATTCCCCTGACTTAAAATCATCTCCCTGATTCATTACACCATTGTTTGGAGAAGCTGCCTTATAAACTGCAATAACCTTATCATCTAATTTTTCCACATGTTCAATCATCACTACTGCATCTGCACCTTCAGGAATCATTCCTCCCGTAGGAACATAAACTGCTTGACCTTGCTTTAATACGATATCACTTTCTTGTCCCATTTCCACTGCCCCAACAACATCTAAAAATACAGGAATACTCTCACTTACCCCAAAAGTATCTTTTGATACTACTGCAAAGCCATCTACCACAGATCTTCGAAACTGCGGCATATCAATATCAGAAAGTATTTCTTGTGCCATGTATCTTCCTACTGCATGACGAATAAAAACTTTTTCTGTTTTAGGTTTATAACTTGAAAAATAGTTATGGATTTTTTCCTTTACCTGCTCTATTGTATCTACATTTAATAATTTCATTTATCCTCTCCATTCCCATATTAATATTACTGATGGGATCCTTTCCTATATTATTAGTTCTCCTGAGATAAACTGCTTTGTTAATTCATATTTGGGGTTTTTTAGAACTTCAGCTGTCCTTCCAAATTCTATTATTTGTCCTTGATTCATAAATACCACATCATGACAAAGCCTCTTAGCTTGTACTAAATTATGAGTAATAATAATTACTGTTATACCTTCATCAATATTTATTTTTTTTAGAATTAATTCTATCTCCCCTGTTGTTTTGGGATCTATATTCGCCGTAGGCTCATCTAAAAGTAACAATTTAGGCTTAAAAGATAAGGCTCTTGCCAATGCTACTTTTTGCACTTCACCTCCGGATAATTTCCAGCTTTTACGTTTCATTAAATGCGTTAGTCCTAATTCTTTACAAAGTTGCGCTACTCTATTTTCAATTGAGTAAGCGTTCCATCCACGCAGTTTTAATGGATATGAGATATTTTTTTCTACAGTAGTACTAAGCATGTACGGTCTTTGAAATACCATAGTCATTATGTCTAGTGGAATTTCTTCGTTACTGCTGTTTCCATAAAATACTCTGCCTGATGTTTGCTTCTCTAAACCTGCCACAATATTTAAAAAAGTACTTTTTCCTGCACCGTTAGCACCAATAATTCCACATAACGATCCTTTTTCTATTTTTAGCTTATTAATATCTAGAACTCTATTTTTATCATATTCTTTTATTAATTTTTCTACTATAATATCCATTATATTTCCCCTCTTTGTTGGAAATTATATAAAACAGCATTGATTGTAAAAGCTATAACCAATAAAATTATACCAACTGCAATAGCAGTGCTATAATCGCCCATACTTTTTAGCTGTGCTATATAAGTTGTCATAACTCTCGTCTTTCCTTTAATATTTCCTCCCACTATCATAACTGCTCCAACCTCTGATATGGCTCTTCCAATGCCAGTTACAACAGCTGCTAAAATTCCCATCTTCATTTCCATGATAAGCAGTATTAAAGAGTCCAGCTTTCCTGCACCTAATGTCAACCCAAGCTTTTTAACATTTGGCGCTTTTTCTTTTACAATATTATAAGTCAGGCCAATAATTATAGGCATAACCAAACAAATTTGAGCAATTACCATGGCAGTTGGAGTATAACTGAGGCCAAAGGAACCTAAAGGCCCTTTTCTCATAATAAAAAGAAATACTACCAATCCTGCAATAACAGGAGGCAAACTCATCATTGTATATATAATTCGTATCAATGCATTTTTAAACGGAAATTTATAAGTTCCAATCAGAAGCCCTAACGGAACGCCAATGAATGTAGATATGATAACCGAAGACAATGATACGGCTAAAGAAAGACCGACTATTCCATATAATTCTTTATCTGCCGAAAATATTAATAAAACAGCTGAATGTAATCCTTTTATTATTTCTTCCATAAAAATCTCCCTTCTTTCATATTTTATCACATTTCTAATACACTATCCAAAGCATATATGGTATGATAATATTGATTATTTAACAGAAAGGATTTTTTACATGGATAAAAATATTCTTCGTAAACAAGTATTATTAGAACGTAATCTTATTACAAAAGATTTTATTAATGAATATGAAAAAACTTCTTTAAAAAGGCTTATTCATTTAAAGACTTTTCAATCTTCAAAAGTTATTATGATGTATATGGATTATCGTAATGAAGCGCCAACAAAACTATTGATTGAAGAGTGTATAAAAGAAGGAAAAAGATTGGTCTTACCTTTTACTGATTCAAATTTTCACATTCATCCCTTTGAAATACCTATAAAGAATTTTAATTATTCTATAGATGAAACTATAAAAAAATATTTAAAAAAATCTCCTTTAGGGATTTGGGAACCTAACACTGAAATATGCTGCAAAATAAATCCTTTAGAAATCGATTTTATATTAATTCCCGGGTTAGCTTTTGATAAAAACGGTAACCGTTTAGGATACGGAAAAGGTTGTTATGATCGCTTTTTAACCCAACTTAGACATGATGCTTTAAAATTAGGACATGCCTATCCTTTTCAAATTTTAAAAAATCTGCCTTATGAAAAAACTGATATAAAAGTAGATGGAATATTATAATATGTATTAATAAATTCACCTAATACTAGGTGAATTTATATATATAATTTTATTTAATTATTTAGCTTCAGCCGCATTTGGTGTAAATAGTGGACTTCCATATTTTTCTTTGCCATATTCTCCTATTAACTTCTGAGTTGACTCTGAAAGTATCCATGTCTGGAATGCTTTTGCACCTTCTGCATTTATTTGATCATTTTTTTCAGGATTTACAACTATAACTCCATATTGGTTAAATAAATCCTTATCTCCTTCAGTAACTATTTTCAAATCAGTACCTTCTGACATATTCAACCAAGTTGCTCTGTCAGAAAGAGTGTATCCTAGCATTTCGTTTGTCATAGTAATAACATCTCCCATGCCTTTGCCGGATTCCACATACCAATCTCCCTCTGGAGTTAGATTCAATTCTTTCCAAATTGATAACTCTTTTTTATGCGTCCCTGATTCATCTGCTCTTGAAATAAATTTAATTTGATCATCATAAATCTTTTTAAATGCATCCTTAGCGTTATTTGGCGCTGCGGTATTAATTCCCGCAGGATCATCTTTTGGTCCAAGAATAACAAAATCATTATACATTACATCAAATCTTTCAGGACCATGTCCAGCTTCAACAAATTCTCTTTCTGCTTCGGGAGAATGAACTAAAAGTACATCAGCTTCTCCATTTTCCCCCATTTTCATTGCTTCTCCGGAGCCAACTGCTATAACATCTACATCATAGCCCGTTTCTTTAGTAAATACAGGCAAAATCTCATCAAGCAGCCCGCTGTCTCTTGTACTTGTTGTTGTAGCAAGTCTTATGGTTTTACTAGCTTCAGCAGGAGTATTATTTTCATCCTCTGTTTGCTTATCTGTATTTCCACAAGCTGCCATAGATACCACCATTATCATTACTAATAATAGTGATAAAATACTTTTTTTCTTTAACATTTTTTCCTCCTATTTATCTTAAGTAAAAATTTATTAGAAAAAAGTCTGCTTAAACAGCATAACTTTTATTCTCCTTGTAAAAATAAACTATAAATATATACATACAATGTATATATTTTACCTTATCTTTAATATGATAATACACATTATCCTTCGTCATTTTCTTTTGCTTTTTTGCCTAAAATAACAATATATATTTCTCTAATATTAAGTTAATATCTAATCTTTATAATTACATATTTTCTTTAACTAATAAATTCTAATTTCTTCTTATGATTTAGTAAAAATAAGTTTAAAACTTTAAATAATTATTATCTTCATCTCTTATTACCTATATTGCGTGTTTTAAGTAATTTTATGTAATAGAAGGTGATTTACTGCATAAAAAAAACAAACATAAAATAGTCCTTGAATTACAAATTTGTAAAACAAAAATTTCTATACTTGTTATCTTCCTTTCCAAACGGGAGGCATATAAATTTCTTTATATACCCAGCGGTTAAACTTCATAGTAATTACCTTAGAAAATTCAACTCGGAAAACTTATTATTCAATTACTTATAATTATATTTTTTTAAAGATAAAAGCAAGATATAAAACTCGCTTTTATCACTTTATTTAATCTGTTTTATTCATTTATTTTTCTATTTGCCGCTAAACAAATTAACAATATTATAAAAGCAACTATACTGCCTTGTAATGAAAACATGTTTAAAACATTAATATTTGTAACTGACTGACACTCTGCATAATTATTATAGATGCTTAAAGCTCCATTTAAATTTTCTGCAAAGGATATATAGGATAAGCCTATTAGCATGCATAGAACTATTATAACTTGACTTACTAATTTTTTTATAAATTTACTGTTTTTCATTTTTCCCATTCTTTCTTTAAATTGTTTTTTAGATAGTTTTAAGTTAAAGTTAATATTTTTACCTTTATGTTTTATTGTACATACCAGATGACACCTCCTAAAAGCTAAATCAAACATTATTTAAATTTAAAACTCTATTATTAAATTTTAAACACAAAGGATACCTTTTTCTAAAAATACAATAAAAAATCCCTTTGTATCACAAGGGAAAAATCATTTTATTAATTGTTTTTATATTCCTTGGATCAATGGTACATAAATACTTTATATTCTCCAATAAACGTCTATCTACGATTAGTTGAATTGGGAAAATTTTCATTATATTGTTATACTAATTATACTGCTTACAAATAAAAAAAGCAATGCTACATGGCTTAATTTACAAAGAACAAAGCTTAATTATTCTTTTATATTTCTTCTCATAATAAAATATACTATAAGTAAAATAAATGAAATTATAATGCTGACTATGGATAATATCTTAATCATATTTACTTTCTGTGTATCTTTTTTATCCTCTGATATCCCAGCTTTAGTAACACTTAAAGATTCTTTTGTAACTTTCATACTAGATTCCGTGACATTTTGGGAATTAGTTAAATTTTTATCACTTGTTTCATTTATAATATTTTCTTTTAAAGTTGTAAAGGTTAAGCTAATGGGTTTCTCAAGAGACACTCCATTTTTGGCAGTAAAATTTTCACTAATTGTAAGTGTATATTTTATACCGGCTTCTAAATTTTCTTTTGGTACAACTGTAATAAGTCTTTTTACCGTAGGGTCTATTTGATCATCACCCATAGCTATTGAAATATCTATATTATTTCCATTTTCATCCTCTAATGAAAAACAACTCTTGTTATTTTCCGCTACACTTATATTGATGACATTTTTATTAAATTCTAAATTTATATTTATATCAACAGGAACATCAACCTGTCCGTCTGCTACATTACTAGATACAATACCTACAGGAATATCTCTGTTTTCTCCTCCGCCATTTCCATTGCCATCTTCGGCATTTGCAAGTATTGTTAAACTAAAGATCAAGCATAGGATTAACATTATTTGTCTAAATATCTTAATTGAAATTTTACTCTTTAACATGGTTACCTTTTCCTTATTATAATTATAACGGTTATAGATAAAGGGAGCCTGCGCCCCCTTATCTATTCTAATGTAGAAATTATATATTACCTAATTATTTGTTACCAAATCTTCTATAAGCATATTGATTATTTTTGCAACCTCTGCTCTTGTTGCACTGTCCTTTGCATTAAAATTATTACCGCCTACACCATTAATAATTCCTGCTTGCTGCATCTTATAAACGGATTCCTTTGCATAGCCGGAAATTTCCGTATCATCTGCAAAAGTTACTTTATTTATATTAGCACTTAAATCAATATTCATTTCATTGGCAAATCTTTCAATAATAACTGCCATATCTTGCCTTGAAATAGCTCTGTCTGTCCCGAATGTGTCGTTACCCATTCCTGAAACAATACCTTTTTCTGCTGCCCAATTTATATAATCCGTATACCATTTTCCTTCTTTTACATCTTTAAACGAATTAGTTGCTGATCCTGCCTTAATATCTAATTCATCTAATGAATTAATGAGCATTTTAACAAATTCCGCTCTGGTTATATTATTATTAGGAGCAAATTCATCTTCACTAACACCATTAACAATATTTCTTGCAGCTAAAAATTCTATATTTGATTTTGCCCAGTGTTTTGAAATATCTGAAAATGTCACTGATTTATTTTCTAATTTGAATGTACTAAATGAACTTGTTATACCAAAGGCTTCCCCATTTTCTACCATAGCATTTTTCATAATAACACCATTATGACTTAGTAAGTTCTTTGTTTTATCATTAACCTGGAATTTCAATTTTACTCTGCCATTTAAATTTGATATATTTCCTTTTTCATCTGTCAATGTTACTTTATATGTATCCTCTTCAACTTTTGTAATTGTAAGATCTATATCTCCCCTTACTTGAGAAATTACTTGTGTTGGTAAAGTAACAGTACCTATTGGTGTATCATAAGCTAATTTTGAGTCTTTTATTTTATCTCTCTGTGCTTCTGATATTTTTAATTCTAATACATTGATATCTCCGCTATTCTTACTTATGTCAGATTCACTTACTTTAAAAGTAATTATATTCTTATCATCCTTATTTAAACTTTTAACAGCATCGTTAATTTGAGTATCAGTTGGGGCAATTGTTGCCGTAGTACCTTTAAAAGTAGGCTTTGAAACAATAACAGTATTTTTTTCTTGGTTATCACCCGTGCCACTTCCACTGCTGCCATTACCGCCGTTAGAAGCAGAACCAGTAGTAAAATATACGGTTTCATCACTTGCCATTCTCGCACTGCTGTTTTGGCATAAATCTTTATCTACTGCAATTTTATAAGAAGTATTTGCTTTAAATCCATTTTCTGCAGATATAAATATCACATCTTTTCTTTCACTTTTTTGGTCTTCTTTTGCTACTCCTGAAAAATATGTAATTCCGGAAACAAGAGCATTTCCTTTAATGCTGGAAGACACAAGATCTATACTTGAAGGAATTTTTTTGTAATCTCCATTACTCTCCTTTTCGTATAAAGTTATACAGTCTTTATTCCAATCATTCGTTCCAAGACTTTCAGGCAAGCCATTCTCTGAACTGTTTTTATTATTAAAGTAATTTACATTCCCGCTAAAAGCCAAACCTATTTTTGAAGTTGACGCAGAGATAATTTTATTATCTGCTTCTGTCAATCCAACTTCAGGAACAGATCCCGCTAAAACTAAAGTTTCCGTCACATCTAAAACTGCATAATCACTCACATCAATATTATTTCCTGCTGCATTCATGGAAATATTCATATTACCACTAACACCTGATGGAACTGTAAATGTGGTTTTAAAATATCCATTACTGTCAGTTGTTATGTTTCCGTAGTATACTACTTTACCATCTGCTGTAATATTAATTTCAACATTTGTTTTACTTATTGCTAAATCATTATCTTCAACCTTACCAAGTATTCTAAGAACAGAGCCTGCGGCATATTTTTTAGCAGCACCGTTAGTAACAAAGGATATTTCTGCCGCTGCAAATGCTGTTATAGTACTGGATATCATAAATGCTAATACAAAGATTAGGGCAAGTACCTTTTTTAATTTAAATTTATTCATTTGACTTTCCTTTTCTCTATTTTTAAATTATTTCTTTATGCAATGGAGTATAAAGTATTTCACCATTTTTATTCATAATATAAACATCTGCAAAGATATTACCTTTTTCTAAATTAACTAAATCTCCATTTACTAGATTCTTAGTGATATCTTCTATATTAATTTGTATTTCTTTATTATTATTAGCTTCAACAGATAATTCACTTTCACATTTTGCGACTACAGTTCCGCCTTCTTCAAGGTTTGCTCCTCTATCTCTTCTTACTACACAAACAATCTTTGCATTTTGAGCTTCTGCTCCTGCATTATGTAGGTTAAGTGAAATGGAAGCTCCTGATGTCTCTTGTTTTTGGGCTTCGACTGTTATATTATCAAAGCTTGTTGTTTTAAAAGTAATAGATGATGAAGTTAGTTTAATACCACTTTCACTGCATGTAATTGTGTTATCCAAAATTACAAGTTCATACTTAGTTCCATATTCTAATGACTCAGCTGGATCAACAGTAAGAATTTTATTGCCATCACTTAATGTAAGAATAGCTGGAACGGTAGTTCCCTCAATTTTTTTCAGTTCAACAGCTGTATTATTTGTAATGTTCTTATTTTCTTTTATACTTTTACTAAATCCTATGTTAAAGCTGTCATCTACCAATATATTTTTTGCATCTTTAATTGGATAAAGATTTATAGCTGCAAAAGTTACTTCAGGTGTCACTTCAGGTTCAACATATTCATCTTCTGAAGTTGTAAATTGATAAATTACATCTTCTCCCAAAGTAAGCGGAGGTACCGCTTTGATATCATTCTTCATATTGGCATCTAACTTAAATTTATAAGTAGTATTTGGATTTAACAAAGTAGGATCCACTGTAAAGGTTACTTTTGTCTTGGTTCCTTTATCATTAACATCCGGTTCTGAATATGTGATCCCTTTAACATCACCTGTTTCATTAGCTGTTGCAATAATTGCATCTCCACTAAGTACACTAACCGCTTCATCTACCCTAATAGCATTTTTCTTTACCTCAGTATTAAACTCAATCTGAAATTCTGCATTATTTAAATTAATTGATGACAAACTCGATTCACCAGGATTTATTAAAATCGCAGAAAAAGTAGTTGCCGCGACCTCTTCACTTCCTGATCCTGTAAGGTCACCACTCCCTGTTCCCAAATCTTGAGTATCTTCAGCATTGGCTACTGGAAGATTACCTTCAAAAAATAATCCAAAAGCTCCAGTCATTCCAAAGATCAAAGCTAGGCAGAGAATAAAACTTAATAACTTCCTCTTGTCCTTTTTCATTTTTTACCTCCTAAATACACTACATTAATTTTTAAGCAAAAATAAAAGACAAACATAAAAAATCCTTTGTAAAACAAAGGAAAGATTTATATTTGTCATCTTCCTTTCCAAATGGGAGGCGTATAAATTTCTTTATAAACCCAACGGTTAAACTTCATAGCCTATCGCCTTAGAAATGTTTAACTCGGAAAACTTATTATTTAATTATGAAGATTATACTTTATTAAAATAAAAAAAGCAAGAAATCCTTGCTTTTTCGTTATAATTTACATTTTCTTATTTTTTGTTTATTTTTTTATTGCTTTTTTATTTAATTTTCTTTTTAATATAACATATGCAATAAGTACAGCCAAAACAATTATAATAATACCAGAAAATAATTTTATCTTATTTATTTCCGTAGAATTTTTCAGTTCTTGCTTCACACCATTATCTATACCTGCCTGGGATAGCTTTAGTCCTGATTCTGTTTCTGTTAATCCCGCTTCAGTAATACTGGTAACATCTGTTTTTTCTACCTTATCTTTATTTATAATATTTGAAAAATCCGGTTGTTCTGGCTGATCTTTATTATTTGCATCCTTCTGATTTAGATTGTTAGAAGCTACTGCAATATTTGTACTTTGAACAGCTTCTTTCTTTCCTTCTGTTGTAAAGGAAAGAATAATCGGCTCTTTAAGGGATACTCCATTTTTCGCAGTAAAATTTTTACTAATTGTTAAAGTATATTTTGTTTCTGCTTCTAAGCCATCTGGTATAACAGTAATTAACCTCCTAATACTTGGATCAATTTGATCATCTCCCATAACTACAGTTATACCAATATTTTTGTCATTATTATCTACCAAAGTAAAGCAGCTTTTGTTATTTTCCGCTACACTTATATTGATTACATTCTTATTAAATTCTAAATTTATTTGGGTATCAATAGGTACATCAACCTGACCATCCGTAATATTGCTCGATGCAATACCTACAGGGATATCCCTACCTCCTCCGCTTCCATCACCATTGCCGCCTTCTGCAAATGAATAAAAAGATAGGCACAATAACATACATAGAACAATTGATAATTTTACAAGTATTTTGTTTAAATTTTTATTATTTCTCATGCTTACATTTCTTTCTTAATTTTATAAAAATAATTTTTAAGTGTATTTATAATTTTGAATTTATCAAAGGTTTAAATTCTTTTTTTTAAGCCTCAGCATTAAAAGACTAGAGGGGATCCCTATATCTCTTTTAACGCCGAGGATATTAAGTTATTTAATCTTTTACTTTGTTTTTGTCAAAATCCTATCAATTACTGCCGCAACTTGTCCTCTTGTAGCCTGACCTTTTGGTTGAAAATACTCTTTACTCACTCCATTAAAGACAGCACAATTATACGTAGATTTTACTGCCTCCTCTGCATAATTTGAAATTTTTTGGGAATCTTTAAAGGTTGGGAAGGCTCTTGTGTTATCAATCTTTATGTTTTTCTTTTGCATAGCCTTATAAAGCATAACCGCCATATCTTGACGTGTTATCTTTTCATTTGCTCCAAATTTTCCATTTCCCATCCCTAATGCAATTTCATTTTCAACTAACGCACTGACAGATTCACTATACCAAGAAGAATCTTTAACATCACTAAAGGATACTTTCTTTGTTGCCTTTAGTTCAAATGCATTAGTTAAAATCTTAGCAAATTCTGCTCTTGTAATTGAACTGTTTGGACGGAATGTATTATCATCATATCCATTTATAATTCCCTTTTGAACAAGTGATATAATATTTGCCTCTGCCCAGTAAGAAGAAATATCCGTGAATTTTATACTTTCTTTTGGTACTGACAAAACTGCAAACTTCGTAAAATGCTTAACATTCGCTGTTATTCTATTATCATTTACTGTACCTCCGATCACAATCCACTTTCCACCATTCTCATTATAGTATGCAAGTACCGCCATATATCCATCTGGTATTTTAGTATTGTCAAAGTTCAAAGTAATCTCAATATTGTCTTCAAAAGTATATGTTTTCTCATTGTCTATCATAAATTCATATACATTACTAATCAACGTATTTCCATTGGATAAAGCTCCTGGATTTTCAACCTTTTTAGCCGTCAAGATTACTTGTTTAGATCCTTTAATTGCTCCTTTTGGAATACATATCTCAAGTTCACCCAATTTGCTCAGTCTATTTTCCTCTAATGGGTTTATCTTATTTGTCTCTTTTACAGGAGTAGCTGAAGTTGCAGAGGTAGATGAGGATAAAGTAGAAAATGATATTGTATACTCCTTATTTCCATTACTCGAACCAAGCGTATTACCGTTTTTTGCTAATAAGTCGGGTGATATATGTATTGTATATTTTTCTTCATTTCTCAAATCACTTTTTGGTTCAATAAATATATATTTTCGTTCATCGAATGTATCCTGATCTTCATATAGTTTACTAACCTTAATTGACACATCCTTTCCATTTGAATCAGTCAATGTAATACAACGTTTATTTTTTTCCCATATATTTGACTCTGTAACATTTTTATCCGCTTCAATACGAATAAGAGGCTTTGTTGATACTTTTACACTAGTAACTGAATCTCCCCCCGTAGAAACATTTCCTGAAATAGTGGAGAGAGTCACACCAATAATATTAAGAGGCTTAGTCCCTTTATTAGGATCACTACTGCTTCCGCCACTATCTCCGCCATTGCTTCCGCCACTATCTCCGCCACTGTTTCCATCATCCGTTGTAGTCTGAGTATATGTTATAAAACTTGTAAAATGCTTTGTCCAGATAACCATATCATTTCCAACATTCATTTTACCTTCCTGGACTTTTTTGGCAAGCATTTCAGCCTCTATCTCTTCTTGAGTTGTGCCTGTTAATACAGTAGTAATCGAAGTAAAGCTGTCGCCTTTTTGGTAACCTGCATCTTTGCCAGCTTGACCTGGTATTATTATTTTTACCGCTTTATCAAAATTTAGTGTTAAATCACTATCACCCATTTCAATTACTGCAGTTACTTCTTTAATTTCCTTACCTGTGTCAGCCTTTACTTTCGCCTTATCTTTAGAAATAACCTTTGGTACATTAATCGTTCCATCCCATTCCGATGATGCTGTAATACTAACACCTTTAGGAATATTAACTATTATTGAAGCTTCTGCACTTATTGAGCTATTAGCAACATCAATTTTCAACGCTGGTAAAGCTTTTGTTTTAATCTTATTATCTACTGCAGATTCCATTATATTTGCTACATTGATAGCAGCATCACTTACGTTCTCCGGAACATTTATCGTAACAGAAGGTGTATTTTCCGTAACAGCTAAGTCTTTATTATTGTTATCAAATGATATTTCATTTTTATCTATTTTCACTGGCGCATTATTTATTACGTTTGCATCAATAATATCTGCCAATTTCATTCCATCTTCGGCTGTTAATATACTATCTTTACAATTAATCTTTAATACATCATTACTAAATGCAGGATTTAATAATTGTAACTGTATTTCAGTTGTATCTTTTTTTAATTCTATAGCTTTATACTGTATATCCTCACCATTAAGATTTAAGATAAAAGCCTCTTTATTCCCTGCAGGGTCAGACATGGCTTTAGAAAACTTTAACAGAATATTTCTTCCATTTCGTTCAACTGATGCACTAACCAAAATTGCAGGTCCTGGCGAAGTCATTATTGTGATTGATGGTCCATTATTGCTCCAGTTTCCTGAACCGTCTCCCGCCTCAACTTTAAAAGTATATTTCTTATCAGAGCTCAAACCTTCAACTTGATAACTTGTTACATCACCAGCTACTGTTTTTATCAGTTTTGAATCTTGATAAATTCTGTAAGCAGTAACTCCTATGTTATCTTTTGCTGCTGTCCATTCCAGCATTACACTGCTTTGAGTGATATTGCTGCTTTTCAAGCTGCTGCCTTCAGGCCAATTTGACTTGATGCTGTCTGTTGCCATTATCATGAGATTCTTTATAGGAGTTAAATTTACTTCGCTGTATCCACTTTCCCCGTTACCAATTTGTCCTGCATTGTTTCTACCCCAAGTCCAGCAAGTTCCATTATTTTTAACAGCTATGCTGTGATCCCATCCGGCAGCTATAGCAGCCACATTTGAGATCTCAATTTGTACCGGTACTTTTGAATCTAACTTACTATTATTTCCTACTTGACCATACGCATTATATCCCCATGCCCATACGGTCCCATCTTTTTTTAATGCTAAACTATGTCTTTCTCTTGCATCAATTGCTATAATATCGATTAATCCCGGCACATTACTCGGAGTTAAAACTTTAGTATCTGCACCTTCTCCTAGACCTAATTGTCCCTTACTGTTATCACCCCAAGCCCATACAGTTCCATCTTTTTTAAGAGCTAAATTATGATTTGCACCAACAGCAATAGCAGTAACATCATTTATTCCGGTCACTTGTTGAGGGCTTTTTTTAGAAGATGTGGAGCCATCTCCCAACTGACCATAAGTATTCTTTCCCCATGTCCATATGGTTCCATCTTTTTTAAGACATAAGGTATGACTGTCTCCTCCGTAAACTGATTTTGCATTAACAAAGCCTTCAATCTTAGTAGGAGTATCAATTTTATTTTCTGCATTATCTCCTAATCCAAGCTGTCCAGAAGATCCATTACCCCAGCTCCAAACACTGCCATCAGATTTTACCGCTAAACTATGATAATATCCGGCTCCTATAGATACAACATCTCGAAAATCTTGTAACTGATATGGCTGCTCTCTTTCTTCATCATTTTTATCACCTAATTGACGATAATTATTTCCACCCCAGACCCACACAGTTCCATCATTACGAAGGGCCAGACTGTGATATCTGCCGGCAGAAAGTGCGGTAAATCCGTTAATTCCTTTTAATTGTGCCGGTACCTTAGAATCAATTATTTTGTTACGTCCTAAGCGACAATTAGCACTATCTCCCCAACTCCAAACACTGCCATCACTTTTTACAGCTAGGCTGTATCCTTCACCTGCAGAAATTATTTTTGATTGAATACCATCCTTAGGCATAGTTGTAAATTCCCATGCATAAGTTTTACCAAGTCTATCACCATTATCTACCGATAAATCAGGGCCCATTTCAATTATATAGGAAGTAAATGGTTCTAATGATTTTTTAAACTCCAGTGTAACCTTATTTTCTGAATCAGAATAAACAAGCTCTTCAGGATGAATATCAATCTGTTCCCCGCTATGTTTTTTGCTTAATTTGATATAGGATATATAATTATCATTAAGTTTAGAAGGCAAGTTCCATTTTAAATTAACTGTATCAGGCTGTATATTATTGCAAATCAAATTAACTATTCTCTTATCACTGATGCTTATTGTGCTGCACGCAGGAGAAGAAAGAGAAAAATCAAATCCCGCCTGTTGTGTTGCGGAACCCCCAGCAATTAATGTGACTGTAGGTCCATCAGTACTATTGTTATCCGAAATATCACTTGCTTGAACTTTGAAATTATAAGTTTTTCCTTTTTCAAGATTTCTAATATCACAAGAATTTTTATCTCCAGATACAGTATCTATTAATAAATCATCCTGATAGACATAATATTCCTTTATTCCGCTGTCGTCACTTGCCCCTGACCATTGTAATGTTAATGAATCGGGTGCAAGATCCACCCCTTCCAAATTAGCATCAGTCCATACAGGAACAATTTTATCCGGATAATCACTTATCAAAGTTTTTGTAGGTACAAGACACATGTCAAATGTATTTCCACCAAATCCATTTCCAAGTTGTCCCACATCATTATGTCCCCAGCTCCAAAGGCTTCCATCCTTTTTCAGTGCTAGTGCATGATCATCTCCTAATGCGATGGCAATAACGCCACTAATCCCAGTCACATTAATGGGAACCTTACTTTTTGCAGAATAATCGCTAGTGCCGTCGCCAAGTTGTCCCCAACGATTATACCCCCAAGTTTTAACTGTCCCATCAGATATTAATGCAGCACCATTCCGTTTTCCTGCCGCAATGGATGTTACACTAGAAAGATTCCCCTGACCACTCTCACCAGCTACTTGCACTGGAACAAGGCTCTTTGAACCTACGGTATCATTTCCAAGCTGTCCATAATCATTTTTACCCCAAGAATAAACACTGCCATCTTTTTTCATAGCTAAACAAAAATCTTCGCCAGAGCTTATCATAACTACATCAGTTAAACCTTCAATTTTAGTGGGAGAGTTATGCGAAGTAGTAGTTCCATCTCCCAACTGACCATAATAATTATATCCCCAAGTCCAGACACTGCCGTCTTCTTTCAACGCTATACTATGGTAACACCCTCCTGCTAAAGCAATTACCCCATCCAGGCCTTCGATCTTAGTTGGCTCTAAAACTTTATCTTCTGCGTTACTTCCTAGACCTAATTGACCCTTATTATTATATCCCCATGCCCAGACGCTGCCGTCTTTTTTCAATGCCAGACTATGATAACGCCCTGCTGCGATTGCACTAAATCCGGAAGCTCCTTCAATGGCAACAGGCTTATTATGGGAATTTTTCGTTCCGTCACCTAACTGACCATTACTATTTCCTCCCCAGGTCCATACAGTTCCGTTATCTTTAAGAGCTAGAGTATGATATTGTCCTGTAGCTACTGATTGAAACGTTCCTGTTACTTCAATCTTTTGGGGTATTTTATTCATATCTTCATCGTTTCCATTACCTAATTGATCTTTGTCATTCGCCCCCCAACTCCATATGGTTCCATCTTTTTTTAGAAAGACTGTATAATACTCTCCCGCAGACATAACCTTCATCATGCTGGCATCAGGATCAACCGGACCACTTGCGGCTGCAGTAGACACTGTAATGCAAGGGCCATTTTGGGTACAATTGCCGTTTGCATCTTCAGCTTCAACTCTAAAATTATATGACGTATCAGCTTCGAGATCCGTTACTTTATAATTTAAAGTTGTCCCTTTTACAGTAGCTATAGCTTCAGTTTCATTATTACGGTAAATATGGTAAGCTGTAACCTCTATGTTGTCAATAGCCGAAGTCCAGCTCAAAATCAAACTGCTGCTACAAATTGAACTTGCAGTAAGTTTACTATCATCTGACCAATTTGGCACTGTATTATCTTTTTTATCAGTCTTTACTTCTGTGGTTAGCTCTTTATTACTATTTCCTGCTGCATCTACAGCTTCTACTGTAAAATTATATGTAGTATCAGCCTCAAGCCCTGTTATATGGCAAGTTAAAGTTTTCCCATTTACCGTGGCTATAGCTTCAGTTTCATCATTTCGGTAAACATGATAAGCTGTAACCCCTATATTATCAGTAGCTGCCGGCCACTCAAGGTCAACACTGCTTTCAGTACTGGCCGTTTTCAAAATGCTGCTGCCTTCTGCCCAAATTGGAGCAATCACATCCTTAGCTGACGTAGCTGCTGTGATAAATTCCCATGAATAATCTTTTCCTATTGTACTGCCATTATTAGCCGCAAATTTTTTATCCATTTTAATAACATATCTACAATTATCCTCTAGAATTGTGCTAAGTGAAAGCTCCAAACGTCTTACCTTGCCATCACCCTGACCTTCATTTATATACTTAAAATCATCTCTAGAGATACTAATCATTTCATTTGGTTCTTTTTTTGTCAAAGTTATTAATTCTAAGTTTTTTTCTAATTTTCTATCAAATCCATTACCAAAATTCCAGGCTAAATTAAGCTGCGAAGGATCAACTGCCGCTGAAAGTTCACTATATACTTGAGATTCATCTGAACTAATAATGGTTGCGGTTTGGTCAAGAGTTACCTCCATACCTCCTTCCGCAATGGATATAGTGCTGTTTATTCCACACATTGATATTATCATTAATAATATCAATAGTATTGATATACTCGTTTTCCATTTCGTTACTTTTCTTGAATACATTTATTTCTCCTTCTTTTCTGAATACTATTGCTGAATTTATTATGTTTTTGACTTTGTAATTAATACTGGTACAAATTCTATATAATACATTCTGTTTAATTTTTTCTCATTGTTATCTTTCCTCCTATATACAAATAAAAACAATAACTAAAATTTATTAACCTATTTTACCGTTGTCCTCCATATCCTCTAGTTCCTCATTTTCTTGCTTTTCTTTTTTTAATATGGTAACTCCAGCATATAAAGCTTTTTCTTCTTCTCTTATTCTCTCTAAATTATTACTCAGACGATCGCACAGTTCGCAAAAAATCTCTTTTTCTCTTTCTGTAAGGCAGTCACTAAAGTCTTGTTTAATCTGCTGTCGCTCTTTTTTCCTTTGCTCCAAAGCCTCTCGTCCCTCATCTGTAATATAGATACGGACAACTCTTGCATCACGACGGTCACGAATACGTTTAATATTTCCATCAATTTCAAGCTTGTCTAATTTTTGTGTTAAAGAAGATGGCCGAATATCAAGAAGTATCGCAAGTTCATTTGCACGAATACCATCATTTTGCTCAATAAGGCGTAAAGTCTTTCCTTGTGCCCTACCATGAGTATTTGGCATAGTCGGAGGAATTCTTCTTTTTATATTTCTTCCCAAACGCTGAAATGATTCCAAGACATCATTCTTTTTTCCCATCACTGAACCTTTCTTTTAACATAAATCAATTATTTAGTTAACTAATTAGGTATCTAATTAGTTTTATTATAGACATATTATTATAAATACGTCAAGAATATTTTAGTAGTATTTAGCTTATTTTAGTAAATTTATATATCTTCTTTTGTATTTATGTTTATTTTAGTTAGTTTATGTTTTGTTTAAAATATATTTTTTGATTTATATTATTTATTACCTTGATACCTTTATTCATTACTTGACACTTTAAATTCCACTATACTATAATCTCCTTATTAACTTAGGAAGATAAAGGTCTGATTATGGAAAATTATGATGTAATTATTATAGGTGCAGGTATCTTAGGAACTATGACTGCAAGGGAACTGAGCCGTTACAACTTAAAAGTTTTAGTCATAGAACGAGCTTATGATGTAGGTGAAGGTGCTACAAAAGCTAACAGCGGAGTCTTATATGCTGGTTTTCACCCTAGATCAAGAAGCCTAAAGGGTATTTCATGTGTACAGGGAAATGCTCTTTACTCTGATATTTGCAAAGATCTACAAGTTCCCATGTCTTATGTGGGTTCTCTTTTTGTTGCCTTTCATCAAGAAGGAATTGAAACTTTAAAAGAAAAAATGAAAAAAGGTATCAATAACGGTGCTGTGGGACTTGAAATAATAAGTGGAGAAAATGCTAGAAAAATGGAGCCTGCATTGAGCTCTAAAATATTACAGGCACTTTATGCCCCTACTACTGGAATCATTTCACCTTTCCAGCTCATTTTAGCCGTTGCTAAATCAGCAAATTTAAATGGCATAGAATTTCTTTTTCAAACAAATGTAATCGGATTAAAAAAGGAAAACAAATCATATATAGTACATACTGATACTGGGGAATTTTCAGCAGATTATATTGTAAATACTGCAGGTGAGCAAGCAGCTCCCATAGAAAGCTTAGTACGTCCTGCTGATTTAATTATAAAGCCAAGACGTGGGCAGTATTATGTTTTTGATAAACAGCCAAAAGGTTATAAAATAAATCATGTAATTTACCAAGCTCAAGAAAACAATGAAGGAGGAACATTAATTGCTCCAACAATTGATGGTAATTTATTAGTAGGTCCAACCTCAGAAAATGTAAGATCCTTTAATTGTAATGAAACTACTAAATCAGGTCTTTCTCACGTTGAAGCTGTTGCAAAAAAAGTTCTCCCAGATATTGATATGGGGCGTGTAATTACAAGTTTTGCAGGTGTCAGAGCTAATATTAAAAATGTGGCAAAAGAAGAAAAAGATTTTGTAGTTCGCATAAGTGCACCTCATTTTGTAAGTGCTTTGGGAATTAAAAACCCAGGCATGACAGCTGCTCCTTATTTAGCAGACAAAATGATTAACTTACTGAAACAAGAAGGTTTATCTTTAATCAAAAAAGATAATTTTGTTTCTAAGCTTCCGTCTAACAAACCATTTTTGGAAAGATCACAAAAGGAGCAAATAGAATTATTTAAACAAAATCCTGCCTATGGTAATATTGTATGCAGGTGTGAAAAAATTACAGAAGGTGATATTCTTCGTGTATTAAATGAGCCTCTGCCCCCTAAAAGTTTAAATGGACTGAAAAAGCGTTTACGTACAGGCATGGGACGTTGCCAAGGTGCATTTTGTACACCAAATATTATTGAAATTCTAAGCAGGGAATGGCATGTTTCCCCTGATAAAATATTAAAAAGTACAAAGGGCAGTCAATTTGTAAAAGGTCAGGTGAGAAAATGAATGTTAAAAAACATTATGATCTTGTAGTTATCGGTGCAGGTCCTGGAGGCATGGCAGCTGCCGTAAGTGCAAAACTCTGTGGAATTAAAAATATTCTAATTATAGAACGTCATAATTATTTAGGAGGCATTTTACCTCAATGTATACATGATGGATTTGGTCTTTATTTATATAAAAAATCCCTTACAGGACCTGAATACGCTGAAAAATGGGCAGATGATTTAAAAGCTTTAGATATTGACATTTATCTTACTACTACTGCATTAAAAATTTTTGAAATAAAAGAAGATACAGACTCAGTAAAGAAAAAATGGGGCATCTCTTATATCAATAACATTGATGGTATAAATCAAGTATCTGCAAAAGCTGTTATTATATCCACAGGCTGCCGAGAAAAAACATTAGCTCAATTACATATTCCGGGCAGCAGACCTTCAGGAATTTACACTGCTGGTTCAGCTCAATATATGATGAATATTCAAAATTATCTTCCCGGAAAATCGGCAGTTATTTTAGGTTCTGGTGATATTGGTTTGATTATGGCACGTCGTATGACATTAGAGGGTATTAATGTAAAACTGATTTTAGGGCAAAACTCTACCGGATTAGTACGTAATCATGTTCAATGTGTTGAGGATTTTAATATTCCTATGCAATATGGAAAGACCGTTGTCTCTGTTCACGGATATAAAAGATTAAAGGGTGTAACTATTGCTCCTATAAATGAAAATGGTGAGATAACCCTAAATGAAAAAGAATATGTACCTTGTGATACATTATTAATCGCTGCAGGACTAATTCCGGAATTGGAAATTTGTAAAGATTCAAGTCTAATTTCAGATTCCTCAGAAAAGCTTGATCTTGATGAGAATTTATGTATAGGAAAAGAAGGAATTTTTGCTTGCGGCAATTGCGTAAAAGTTCACGATTTAGCAGACAGTGTTTCCTTGGAAGGACAACGTGCGGGAATAGAAGCTTCTGAATGGATTCTTTCAGACTTTACAATTTCAAATGACTTAAGCAGACAACTTAAGATAGAAATAACAGAACCAAAGGGGATCAATCAATTAAATAAAAATCTGCAAGATAAAGAAAAGCAAATAACTTGTATTTTATGTCCTACAGGCTGTCAAATATCCATATGCAAGACTTCATCTTCGGGTGATTCCTATGAAATTACTGATTTTGGCTGTCATAAAGGAGAAGCTTTTGCATTAGAAGAATATACGAACCCTCAAAGAACTGTAACAACCAGCGTAAAACTTAATGGAGGAATTCGCCCTTTGTTACCTGTGCGTACGGACAAACCTATTTCAAAAAAATTAATTCCAGAGGTTATTGCAATTGCAAGAAAATTTTCTTGTGATGCCCCAATATCTCCAGGTAAAGTTTTAATTAAAAATATAGCAGGAAGTGATGCTGATCTAATATCCTCAGCCCATATATCAAAAGCTAAAACGGAGGAAAGATCATGATACTAAAAAAAGGGATTTTAAACATTGCCATATTATCAGTGCCTATTATATTTATATTAGGTACTCTTTTTGTAGGGCGTTACCATGTATCTTTTTCAGAAGTGATTTACTCCCTTCTTGCTCCATTAGATTTTGATGTGTCTAAAAATATTTCCAGGGAAACATTAACGGTTGTAACCCAGCTGCGTTTACCAAGAGCCATTGCAGGCGCTTTCATTGGTGCAGGCCTTGCTGCCAGCGGCTGTGCTTTTCAAGGAGTATTTCGTAATCCCCTTGTAAATTCCGGTTTACTTGGTGTAAGCTCAGGAGCTGGATTCGGTGCTGCTTTAGCTATTATTTTATTTGCAGCACAATGGACATCCTACGTACTAGCTTTTTCCTTTGGTATAATTGCTGTAGGAATGAGTTATTGGATTGCCAGAATTTATAAATCAGTTCCAACTGTAATGCTCATATTGGGAGGTACCATAGTGTCTTCACTTTTCAGTGCATTGCTTTCATTTCTTAAATATGTAGCCGATACAGAAAGTCAGCTTCCTACTATTGTTTATTGGCTTATGGGCAGTCTTTCATCTGTTGGTTACAGTGATTTTTGGGCATTGATACCAGTTGTATCAGGTCTTATTATATTGTTCATTATGAGCTGGAAAATTAATGTTTTATCCATGGGAGATAAGGAAGCCCAAACAATGGGTGTGGATGTAAAACGAAATAAATTATTAATTATTACAGGTGCAACATTGGCAACAGCAGGCTCTGTATGTATGTCAGGTATGATCGGCTGGGTAGGTTTAATTATACCCCATATGGGACGAATGATTGTAGGTAACGATAATAGACGCTTAATGCCGGTATCCATGTCTATGGGAGCAGCTTTCATGGTTCTGATTGACACAATCAGCCGCAGTATTACTGCCTCAGAAATACCATTAGGCATATTAACCTCTTTAATTGGTGCACCATTCTTTATTTATCTATTGAAAAAGACTAAAGGAGGCGGCTGGAAATAATGAATCTGATACATGTGAAAAATGCAAGTTTTGGATATGATGAAAATAATCTTTTTTCCAATGTTAATCTAAAACTGGGAAAAGGACAATTATGCTGTCTCATGGGCCCTAATGGCTGCGGAAAGAGTACTCTTTTAGACTGTATATTAGGAATACACAAACTACGTAATGGAGAAATAGAAATTGCAGATCAACTGCTTTCTGTCTACAAACCATCTCAATTGGCAAAACAATTGGCATATGTTCCTCAAATACATGACAGATCTTTTCCTTACCAGGTTATACAAATTGTTCTAATGGGACGAAGTGCGCATATGACTCATTTTCAAACGCCCAGTGATAAAGACGAACAAATAGCTTTAAATGCTTTAACCTCTGTTGGCATTGCCCATTTGGCAGACCGCCCTTATACTCAAATCAGCGGCGGAGAAATGCAGCTTGTTATGCTTGCAAGAGCTTTAGTCCAACAAACACCTATTATCATTATGGATGAGCCTACTGCTCATTTAGATTATAAAAATGAATTGCTTTTTATGGAAACTGTTGTTAAATTAATTAAAGATCACGGCGTATCGGTATTAATGGCAACTCATTCTCCTAATCAAGCATTTTATTTTGAAAATCAAGCTATTAATGTGAAAATTGCTATAATGAGCAAGGGTGGAATTTATAAATCAGGATTGCCTAATGAGATACTTACAGAAGAATCTATTCGCAGAATTTATCAAATTGACTCAAAAATCATATCTTCATATGATGGCGATTATGGTAATTTACGTCAAATTATCCCTTTAAAAACATTATAATTAAAGTATTTATTAAATACAGAACGGAGATTTCTATGAAATTATATAAGTTATCACAAGTACGCAATTATTTTATTATAATTCTTATTATTTCTTTACTTATAAGCTGTACAGGTTGTAACCTTAATGAAACGAATAAAGAATCTAATTTATCCGGAAAAACAATAACTGATTGTATAGGAAGAGAAGTAGTAATTCCTGAAAAAATCAATAGAGTAGCGGCTCTAGATTCTTTTGCAGGAGAAGCAATGGTAATTTTAGGTGCTGGCGAAAAAATGGTAGCTACGCCAAATGGTGTACAAAGGGACAAATTATTAGTAAAAATATATCCTGAGCTTACAACTATTTCTGTACCCATGTCTGGAGGAACAATTAGTGCAGAATCAATTTTATCTCTTGACCCCGATGTAATCTTATTGAAAAATGCACTTTATCTAGATGAAGGAGAAATAAATAAATTAAACAAGCTAAAAATCCCATATTTAGTTGTAAATTATACAACTATGGAAGAACAAATATTTGCATTAGATATGATCGGTAAAATTATTGGCGGTGAATCAGAAAAAAAAGCCGTTGATATCAATAAGTATTATGAAGATATAATTAAATTAACTGCTGAGCGTGCAAAATTAATTCCACAGAAAGAAAAGCTTAGAGTTTATCATTCTATCAATGAAGCAGTTCGTACAGATGGTGAAGATTCTTTAGGCGCTGACTGGACAAGAAATGTTGGATTTATAAATGTATCAGTAGGTGAAAATTTAAAATCAGAAGATGAAAATTACTATTGCGGTATGGAGCAAATCTTTAATTGGGATCCCGATGTTATTATTTGTAATGATGCATTAACTATGAAGTATCTTTTATCTGATTCAAAATGGACTGGTCTACGTGCTGTTTATGAAAATAAAGTCTATAATATTCCTGTGGGTGCCACTCGTTGGGGTCAGCAAGGTAGTTTAGAAACATTTTTAGCAATGCTTTGGGCTGGCACAACACTATACCCTGAATATTATAAGGATATTAACCTTCATGATGAAGTATTTTCTTTCTATAAAAACTATTTAAATCTTACTTTAGATGAAGAAACCTATAACATGATTCTTTTAGGAGAAGGGATACGAACAAGTGGACAAAATGCAGGAAAATAATTTAAGTAATTTAAATTAAAATTAAAAATAACTTGGTAATTAATAAATATAAGGAGCTAAATATATGAGAATCTTAATATGTGTTGATGACACGGATGATTTAACTAAAACAACAAGTACAGGAACTATAGCTGAATTAATTGAAAAAGAAATAAAAAAACTAGGTGGCATTACAGAACTGGGTATCACAAGACATCAATTATTACTTCATGAGGATATCGCTTATACTTCACATAATAGTTCGATGTGTTTCCCTGCTGACATAGATAAAGAACTCTATGAACAAGTTTGTAATACTGCCGAAAAAGTTTTGCTAGATAATATTGTTCCCAGCGCTTGCCCTGGTCTTTGTATTTGTATTCCTGAAAAAGTCACTTCTCCCGAAGAGCTTATTGCTTTTGGTTGCCGTGCAAAAAAAGAAGTAATAAAAAAAGAAGAAGCTTATAACCTAGCAAATAAATTAGGAGGTATCTCCTTAACAGAACACGGCAATACAGGTGCAGGGATTATTGGTGCGTTAGCTGGCATAGGACTGCGTTTAAGCGGTTGGGACGGAACATTTCGTGGTAAATTAAAAATGAAAAACGGGGAAAAAGTTATATCAGCTAAAGACTTTTGTGATGAGACAGGTGTTTCTCAGGTTCTGAATTTAGATGGCAGCCCAATATCAATGAGTACGATTATTAATATAGACAAATTTGCAAAAGCAGTACTTTGGAACGGGGAAAAAACTATTCTAGCAGATTCACAAAATCGCATATGTCAAAAATCCGACTTATTTAACCCTGATAATTCTCTTATTGAAGGTATTTGGAAACAAGAATGTCCTGATTTTATTTTAGATAATGATCATGAAGAACGTTTAACAGAACAAGAGAATTCTTGCGCAAACTGCCTATATCGTCGTTGGACAAGTAAGGGATTTTGTTGTGTGAAATAATAAATTTGCTTTTAATAAAAAAATATCTCTATGATCTATTAATAAAAGTTCTTTTTACTAATATAACTTAATTAATAAAAAATAAATCTTAGAAAATTCTAAGATTTATTTTTTATTCTTACGATAACAATAAGATCAATTAAAAAAACTATATACAATATACTTATATAAATCCAATAAACCCCATCCAATTTATTAACATCTTCAATTTTTATAAAATTAAATGTGGCTTTTATGCAATAACTTTCCCATGCACCTGTAAAAACAGCATTAATCTCCTTATCTTCATATGTATTATCCAATAAGTAAAACTCTTTACAAAAATATCTATTTATAAGTGGAATTTTTATATAATCCCCTATGCCTATATTATTTTTCTCATCTGTAAATAATAATAATTTTGTTGATTTTATATTTTTTTCTATTAATATTTTAGATGGGATTTCGTTTCTTTTTGAAATATCTTTATTTAATAAGCTTTCATCTATTGAAAAAAAATAACAAAGATGAATGAAAAAAGCATAAGGAACATAATGAAATATAAATTAAACTTCTTTATTTTTCCCATTTTTCCCTTTCTCCTTTTAATAAAATCTTTTTTTAATTTTTAAATGAAAGCTTCCATACTTATATTTACATAAATCATATAATTTTGCAATACGAAATGCACAGGTTGCCATATTCGTGCATAAATTGCCATTGCAATGATCCTTGAAAGATAGAAGATATTTTTTAAAATATTTTAAAAAGTATATGTATTTTAATTCCTTAAAAATCTAAATATGAATACATGACTTTTTAACTGCAACTATAAGTTGCATATATTCAACTTACATTTGGTAGAATAAATTAGGATTTATTGCTAAAATTATAGTATTAAAAATAATTTAATGAAAGGAACTTAAACTATGACATTAGGTGAAAAACTGCTACAACTTAGAAAATCTAAAAATATATCACAAGAAAAATTAGCTTTAAAGCTTTCCGTTTCGAGGCAAGCTATTTCCAAATGGGAATTAGGTGAATCAATGCCTGATACTTATAATGTTGTTCAATTAAGTAAATTATTTGGAGTTTCCATAGACTATTTATTAAATGATGAAATTAATGACATTGAAAATAATTCTCAGAACATAATTAAACAAAAAAATTTACTTAAACAGATTAAATTTATATCTAAAATTTCTATTTCAATTGAGATCATAGCCTTGATCCTAGCGTTTCTTTTTATACTTTTTGAATATACACATTATGAAAGTGTTAATTTAGTATTCAATGAAGTTATACTAAAAGTCGGCATATGTTTTTTATTTCAAATATTATCGATTATATTATTTGAAATATTTTATGATAAAGATAAATTGGAAGAAAAGCAAATACATATAAAAGAATATTTTTACACTGCCAGTATTTGGTTGATAATGCCTATTCCTATAATTTATTTAGGTTTCTTTTCTTTCCCTATTATAAGAAGACCTATAACCTTTTGGACCGACATATTATATCTATTAATTCCGTATATTGTGATTTGTATAATTTTAATGTTATATCTAAAAATCCAAAAACTAAAAAGATAATATATACTATTAAAAAAAGCTCTTAAATTTAAATTTGTACACTTCGGCACCCCTTTAAAGATTTAACTACATCTTTAATAGCAGGTAAGCTTTCATCTAAATTGAAGCTTAAAGATGCTCGTACAACTACAATTACCCTTGCACTTTTTGCCATATCTCAAGCGGCAAGCAAAATAAAGGAAGCGGCAAGCCCTTACGCAATGGAAAGTGATGTTAAAGAAACATTATATAGAATTCCTGGAGATTATGAAGTAAGATATATGCATAAAGTTGAATACTATACTCCTGCTGGTAAGAAACTTAATTTAACAACTACTTATTATTCTATGTTCATATAATTAACAATCTTCTATGAGGCTTAAAAACCTCATAGATAATTATAAAAGGAAAGGAAATATGATTGAAAAAATGGCAGAAGCAAAAGATAATATGACTAAAAAAAATAGTGCCCCAGTTATTATATTGTTTATTTTTAAAGAATTACTTCTTGGTATTTCATTATTCTCATTTTTTATGGAATTAAATACACTTTTTATTATTTTTTCTATAGGAAGTCTTTATTGCATCTGCGAAATATTAGACTATATGAAAGGATATAAATCATCACTTCATTCATTTTATGTTACTACAATTGTATTTTTATCTACTTTAATAGCTTGTTTGATATTTCATAGTTTAACAAAGCTTTTCTATGGAGCTTCTATATTTTTTATTGGAAGTAAATTAGGAATTCATCTTTCAGGAAAAAATACCCTATCTACTAATACAAGTGAAAAAGAGAATACAAAAAAAGAATCTGACATAGCACAAAATAATTTTAAAATAATATTTAGAGTGATTTTAAGTTTTATATATGTTATAATAACAGTTATTTTAATTAAATTTATTATATATGATTACATATATAATATAACTTTGTTAAAAACTAAAATATATGCAATTATAATCTTATTTACGATTTCTTTATGTTACAGTATTTTTGCATCATACTTGGAGAAAAAACTATTTACATCTAAATTCAAAAATATCATATATACAAGTTATAATTTTTGGTATCCGTTTTCATTACTTCTTGTAACGTTTAATCTATACTATTTTTCAATAAAATAATCATATTGTTTATTTTGCTCAAAATAGATTTTAAAGTAACATTTATTTAAAGGATTAAAATTTCATAATCCACAATAAAATGTATGAAAAAATATAAGCAATTACATATTTATGACTCTATACTATATCAATAATCTGCCAATTAAAATCTTTGTAAACCAAATAAAAGTTAATTTTTTTCATTGAATTATCATTTTCATCAAAAGATACTTTCATAAGAAATACATCTTTTTCCTCTTTATATTCTCCTATATATGATAATTCATAATGGGCATTAAGAATAGTTTCATACTCATATTGCTTTATTCTATCCCACGGAAAATCATCAACATATTTATTATTTATATATGTTTCTGCACTTTTAATATCATCATCTTTATAACTTCGTAAAAATCTATCAATTATATTGTCAGCCATATGTGATTTGTCTTCTTTTTTTCTGTTAAAATAATCATACTTTCCAGTAGATGCTTTCTCTAATGGAATTATATACTGATGGTCATTTTCAAGATCACTGATTTTTAAATTTGTGCTATCGTTCTTCCAATCACCAATTTTTTCATAGTGAATAATATTGCTTTTATTGGTGTATTGCATGCCGTTTTCACCATGTATATCAAAAGACTGTAGCGATTTATTACAAACTTCTAAGTTTATCTTTTCATTAACAATTTCTACTACTTTCTCTTGTGAAACAGAATTGGGATTATATATAATTTCACAATTAACACTATATTGATATCCCTTATTACTACTATAAGGGCGATTATAAAAATACTTTGTTTTTAATATTGTTTCTGTTATATTCCACGGTAAATTAAGTTTCATTATAGCACGCGAAGATTTATAATTAGGCTTATTATTTTCATAATTATATTTTTCTACATTCTTTATTAGTATGCTAAAATCATCAAATTCTATATATTTACCAATAGGATACATATCTACTTGAATTCTGTGTTGAAAATAAAAAAACACAGAAATAACAATCCATATACTTACAATAGAGAGTAATATCCATTTAATAATCCCTCTTTTCATAACCCATAATCTCCTCACGACAAGATAATATTCATCTCATATTATCATATTAAAACTAAATTTTACTAAATTATTTTAAAATTCAATAAGAACATTGATTTTATTATTTATTATAAATAAAATTATTATATAGTTTTATGTTTATCATTATATCAAAAAAGCTGTATTAAAACAAAATCTACTTTATCTGTTTTAATACAGCCTTTTTTAACCTTTTTCTTCTTATGAAGTAAGTTCTTTAAAAATATCACATACTTTTTCAATTTTATTGGCCTTATATGCTTTGCTTCCGCAAAATACCAAGCCATTTTCCACATCTCCATGAGCGGCATTGAGAAGTGCCTGAGTAATACAGTATGGGGCTTCTTCTGATTTACATGAAATAATACATGAATTACATTTTTCTACCGGTATATTGCCTTTTTCTGTTCTCTTTACAAATGCATTGTGTATGGCTCTTCCCGGCATTCCAACGGGACTTTTAATAATAACTATATCTTCCTTTTTACAATCTATATATGCATTTTTAAAGTTTGGATGAACATCACATTCTTCAGTAGTAACAAAGCGAGTTCCGATTTGTACTCCATCTGCCCCATAAGCTAATGCCTTTTGCACATCTTCTTTTGTAAAAATTCCTCCGCCCACGATAAGAGGACAATTTTGCAAATCTTTAATTTCAGCCTTTATTTCTAAAATAGTTTTGTAAAAATCACCCTGTGCCATTTCCAGCTGTTCTTCTTTAAAACCCAGATGACCGCCTGCCTCAGGACCTTCAAATACAATAGCATCGGGTACTCTGTTATATTTTTTTGCCCATGTTTTTATTATTAAAGCAGCTGCCCTTGCAGAAGATACAATTGGAACAAGTTTAGCTTTACTATTTTTGCATAGTCCTGGCAAAGATGTAGGAAGTCCTGCACCGGAAACAATCACTTGTGCACCCGCTTCAAGTGCTGCTTTTACATATTCATTATAATGTCTGCCTGCACACATTATATTAACTCCGATAAGACCTTTATTAACCACATCTTTAACTTCTCTTAATGCTTCTCTGATGTACCTTTGTAAAGCTCTTATATTTGCTTCCACAGGATTTGTGTAAAAATCAGGTTCTAAAAATCCAGGCTGAGATATTGAAATAATCCCAACACCGCCGCATTTAGCTACAGCTGCTGACAGCTTTGATAAGGAGACACCAATTCCCATGCCTCCTTGCCAAATTGGAACAGGAATTTCTGATTCTCCTAACTTCATAGGTTTTAATTTTAAAGGTTTATCACTTTTTATTGGTTTTACTTTTTGCATTTTAAAAAACTCATTTATATTATCTAATGATTGAATCAATAACTCTTTCTCCGTTTCATTTAATTCCGAAATAGCTTCATCTACCATCTTTAGATGAAAGGCTTCATGTTCATGAACTGCATCTATTCCTTCTTCTGTCAATTCTATTTTTACCATTCGTCTATCTTCCGGTACACGAAACCGATTAACATACCCTTTTTTGACAAGCCTGTTGATAGCTACTGTAAGAGTACTTATACTTATTTTCAAACTAGCAGATACTTGTGTCATAGTTTTGGCTTTTCCTGCACCAATTGCACTCAAGGTATGCACTTCTGTAATTGAAAGATTATGCTTTGAAGAATCTTTTACTGCTTTCTCTTCCATTTTTAATACACTGTTAAACAGGCTAACCAGTATTTCATTCAATTTTTTTGTTGCATTCATGCCGTTCTCCTTTGCTTATTTTTCAATAGCAAACATAATACTACATTTACAGGCTACATTTTCACCCACATATGCAATGGCTTCTCCTGTTCCTATATTTCTACGCATACGTCCAAGAGTAACTTCTAATCTTAAAGTATCACCCGGTACAACTTTATGGCGAAATTTAGCTTCTTTAATTCCACCAAAATATGCAATCTTACCTTTATACTCTTCCATGGATAAAATTGCAACAGCTCCAACTTGAGCTAATGCTTCCACAATGAGAACTCCCGGCATAACCGGTTCCTGCGGGAAATGTCCTTGAAAGTAGTACTCATCTGCACTTACATTTTTAACTCCCACAATCCTTTCGCCTTTTTCCATCTCTAAAATTCCATCTATAAGAAGAAAAGGATCTCTGTGAGGAAGAATTTCTTTGATTTGCTCTCTATCTAATAACATTTTTTCACCTATACATATTTCTTAATTAAAATTGTTCCATTATGCCCACCAAATCCTAATGAATTGGACATAACATAGTTCAACTCTTTTTCACGGCCGACACCTGGTACATAATCTAAGTCTAATTCTTCATCAGGAACTTCTAAATTTATTGTTGGAGGAACAATACCATTTTCTATAGCTTTTACGCATATAACTGCTTCTATTGCTCCTGCGGCACCTAAAAGATGTCCTGTCATACTCTTTGTTGAGCTAACAGGTATATTATAAGCATCTTCACCAAAAACACTTTTTATAGCTATAGTTTCAAATAAATCATTATATGGTGTTCCTGTTCCATGCGCATTAATATAGTCCACTTCATTTGGTTTAATACCAGCTTCGTCAATAGCCTGCTGCATAGCTGCTGCTGCACCCTCTCCTGTAGGAGATGGTGAAGTAATATGATATGCATCACAAGTAGTTCCGTATCCTACAATTTCTCCATAAATTTTAGCATTTCTTGCAAGAGCATGTTCTAATTCTTCTAAAATAACAAATCCTGATCCTTCACCCATAACAAATCCATCTCTTTCTTTATCAAATGGAGTTGAGCATCTATTTTTATCTTTTCTTGTGGAAAGTGCTGTCATATTTGCAAACCCTGAGAAGCAAACAGGAGCAAAAGCCGCTTCAGATCCACCTGAAATCATAGCATCCGCATATCCGTGTTTTATTGTTCTGTATGCCTCACCAATGCTATGTGTGCCCGCTGAACACGCAGTTACAATTCCGATACAACTAGCTTTTGCTGAAAAATTAATGGCTAGATTCCCTGCTAATATATTAGGTATTACCATAGGGACTAATAATGCAGAAACTCTAGAAACTCCTCTGTCATATGCTTTTCTAGTCTCTTTTTCAAGAGTCATGATTCCTCCAATCCCAGTACCCGCTATTACTCCAAAGCGATGTGGGTCAATATTTTCTCCACTAACAAGACCGCTGTCTAATACAGCTTCAGAAGCGGCAGTTAATCCAAACTGAGATGAGCGGTCAAGTCTTTTACCTGCTTTTTTATCAGAATACTCAAAGTCTTTAACTTCGCCTCCCATAATAGCTTTTTGATCTGCTGTATCAAAATGAGTTATTAAATCTATTCCGTTTTTTCCTTCTTTAATACCCAGCCAAAACTCATTAACATTATTGCCTACAGGTGTAATGGCTCCCATACCTGTTATCACTACTCTTCTATCCATAATATAAATATATCCTTCCTTTATATACTCATTCCACCATCAATACCCAGAACTTGCCCCGTAATATAGCTTGCATTGTCTGATGCCAGAAAAACTGCGGCATTGGCAATATCTTTCGGTTTGCCGATTCTTCCTAAGCTTATTGTTTCTGCCATCTTTTTTTTCTGTTCGTCTGTTAAAATACCTGTCATATCTGTTTCTATAAATCCAGGCGCAATGGCATTAACTGTAATACCTCGTCTTCCCAGCTCTTTTGCTGCTGAAAGAGTAAGTCCAATAACACCTGCTTTTGAAGCACTATAATTTACCTGTCCTGGGTTTCCTTTTAAACCAACAATAGATGAAAGGTTAATTATACGTCCGCTTCTTTGCTTTATCATAATTTTTGAAATTGCTTTTACAAAATAAAAACTACCGCTTAAATTAGCTTTTACCACATCATCAAAATCTTGCGAGCTCATTTTCATCATTAAGTTATCTCTTGTAATTCCAGCATTATTTACTAAAATATCAATTTTACCAAAAGCTTCTTTAGCTGCTTTTGCAACTTCCTCTGCATGATTAAAATCTGAAACATCGCCTTTCATTAATTCTACTTTTGTACCATACTGCAAAAGCTCCTTAGCTGTATTTTCAGCTGCCTCATCATTGCTTCTGTAGCAAAGCATTACATTGGCACCATTCTTACAAAATTCTTCTGCAATAGCTTTACCTATTCCACGTACGCCGCCTGTTATTACTGCACTTTTACCCTTTAACACTATTTTTCACCTTCTTCTATCAATTCTTCTCCTGCTTCTTCCTTTTTAAGCAAATCTATAATTCTTTTTATTGTAAGCTTTAAAGTTTCTTCATCGGAAACATTCATAGTAATCATATCATGATTTATTTTTTTTACTAATCCTGAAAGTGTATTTCCCGGTCCTATTTCTACTAATACTTGTGCTCCGTCTGCAATAATATTTTCAACAATCTCCTGCCAATAAACAGGACTCATTGCCTGTTTTGCCATAATATCCGCAATCCACTTATCAGCAGGTTTATCGGCTCCTTCCATTAGATCTTTTCCTGTTACATTAGAATATAGCTTAAAAACAGGCTCCTTTAAATTGCTTTCTAAAAGAAGTGGTTTTAATTTTTTAACCGCAGATTCCATCATTGGACTATGAAAAGCTGTACTTACACTAAGAGGTACAGCTTTAATATCACCCTGCTCCTTAGCCTTTTTTCTAAATCTGGCTAAAGCTTCTTTATCACCTGCTACTACTGTCTGAATTGGAGAATTAAAATTAACGCCTTCTAAAATTCCATCTTCTCTTACGGTTTTAACACATTCCAAAATTTTAGTTCTATCTCCAAAGGCAGCTATCATTCCACCTTTTCCTTCACCATTTTCATTGAGGCCGGCCTCGTTCATCCATTTACCTCTTTGCTTTACAACGTTTAAACCAATCTCATAATCTTCAATTGCACCTCCGGCTGTTAAAGCGGCATATTCGCCTAAACTAAATCCAGCCATACCCATTATTTCCACAGAATCTTTCTGCTCATTAGTCAACTTTGATATTTCCTCGAGAAATGCTTCATAAGCCGCCATTGTAACAGTATAAATACAAGGCTGAGTAATATTTGTTTGTCTAAGCATTTCTTTAGTACCTTCAAAACACCAACCCTTTATTTCTTCTCCTGCTATATCAATTACTTTCTTTGCTGCCTCTGATGTTTCGTAAAGGTCTTTACCCATTCCTGTGTGCTGAGCTCCCTGACCTGCAAATATCAATCCTATTTTCATAAATCTCCTCTGCCTCCTTAAACATTTCCTCTATTATTTCTTTAGACGGCTGTTCTTTTTTTACTAGTCCCGCTATTTGTCCAGACATAACCGAACCCCTAATAACATCTCCGTCTTTAACTGCTGCCCTTAATTTTCCTACTGTGAGCATTTCAATTTGCTCAAAACAAGCATTTTTCTTTTCTAAATTAAGAATCTCTCTAGCAAGCTTATTTTTAATAACTCTAACAGGATGTCCTGTACTTCTTCCTGTAGCTATTGTATCAGTATCTTTAGCTTTTATAATTAAATCTTTATAACTTTGTGCAACTGTACATTCTTTAGCTACCAAGAACCTGGTTCCTACCTGAACACCCTTCGCTCCAAGCATGTACGCTGCTGCAATTCCCCTTCCGTCTGCGATTCCTCCCGCTGCTATAACGGGGATATTAACTGCATCAGCAACTTGAGGAACTAAAGCCATAGTAGTAGATTCTCCAATATGGCCTCCAGCCTCTGACCCTTCTGCTATAACAGCATCCGCACCTGCTCTTTCTACTCTTATAGCAAGAGCAACAGATGCAATTACTGGTATAACTTTTACTCCGCTTCGCTTAAGCTTTTCTATGTATTTACCTGGATTTCCTGCGCCGGTTGTCACTACAGCAACTTTTTCCTCGCAAAGTATATCCATTACTGCGTCCACATGGGGACTAAGCAGCATAATATTTACTCCAAAAGGTTTATTAGTTAATTTCTTTGTCTTTCTTATTTCTTCCCTAACCCATTCTGGCTCTGCCGCTCCTGCTGCAATAATTCCCAATCCTCCGCCATTACTTACTGCTGCTGCTAAAGAACTATCTGCTATCCATGCCATAGCGCCTTGAATAATTGGATATTTTATTCCCAGAAGCTCGCATATATTTATCATAACTACTTCCTCCATTCTTTTATCAACTAAGGTCATTTTCACTTTTTATATTCTTATTACGCTTCAAAAAGGATAGCTCCTGCACTAAGTCCGCCGCCAAAGCCAACAATCATAATTTTATCTCCGCTTTTTACCTTACCACTAGACATTAAATCTGCTAACGCCATAGGAATACTAGCAGCAGATACATTTCCTGTATTTTGAATATTTACCTGAAATTTTTCAAGGGGCTGCTTAAATCTCTGCGCGGCAGTCTTTATTATTCTCATATTTGCCTGATGAGGAACATAATATTTAACTTCATCAGCTGAAACTCCTGTATCAGTTAAAACCTTATTCATAACTTCTTCTATTGCTGTTACCGCAAATTTAAATACCTGTGGACCATTCATTTTTAAAAACATATCACTATGCTCTATTTCATTTGTAAAAGGCGTTTTAATATATTGCATACCACACGTTAAGCAATCTGTAACGTCATCATAATTTTTTACATAGCTTCCTATAATTCCGGTTTTCTCCTGAGAATATTCTAAAACTGCACTCCCTGCGCCATCTCCAAATAAAATACATGTGCCTCGATCTTCCCAATTAACAATTCTGCTCAACCTTTCAACGCCTATTACCAATGCACGATTAATTTTATTCGTATTACTATTTCCACACATTCCATTTTTTATAAGCGCTTCTGCTGTCCATGTTCCATATATAAACCCACTGCAGGCAGTATTTAAATCAAATGCAACTGCATTTGACAAATGTAGTTCCCTTTTAACAAGTGCTGCCATAGACGGCACTAATACATCTGGTGAAACTGTAGCAACAATTACAAGTCCAATGCTATCTAAATCTATTTCTCCTAAAGCCTTTTTTGCTGCACTAACAGCTAGATCTAAAGCTTTTTCATTTACAGAGATATGCCTTGATTCAATACCTGTTCTGTCTATAATCCATTGATTATCTGTTTCTACCAGTTCTGCTAATTTTTCATTTTTTACAGATAACTCAGGTAATGCTTTTCCTGTTCCTATTATTGTAACTCCCAATCTATTCCTCCCTATTATTCTTATATTAATTTACTTTGATTATCAAACTATTTGATTTAATTATATTTTGATAATTTTTAAATGTCAACATTTAAATTAATGACAAATTTCCTTATTATAAATTAAAAACTACTTTTTTCTAATTTTGATTGTTAGAAATACATAAATTTATTATAATAATTATAATAATAAAAGATAAGGAAAATAATATATTTAAAAGTATTTTAGTATAAGAGGAAAATTATTATGTTTAAAAATATCTTAAGGATAGCAAAAAAAATATTTCTAATTATTTTAGGAGCTGTTATTATTGCCTTTGGAATAAATTTATTTTATGTTCCAGTTAATCTATTAGGTGGCGGAATTACTGCAATTGCAATTTTATCTAATATATTATTAGGTACAAACATTGCCCTGGTTACTTTTGTTTTAAATATTCCTATATTAATTTTAGGTATTTTTCTAGTAGACAAAGAATTCGTTTTTTTCAGCTCATTAGGTATGATATCAATGTCTATAGCTTTAAAATTAACTGAAAATATCCCCACTCCTTCTGAAAATCCAATTACATGTATTATAGCCGGAGGTGTAATTATTGGAGTTGGTGCCGGTATAATGCTTAGAAATAATGGTTCCGGTGGAGGCCTAGATGTAATATCAAGAATACTATATAAATATTTCTCAATACCCATGGGGAATTCCTCTTTGGGTTCAAATGCTCTTATATTAATTTTTGCATGCTATTTTCTTGGTATAGATATTGTAGTTGCAACTATTGCTACAATATTTATTTCCAGTACTGTAGTAAATTATATCATAGAGGGTATCAATTATAAAAGAACTGTAATCATTATTACAGAAAAAGCTGATGAAATCGCACTTGCCCTAATGAAAGAATTTGGAAGAGGAGTAACTATTACGGAGGTAAAAGGTGCATATTCTGGTAAACAAAAGAAACAAATGATGTGTGCTATTAATCCATATCAAACTCCAAAACTCAGAAATATAGTTTTAAAAATTGAACCAACTGCTTTTGTTACAATTACAGAAAGTATTTCTGTAATTGGGGGAGGCTTTAAAAATAATAAATTGTGTTAAATTAAATCCCAAAAGACTCCTTTTACTTTTACACATATTGTCTATTTTGCAGCATGTAGCTTTTTAAATTTCCCTAAAATAAAGAAAATTTTAAATATATTAAAATTTTTCACAGAAATAACATATACATGCGATAGTATATATATGGGTAATTTTTCATAAAAAGAGAAAGGAGGTAAAATCATGATTCAAGCAATTAGTAATTATTACAATACGAATGAGAAATATTCAATAAGCTCTAAAGAAACCTTAAATTCCATTACTTCAACAGAAGACGAAGAAGGTAAAGTTACTGCGGACAAGCAATCTCTTCCTATTGAGCAAGCAATAACTCGTAAAACTGATTCAATAGAAATTAGTGATGCCGGTTTAAACTCATTAATGTCAAATTTATCTTCTCAAAATGACTCAGAAGAAGATTTAAATATTAATTCTTCTTCTGTGACCCAGACAGACAGCGCTTTAAATAATTCAGAAATTATTGAGCAGAGTACATCATCATCAACTGAAGATGATGATTCAAGCACTATTAATCTTTCTACCTTAACAGAAGAGGAAATTCAGGAATTAGTATCTGAACAAGTAATAAGCCAAGCAGAAGCTAATACTGAACTTGCAAGAAGAGAGCAAGAAAGTAAAATAGAAGGAAGTAATATTAAACAAATTACCATTGAAGCAAAAACTACATATGAGAGTACGATGGCACAAGATCCTTTGGGAATAAATCAAACAGGATTGATATTCGATAAAACCGCTTAAAAAATAACAAATTAAAGATATAAATAAACCCCAATAAAAAAATATTTTTTTATTGGGGTTTATTTATAAGTATCATATTTTTATAAAAAATTGTTACATGAACTATAACTATCAAATTTCCATTCAAAAAATTTATATTTTTTCAATCTTCACTCCAATATCAATTGGCTTAGCTTGGTATAAACTTGTAGTAACAATTGCATTTACTCCTGTTTTAGCATATTCTTTTGCATTTTTTTCATTTATGCCTCCCGCAGCTAATATAAGCACATTTGGAGAAATATTGCGTAATTTAGGTACACCTTCTTTTAAAACTTCATGCGTTAATTTATCAAATTGTATACCATCAACTCCTGCCTCGCATAACTTAGCAGCCTCATCTATGGACGTTGCTTCTACGATAAGCTTCTTTTCACAAAGCTTATGCTTTATATTAGGGATTTCCTTTATAAATCCTTCAAATCCACCGATAAAATTAGTATGCTGTTTAAAAACAAGGACTGTTTCTGAAAGCCCTAATCTGTGAGGATATGCTCCCCCAGTCATAATTGCTTTTACAGCCAATGCTTTTGTTCCAGGGAAACATTTTCTTGTTGTTACAATTTCCATATTAGGATTTTCTGATTTTACAATATCTACCAACTCTTTTGTCTTCGTGGCCATACCTGAACAATGGTCAAAAATATTTTGGCACATCTTCCATGCCATATGCAGATCCTTCGCTTTACCTTTAGCAGTCAAAAAATTCTCTCCGCTCTTAATAAGACTTCCTGAAGGCTTTGAAGCTTCTACTTCTATGTTCAATTTATTCATAATACGGATAACTTCTTCTGTTCCGCATAATACAGCATCCTGCCTTGTAAAATATATGCTTCTTCCAATTTCCTCTCCAAAACCTAATACCCATGTGGTAAGGTCTATATAAGGTACATCTTCTTTAATTAATCGATCGATATCTTCATCTGAAATATATATCATCTTACGCCTCCTTTTCTTTATATTATATTATAACATGACACAAGTTTCCAAGCATGTTTCAATGGTTTTTACATTACAGCAACGCTGTATCAATCACAGAAACCATTATATCATGACACAAGTTTCCAAGCATGTTTCAATGGTTTTTACATTACAGCAACGCTGTATCAATCACAGAAACCATTATATCATGACACAAGTTTCCAAGCATAATTCAATGATTCTTACCTTACAGCAACGCTGTCTCAATCACAAGAATCATTATAACATGTTTCCATATTCTGCAGACCAATTTGTAACTGCAGACATGTTTCAATGGTTTCTACATTACAGCAACGCTGTCTCAATCACAGAAACCATTATAACTTATATTTATACTGATTTGCACTTTAATTTAAATTACTAACCATTTTCATGTTAATTTCTTTTCTTATTAGAAAATCTTCCACATCTTTTTCCATATTTCCATGGAAAAGAGCTTGACTTTCACATACGCCTCTTATACTTCCACCAATTAAAATTCCAATACGAAATGCCAATCTTTGCGCTTCATTAAAATCATGTGTTATAAAAATAATTGTACAACCAAAGGCTTCATGTATCTTTTTTATAAGTTGATACATTTGTTCTTTTGTTTTAGGGTCTAAAGCAGAAAAAGGCTCGTCCATAAGTAGTAATTTTGGATTTAAAACAAGTGCACGTGCTAAAGCAACTCTCTGTTTTTCACCTCCGCTTAAATTAGCAGGGTATCTGTTCATCAAATGTTCAATCTTTAATAGAGTGATAAGCTCATTGATTCTTTCATTACCTTTGTTTTTATCTATTTTTTTCATTTTTAATCCGAATTTAATATTCTCCATAACAGTCATATGAGGAAAAAGTGCATAATCCTGATATACGAATGCTAAATCTCTTTTATTAGGAGCACTGTCACAAACTCTTTTTCCATCTAAAAATACTACTCCTTTTTCCCCTTCATATATTCCTGCAATCGATTCAAGTAGTACTGTTTTCCCGGCTCCTGTTGGACCTAATATAGCAAAGATTTCTCCTTCTTCTATATCCAAACAAATCTGGTTCAGATGAAAATCTCCAAGAGCTAAAGAAAAATTATTTACACACACCATATTATTCTTCTTCATATACTACTCCTTACGTATAATTATTTACAATCATCTCATATCTTTCTGAAAACAATTAAATAAAAACAATGATGCAGCTGATATAATTAACAAAATAACTGCTGAAGACATAGCAGCTCCCATATCACCTGTTGCAATATTCAAATAAATACTTGCAGGTAAAGTTTCTGTCTTCATTCTTGTAACACCAACTACCATAAGAGTTGCTCCAAATTCTCCCAATGCTCTTGACCATGCAAGAATTACTGCTCCTACAATAGCATTTCTCGATAACGGAAGAGTAACTAGCAAAAAACTTTTAAATTTTGAAGCACCCAAGCTTTGTGCTATAAATTCCAGTCTTTTATCCACACTTCTAAAAGCAGTTTTTATCATCCGAATTACAAAAGGCAGATTTACTAACGTATGTGCCATAACAATTCCGGCTTTGGAAAAAATAACTCTAAACCCTGCCTCACTTAACATCTTTCCAAAAGGTGATGCGAAAATTAATAAAAGACTTAATCCTAAAACAAGATTAGGTAAAGATAGCGGTAATTCGATTAAAACTTCAAAAAATCTTTTAAAAGGTATCTTTGTTTTGGTTAAAACATAAGCAGTGGGAATACCAAATAAAAGGCAAACAATTGTTGATATACTTGCTGTAGATAAACTAAGAGTTAAAGCAAATATAATCTCTTTTGAAAAAAATTCTTTATTTATGCTAGCAATTCCTTTGAAAATAAGCATAACTACTACACTTAAAATAAAGAGTATAACAATGCTTGCTATTAAAATTGTTATCACATCAAAAAAGCTTATCTTTCTTAAACTTTGTTTGATATTCATTTTTATTCCTTATCTGATTCTACCTGCTCATATCCATATTTCTGCCATATTGCAATAACTTCATCTGTATCTAAAAATTCTAAAAATGCTTTTCTTGCTTTTTCATTTTTACTGTAACTTATGCTAGCCGCTGGTATAGTCTTTATGAAACCATCCAGTTCATCTGTATCTACTATTTCCACGCCATCATTATTTGCGTTTTCTTTCCATACAATAGCTGCATCACATTCTCCCATGGACAGTACATTTGCGATTTCAGGAGCTGTAGTTGCTCTTGAAACAATATTTACTTTATCAAAAATTTCCTGATTTTTTAACACTTTATCAGCTATTTTACCAATAGGCGTAGATTGATTATCACCTAAAACTAGTCTTATATCGCTATTTGCCAAATCTTTAATTTTTGATATATTTTTAGGATTTCCCTTCTGTATTACTAAAACCGGTATATGTTTAACCAAAGGTTTTGTATCTGTGATAATTCCTTCATCAAAGGTTGCTAAATCATCTTGATCTCCCGCTATAAATAGATCTCCTTCTTGTGAAGTATTGATCTGGCTACTGATTTGAGCTAAGTTCCCAAATGAAACAGTTGCATCTGCTCCTGTTTTTTCTTTAAAAAGATCCACAATTTCGGTAAAAGGTTTTGTCATTCCTGCGCCACAGTAAATAAACAAAGATTCTCCATCTAGTGACTGTGCTGTGGTATCTGAGTTGGAATCAGAATCTGTATTTTTTTCACTATTTCCACATCCGGCAAATAAACCGATACAAAGACATAGAACTAAAAGTATTGCTAAGATTTTCTTATTAAACATAATTTACCTCTCTTTATTTCTAACTTTTTTAATTAAAACCAACTAGACCAAATTATATCAATAGTATATATTCTTGTCAAGTAAACATACGTCTGAAATCCCTTGAATTAAACAAATAAATGAGCAGATAATTATCTGCTCATTTATTTGTTTAAATATTCATAAGTCATACTTATTTGGTTTATGAAAACTCTAATTTATCCTCCTGAAATTCTAGGATATGCTTTTAACTCATCTCCTTCTTTTAATTGGTCAAAGATCATAACCCTTTTACCGTTTATAGCTACAAATCCAAAGCTTTTTATTTCACGCCAATTAATTCCAACAGTGGCCAAGGCCTCTTCACAAGTACATGAATCAGGAACTTCCACTACCCTTTCTTTATCTCCATTAAAATATTTCAATAAACTTCCTCTTAATGTAATGGTAATTTTCATAAGATTCCCCTTCTTTAATTTTATATTTAATAAAATAATAAAAAATTTCTTTATATCTCATTATACTTAAAAGGGCAGAATTTTCATATAAAAAATTCCACCCTTTTTTAATTACATACTTATTACTATCTCAAATCTTTATTTTAAAATGTGCTAAATTACAGTTGGCAAATAATACTTTCAGGAACCATTCCATTTTCATCCCAGCCAAGTACATTATAATATTGATTAAGCATATCTTCAAAAGCTTCCTGAGGAATTGCCTGCCCCGCTGCAGGACCATTTTTCAAGGCTTCTTTAGCAAGACGTTTTGGCATAGTATCATCTTTTCTATTAAAGCCTTCTCTTTGATTAAAGGCTCTTGCAATCTGAATTGTTCTCCAAGCTACGTCTTTCATTTCTTGAACAGACCATTCTTTACCTGTAACAATTGTCATCATTTCTGCCATTATTTCCATAGTTATTGTACCCCAAAAGTCACAAATACATAAACAGAATTTTACTGCATTATGTTCTGCAAGATTATATACCATCTGACCTTTATCTTCAGGAGTATATGGGGGTATAGAAGCAGCAAATACTTCTTCATTTGGAGCATAAGCTCTCATATGGCAGGCACCTCTGTCTGACACTGCGTATGCAAGTGACATTCCCCATGAACCACGAGGTTCATATTGAGGATATTCAAGTCCCTTTACATGCATAGCAAAGTCTGTACCTCCATATTTTTCAGAAGCAAGTTTTACACCTAACGCAAGATCAGCACCAACGCCTTCTCTTTTTGCCATTAAATATAAATATTCTATCATTTTTTCTTTATCGCCAAATTTAATACCAAAATCATGAATTCCCTTTTCTGTCATTTCCATAGCCCAGATAATAGTATCTCCTGCACTGATTGTATCAAGTCCAACGTCATCAGCTACCTGATTAAATTTAACAATAGCTTCCGGATCTCTAATTCCTGCATTAGGGCCCGCTACAGCGATACTTTCATATTCAGGTCCTTCACAAATAGCATTTCCATACTTTAAAAAGTTACCACATCCAAGGCCACAGCTTCCGCATCCTCGTTTTCCTGCTCTTTTTTCAAGTAGTACATCTCCATTATATTCCGTCCATCTTTCATCTGTTGTATCTGAGAAGTTATTTACAGGAAGAATTCCTCCATCATTACAGGCTTCAAGGAATGCTGTTGTACCACAGTCAAAAATAAATGTATTATCTTCTTGAAGAACATCTTCATGAAGAATCTCTACAATTCTTTTTGTAGTTTCCACAATATTAGCAGCTTTTACTCCACCGGTACCTTTAATTACAATAGCTTTAAGGTTTTTGCTACCCATAACAGCACCAATGCCACCTCTTCCTGCCTGTCTATAATAGTCAGAATTAATACAAGACATAGTTACAAGATTTTCACCAGCAGGTCCGATAGATAAAATACTATATTCATGACCATATTTTTCTGCTAAAATTGCTTCCGCTTCATGTGATCCCCTTCCCCAAAGATCTTTTGCATCTTTAAAGGAAATTTTACTGTCTTCAATGAGTACATATCCCGGCTCTTTTAATACTCCTTCAAACATGATGGCGTCATAACCTGCAAATTTAATTTTAATTCCTACATGCCCTCCAATGGAACAATCATTAATGGTTCCTGTTGCAGGTGACTTTGCTGATATTGATAATTTACCAGAACATGGTACTGGAGTACCTGTAAGAGGTCCTGTCATCAATAGCAGTTTATTTTCTGATGAAAGAGGATCAATACCAGGTTTTAGTTCCTCGTATAAATACTTGATAGCTAAACCCTTTGATCCAATATATTTTTCAGCCCAATCCATACGAAGAGGCTCTGTTTTTGCTCCTTTTTTAGTTAAATCAATTCTCAAAAATTTGTTTTGATATCCTAACATTGTCATATCGTGCATATCTCCTTTCTCTATTATTCAAACGTCAAAGCGTTTTGTGGACAAGTCTTAACACATGCAGGATCACCCTTACAAGTATCACATATATATGCCTTTTCATCTCTGATTTTTACTACATGCTTAGGACATACTTCAGCGCAAACTCCACAGCCAATGCATTTATCCATATCCACTTGAATATATTCCCCAAGAGTAATTGCATCTACAGGACATTTCTTTTTACAAATACCACAAAGAATACAATAAGAATCATGATACTTTATTTCTTTGCCCTTATCATAGTAAGTTTCAATTCCAATTCGTGCTTTTGAAGGAATATACTCACCTTCTTTCATAGCTGAACATACTTGAGAACATAATTGACAGCCAATACATTTTTCTTTTGAAAATTTTAATCTTTTCATAATTAATTGGTTCCCGCCTTTCAATTTTTCATAATTAAAATAATTTTATATTCATATTTACCAGCTTTTTCATAAAAAAAAGCAAAGGTAAGATACTCCCAAAATGGGCCTATCTCTCCTTTGCACACTGGCAGACAATAAAATCACTTTTATTACCCTAACGTTTCCATCGGCAATATACCTATTGTCAATTGGAAATTCAGAGAAAATATTAACTTTTTATAATTATCTTTGTATTTACATTTATTATAACTTCACCTTTTCAACTTGTCAATTCTTTAACTATCATTATAAGTTGTTAATTTATTCAAAATTTTTAATTATTTTATGGCTTATTATTCCAATAATTATTCCTGTAATCATTCCTATAATCATTAATAAAGGAAGAGAATACAGCATTTTTATATTTTCAACGATTGCTGCTGCCATTAATAGTTGGCCTATATTATGAAATGCTCCTCCCGCCATGCTAACCCCTATAATACTAAATTTATTTGTACGTTTTAAAAAATACATAACTCCAAAACTTAAAAAACCTCCTGCAAAGCTGTAAATAGCCATAGAGAAACTACCAAACATGGCGCTTACAAGTATAATACGAATACAATTAATCTCTAAAGCTGAACTTGCACTTATAGTATAAAGAGCTAATATAACAACAATATTGGGAATCCCCAGTTTCATTCCCGGAATTCCAAAATTAAAAGGAATTAAAACCTCTACGTAAGAAAAAATAATGGCAAGAGCAATCAATACTGAACTGATAGCTATTTTTTTAGTTTGTGATTGCATCTATTTTTCTTTCCTCTCCGTTAATAACTGTAATTACTACCTTATTAGGTAAACATACAATAGTATCATTTGTAGAATCTATGGATTTATGTTTTACGCAATATTGATCGGGGCAATCCCCATAAATCATTTTAGCTTTTCCATCTTTAATTTCCAATTTATTTATATGACCATTTTTTTCAATATCTATTACCGCATCTTTATCTAATGAATATTTTCCATAAAGTTCTCCATCCACTGTAATTTCAACTTCACTACCTGTTTCCTGAAAGAACAATATAAAAAGAAAAAATAAAACTCCCAAAACTAACATTACTATGCCTAAATATATATCAGCCTTTTTAACCATATCTAAAAACCTCTTAGTTTTTTATTAATTTATCTTGTAGCCCTGTACTAACTTGAATATTACCTTTTTTATCAATAAAAACAGCCTCTGTGTTTGAAATACTTTCAATTAATTTCATGCCTTTTTCTTCTCCAAGTAAAAAGATTATTGTTGAAAGGGCATCACCATCTGTGGATTTTTCCGAAACTACTGTTACACCTGATAAATTATTATCAGAGGGATATCCTGTAAATGGATCTAAAATATGATGATATTTTTTTCCTTCATATACAAAATATCTTTCATATGATCCTGATGATACTAAACTCTTATCATTTATTTGTAAAATACCTATGGCTTCACCGGTTTCTCCTAAAGGATCCTGAACTCCAATATTAAATTCTCCTCCTTCTGGTGGTTCACCAACTACGAGTATATTACCACCTAAATTAATAATAGCACTTTTTACACCCTTTTCTAAGAGCAGTTCTTTTACTCTATCAGCAATATAGCCCTTTGCAATGGCGCCTAAATTTGCTTTCATTCCGGGATTTTTTAGCATTACCTCCTTTTCATTTTGAAACAAAATATCTTTATAATTGATGAACTTTTTTGCTTCTTCTATCTCTTCTGAACTTGGTACGTACCCTTTTCCATCCTTTATATTCCATAATGATATAAGTGGCCCTGCTGTTATGTCAAAATACCCTTCCGATAATTCCGAATAATATATACTTGTTTTTAAAATCTCTAAAGTTTCAGGAGATACAGTTGTCCACTTAGTACCTGCATTTTTACATAATAAATCTAAATCGCTTCCTTCATAATCTACGCTTAAAATTTTTTCCAATCTTCCAATTTCATCAAAGACTTCATTAAAAATTGCTTCATCTTCCCAGCCATATAGATTTATCTTTACAATTGTGTCTAATTGAAAATTACTTTGTGAAAGTACCTTTGATTTATCTTTAATTTTTAAAGGATTCGTACAGCTGCTTATGCTTATCATTACTATCAATATCAATATTATTAAAGTTACATTTTTATTAATTTTCATAATATATTATCACCTTCCAGTTTTTACAATCGATTATGCCTTGTCCAAATTTAAAACCTGCTTTCTTTATTCAAAATTGTTCTTACTTAATAGGAATGAAAAATTATTTATTTATTTTATTATTTATATACAAATGGCATGCAAAAATAATGTTATATATTATTTCGCAAAAAAGCCTTAATAGAATTAAATAAATAATAAATATTACTGCTTTTTCAATGTAAAATTCAATTTTTAATAAATTATTTTGTAATTCAGTAACGACAGTTCCTAAAGGCACAATAATATTAGGTATTGAAATATAGTTTATTATTATAAGAATTGTCAAATAAATAAAAACATTTTTTGCAACTCTTTCTGGTTTCATGCTTCCGAATTTCATTAAATAATCTCTCCTTTTTCCCTTAATATTAAATACGATGTATTCATTAAATTTTATTTAGTTTGGAATATCATTACACCAATTATTTTTAAAATATGATTAAATATATAGTGACTATTTAAATATAAAAATCATTATTATTTTTTAACCATTAATTTTTTCTCCTAGAGATTTGCTAAAATAATACCCGTAATTATTTAATTTATCTTATTTATTATATTTATCATAAGATACAATAATCTCTCCAAGTTCATTTACTCCGATAACTTTTTCTCCTGAAAAGCGAAGAGCCTTAATGTATTCAATTACTCCCTTTTCTATTAATTCTCCTGGGCAAAGTATTGGAATACCCGGTGGATATGGAATAATTGAGCTTGCACATAAATACCCTTCTGCATCTTCTAACTTGATTTTTTTCTTTTCTTTTGGAATATCAAATAACTTTGCTTGCTTTGGTAAATTTAATTTTCTTTTTTTGTCATTATTTTTTTCATTTTTTATTTTGTAATATTTATAAGAAATTTCTTCTAATGCTTTTGCAAGTTTTTCATAATCTTGTTTTATATTTCCAATGCCAGACATTGCCATTAATACATCACCTGTTACAAGTTCCGTATATATCCCATAATCTTCTATGAGAATTTTTTCTAATTCCGCTCCGGAAAGTCCAGCACCACTCATGTTAAGATTTATCTTAGTCCAATCTAGTCCTTTCAAATTATTAATAATTTGTAAACCGGGAATTTGTGTAGCTCTATTATAAAAATTCTCTATATTATCTTTCCATTCTTCCATAAGTTGCATACCATGCTCTTCCAAAATATCTGCGGAAATATCAAGTGAAGCCATTAAAATATATGACGGACTTGTACTCTCTATACATTGCAACTTATCCTCAAGCAAATATTGGTCTACTCTATTTGAATTTAAATGTAATACGGCACTTTGCGTTAAAGATGCAAGGGTTTTGTGAATACTATTGATTACAATATCTGCACCTAATGAAACAGCTGACTTTGGCAATTGCAAATTCTTTTTATTATTTGATGTATTATTTATACTTTCAAATAATTTTAAATGTGCACCATGTGCTTCATCTACAATTAAAATTTTATTATGCCTATGCACAACCTCTGCAATATCCCTAATAGGACTACAAATTCCATAATAATTAGGGCTTGGTAAAATCACTGCATCAGCATCTGGATTTTCATTTAAAAGCCTTTCTATTTCACCCGCAGAAACACTACCTGATATTCCATGATCCGCTATCATATCAGGATAAGCATAAATAGGCTGAATTTGACCCAAAGTCAAAGCATTAAATACTGATTTATGACTATTTCTAGCCATTATTAGCTTTTTACTTTTTACTGCTGAAGCAAGTATAGCTGCAATAATACCTCCACTTGTACCATTAATAAGCAAATATGATTTTTTAACGCCATAAAGCTTTGCATAACGGTCTTGTGTTTCTTTCAAAATACCCTCCGTTTGAAATAAATTATCTGCTCCAGGTATTTCAGTTATATCATAATCTAAAAAATCCCTCATAAAGCTTTCATATCCCAATTTTTTATATAAATCAGAACCCTTATGTCCCGGCATATGAAATGATACAGGATTTTTTTCTGCATGTTTTTTTAAAAATTCATAAATTGATGTTTTCATTATATTATTTCCATTCTTTTTTCTCTAGTATATACAATATTTAACTTGTCTGCAACAGAGTAAAGAAAAGCAAAATATAAAATAAGTTTTATATTTTTATACTCTTCTATTTACCTGTATGCCTTCATTTTCCAATTTATATATAATTTAAAACATTTATAATTTATATATTACTATTTTTTCCATTCATATTGATATTTTTAAGGTTTTACGATATACTACCAATACTAAAACTTAATTAGAAGGCTTGGGTTTATTATGATAACACACTCTTACAGTATAATGTTACTGCTCTTAATCATAATTATTATCCTATTAACTATTATATCAATTAAATTTAAACAATATAATGAAATGAAAAAAATAGCTTATACTGACCCAGTGACCGGTGGTCTGAATTATAATAAATTTAGGGTCGATGCTGAATTAATATTAAAAAGTAACAAAAAAGAACAATTTGCTTTAGTATGTACCGATATTGATAATTTTTCATATATAAATTATACTTTTGGATATAAATTTGGTGATAAAATTTTAGCTAAAATATCTAATATAATCAATAAAAATTTAGGAACAGATGAACTCTGCGCAAGACGTTCTGATGATACTTTTGTATTGTTACTAAAATTTAAAGATAAAAATAGTGTTAAAAAAAGACTTTCTTTATTACATAATAAATGCAATGAAATCAAAAGTATTAAGGATAACAATTATACGCTTTTTATGAAAAAGGGAATTTATATCATACATAAAAAAGAATATGATATCTCTTTAATAGTGGGAAAAGCTGAACACTCAAAAAGAACTATTAAAACATCCCTCACCAATACTTTATCATTTTATGATGATAAAATACATAAAGAATTATTACATGAAAAGGCTTTGGAAAATTCTATCGCATCATCTTTAAAAAAGAATGAATTTGTTGTATACTTACAACCTAAAATTTCCCTTACAACTAAGGAAATTATAGGTGCTGAAGCGCTTGTAAGATGGCAGCACCCGTTAGAAGGTTTGATTTCGCCCGATAAATTTATTCCTCTTTTTGAAAGTAACGGTTATATTGTTGACTTAGATTTTTATGTATATAAAAAAGTATGTACCTTACTAAAAAAATGGATTGATAACAATAAACCTCTTATTCCTATTTCTGTAAATGTATCTAGGCTACATGTAGCAAATAATAACTTTGCCAATTCTTTTAAAAAGATTGTTGATGAATATAAAATTCCTTCAAATCTCTTAGAATTAGAGCTTACAGAAAATATTTTCTTAAAAAATGTATCTGATGTTTTGAATATGATTAATGCATTAAAAAAAATGGGATTTATACTATCTATAGACGATTTTGGTTGTGGATATTCTTCATTAAATTTACTTAAGGAACTTCCTGTAGATATAGTAAAATTAGATAAAGGATTTTTTAAACCTGATGGATTAGATAAAAAAGATAAATATGTAGTCTCAGGGATTATTAATATCGCTAAAGATTTGAATTTACAAGTCCTATCTGAAGGTGTAGAAACACAGGAGCAAGCTGAGTTTCTACAAAGCTCGCAATGTGATATGGCACAAGGATTTTTATTTGCTAAACCTATGCCAATTGAAGATTTTGAAACATTACTTAAAGAAACTAATAACACAATTTAAACCTTTATTTTGTAAGCTTATACGTATTTTATATAATCATTTCCAATATTTTCTTAAACATAAAAAGGATTAATTCTAATGTAGATAATTAATCCTTTTTGATTACTATTTATTCTAATGTATTATAAGAAAAACAAAATAAATATTTTTGTTTTCATCATATGTATCTTATTTCCCAGGCAACGTTCAGCACTTTGTGCTTCACTCCTCCGGTCGTTTCTCTCCCTTCGCTGCCTTTTTTCCAAATTCACAAAGTGAATTTAATGGAAAAACGGACAGCAGCACGAAATGCTGGAATGAGAACAACGAATGTTGTCCTATTTTACAATCAAAACCACTAGTTGAACTACAATGGCATTAAGTTAAGAAACCTCGTATCAATTTTTTTGATGCGGGTTTTTTTATGCTTGACAACTTCATAAAAATGTGAGGCCACTTTTATCTGATCATCCTTTTAAAAAGGATAAAAGTGGCCCTTGTAAGTAGAACTTAACAAATCTATTTACAAGGAGAATAAAATGAATACTAAAGAAGCAATTTCAAAATTCAACTCACAAATAACTAGTTTAAATCATATCAAATCAAAATTATGTTGTCGTCCAGAAAAAGACTTTACGCGTAATAGAAAAGTATCTTTTGAATTCACTATACGCTCAATTTTGTC